>JANPPJ010000049.1:0-71938 GCA_031428455.1 Hyphomicrobiales bacterium | reverse complement strand
TTTTTGACAAGGCCCAGAAGACGCTTGCGATCAGCGGGGGAAACGGTGATGGAAATTCCAGTGCGCATGCGCCAGACTCGCACACAACAAGCCCAGCGGGAATCCTCCAAAGGATTCAAATGTCAGATTTGATCCACTAGGAGAGACGCTAAACTGGGGCAAGTTCAATATCCGACTCTCTCGAATGAAATGTCGGCGCTCTCATTTCTCGTTAAGAGCATCGCGAACCTTTTCGATGACCGGTTCCGGTGTGGCCGAGAGTTTGTCCAACAGACTAGTGATTTCCTGACCGGTCATTGGACTGACATCGAGGTTCAACTTCGTCGCCTCTGTCAGAAAAGCCGGATCTTTCATGGTCTCATCGAAGGCGTGACGGAGTGCTGCAACCCTGCCGGCCGGCACATTTGCTGGCGCGAGAAATGGCCGACCTGCTTCGAGGCGCGATGTCAACAAGCGGAGCGCTGCATGATCGATGTCAGATTTCGCCAACGACGAAACACTTGGCACACCAGCCAGATCCTCGCGCGGCGGCATGTTCCATTGAGCTATTATTCTAATTTTCTTGTTGACTAACCAGTCCGCATTAAGCATTTGCAGATTCGCCCATGCGAGCGCCGAAACCCCCTGCACCTCGCCGGTTTCCATAGCCTTATGAATCTGCGCGGCTTCGGAATATCCACTGACTATCTTCAGACGTAAGCCCAATATCTTGTTTGCGACAAGTGGGAAGTCGACAGTTGACGTTCCACGTGTCGTGGCTCCGACAATGACCTCTTTAGTCAAAAGATCCTCGAGCTTGTGGACGGGAACGTCATGCCAGACATACAACACCTGCAGGTCCCTATTGGAACTTCCGATCCAGTTCAGCTTTGTCGGATCAAACCGAACCGCGCTCGGCTGCAACAAGTGCGCTGTGAGCACTCCATTGATCGTAGCTCCTATAGCAGTTCCATCTTTCGGAGCCGTATTGGCCAATGAATTGGTCATGATAAGGCCGCCGGCGCCAGGCTGGTTCTGGACGATGACCGATGGGGAGCCGGGAATGTGGCGTCCATAGTGACGGGCAACTGTGCGGGCGTTGATATCGTAGCTAGAGCCAACGGCGCTTCCAACAAACATCTGGATCTGCCGTCCTTGATAGAAGGTCTTAATGTCGTCGGCTGCAGCTGGAACGATGAATAGGCCAGTTGCAACAAGTACAGCGCACCTCATGGCATGGTCTCCCTACTGCTCGGTAACGTCGCCAAGACGTTGGAATAGATGCGGCACGATGGGCAACAAGTCCGGTTTATAGAATATTGGCTTAATCTATGGTCGTGATTCAGGGGGTCGACCGGTAAACCACATTGCGAGATCGAAACTGTTCAGGTCTGCTGCCCGAAGCATCGCGCTCACCGTGACAACCACATCTGTTGGGGTGACCGTCACATCCTGAAGGAAGACGTCGTGAAACCGCCTCCCGCCCATTGAATCCTTCGCGTAGAGAAGAGTAGCGCAGGTCAGAAGATTTGTAGCTATTTCTGGCGGGATCTGGTCAACCCTTCCGTCACCGATCATCTCGTTTATGGATGAACAGGTTTCTATAAGCCCGCTCCACCGTACCAAGTTGTTCCCCTCGGAGCTGTCAGACGCTGACATACACGCGCCCTTCCACAACCTTTGTCGGGTATCGTCGGATTGATATGGTCGACGACCCTGCATGAGAAGCAGTGTGGAACTTGAACTCATAACCGTGCCATGGGCAGACGAGATGGAACTCATCTTCGGAAAAGCTCATCCCGACACTTTTCATGTCGTCTGACAAGCGCTCTTCAACACGCGGCATCACTCGGCCTTGACAAACAGGCCCGCCCTGATGGGGACAGACGTTTAGAAATGCGTGAATCGAGTCCTTGACGCGAAACACGCCGATCTCAAGACGGCCGTTTGTGATCAGGCGCCTTTCGCCATGCTTGATCTTGTCAAAATCATCTACGTAAATGTCTTTCATATCGAGAACCTGTTCGCCCAAGGGTTAGAGCTTTTTGTAAATGCGCCTCGCGTTCTCGCCCAGGATGTTCCGCTTCCCCTGTTCAGAAACAAATGGAAGATCTGTGATGATGGACGGCGAGTCGAAATCCCAATGTGGCCAATCGGAAGAAAAAAGTAGCTGAGACTCGGCGTTTATCGCGTCGAATGTTGCTTCGAGAAGTCTCATGTTTGTGCGCTCCATTGGTTGGCAGCAATGAAACATCTCCCTGATGTATTCACTCGGGAGACGCTTCAGCAAAGGAGCTTCGCTCTGCCTCATAAGGTATTCATTATCCAACCTCTGCATCAGGAAAGGAATGTAGGCCAAACCGGATTCAATCCAGACCACGTTGAGTTTCGGAAACCGCTCAGACAACCCATGCATGATCCAGTTCGTCATATGCACCATGTTGCACAGCACGAACGAGATCGCATGCATCGTGAGGAACTTATCCAACTGGCGAAGATAACCGTCTTGCCAGTTGTGCCCGGCGTGAAAACTTAGAGGGAGGCCGCGCTCCTCCAGCATCCGATACACGCGCATGTATTTGTTGTCATGAACCGGATTGTGCCTGACGCTTGTGATTGTGAATCCGATTACCGAAGGATGGTCGCCGTACATGTCGATCATACGAACGCAAGCATCCGGATCGCTGAACGGCAACAAGGGCATGGTCTTCAAGCGGGGGTCTCCCGGCAAGACCACCTCGGTCATGAATTTCGCGTATGCGAACGCTAGATTGACCTCCACTTTGACGTTCGGGTGTGTCCCCACCTGCAAAAGCGCATTCGGAAACATGACCATTCTGTCGATGCCAAATGAATCCATTGCGCGTCGCAATGGAACAACATCGCCATGAACGGACAGGTCATCGCGCGGCTCGCCGGGAGGCAGGCTTGAGTGTGGGATTCGACCACTGACGCTTTGCGAAAACATTCCGCCGTTCGCGTGGAACAGGACCGGGCCAAGTCGGCTGTCCGGAGTTCGCTTGGCGCTGAGGGCTTCCTCTCGCAAGATCGGATCTTCGATGAACTCGACAATTTCGTTCCAAGAGGCGGTCTCGATGTGATGAGTATCGAGGTCCACAATGAAGTAATCGTTCAACTTCTTTAGGTCGCGATACTTCGCTGCGTTTCGAAGCATCTCGCGCGTATCCGACTCCGTCGTAAGTGCCTCATTCTTCCCGAATGTCCTGAATTCAGGAACGTCTCTCGCCTCATCCATTGCCGAACTCCTGAATATTATCTTGCTCTCGTCCAGCGTCCCCCTTGACGCGTTGATTATGCTGCAAGGCACGCTTCGCGTGGCAAACCGTTTCTGTTCGAAAGCCAACCACTGCGTTTCGATATCTGAAAGCTAGGCCGCCACGCATTCGTAATTAGGCATCCACCAGCGTCTAATCTCATCGTGCGTCGTAAAGACGACCCCCTCAAACTGTTTAGCGTACGTCAGAAATTCATCAAAGGTCTTGGAGCGTGAAGGCCGCCCGGTGATGAAGTCGTGCACAGTCATGGGCATTAGAACTGCTTCTGTTTCTCCACGCTCGTAGAGTGCGTCGAACTGTTCTTTCATAGTCCGCAGGACCATGTCCGGCGAATTCCATTCCCAAGTGTTAAACGCGTTTACTGGGCTCTGATTACCGGCGTTCTTAGTGTAAGCGGCGTCGCTATACAAAGAAAATGGTATTTCAAGAAACTGCTTTCCATGCCCAGTAATCAGGTATGGCAAGTCATCGTTCCAGATGCTCGCGTCCCACTCGAAATCGAAGTTCTTCAGAAGTAGATCCGTCGTGTGGTGGCTGGCTGCGCATGTGCGCCAGCCTCGCAAATGAATTCCCATTTTGTCTTCGAACACTCTTACGGTCTTTCGAATGACCTCGAGTTCCTGATCAGGGTGCAAGTCACTAAGAGCTTCATGTGCATAACCATGACCAGCGATGGAATGACCTTGTTCAATGACTGTTCGGGAGACATCAGGATACTTCTCGCACGTCGCTCCACAGATGATCCAGGTTCCGAGGACACTGTGTTTGGCCATTATCTCCACAATGCGCATTGCGCCGCATCGCCCCCCGTACTGGCGTTCGTAATAGTCTCTGGGATCAGGTTGACCGTCCGGAAACATTACGCAAGCTTCTTCGGATTGATGATGAACGCTGATGATTATAGGCAATCGAACGCCACTCGGCCAACGACCAGGTTTATTAAGTGACACTTCCTTCCACATAATGATCTCCAGGTTTTCTAGATTGTCGCGGGAGCGGCCCATCTTGCGATGTCACCGCAGCGGGCAAAGCAAACATCATTGTGGCCGGCAATTCGTTCGATAAACTGTCGAAAGGTTCTCAGAGGGGCAGGCCTTCCCGTCGCCCAAGTTTGCAGACTCAGGATCATGTACCGTGGAAGTCGCTCTGCTTCTTCGTGAAGGAAATCGAATTCGTTGTTCCATACCTGCGCGAGGCCACTCGGGCCACCGCGCATAGGGTAGGGAAACCCTATGTATGCTTTGTCGGCCGTGCTTGTCGTAAAGGGGACTTCCATAATCGTCGGGCGCCCATCCTTGAAGATTTGATATGGCCGATCGTCATTGAGCATGCTGCTATCCCACTCGAAGCCCTCTTCAGCGAGAAGGTCGAAGGTTTGCGGACTGACGCGATAATCAGGGCATCTCCAACCTTTAATTGCAGCCCCACATGTGTCAGCGAGTACTCTTGATGAGCGCCGAATTACCATCCGCTCCTTGTCGGGGCTGGCGGTGCGTACTCGGTCGAAGCTGTAGCCCATGCCTGCAATCTCGTGACCGGCTGACGCGGCCGCTCGCACGGTCTCGGGAAACTTCTCTGCCGTGAGTCCACTGACAAAAAATGTGCTTTTCACCCCGAACCGATCAAGGAGCTCTAGAATATTCCAGATCCCGCGGCGCGCCCCATATTCCATCTGGCCAAATGCGTTCGCGTTCGGTCTGTCGCCCGGCCGGGACGGCGCACCTTCACCCGATTGGTGCTCAAAAGTAAGCACTACTGGAAGCTTCACCCCTGCTGGCCACGATGTTTCGCACAATGTGGAGTCTATTCTCATGCATCCTCCCTCTCGACTTGCCTATGCGCATTGACAGAACGTCGAAATTATCCAATAATTTCGAGATTAATTGGTTTCATAGAAAATGCAAGTGGGGGGAAACGCTATGAGGCGATGGATTTGGGCGCTCGTTTTGGGTCTTGCATCGAGTACGGCAGCTTCCGCAGATCCGGTCGCGGACTTCTATCGAGGTAAGCAGATCAGGATTATAGTCGGGTCAGCGGCCGGAGGAGGTTACGACTTGTACGCACGCGCGCTTGGTCGCGTCTTGGGCAAGCACATTCCTGGCCAGCCAAACGTAATGGTGCAAAATCAGCCCGGGGCAGCCAGTATGATTATGGTGAACCAGCTTTATAACGGAGGTCCATTTGATGGCACCGTGATTGGGGCGAGCACCAATGGAGTGCCAACAGCGCCAATGCTACAAAGTGGCGCCAAATTCGACCCCACAAAGCTCAACTGGCTTGGAAGCATCACGCGTGAAGCCTTTGTTGCTTATGTTTGGCACACGTCCCCAATCACTCACATTAACGATCTCAAATCTAAAGAGCTTCTTGTTGGGGCAACAACGGTCGGCACGACGATGGTCGATTACCCCCTTTTGCTCAATGACATTCTCGGATTCAAGTTTAAGATCGTTAGAGGATATAAAGGGCCGCCCGAAATCAACCTCGCAATTGAGCGGGGCGAAATTCAAGGGAATGCCGGCGTTGGGTACTCCGTGATCAAAAGCCTAAGCCAGAGCTGGCTTGACGAGAAGCGTATTCGTATCCTAGTTCAGTACAATCTTGAGGGCGTCAAGGAACTCCAGGGAGTTCCACTCGCGACCGACCTCGCTAAAACGGACGAGGAGCGAGAGGCAATGCGTCTTCTTTTTTCGAGGTCGGAATTTTCGAGACCCTTTTTTGCTCCACAAGACGTTCCAGAGGAACGGGTCGCGGCATTGAGGAAGGCCTTCGATTCAGCAATCTCAGATCCGGACTTTTTAGCGGAGGCGGATAGACTTAAGCTCGATGTAGATCCAATGAGCGGAATTGCTTTACAGGCACTCGTTTCTGCCTTGGCAAAAACATCTCCAAACGTTGTGGAGAGAGTAAAAGCTGCGTTAGGCTCACCCCAAGACAAGTGACATGAGGTTTGGCGCCATGCGGCGGAACGAAAAAGAATCGGATGCGTCGTTCGCTGGAGTTATTGCAGCGGCGGCCACTTCACGTCCACCAAAGACACTCGGTGGGTCTGTGCTTGCGTCTATTCGACACGATATTTTGTCACTTCGTCTCTCACCCGGTTCGAAGCTGCCATTTGAGGTTATGAAAGCGAAGTACGAGACTGGTTTGAGCCCTTTGCGCGAAGCCCTGTCGAAGCTGACGACCGAAGGTCTAGTGACTAGTGAAGACCAGCGAGGCTTTTGGGTTTCGTCTTTAACAACAGCCGATTTCATCGATCTAACGACACTACGGCGCGACATCGAGGTTGCTGCAGTCACCCGGTCGGTGGCTGCAGGAGGCGATGCGTGGGAGGCAGATTTAGTTCGGTCTTTTCATCATATGGTTTTGGCCGCCTCCGATAAGTCAAGCGGTTATCCAACCGAGTGGGCATCTCGACATTGCGCATTTCACGAGGCGCTCGTGTCCGCTTGTGGATCACCGCGCCTGATCCTTCTGCGCAGGCAGCTCTTTGATCATTTCATGAGATACCAGCGTGTCGCGCCTAAGCATGTATGGAAGAACAGTATGAGAGATACTGAACATCGCGAGATTCTGGATGCCGCCCTAAACCGAGACCAAAAGAAAATTGCTATTTTGATCAAAGCGCATATTCGGTTACTTGACTCTATTCTGGATGCGGTGGGCAATGGCGGTAAGCAGTCCTATGACAATGAATAGTTTCAAGCGGCGCCGGTATGAGATTCCATACGAATTGTGCCGCATCCGCGGCGACCTGTAGTGTGTAGGCATGCCCGTACCCCTCGGGGAAGCTTTGCTTCCGACGATCCGCCGGGAAAGCTGTACGTCTATGGTTGAAGAAGAAGTTTTTGGACGGCGTCTATTTTCGAATGAATATCGAGGACTTATCGGACGGATATTCCCCGCGGGGTAACCCGCTAACTGGGCCCCTCCAATCTTTTGCCGCTGCGCCGCAAGATGAATCCTGTGCCGCGCCAGTATTCGCGCACCGCCAGCAAAGCGTGGCCGCGCCGGTTTTATTGCATAAATGCGATGCGCGCATTCTCGCCTTTATGCGAATGGCGTAAGGCCCCCCAGCATTCAGTTGCAGGGATTAGCCGAATACGTGCACGTATGTTTCGACGAGGACACGACGCACTTTGATTGTTTATTTTGAGCCTTGCTCCATTTTGCATATGGGCCGCCATAATTATGGCTAGCGTTAGCTTGCCAAGTTGATCTGGCTAACAATTGTGCCCCCGCTTTGGTATTATTAGGCAACGGGCCGGACATCGATAACGTCGGCTTGCATACCGCAAGTGCTTCTGAGGGATAGCCTACCGAAAACACGCCAAACGTAATGGCGACAGCAGTGAGAGTCTTTCCATTAAGTGAAGCCAGTTTCCAGATTTGCATGGCAAGTTCCTCCATAAACGAGGCTATAACCGTGCGCACGCCTGATACCCCCCGTCCACCTAAATGTTTAGTTTGGTCGCCGCATTATAGCTTAGTCCAAGCTCAAGTATTGAGTATTAAGCAATGGGCCAACCGGTCACGCTGTGGGCGGAAGCTCTGTTCAAACGTGGCATTCCTCGAAGTTCCCTTTCGCAGCCCCGCCATGCGCACAATCGCCAACTCTGAGGGCGTTGGCTCACGCTTTTCTGTAAGAGATAGATATTGATTTCGGGTTCCAGACCGAGTTTCGGATCTAGAAGAAATCAGGCCGACGATGGGCGGGAAATCGTACCCGTTTGACGTTCGCAATACGCGCACCCGGGAGGCCATGCGCACGCGCACGATGCGGTTGCACCATGAATGCCCGGCGGATTCCAAGGCCCTCACAGAGGCCGCCATGGCGCTTCGGGCGCAGCCTCGGCGGTTGCCTGGGTGTTGCTGGTGTGGCGCCAGCTTTCCGCCGAAGAACACCTGATACCCCTGCGGGTGCTGAAAAATCAGGTGGCGCTCACATCCCCATGACCATGGCCGTCATGTTGGGCGGCTATCTCGCGCGCAATATCTATTTGCCAATTTACTTACAGACCATCGGCGCCATGAGCGCCAGCAAAACAGGCATCGCGCTAATTCCGCTACTCGTATTCAGCTCTTTCGGCGCATGGATCGCGTTGCGGCTCATGCCCCGTATCAAACACTACAAGCGGCTGCCGCTGGCAGGGTTGGTTGTCTCGGCGCTGGCGGCTTTTGCGATGGCGATCTGGCCACAGATGCCCATGCTTGGCGTGCTTGCTGCAACGACGATCATTGCAACGGGCACAGGCACCGTGTTCCCCATTGTGAGCGTCGCGGTGCAGGCGTTTTCGCCCAAGCATTTGCTCGGGTCCACCATGGCGCTGTCCTACTTTTCCGCTCGCTGGGCGCCTCGATCATGATCGCCCTGTTTGGCGTCATTCTGCTTGGCGGGGCAGGGCTAGGCGTGGAAGCCATCGCCAGCGGCAGCGTGCCGGACAGCGTCGACGGCAAGGAGCTGGCGCGCAGTTTTGCAAACTGCTTCGCTCTCGCAGGCGTTTTATTCCTTATTGCCGCCGGCTTTTTTTGCCGCAATGGAAGAGCGCCCGCTGTTTGGCGATCAGCCGGAAGGCTGAACCGCCCATCGCCCTGTAACAAAAGAGGCGCCCGAAGGCGCCTCAATGTCTCTCGTTCGTGTTGAACTGCCACGCCTTAGCCGCCGGTCAGCTGCGACTTTGCGCGTTGCCACCAGCCGCCCTTTTTCTCGATCGGCATGGGCGCTTCAGGAAGCGGCTCGACCTTCACAGCTTCGACCTTCACAGGCTCCGCCTTGGCAGGCTCAGCGCGAACCGGTTCTGCTGGCGCAGCTTCAACCTGCGGCGCCTCAACACGCGCAACTTCTGACCCGGCAGCGCGTGGCTCCGGCGCCGGCGCAGCCGCAATCGGCGCAACGCGCGGAGCAAACTCCTCGATGAAAGGCTGTGGCGCGGACGAATAATCCGCCAGTGAAGCAGAAACAGGCTGCGCCTCGTTGATGGTGGCCGCTGGGACCTCCATCGGCGCGGAGTATCCCGTCAGATCAACCGGCTCGGGCCGCGCATCAATCTGAGTGTCACTGGAATCAGCAGTGCGCACCCACGAGCCGTGCGGCGAGCGGGAGTCCGGCTGGGCTGCCAGTTCGTCCCGCTCCGGGCGCTCGCCACGACGTCCCCCACGGCGCGAGCGCCGCTTGCGGCGACCATTTCGGTCGCCCTCGACATTGGCTTCAGCCAGCGTCGCGTCGCCTTCCTGTTCAGCTTCGAAGTCATCAACCTCGCCGTCGCCGACTGTCGCATTGGCGAGGGGGAATGAGTCGTCTGTCTGCAGGAGCGCCGCCAGCGGATCGTCGGAGGGCTGGGGGGCGTCTGCATCGATGCCGGACGGCTCGCGGTCGCGACCACGACGGCGACGGCGACGACGGCGCTTGCGCCCGTTATCGCCCTGCGCGTCGGCGGATGCATTCTCCTCGCCGTCCTCGTCCTCGTCATCCTCAACTTCCGCCTCAATATCCGACTCGGCTTCGAGGTCCGTTTCGATGTCGTCCTCTTCCATCTCGGGAAGGGCGAGCGTGTCGACCTGAATGAGCCCAAGGCGGGGCGGCGCGAGGGGTGGCGACGCGATATCGCCACGCTCAAGCACATGGTAGACGGAGCCCTGCAGCGTATCGTCCGCCGAGATCTCGAGTGTGACGCCAAAACGCAGCTCGATTTCACGCAGATGGGCGCGCTTCTGGTTCAGCATGTACAGCGCCACGACGCTGCGCGTGCGCACATTGAGGTTGTACTGCGCGTTGCGTACGAGCGTATCTTCGATGACGCGCAGGATGTGCAGCGAAAGCGAAGCAGTCGAGCGCACCGTGCCAGCGCCGCTGCAATGCGGGCAGATGATGCTCGAGCCTTCCAGAACGCCAGTGCGCATCCGCTGACGCGACATCTCAAGCAGGCCGAAATGCGAGATGCGGCCAACCTGGATGCGGGCGCGGTCGTTCTTGAGCGCCTCTTTCAGACGGCGTTCCACCGCACGGTTGTTCTTGTTCTCCTCCATGTCGATGTAATCGACGACGATGAGGCCGGCCAGATCGCGCAGGCGCAACTGGCGAGCCACCTCGTCCGAGGCTTCGAGGTTCGTCCGCAGAGCTGTGTCTTCGATATTGTGTTCACGGGTTGAGCGTCCCGAGTTCACGTCGATGGCGACGAGAGCTTCCGTCTGGTTGATGACGATGTATCCGCCGGACTTCAGGGTGACCTGAGCCGAGAACATCGCGTCCAGCTGGGCCTCAACGCCCATGCGGGCGAACAGCGCCTGATCCTCCCGCCAATGCTGGATCTTGCGGGCGTGCGTTGGCATGAGCATGCTCATGTAATCGCGCGCTTCCTTGTAGCCTTGGTCGCCCGCGACCACGATGTCGTCGATCTCTTCGGAATAAAGATCGCGCACCGTCCGCTTGATCAGTGAACCTTCCTCGTAAACGAGGGTAGGGGCCGTAGACTGCAACGTCAGTTCGCGCACCGATTCCCACATGCGCAGGAGGTGCTCGAAGTCGCGACGCACTTCCTGCTTGCTGCGTGAGGCGCCAGCGGTCCGCAGGATCACGCCCATGCCTTCCGGCACGTCGAGAGCCTGCGCGATTTCCTTCATGCGGCGACGATCTTCGCCATCAGTGATCTTGCGCGAGATGCCGCCGCCACGGGCCGTGTTGGGCATCAGCACCGAGTAACGGCCAGCCAGCGAGAGATATGTTGTGAGCGCAGCGCCCTTGTTGCCGCGCTCTTCCTTCACAACCTGAACCAGCAAAACCTGACGGCGGCGGATGACTTCCTGAATCTTGTACTGGCGACGCGAGCGGGTGACGCGGACCGGCATCTCTTCAATGTCGTCGCCGCCAAGCTGCTCAACGTGGTCGTCTTCGGATTCCTCTTCCGAGTCCTCGTCGTCGTCCTCGTCCTCATCTTCTTCAGCGTCGTCGTCCTCGTGCTCATCAGGCGCCTTCGCCTCGTGAGCGTCGGCTTCGTCTGGAGCCTTCGCGACGACTTCGTCTGACGGTTCGGCGCGAGCCAAAATGGCTTCGCTTTGCCCAGCCTCGTCTTGGGCTGTCGACTGAGCGGTCGCCCCTTCGATGGGCGTAGCTGTATCGACCGGCTGTCCCGCCGAGAGCGGTTCGGCAAATGCCGCAGATTCTGAGGTCACAGGCGCTGTGGCGAAGCTCGCCACGCTTGCATCTTCGCCTGCCGCTGAAACTTGCGTTATTTCTGAATATCTTGCGGTTGTTTCCTCAAGCGATGCATCGCCTGAAGCCGGAGCTGCGTCCGCCATATCTGCGGCAAGCGCGGGCGCCTCGGCGCTGACGCTGTCGCCGTCGCGCGTGCGACGCTCGCGACCATTGCGGCTGCGCCGCTTGCGGCCACCCTTGCGCTGACGAGGTTCCTCGTCCTCGTCCTCGCTGTGCTGACGCTGCTCTTCTTCCAGCAAGGCCTGCCGGTCGGCGATCGGGATCTGATAATAATCGGGATGGATTTCAGAGAACGCGAGGAAACCGTGACGGTTTCCGCCGTACTCGACGAACGCGGCCTGGAGCGAGGGCTCCACCCGGGTCACCTTCGCCAGATAGATATTGCCGCGGAGCGGCTTCTTGCTTGCCGATTCGAAATCGAATTCGTCGATCCGGTTACCGCGGAGCACCACCACCCGGGTCTCTTCCGGGTGAGATGCGTCGATGAGCATCTTGTTGGCCATTGGGAGATTGAACTTTCATTAGCGAGGCTTGCATCGCCGCCGCGCGGCCAGGCCGCGGGAAAAGCCTTGTCCCGCCGTGCTCGGACTGGCGGTCGGGCGAAGAAGCCTCAGGATGGGATTGGAAAACAGGCGAGGGAACGCCGCCGGGATTCGCCCGGTTGGCGGAGATAAACAGCGTCCGCGAGCCGCTACTGGCAGGACTCGGACGGCTGTTGAATTTGAAAGAAAAGGTCAGCCCCGCATCTGTACACGCAGCGTCCGGACCCTCGGCCAACAAGGCGACGAGGCCGGTTTTGCATCCATCAGACATGTTACCGACGCATACGCCGTGTAACGGCGAGGGCCCCGGAGCGGGAAAATTCATTGCACTCACACCTGCGCGTCGCCGCGCCTTGCGCGCCGCCAGCCTCGGCAGAGGTCAGCGATCCGTTCCGGAGCAAGCAGATGTCTTCTTCAAGAAGCTGCGGTCTTCAACGCGAAACCCGATTTACGGGAGGCGCCTCATCCTGCGGCTTCCGTCGCTGGCGCGACGAAGTTGGCGTCTCGTCCGGACTGGACCCATACCTATTATGACGGCAAGCCTCGGCTTGCAAGTAACGCGGCTGTGTTGCCCAATCGCCACGCTTTCGGCAGATCGCGGCTGCACGGGTTACTGCGCATTAACCAGCATCGACTTATCCATTATGTGAAGCTGCGGTTCCATTGCGCCACCGTCGGGCTTCGCTGGAGTTTTAGATGTCAGGCCGCCCAAGCGTCCGGCGATTTCCCACAGACGGTTGCAACTGGGCATGGCAGTTGCGCCTCGTGGCGGCTGTTGGTGCGCTGGCGGCTGTTGTTGCGGCGTCAAGCAGCTCCACAGCCAACGAGGCCGCCCCCCCGGTTTTAAGGCCTTCGACTGGCGGCGAGGCTTCTGTGCCGACCCTTCCGATAGCCTCCGCGATCCGAATCGTCCGACACGGAGAAACGACTCGAATCGCGTTCGACGTCACCAGGCATCTGGACGTGCGCGCCTTCGTCATGACCGAGCCGGACCGGGTCATCGTCGATGTGCCAGAGACCATTTTTGCCATTGATTCCGAAGCAGGTCAGCGCGCGGCCCCGGTTCGTGGGAAGAAACCCGCGCCGGGCGAGGCGTCCCCGTCCGGCATCATCAAATCATACAGATTCGGCAAACTCGGGCCTGGACGGTCGCGTGTCGTGTTTGATCTGGACGGCCCTGCGCGAATCGCCAAGGCGGAAACGGAAGTCTCGGAAGAAGGGCGTTTGCGCCTGCTGGTTGATCTCGTTCCAACGGACCGGGCGACCTTCACAGCGGCCGCTGTCGAGGCGGCGCGCGTGAACGCCGCGCCGGCCGCCATGGGCGTCGCCATCGCCAACCCGTCTGCTACAGCAAAACCGGTTGTGGTGATCGACCCCGGCCACGGCGGCATCGATGTTGGCGCCATCGCCAAGGGCCGCGCCCCTGAGAAGCAAATTGTTTTCGAGTTTGCCCGCGCTCTTGAGGCTGTTCTGACGGCTAGCGGGCGGTATCAGGTTGTTATGACGCGCACGGAAGATGTCTTCGTGCCGTTGGGCCAGCGGGTGCAAATCGCCCGCGCCGCCAACGCCCAGCTCTTCCTGTCCATCCATGCCGACACGCTCAGCGAGGGCGCCGTTTCGGGCGCGACTGTCTACACCTTGTCGGACAAAGCCTCCGATGCTCATGCTGCGCGTCTGGCTGAGAAAGAGAATTTCGCCGACAAGGTCGCCGGCGCCGACGGCGTTGAAGAGGGTGGCGGCGTCTCGGATATCCTGTTCGATCTCGCGCGCCGGGAAACGCGCGCTTACAGCCACGTCTTTGCGCGCACGCTCGTCAGCGTCTGGAAGGATGCGGCGCGCCTCAACAAGAATCCGATTCGCTCGGCCGGCTTCACCGTCTTGAAGGCGCCCGATGTTCCTTCTGCGCTTCTCGAACTGGGCTATCTTTCCAGCGAAAAGGATTCGGCGCTGCTCAGCGATCCCGAATGGCGCGCCAGAACAGCGATGGCGGTGGCAAAATCAATTGACCGTTTCTTCGCCATGCGTTCTCCAGGCAACACTGGCGAAGATAATGCGGGGGTAGCCTCGATTACCCCGTGATTGGAGCGCCTTGGCCGGGTAGGGCTGGGAGCGCCGCCAAATCAACACAAAGAACCGTCACGGCTAGCATACAAGTTGCGCGGCTCTGGCATGTTTCGGGGGCTGACGAGTTCGTAGCGTTCGTGTTAACGGAATTATCTGCACGCTGGTTCACTGGCGTCTTTAAGGCAGAGATGAAATGCGCCGTATCGGCAGATTTTTTGGATTTCTTTTCGCCACCGGCGCGATTCTCTTTGTGATCGCTGCGGCCGGGGTGGGCCTCGTTGTCTGGCACTACGAAAAAGACCTGCCCGATTACACGACCCTGCGCGACTACGAGCCTCCGGTGATGAGCCGCGTTCATGCGGCGGACGGCACGCTGCTGGCGGAATACGCCCGCGAGCGCCGCTTGTTTTTGCCCGCAGCCGCCATTCCGCCGCTCGTCAAGCAGGCTTTCCTGTCGGCGGAAGACAAGAATTTCTACTCGCACTCGGGCATCGACCCCGAAGGCATCGCGCGCGCCGTCATGGTTATGGCTCGTGGCGACCGGCGCGTGCAGGGCGCCTCGACGATTACCCAGCAGGTTGCGAAAAACTTCTTGCTGACGAACGAGCAGACGTTTGAGCGCAAGATTCGCGAGGCGCTTCTGGCGTTCCGCATCGAGGCCGCCTATTCCAAGGACAAGATCCTTGAACTGTACCTCAATCAGATATTCCTGGGCCTCAACAGCTACGGTGTCGCCGCAGCAGCCCTGAACTATTACGGCAAGTCGCTGCATGAACTGACGATATCTGAGGCCGCCTATCTCGCAGCGTTGCCCAAGGCGCCCAGCACGCTCAACCCTTACCGCAACCGGGACGTTGCGCTGGCACGCCGAAACTACGTCATCAACCGCATGGTCGATGACGGTCACATCAAGGCTGAACAGGGCGATGCGGCCAAGCGCGAGGGCCTCGGCGTCAACCCGCGCGCCATCTCGCCCAACGCGTACGTCGCCGGATACTTTGCTGAGGAAGTGCGCCGCGAACTGCTCGACCGTTACGGCGAGAAAAAGGTTTACGAGGGCGGCCTGTCTGTTCGCGCCACGCTTGATCCGCAAATGCAGGTATGGGCGCGCAAGTCGCTTGTCGACGGCTTAGTCCGTTTTGACGAGGCCCAGGGATTCCGTGGAGCGATCCGCGCCATCAACCTGACGGGCGATTGGGGCCCGCCTCTGGCTGAAATTCCCGCGCTTGGCGACGTGCGTCCGTGGCGGTTGGCTGTCGTCCTGGAAGTGAGCGATACGGCCGCTCGCGTTGGATTGCAGCCCCCCAAGGAGGCTGGCGGCGAAGTGAGCCGCGAGCGCGTCACAGGCGTCCTGCCGGTTGAAGGCATCCGCTGGACAAATCGCAAGACCCCGCGTCAGCTTCTGCAGTTGGGCGATGTCATCTACGTCGAGCCTATGGACGACAGGCCGGGAAACTTCCGTCTCCGTCAGGTGCCCGACGTCTCCGGCGCCATGGTGGCGATGGATCCGCACACCGGCCGCGTGCTGGCCATGGTAGGCGGGTTCTCGTTCGACCAGTCTGAGTTCAACCGAGCGACGCAGGCATGGCGTCAGCCGGGCTCATCTTTCAAGCCGTTTGTTTACGCCACCGCGCTCGACAACGGCTATACGCCATCATCCGTCGTGCTGGATGAGCCGATCGAGATTGATCAGGGCAACGGTGAAATCTGGCGTCCTGAAAACTACGACGGCAAACCGACAGGCCCGCGCACGCTGCGCTATGGCATCGAGACGTCGAAGAACCTGATGACGGTGCGCCTGGCGCGCGATGTCGGCATGCCGCTTGTGGCTGAGTATTCCAAACGTTTTGGCGTGATCGACGAGATGCCCGCGCTGCTCGCCATGTCGCTGGGCGCAGGCGAGACCACCGTCATGCGCATGACGGCGGCATATTCCATGTTCGCCAACGGCGGGCGCCGAATTCGCCCCACGCTTATCGACCGCATTCAGGATCGTTGGGGCAAGACGATATTCCGTCACGATCAGCGTATTTGCCAGGGCTGTGAAGCCGAGAAATGGGCCAATCAGCCCGAGCCGCGCCTGATCGACAAGCGTGAGCAGGTGCTCGATCCGCTGACCGCGTATCAGATGACCTCCATCATGGAAGGCGTCGTTCAGCGCGGCACTGCGCAAGTGTTGAAGTCAGTCGGCAAGCGCATTGCGGGCAAAACCGGCACCACCAACGAAGCCAAGGACGTTTGGTTCGTCGGCTTCGCGCCGGACCTCGCGGTAGGCGTATACATGGGCTACGACCGTCCGCGCTCGCTTGGCAACTCGGCGACAGCCGGTCGCTACGCAGCGCCGATCTTCCGCGACTTCATGGTGCAGGCGCTGAAGGGCAAGCCCGACGTTCCCTTCCGCGTTCCGCCGGGCATCAAGCTCGTCTCGGTCGATCCTCGGTCAGGCATGCGCTCGTCAGGCGCGGGCTCGATTCTCGAAGCATTCAAACCCGGCACAGGCCCGCCTGAAGGATGGGCTGGCGACAGCATGGGCGGCGGCGGCGGCGGGCCAGTCTCGGACCGCGCCATCGGCAGCGGAACCGGCGGCCTCTACTGATACCTTTCGGGCGGCGTCATGCCGCCCGTTCTCGTTGAGCGGACCGTTTACATGCGGGCTCCGCGCATCTAGAAAAACCCACACCGTCATCATCTCTCGAGGAAAGTACCCGAGCATCATGCGCGCCGAAGCAGAATCGCTGGTGGAACAGATCAAGCAGTCCGTGGGACTGCTGAGGAGGCATCTTTGACGTCGATGCTGCAACGCGTCGCCTCGCCGAACTGAACGCCAAAGTCGAAGACCCCAGCCTCTGGAACGACGCCGCTTTGGCGCAGAAGATCATGCGCGAGCGCACGGATCTCGAGGAGCGGCTCGGCAGCCTGAAGCGTTTCGAACGCGAGCTGGATGATGCCATAACCCTCGTCGAACTGGGCGAGATGGAGGACGATTCCGCCACCGAGCAGGAAGGCCTCCAGATGCTCCGCAGCCTCGTCGTGGAGGCCAAGCGGCGTGAAATTGAATCTCTGCTTTCAGGCGAAGCCGACGGCTTCGACACATACATAGAGGTTCACTCCGGCGCTGGCGGCACGGAAAGCTGCGATTGGGCGCGAATGCTCTCGCGCATGTATGGCCGGTGGGCTGAACGCCGGAAGTTCACTGTCGAGCTTCTTGAAGAGACGCCCGGCGACGAAGCCGGCATCAAGTCTGCTACCCTGATGATCAAGGGGCACAACGCGCACGGCTGGGCGAAGACGGAGTCGGGCGTTCATCGTCTGGTGCGCATTTCGCCGTTCGATTCGAACGCGCGCCGCCACACCAGCTTCGCCTCCGTTTGGGTCTATCCGGTTGTTGATGAAACGATCCATGTCGACATCAACGAATCCGACTGCCGCATTGATACCTATCGCGCGTCAGGTTCCGGCGGCCAGCACGTCAACAAGACTGACTCCGCCGTGCGCATCACGCACATTCCGACCGGCATCGTCGCGGCCAGCCAGCAGGAGCGTTCGCAGCACAAGAACCGCGCGCAGGCGTGGGACATGCTGCGCGCCCGTTTGTACGAGCGCGAACTTGAACGCCGCGAGGCTGAGAAGAGCGCCGCTGCCGCGTCCAAGACGGATATCGGCTGGGGCCATCAGATCCGCTCGTACGTGCTGCAGCCCTACCAGATGGTGAAGGATTTGCGCACGGGGCACACGTCAGGCACGCCAGGCGATGTGCTCGACGGCGACCTTGACGACTTCCTGCAGGCGTCACTGGCCCAACGCATAAACGGCGGCGGACCGGCCAACGTCGAGGACGTTGACTAGCGCCGACATCAGGGATGGCGGCTGGCGCGTTGACAATCCGCGCCGGCCTGCCTACCCCCAAGACCTGACATACCTCTCCTTGTAACCCGCATTTCGAGCCTCGATCCGCTCTGGCGTCGGGAGCGCCGTTTCCCATGATGGACAAGACCTTCGATCCTGCCTCCGTCGAGGCGCGCATGTCGGCACTCTGGGAGGCGGAGGGCGCCTTCCGCGCTGGCCGCCCCGAGCGGCTTGGCGCCGACACCTTCTCAGTCGTCATCCCGCCGCCGAACGTCACCGGCTCGCTGCACATGGGCCACGCGCTCAACAACACGTTGCAGGACATTCTCTGCCGTTTCGAGCGCATGCGCGGCAAGGACGTGCTCTGGCAGGTCGGCACCGACCATGCGGGCATCGCCACGCAGATGGTTGTCGAGCGCCAACTGGCCGAGCGCAAGGAACCGGGCCGGCGTGAGATGGGCCGTGAAAAGTTTCTGGAGCGCGTCTGGGCGTGGAAGGCAGAATCTGGCGGCACAATCACCGGTCAGCTGAAGCGCCTTGGCGCCTCGTGTGACTGGTCCCGCGAACGCTTCACCATGGACGAAGGCCTGTCGAAGGCCGTCGCTAAAGTGTTCGTTGAACTGCACAGGCAGGGCCTGATCTACAAGGACAAGCGCCTCGTCAACTGGGACCCCAAACTACTCACCGCAATCTCCGATCTCGAGGTGCAGCAGGTCGAGGTGAAGGGCCATCTCTGGCATTTCAACTATCCGCTGGAGGGCGAGACCTACGATCCCGAAAATCCTGCGACGTTCATCACGGTCGCAACGACGCGGCCCGAGACGATGCTGGGCGACACGGCAGTCGCCGTGCATCCGCAGAATGAAAAACTCGGCCATCTCATCGGGCGCAATGTGGTGCTGCCTCTGGTGGGCAGGCGCATCCCCATCGTCGGCGACGATTACGCCGATCCCGAAAAGGGCACTGGCGCCGTCAAGATCACCCCAGCCCATGACTTCAACGACTTTGAAGTCGGCAAGCGCCATGATCTGCCGCTGATCAACATTCTCGATCAGGAGGGCAAGCTTGTCCTGTGCCAGAACCCGGCGTTTGTTGAGGGCGTCGACGAGAGCGCAGAACTGTCCGCCACCATCGCAGCTCTCGACGGCATGGACCGCAGCGCCGCGCGCAAGCTCATTGTTGAAATGATGCAGGCGCTCAACTGCTGCCCGACGATTGAACCCTACACGCACACAGTGCCGCACGGCGATCGCTCCAACGTGGTGATCGAGCCGTGGCTGACTGACCAGTGGTACGTGGACGCCAAGACGCTGGCGCAACCGGCGCTCGCCGCTGTGCGCGAGGGGCGCACCAATTTCGTGCCGAGAAATTGGGAGAAGACCTATTTCGACTGGCTGGAGAATATCCAGCCCTGGTGCATCTCGCGCCAGCTCTGGTGGGGTCACCAGATCCCCGCGTGGTATTCGCCATGGGGCGGCGTGTATGTCGCCGAGACAGAGGAAGAGGCGTTTGCCGCAGCGCTGGCTGACGGCGTGGAGCGCGACGCGCTGACAGTTGCGGAAGCCGAATCGCTCGCCAACGATCCCGTGAAACTCGCTGAAGTCATCCGGCGCGACGAAGACGTGCTGGACACATGGTTCTCGTCCGCGCTCTGGCCGTTCTCAACCATGGGCTGGCCTGAGGATAACGACCCCGCGCTGGCGCGTTTCTACCCGACGTCCGTTCTTGTGACCGGCTTCGACATCATCTTCTTCTGGGTCGCCCGCATGATGATGATGGGCATCCATTTCATGAACGAGGTTCCATTTCACGACATCTACATCCACGCCCTCGTTCGCGACGAGAAGGGCGCCAAGATGTCGAAATCGAAGGGCAACGTCATAGACCCGCTTGTGCTGATCAACCAGTACGGCGCGGACGCCTTACGCTTCACGCTGGCGGCGATGGCTGCGCAGGGCAGGGACATCAAGCTCGCGACAAGCCGTGTCGAAGGCTACCGCAATTTCGCAACCAAGCTGTGGAACGCCGCCCGCTTTGCCGAGATGAACGGCTGCGCGCGGCAGGCCTCGTTTGCGCCGGGCGCGGTGGAGCACACGCTCAACAAGTGGATCGTCGGCGAAGTCGCGCGGGCAGCCAGCGACATCACGATTGCGCTCAACGCCTATCGCTTCAACGATGCAGCGAACGCAGCCTACAAGTTTACGTGGAATGTGTTCTGCGACTGGTATCTGGAACTCGCCAAGCCGGTGCTGCAAGGCGCCGACGGACCGGCGAAAGATGAAGCCCGCGCGACGGCTGCATGGGTCATCGACCGGATCGCCAAACTCCTGCATCCGTTCATGCCGTTCATCACGGAAGAGTTGTGGGCGATCAACGGGCGTTCGGGGCCCGAGCGCAAGTCCATCCTCACGCTCTCGTCGTGGCCCATCCATGACGATCTCGAAAATCCTGCGGCAGAAGCGGAACTGGGCTTCGTCGTGGATCTCATTTCAGAGGTGCGCTCCGTGCGTTCTGAGATGAACGTTCCGGCCAGCGCGATGATGCAACTGGCTATCGTCGGCTCGGGCGCCGAACTGCGTACGATGCTTCAGCCCTGGCTCGATACGATCAAACGGCTCGCCCGCATGTCCGACATCGCGTTCCAGATTCAGGCCCCTGCCGAAAGCGCGCAGATGATCGTGCGCGGAACCACGGTTGCGCTGCCGTTGGCTGGCGTCATCGACATTGCAGCCGAGAAGGGGCGTCTCGCCAAGGAGATCGGCAAGGAAGAAAAGGAAGTCGCCAAGGTCGACGCCAAACTCGGCAACGCCGACTTCCTCAAGCGTGCGCCTGAAGACGTTGTTGAAGAAAACCGCGAACGTCGTCAGGATGCGCTCGACCGGATTGGCAAGATGAAGGCGGCGTTGTCCCGGTTAGGCTGACGCTGCTATTTGAACAGCACGAGACTGACGGCCATGGCGCCCATGCCAACAAGAATGCCGTAAACAGTCTCGTGCCCCTTCGCGTACACGCGCGCTGCGGGCAGCAGATCGTCGAGCGCGAGAAACACCATGGCGCCCGCAATCACTGCGAATACGGCGCCGAACACGAACGGCGTGAGAACGGTCGCCAGCGCCAGATATCCGATCAGCGCGCCAAGTGGTTCGGCCAACCCTGACAGGGCGGTCGCCAGAACGGCTTTCGATTTGGAGCCCGTCGCATAGTAGACGGGCACGGCGATGGAAACGCCTTCAGGAATGTTGTGAACCGCGATGGCGATGGCCAAAGGCATGCCCACTGTCGGGTTGTCCAGCGTTGCAAAGAAGGTCGCCAATCCCTCCGGCAAGTTGTGCAGGGTAATGGCTGCTGCGGCCAGCAGCGCGACGCGCGCGAGCGCCGCGTTCGGCTCCACCTGTTTTGAGCCCGGGGTTCTGAGAGCAATGACGTCTGCGGCGGCAGACCTCACGTGGTCCTCGTCGAGGCCAGTATGGGGATTGGGCACAAACCGGTCGATGGCGAACAGGATCGCGACGCCAACAAAGAAAAACAACGTCGCGTAAATGTACGCGGTTTTGGGATCGGTAGACTTCGCAAAGCTTTCGTTAGCTTTTACGAATATCTCCACCAGCGACACATACACCATCGCGCCGCCGGAAAAGGCGAGGCCAAACGCCAGCAGTCGCGTGTTGGTTTGCTGGGCCCAGATGACCAGTAAGCTACCAAGAACAGTGGCCATGCCGGCGCCGAGGGTGATGGCGAAGGCGATGATGACGGCAGGCGGGAAAAGCGATTCCATGCTTCCAAAAGAGGACGCTCACACGTCGCCGTCAAGCGCCTCAAGCGACAGTCTGTGGCGCCCCGGCAACAGCCTCGAAATCATTCTTTTCTCGCCACCGCCGATCACCGGAAGCGCCGCGTTTGTGCCATAAACCCGGCGCTAATTCCGATGGCTTACGGTGATGGATGCGAAACCGCCCCAGTCCGCGAGCGTCGGCAAGCGTCCGGCGGCGCGGACGGAATCAGGCTCTCCAGAGTCCAGGTTCGCAGCCGACGGCAGGGATGGTCGGCAACGGTCGTTCGATGGAAGTTTGGGGCACAAGGTTCATGACATCGCGTTTCGACAAGAACAAACTTCCCAGCCGCCATGTGACGGAAGGCCCGGCCCGCGCGCCGCACCGCTCATATCTGTACGCCATGGGTTTGACGCGCGAACAGATCCACCAGCCACTGGTCGGCGTCGTCTCCGCATGGAATGAGGCCGCGCCCTGCAACATTTCGCTGATGCGCCAGGCGCAGTCCGTCAAGAAGGGCGTCGCGTCCGCTGGCGGAACGCCGCGCGAGTTCTGCACGATCACCGTGACAGACGGCATCGCCATGGGACACCAGGGGATGAAGTCGTCGCTCGTGTCGCGCGACGTGATCGCTGACTCTATCGAACTCACCATGCGCGGTCATTGCTACGATGCGCTCGTCGGACTTGCCGGTTGCGACAAGTCGCTGCCAGGCATGATGATGGCGATGGTTCGCCTCAATGTGCCGTCGATCTTCATTTATGGCGGCACCATTCTGCCCGGCAATTTCCGGGGCCGTGAGATCACGGTGCAGGATATGTTCGAAGCCGTCGGCAAGCACTCGGTGGGTGAACTTTCGTCCGAAGATCTCGACGAGATGGAGCAGGTGGCCTGTCCCTCTGCTGGCGCCTGCGGCGCGCAGTTCACAGCCAACACAATGGCGACGGTCTCCGAGGCCATCGGCCTCGCGCTGCCGTACTCGGCTGGCGCCCCGGCGCCTTACGAAATTCGTGACCGGTTCAGCATGACCGCTGGTCAGATGATCATGGACCTGATCGCCAAGAATATTCGCCCGCGCGACATCGTCACGCTCAAGGCGCTGGAGAACGCCGCAGTCGTTGTGGCGGCTTCTGGCGGTTCCACCAACGCCGCCTTGCATCTGCCCGCAATCGCGCACGAGTGCGGCATCAAGTTCGACCTCTTTGACGTCGCTGAAATCTTCAAGCGCACGCCCTACATCGCGGACCTCAAGCCCGGCGGAAAATATGTCGCCAAGGACATGTTCGAAGTCGGCGGCATTCCGCTGATGATGAAGACGCTGCTGGATCACGGCTACATGCACGGCGACTGCCTCACAGTCACCGGCCGCACGATGGCCGAGAATCTTGCGTCCGTGAAGTGGAACGACCTGCAGGACGTGGTTTATCCGGCGGACAGGCCGATCACGGTGACCGGCGGCGTCGTTGGTCTGAAGGGCAATCTCGCGACCGAAGGCGCCATCGTGAAGGTCGCCGGCATGCCGGTTGATAAGCAGCGTTTCCGCGGTCCCGCGCGTGTGTTCGACAACGAGGAGAAGTGCTTCGAGGCCGTCACCAAACGTGATTACAAAGAAGGCGACGTCCTCGTCATCCGCTACGAGGGACCCAAGGGCGGTCCGGGCATGCGCGAAATGCTCGCCACCACCGCGTCTCTCTACGGGCAGGGCATGGGCGACAAAGTTGCGCTCATCACCGACGGGCGCTTCTCGGGCGCGACGCGCGGCTTCTGCGTCGGCCATGTGGGGCCGGAAGCTGCAGTGGGCGGTCCCATCGCGCTGCTCAAGGACGGCGACATGATCGTTCTCGACGCGATCGACGGCATCTTGTCGGTTGAACTGAGCGACGAAGAACTCGCCGAGCGCCGCAAGTCCTGGAAGCCGCGCGAGACCGAATTCGGATCTGGCACGATCTGGAAATACGCCCAGACGGTGGGTTGCGCCCGTGATGGAGCGGTCACCCATCCGGGCGCTGCGAAAGAAGTTTCCATTTATGCGGATGTCTGAAGCTCGTATTCCTTATCGCAGACTTGGCGTTGCGGCCTTTGCCGCAATCGCCGCCTGCCTGTTTGCGGCCGGCGCATTTGCGCTGGAGCCGCAGACAGGCGCTGCAACTGTCGCCGTTGCGCCGATCTTCAAAGATCCGCGCGCGGCGCTGCGTCAGGGAATACAGGGCTATCAGAACGGCGACTTCGTCACGTCGGTGAAAGCGCTCAAATACGCGGCTGATGAAGGTCAGCCGCTGGCGCGCTGGAAATTGGGCCAGATGTACGCAAGTGGCGACGGCGTCCCGAACGATCACATCAAGGCCTACGAATATTTCGCGCAGATCACACGGGCTTTCGATTTTGATAGTTCTGACCCGCGCGAGCGCACCATCGTTGCGAGCGCCTTCGTATCGGTTGGCGTTTATGACCTCAGTGGCATTCCCAACAGTCCTGTTCGCCGCAATCCGGACCGCGCGATGGAGATGTTCCATTTCGCGGCGACAAACTTCGGTGACGCTCACGCGCAGTTTCAGCTGGCCCGGATGTATCTCGACGGGAACGGGGTCAAGCGGGACGGGCGCATCGCCATGCAATGGCTCAACGCCGCAGCCGACAAGAACCATGTCGAAGCGCAGGCCGTTCTTGGCAACCTGCTGTTCGCCGCCAAAACTAGCCCGCCCAGCCGCCGGGCCCGTGGCCTGATGTATCTGATCCTGGCGCGCGAGGCCGTGGGCTCAAAGCCTGAAGAACAGTGGATCGTTGATCAGTACGAGACCGCCATGGCCGCGGCGTCAGAGCCTGAAAGACAGCGTGCTCATGATGAACTGGGCGCTTTCCTCAAGCGGCGCTCGCGCTAAGCTAAGCACCGTGGACGCAGCGGCTATGAGCCCCCGGGGTTTTTGGCCCCATCAAGAGCGGGCCTCAGCCCTGCCAGTCGCCCCTCATAGTATAACGAATAGCGTGCGCCGTCGCGCGTAGCGCAAGCGGCCGCGATAGCCGCCGCGGCCGTCGGCAACCGCTGCTCAAGGGCATTCATTGCGTCAGTATGCAATGTAATAAAATGTTTAAAATCATAATCTTGAAAAACTTTACTCGCGTGAAGAACGAAGATTTGTTCTTCCCTTGCACGTCCTTTCAGCGACGCTTTCCCGAGCGGCACGAACAGGTGCGATGTCGCAGCCTTGGCTGTCGCTTCCGAGACCAGAATGGGCGCTCCCATCTCCTTGGTTCCAGCCTCAAGGCGGGCAGCGACGTTCACCGTGTCACCCACCATTGAATACTCGAGGCGTTGCTCGGACCCCATATTCCCGACAAAGGCGAGCCCTGTGCTGAGCCCAATCCCGATGCGAACAGGCAGGTGCTTGGTCCCGTCGGCTTCAGCCTCGCGCGCCATCCTTGCATCAAGGTCCAGCGCGGCCTCCTGCATGGCGAGCGCGGCGGCGCAGGCGCGGTCTGCATGGTCCGGCGCGTCCAGAGGCGCGTTCCAGAACGCCATAAGGCCGTCGCCGATGTATTTATCGACAGTGCCGCCCTGCGCGAGAACGGCGGCGGTGAGCGGCGTGTGCAGCGCGTTAAGGAAACGCACGACCCCTTCCGCATCCATCGTCTCCGCGCGGGCCGTGAAATCGCGCACGTCGCTGAACAGCACTGTGGTCTCGCGGGTTTCCCCGCCCAGCCTCAGGCGCGTGGGGTCGGCAGCGATCTGCTCGACGACCTCAGGCGGCAGATAGCGCTGGAATGCGCTTCGAACATACTTGCGCTCGCGCTCCGCCCGACGATACGCGAGCAATGTGCCGACAAGATAGGTTGCGACCCACGACGTGCCCGGAACGAGCGGATCCAGCAGCAGGTCAGCGCGCGTGAACAGAAGCCACGATCCCAGCCCGCTTGCCGCGACTGCCGCGAGCAGCGCCCCGGCAGCGAGCACGGGCCGAAACGCCCGCGCGGCCCACGCGACCAGCGCGCCGCCCATTAAAATAACGAACCCTTCAGCCCCCGGCGCCCAATCGGGACGAACCAGCCGCGAGCCCGTCAGGATATGCTCAAGCAATTCAGCATGCACCTCGACGCCAGGCGTTGAGGGGTTGAGCGGGGTCGCGCGAATATCGGACAGCGCAGCTGCGCTTGATCCCACCAGCATGATGCGGCCGTCAACTTCGCCCCGCTCGACCTCGCCTGCCAGCACCTTCCATGCCGGGATGCGCCGACCCGGCTGGTCGCCCGCGTAACGGATTCGCACAGCGCCATCTGCGTCGGTGGGGACTTCCGCGTCGCCCACCTTTATGGCGACGATCGCCCGATGGCTCCCGGCCACGCGCTCGCCAGACGCGTTGGTCGATTTGATGATCGGCGTATCCGTCTTGAACGCGACGCGCAGCGCCTCGACGGCGAATGAGGGAACCAGCATCTGCTGGCCAGCCACACCGAGTGCGAACACAAGGGGACCCCGCCGGATGATCTGGTCGCCGTCGCTGATGTAATTGATCGCGCCAAGGCCGCTTGCCGCGCTCCGCAACTCGGGCAACGGGAGAACTGCTGCGGGAAAGGCGGGCGCGATGGGCGTCGGGTCGTCGCCCAGAACGACAAAACGCGACTTCGTCGCTGTGCGCGGATCGAACGCCTCGACGCGCCGCGACACCAGCGCGGTGGCGGCGACAACCGGCGCCCGCGCAAAGGCCGACGCCAGCGGATCGCCCGCCAGCTTGCCCTGCGCCTCCAGGCTCGCGCGCAGCGCCTCCCGCTCCGCAGAGGCTGGCAATTCGTCGAGGATGGCTGCGGGCGCATACCGATCAGGCTCGGCGAACACAACGTCGTAGGCGATGACGGCTGCGCCATGTTGCGCCAGCTTGTCGGTTAGCTCCGCCACAATGCGGCGCGGCCACGGCCATTGGCCAACGCGCGCCAGCGACGCGTCATCCACGTCGATGATGCGGACGGGAAGGTCCGGCGACCACACACGGGGCGCGGCTCGCAAGTATTGGTCGAAGACAATGTTGCGCAGCCGCTCAACCGGCCCGCTGCCCGCCAGGAAAACCGCGAGCCCAAAGCCGATGGCGATGGGCGCCAGAACGCCGATCCCTCCGACCATCCGCGCACGAAGCCGCCCCGGCGATTTGGCTAGCTGGGGCTTGCCGGGCGCGTTCATCGGTTATCAGGAAAGATCGATGCGGACGGGAACGTGATCGGACGGTTTCTCCCAGTCCCGTACGTACCGGTCCACAGTGGCGCTCTTCAATCGGTCCGCAGCCTGCGGCGACAGCAGGAGATGGTCGATGCGGATGCCATCGTTCCTGCGCCACGCGCCCGCCGTGTAATCCCAGAAGGTGTAGACATCGGTCGCGTCGGTGGTTGCGCGTATGGCTTCCGTGAAGCCCAGATTGATGATCGAGCGGTAAGCAGCGCGGGTCTGCGGCAGGAACAGGGCGTCGCGGGTCCAGTTTTCCGGGTGCCGCGCGTCGCGCGCCTCGGGAATGACGTTGAAATCGCCCGCCAGGACGAGCGATTCTTCCTGCGCGAGCAGCCCGGCGGCGTGCTGCCGCAACCGCTCCATCCACGCCAGTTTGTAGGCGTATTTCTCCGGCCCGCCGTTGCCGTTTGGCAGATAGATGGACGCGACGCGCGTCACCTGATCGCCATGCGAGACAAGCGCCTCGATGTAGCGCGACTGGATGTCTTCAGGATCGCCCGGCAGGCCTGTGGTGGCCTCCATCGGGTGGCGCGAGAGGATGGCGACGCCGTTGAACGTCTTCTGCCCATGGACCGCGACGTTGTATCCCGCCGCTTCGATGTCCATCCGCGGAAAGGCCTCATCCTGGCATTTGATTTCCTGCAGGCAAACGACGTCGGGCTGCGCCTCCTTCAACCAGTTGAGGAGGTGTTCAAGGCGCTGACGCACCGAATTGACGTTCCATGTCGCAATCCGCACAGCGATTCCCGTGTTGTTAAGGTCCGAGCATAGCACGCAGGCTGCTCAACCCCAGCGCCGATGCGCCCACATCCATTGCTCGGGCTCTGCCCGGATAAAGGCTTCGAATGCGGCGTGCAGCGCCGCGGTGGCCGCCAGTATGTCCGCGTTGCGGTCGTCGGTGCTGGGCACTGCAATCTCGCGCAGCGAAATGCGGAAGCGCACGCCGGGCAGGCGTACAATCTCTACAGCGAATAAGGGCGCGTTTGTCATCCGCGCCACAAGGGCGGCAAATGTAGACGTCGGCGCCATCCGCCCGAAAAAAGGCACCATCACCCCATTGTGGTCGCGCAGGTCGGCCATTGTAGCGAGCACGCCGCCCTTGCGCACGTGGCGCAGCGCGCGTCGTCCGGCATCTTCCTGCTTGGGCCAGAGCCCGCCCGGATATAGCGGCTCGCGCAGTTTGCGCACGTATTCCTCAACCAGCGGATTGCGCAGTCGCTGATAAATGCCTGCGCCCCTGCCGCCCACTTCCTGCAGCGCGGCGGCGGCCAACTCCCAATTGGCTTGATGGGCGGCGGCGGCGACAAAACGCCGGTCCGCCGGGATCATCTTCGCAATTTTCGGATCAATCTCGATGCGCCCTTGCGAAACGATATCGCCGATGCGGTAACCCTCGGCGAAAATCCGCCCGAGCGTCTCCCACATGGCGCGTGCAATCCGGTCACACTCGGCTTCGCTCTTGTCCGGGAAAGCCGCGCGCAGATTGGCGACAGAGCGCGGGTGACGCTTGAGAAACGGCGCGAAGACTCGCCACAGAAATCCCGAAAGGTTCGACGCCGTCTCCAGCGGCAAGGCGCGTACAACCGCGCCGGCGACCCGGAAGCCCGCGTACTCAAGCCGGTGTTTGAACTTGATCGGTCTGTCCTGCATGGGCTCTGGCGGGTGTTTCGCCAGACTGATGCTGAGGCGGGGCGGTTAAGTCAAGCCAGCGCGCGCGTCGCGTATGAGGCGCCAAGCCTGCACACGTTGACTTGCAGGCCCACAACAGCCTAACGAACCAGCGTGTTTATCCCCGGGCGCCGGCTGGAGGATCGCTTGTTACACTGGAAGGCGCGTTTCGCGGCCCTTGCCGCGCCCGTTGCCGGATTTATGGCGCTGCTGGCGATTGGCGCGGTCGTTCCTGCGTTGACCGGCGTGCTGGGCCTCGCGCTGCCTTTCTTCGGGCTCATCCTGCTGGGCTATGTCCTGGGCAAGCTGCTCGACATGGAGGAGGCGGGCCTCACGTGGATGAACGCCTTCATCATCTACCTCGCGCTGCCCGCTCTCTACTTCAACCTTATCTCGGTGACGCCCATCGGCGAACTCGCCAACTGGCGGTTTATCCTCGTCACCTCGCTCTGCACGCTCGCCGCTTTCGCCACGGGCATTCTCATCGGCTGGTTCGCCGCGGGCGGACGTCTGGATGAAGCGACGATACAGGGCGTTGGCTCGGGCTATTCCAACGTAGGCTACATGGGACCGGGCTTGACGCTCGCCACCTTCGGGACAGCGTCGGTGGCCCCGACTGCGTTGATCTTCGCCTTCGACAGCGTGATTTTCTTCACGTTGGTCCCGTTCCTCATGGGGATCGCCAGCGGCTCAACGGACTCGCTGGCCCGCACCGGCCTGACAGCGTTGAAGCGCGTGCTGACCCATCCGTTCAATGTGTCGATCATGCTGGCCGCGCTCGCCGCGTGGGCTGAATGGACGCCGCCTCAGACGATCCACAAGATGCTCGTCTGGTTGCAGAACGCTGCCGCCCCCTGCGCGCTGTTCGTGATGGGCGTGACGGTGGCGCTGCGTCCCGTGCATGGCTTTGCGCGCGAGACGCCACTGCTGCTGCTTGTGAAGCTGATCCTTCACCCGCTGCTGGTCTGGCTCGCCATGAGCTGGGTCGGCGGGTTTGATCCGGTGTGGGTCTCAACCGCAGTGTTGATGGCGGCGCTGCCGCCTGCGCTCAACACGTTCGTCATGGCGCGCCAGTACAACGTCTACGTCGAGCGCGCGTCCAATCTCATCATGGCCGGCACGGTGGCCTCCGTGTTCACGGTCACCGCGCTGCTTTACGTGCTCACCGCGTCCAGCGGTCGCTGACGCATCACGCGCGGCGCGCCAGTGCTCGGCAATACGCCCTCGCGCATGGCGAGGCGGCGCAGGGGGCCGATGTTCTGCAAGGCGAACAACCCGGCGCCGCGCAAAAAGTCCACTGGCATGAAATTGGTCAGCAGCGCGCGATTGAGCGTATCGACGCCCATGGTGCGCGTCGCCACATCGCCGCGCCGTAAACGATCATAGGTCGCCAGCACGTCAGGCGCGCCGGGATCGGCGCCGCCGCTCGCCACGGCTTCGGCCAGATGCGCGCAGTCGCGCAGCCCCAGATTGAGACCCTGCGCGCCGATGGGCGGGAACACGTGACCCGCTTCGCCAACCAGCGCCAGCCGCTGGCCCGTGAGTGATTTGGCTGTGAGGCCTGCCATGGCAATTTTGCCGCGCGCTGACAGCAGCGTCAGCTTTCCGAGCAGATTGTGCGAAGCGATCTCCGCCTCGCGCGCAAAGTCCTCGGGCGCCAATGCGTGACGCCGTTCGGCCTCCTCGGGCGCCATCATCCACACGAGGCTGGAGCGATGCGGATGCCCCGCCGTGCCCTGTAGCGGCACAAACGTGCAAGGGCCTTGCCGGGTGTGAAACTCGGTTGAGACGTCGCCATGGGGTTTGCGGTGCGCGAAGATCGCGGTGATGGCGACCTGCGGATATTCCCAGGTGCGGGCCGAAATGCGCGCTGCGCGCCGGGCGCCTGAGCGCCGACCGTCCGCCGCCACCACAAGGCGGGCGTCCAGAGCGTCATGTGTACGCGTCTCGACGCGCGCGGCATCCGGGCTCAGGCGGTAACCTTCCACCACATCGTCAATCACGCGGATGCGCGGGTGCGCGCAGGCCGTTTCCAGAAGCGCGGTGACGAGAATGGCGTTCTCGATATTCCAGCCGAATGTATCGAGACCAATTTCGCTGGAGTGAAACTCGGAAGGCCGCGCGGCAAACAGCGACTTTGTATCATCAACGATCCGCATGACGCGCAACGCGGCAGACTGGTCCACCACGCGAGACCAGACGCCAAGCGAATCGAGAAAGCGCACGGAGCCGTCAAACAGCGCAACCGTGCGCGCCGCGCCGCCCAGATCAGGGGGCCCTACGATGGTGATGGAATGGCCCGTGTCGGCGAGCGCGAGAGCGACGGAAAGTCCAGCGGCGCCTGCGCCAGCTACGAGAATGTCTGTGCTTGTTTCCATGCACTATTTGTAGTGCGAAAGCGCGCTGCGGGCGAGGGGACGCGGCGTCGCGGCGCAGGCATGGCCTCGCGCAACCCCGGCGGCCAGAGGCCAGCCGGGGCGCGGAGCGAAGCGGCCTATTCTTCCTTGAAGCCGTATTCCGGGATTCCCTGTTCGGCGCCGTAATACTTGTAGGGCAGGAACTTGCCGGACATCGTGAACTTCACGCGGTCACCCTTGGGGTTGGCGAGGCGCTCCATCTGGAAGTCGAAGTCGATGGCGGACATGATGCCGTCGCCGAATTCTTCCTCGATCAGCGCCTTCCAGGCCGGGCCGTTCACCATCACCATTTCATAAAAGCGATAGATCAGCGGATCGGTCGGCGGCATCATCGAGCCGCGGTAGGGCACTTCGTTCAGCATCCGCTCTTCAACTTCGGACAGGCCGAACAGCGTCGCAGCCTTCCTGGCCAGCGGCTTCACCAGCTTCATCTGACCCAGCAACGCGCCGACGATCATCACGTCTGACATGCCACCGATTTCGGTGGTGATGTATTTCCAGGTCCAGTTCCTCTCGCGCTTGATGTCGAGAATCTTTTCCGTGAGTTCCTCGCGTATCATCGTCCGCTCTCCTTTGTTGCGACGTGTGTGGGTTTGACGTGTTGGAAGTATTGTTCAGGCGACCTTGCGGCGGGTTTCGCCCGGTGTGGACGGCGGCTCGGCGCAGGGGCGCACGACCGGGGGATGACGCTTGTCATAACCGGCCGGAATCTCGTCCCTGAAAGTTTTGGACCGCGAGACGAGGAAATCCATCAGGTGATTACGGACCGGGTAATAGTCCGCAGACTTGTGGATATCGATGCGGCGACGATCGCGCGGCAGCGGGTTCTCGACGATTTCCGCAATCATGGCCTCCGGGCCGTTCGTCATCAGCACGATACGGTCGGCCAGGAAGATCGCCTCGTCCACGTCATGGGTGATCATGAACGCGGTTTGTCCTGTCTCCAGCAGGATGCGGCGAACCTCTTCCTGCAACGCGCCACGCGTCAGCGCGTCAAGCGCCGAGAAAGGCTCGTCCATCAGCAGGATCTTGGGCTCGATGGACAGCGCGCGGGCGATGCCGACGCGCTGCTTCATGCCGCCGGAAAGCTCTGCCGGCTTTTTGTGCTCACTGCCCTTGAGGCCCACCTTTTCGATGAACTTCATGGCGTGCGCAGTGACCTGCTCCTTGCTCCAGTCGCGCCACCGGGACGACACTGCGTAGGAGACATTGCCCAGCACCGTGCGCCACGGCAGCAACGCATGGCTCTGGAAGATCACCGCGCGATCAAGCGAGGGGCCTTCGATGGCGCGGCCGTCAACAATGGCGACCCCGTCCTCCGGCAATTCCAGGCCAGCCAGATTGTTAAGCACCGTTGTCTTGCCGCAGCCAGAGTGCCCGATGATGCAGGAGAACTCGCCCTTGTTCATCGAGAACCAGAGGTCATCGAAGATCGTCGTCTTGCCGCCGCCGGGCTTGGGATAACGCCGGGCAATACCTTCAACTGAGATGAATTTGTTTGTCACAGGATCATTCCGGATATGTGAGCTTGCGGCCGACAGCAGCGAGCGTCTGATCGAGGATCATGCCCATCAAGCCGATGACAAGGATCGCCACGATCACGTTGGTGATCGACAGGTTGTTCCACTCGTTCCAAACGAAGTAGCCAATGCCTGTGCCGCCCACGAGCATCTCTGCCGCGACGATGACCAGCCATGCAATGCCGATGGAAATGCGCATGCCGGTCACGATCGTCGGAGCCGCTGCGGGCAGGATGATCGTGAACGCCTTGCGAAGGGGAGGCACCTCCAGAGTGCGCGCCACGTTCAGCCATTCCTTGCGCACCGCTGATACGCCGAACGCCGTGTTGATGAGCATGGGCCAGACGGAGCAAATGAAGATTACGAAGATCGCTGATATGCCCGAGTCCTTGATCGTGTAGAGCGCGAGCGGCATCCACGCGAGCGGCGAAATCGGTTTCATCACCTGAATGAATGGATCAAACGCCCGGCTCATGAGCGGCGACATGCCGATCAAGAAGCCCAGAGGCAGCGCGACCATCACGGCCAGAAAATAGCCAAGAAGAACGCGGCCTAGCGAATAGGCGAGCTGGATGCCGATGCCTTTGTCGTTGGGGCCGCGATCATAGAATGGCTCCTGGAGATGCTTCCAGATTTGCGCGCCCACATCGAGGGGGCCGGGCATGGCCGACTTACCCTGCGTTGCAGATACGCCCATCAGGCGGGCGTATTCGGGAGCCATGGGCGCCACCGCCTTGGTTCCCTGCACGCCGACATGCCAGGCGAGCAGGAAACTGAAGAAGATGACGAGCGACAGGAGCGCCGCGCGTGCATTGAGGCTTGCGAGCATTGGAAATCAGGTCCTCTTGATCGCGAAGCTGTTGATGTATTCTTCCGGCTTCGCAGGATCGAAGGTCTTGCCCATCACCACGAAGGTCTTGGTGGTGGCGGTCGGTGGAACGAGCCCGACTTCCTTCATCAACCTTGTGGTGTCGGTGGCGAGGAAGACCTGCCGCGCGATGCCGTTGTAGTCGATGTCGCCCTTGACCTGACCCCAGCGCTTCATCTGCGTGAGGATCCACACAGCGAAAGACTCCCAGGGGAAGGGGTCGAACTGGATGCGGTTTGGATCTTTCTTCACCTGGCCGAGGCCGTCGGCGTAAACGCCGGTGAGGATCTGCTCGAGCACTATCTGGGGCTGGTTCAGATAGTTCGCGGGCGCAATGGCTTCCGCGATCTGTTTGCGGTTTTCATGCTTCGACGCGAATGCAGTTGCGTCGATGATAGACTTCAACAGAGCCGCGTAGGTGTTGGGCATCGTGGTCGCGAATTCGCGGCTGGCAGCGAATGCGCAGCATGGATGTCCGTCCCAAAGCTCCTTCGAGAGGATGTGGATGAAGCCCACTCCGTCAAAGACCGCCCGCTGGTTGAAGGGATCGGGACCGAGGAAGCCGTCGATGTTATCGGCGCGCAGGTTCGCAACCATTTCCGGCGGCGGAACCGAACGGATCTGCACGTCGCGATCAGGGTCCAGACCGTGCTCCGCGAGGTAATATCGCAGCAGATAATTATGCATCGAGAAATCAAAGGGCACGGCGAACTTGAAGCCCTTCCAGTCCTTCGGGTTGCGCTTGTCCTTGTGTTTCATGGCCAAGGTGATCGCCTGGCCGTTGATGTTTTCAACCGCCGGCATCGTGAAGGGAATCGGGTTCGAGCCAACACCCATGGTGATGGCGATCGGCATCGGCGCCAGCATGTGCGCGGCGTCGTATTCCTTGTTGATCGTCTTGTCGCGAATAACGGCCCAACCAGCAGTCTTGATCACTTCGACATCAAGACCGTGCTTCTTATAAAAGCCCAGCGGCTCCGCCATGATGATGGGGGTTGCGCAGGTGATAGGAATGAAGCCTACCTTCAGCGCCTTTTTCTCGATGGCGCCGGATTGCGCGAACGCGTCCGTTGCAGTCGCAACCGGAAAGATCGAGGAAATCGCCGCGGCGGCCGTTGACCAGCCGACAGCCCCAAGGAAGGCGCGGCGATGGGCGTCTACGGGGAATATGGCGCGCAGGATCGCAGACTGAACAACCCGTTCGTAGTTGGTGTCGTCGGAACCCGGCGCCTCGACGCCCTCAGCCCGGAACGCGCGATCATGCTCAGCCTGAGAGTCATGCGCGCCGCAGGCGCAACCCTTGGTGAGTTTGTTTTTCGCATCGAAAGGATTTCCGAAAAGCCCCATTCCCTGTTCTCCTCTGCATGGCGTTGCGAAGGACCAAGCAACAGGCATGCCAGCGCCTTCTCTCGCGGCAGACCGGGTAAGCGCGCGTGCAAACGGATCGATTTTTCGGCAGCTCATTGCGCGAAGAGGCACGCTTAGGCGCCCTGAGCCTAAAAAGTATCCAGAGGCGGAATGGCGCCGCTATTTTATGCAATGGTGGAAGGCATGACCGCCGGAAGTTCAACGAACAGAGCCGCATCGCCTCTTTATGACGCGCTCAGTTAAACCGGCGCAAAGGCAGCAGTTTGACCTCGCGCGAACCGCTTGCGAGCCTCATCCACGCTGGTTGCATAATCCACTGTTGACCGATCAAGCCCCGCCTTCATCAAGGTGCGGATCACGTCGCGGCGCGCCCCTGCGATCATGACCCGCGCGCCATTTCGTTTCGCCTTGCGGGAAAAGATCATGATCGTTTGCGCGGCCGTCTCATCAGCAAGCGGAACACCCGAAAGGTCGAGCACATAGGCTTTGGGCGGCGCGCCAATCTGTTCAAGCACCAGAGAGACCTGCGTGGCCGCGCCAAAGAAGAACGGCCCTGAGATGCGATAAACGACAATGTCGCGCCCGGTCTGCGGCTCATAAGCAATGCGGTCTGACGGGGCGCCATCCGCGCGATCTTCCTCAATGATGGTCTCGCCGGTGGTGACTTCCACCAATTGCGCCATGCGGTGCATGAACAGGATCGAGCCCAGCACGACGCCGACCGCTATGCCTTCGGTCAGGTCGCGGAAGATGGTCACAAGGAACGTGGCCAAGAGCACGGTCGCTTCGCCGCGACTGGTGCGGATGATCGCAACGAAATGGTCCTTCTCGATCATGTTGTACGCAACAATCGCCAGAACGGCGGCCAGCGCGGCGAGTGGAATCCACGCGGCGAGCGGGGCCGCCAGAAACATGAAAGCGAGCAGAAAGACTGCGTGCAACATGCCCGCCACCGGGCCGTGCGCCTGAGCGCGCACGTTTGTCGCCGTGCGTGCAATGGTGCCCGTTGCGCACAGTCCGCCAAACAGGGCGCTGGCGATGTTCGCCCAGCCCTGCGCCACCAGCTCGCAATTGGAGCGATGACGCCGCCCGGTCATGCCATCTGCAACTACCGCCGACAAAAGCGACTCGATGCTGCCGAGCACTGCGATCGCTAACGCCGCAGGAAGGAGCTGGACGATCTGCTCCAGCCCGATGTCCGGCAGGCCGGGCGCGGGCAGGGTGCGCGGGATGTCGCCGAATTTTGAGCCAATCGTTTCCACTGGCAAGCCAAACGCCCATGTCACGACTGCGCCGAACGCGACAGCGACCAGCATACCCGGAAACCGTGGCGCCAAGCGTCTCAACACGAGGATGATCGCCAGACACGCAAGCGCAATGGCGGTTGTGTGCCAGTTGATAGTGGGCGCCGCGGCCAAAAGAGCGGGGAACTTCGCAAGGAGAGCCCCCGGCTCGTTCTCCAGCCGCAGGCCGAAGAAATCCTTGATCTCGCCAGCAAAAATGATGACCCCGATGCCCGCGGTGAAGCCGACTGTCACCGGGTGCGGGATGTACTTGATGTATGTGCCAAGCCGCAGATACCCCAACGCCAGCATCATCATGCCAGCCATGATGGTGGCGGCGAGAAAGCCCTGATATCCGTGTTGCGCGATGATCGCGGCCACAAGCACGATGAACGCGCCCGCAGGCCCGCCGATCTGGAAACGACTGCCTCCCAGCGCTGAAATGATGAAGCCGGCCACGACCGACGCGATCAGCCCATGCTCGGGCTTCGCGCCAGATCCAATCGCGATCGCCATGGACAGCGGCAATGCGACGATGGCCACGGTCAGTCCGGCAACCGCATCGGACCTGAAGTTGGGGAATGTGTACCCCTCGCGAAACACCGTAACGAGCTTTGGCGTGAACATGTCGGCGAAATCGGCGGGCCGCTTTGCGGGCTCGCGTCCGCGCTGTGCGGCGTGCGTCATGGTGGGGGCCGATGCGACTCAGGGTTTCTTATTGGGATGGTGGCATTGCGCTGGCCCCTGCGTCACGCTTAAAACGTGAGCCCGCGCCGATTGACAAGCGTGGGCGCGGCTCTGAGAGGCACATCCATGGTCAAGGCAGTTGTCGTCCACACGCCCGGCGGTCCGGACTCAATGGTGCTTGAGGACGTGAGCGTCGGCGAACCGGGGCCTGGGCAGGTGCGCGTGCGCAATCACGCCATCGGGCTGAACTTCATCGACACGTACTTTCGCGCTGGCGCCTACAAAACCGAGACGCCGTTCGTGCTGGGCAACGAGGCTGCGGGCGAGATCGTCGCTGTCGGTCCCGGCGTTGTCGATTTCATGGTGGGTGACCGCATTGGCTACACATCTCCGCTTGGTTGCTATGCGCAGGAGCGTCTGCTCGACACCAAGTTTGCGGTGAAACTCCCCGATGCGATCAGCTTTGAAACCGCCGCCGGCATGATGTTGAAAGGCCTCACGGCGCAGTACCTTCTGCGCCGCACGTTTGTGGTGAAGCCGGGCGACACGATTCTCGTTCATGCGGCTGCGGGCGGCGTTGGCCAGATCCTGTGTCAGTGGGGCAATGCGCTGGGCGCGACGGTCATCGGCACGGCAGGTTCGCGCGAGAAGGCGCAAGTTGCCAAGGCAGCTGGCGCGCATCATGTGATTTTATACGGCGAGGAAAACTTCGTTGACCGCGTGAAGGACATCACCGGCGGCAAGCTGTGCGACGTTGTTTATGACGGCGTCGGCAAGGCCACTTTTGCGGGCTCGCTCGACTGCATTCGCCCGCTTGGGCTTTTCGTGTCGTATGGGGCGGCTTCAGGCCAGATTGACGCGTTCAACATCGGCCTGCTGATGCAGAAGGGCTCGCTCTTCGCCACCCGGCCGACGCTCTACACCTACATCGCCAAGCGCGAGGATCTCGACGCCATGGCGGCGGAGCTTTTCGAGGTGGTTGCGTCCGGCAAGGTGAAGATCGCGGTGAACCACGTGTTCCCGCTGGATCAGGTGGTGCAGGCGCATAAACTGCTGGAGAGCCGTGGCACGACAGGTTCAACCGTGCTGATTCCCTGAAGTCGCACAAGGCAAGCGCGGCTGCGTCAATCGAACAAGGAGCGGCTAAGTCGCCACGCCAAACAGGTCATACGCGTCGGCGCGCTCCACCTTGACGCTAACAATGTCGCCCGGCCGCAGCGGGCGGCGCGAGGCCACATGGATTGAGCCGTCAATTTCAGGCGCATCCCACTTCGTGCGGCCCTTGGCGACGGTCGGGCCCGCCTCATCGATGATGACCTGAACACGCTTGCCGACTTTGTTCTTGAGGATTCGCGCGCTGATGGCCTGCTGCGTTTCCATGAAACGCCTGTAGCGGCGCTCTTTCTCTTCATCGGGCACCACAGGCAGGCCAAGATCATTGGCCGCCGCGCCGCGCACGGGCTCGTATTTGAACGCGCCCACGCGATCCAGCTTCGCCTCTGTCATCCAGTCGAGCAAATACTGGAAGTCCTCTTCGGTTTCGCCGGGGAAGCCGACGATGAAAGTCGAGCGAATCGCCAGATCAGGACAGATTTCACGCCAGCGACGCACGCGCTCCAGCGTCTTGTCCTGATTGCCCGGCCTCTTCATCGCCTTCAGCACTTTGGGCGAGGCGTGCTGAAACGGGACGTCGATGTAGGGAAGCACGAGGCCTTCGGCCATCAGCTCAATAACATCGTCCACGTGCGGGTAGGGGTAAACGTAATGCAAGCGCACCCAGGCGCCCAGCGACCCCAGTTCGCGCGACAGATCGAGAAAGCGTGTCCGCACCGAGCGGTCGTTCCACATGCTTTCGGCATATTTCACATCGATGCCGTAGGCGGACGTATCCTGCGAGATGACGAGCAGTTCCTTCACCCCCGCCTTCACCAGCTTTTCAGCTTCGCGCAGCACGTCAGAGGCGGACCGCGAGACAAGCTTGCCGCGCAAATCAGGGATGATGCAGAAGGAACAGCTGTTGTTGCAGCCTTCCGAGATTTTCAGGTACGCATAATGACGCGGCGTCAGCTTGATGCCCTGCGGCGGAACCAGATTAAGAAACGGATCATGCGCGGGCGGGGCAGCTTGGTGCACCGCGTTCATCACGCTCTCGTATGCCTGCGGGCCGGTGATCGCGAGCACGTTGGGATAAGCGGCGCGAATTTCTTCAGGCTGCGCGCCCATGCAACCGGTGACGATCACCTTGCCGTTTTCGCCCAGCGCCGCGCCAATCGCTTCAAGCGACTCGCGCTTGGCCGAATCGAGAAATCCGCAGGTATTGACGACCACCGCATCGGCGCCCGCGTGCGATTTGGTCAGCTCGTAGCCCTCGGCCCGCAGGCGCGTGATGATGCGCTCCGAATCCACGAGCGCCTTCGGGCAGCCGAGGGAGACAAAGGAAATGCGGGGAGCGGCCTTGGCCGCAGGTTCGCTGGTCTTGATGTCTGACATGAAGGATCGCTTGCCACGGCGGGGCAGGAGGGGCAAGCGCCGAATAGGGCGCGCCACCGCATCCGAAGCCCCATAATAGAAAAACCCGGCGCGAACGCCGGGTTTCCCTGTTTTTCAGACGTCGAACGTGGTTTTAGTACGCTGCGACTACCGGGCCCGAAGACCGAGCGCCGCCACCGAACTTGTAGTTCAGGCCGACGCGAACAACGTGGAGGTTGTCTTCGCTGCGGTCGCCACGGAAGGAGACGAAGTCGTTCCGCCTAGGACCGGCAGTCGTCGTGCCGAGTAGATCGCGATTGCGGCCGCCATCCAGGTCGACATACAGGTATTCCAGCTTCAACGACCAGTTGTTGCTGAACGCATGCTCCACGCCGCCGCCTAGGGCATAACCAACATTGTTACGACCACTGCGGCGTCCACCAGAAAACGTGCGGAAGGACTCCGGCCCATCCTGCACCCCGTTGCCGTTCGTGTCGACGAATGCAACGATGTCGTTGTTGTTGTTGCTATCGCGGCCGCCGGCGAAGGCGAGACCGCCGGTTGCGTAGATCATCGTGTTGCCGAAGGCGTAGCCGATACGGCCACGGAGCGTGCCAAACGAAGAAACGCCACGGCCCGAGCGCGAACCCGAGTCGCGCACGGCGAGGTTGTTAGCAAGGGGGTTGAGGTCCGCAGCGACGAAACCGAAGACGTTGTTATTGAGCCCCGTGACGGTGGAGGACCCACTGTTACGATCGCCGCGAGACAGTGCATTGTAGTCGGCTTCAACACCGACAACCAACGCGCCGAACTGCCAATTATAGCCCAACTGGACGCCGCCCGTCAGGTTGATGTCGTCATTGCTGCCACGGCCCAAGCCACCCGCGGCAGTGTTAAAACCATTGGCAAAAGCCACTTCCGCGGCGGTCGCGCCCGGCAGAGCCGTCGCTTGGCGGCTGCGAGTGTTGTCGTCACGTGATGCGCCGCCGACGTTCACACCGACATAGAAGCCGGTCCAAGTGAAGAGCGGCACTGCGTACATCGGCGCCGGCGCCATAGCTGGCGCGCGAGCGGGAAGATCCGCAGCGACGGAGGCTGCAGTCATGACTGCAAGCGCAACCGAGCTAAGTAGAAGTCCACGCATATTGATATTCTCCTGAGTAATCGTTGCTTGTCAGCCGTGGCGTTCCCCACAACAGAGGCATAACTCCCTTCTTCAACTTTCGCGAGCTAGGACGAAACCATAGAATGGCAATTGAATAGATCGGTGGCGCAAATACAACATTTGGCTACGCTCACGCTATACTTTGTTTACCTTATAACGCGCTGAGATTCAAAAGTTCATTTACTGTTCAGCTTCGACGTTCGGCCCGCGTGACACCTTAACGGACCCGCCCTAGAGTGGGCGTGGGCTAAAGCAGCGGGGCGTCCAGTGAGTTATCGTTTAGCGACCTATCAGTCAGCCGACGGTCCGCGCGCGGCCATCATTGTTGGAGAGCGAATCCTTGATGCGGCGAAGGGAACCCGCGTCAACGCTGACATCAGCGTCATGGGCATCCTCGCGGACTGGACCAAGGCCCGCACCCGTCTTGATGCGCTTGCCGAGCGCCAGGGCGCCAGAGGCCAGCCGCTTTCAAAGGTGAAGCTGCTATCGCCGCTGCCGCTTCCGGGCGCGGTCTATTGCGCCGGGTCCAATTACGGCGATCATGCCGCCGAAATGGCCCGCGCCAAAGGCCTTCCGCCGCCACCCGATCCCCATGAGATCGGTCTGGAGCCATGGCACTTCATCAAATCGTCGCGAGCTGTGACTGGCCCCTACGCGCTCGTTAAACTCCCCGCCGCGTCACAGAAGGTGGATTGGGAAGCCGAACTCGCCGTCGTCATTGGCCGCAAGGCCGCCAACGTGTCCCAGAAGGACGCGTTGCGCTACGTGGCCGGTTATACGGTGGCGAACGACTTCTCCGCGCGCGATCTTGGGCGCCGCGCAGCTGCCCCCGCAGGGTCGCTTTTCGCTACGGACTGGACGTCGCACAAATCTTTCGACGGCGCATGCCCGCTTGGCCCCTGGATCACGTTGAAACGCGAGATCAAGGACCCGCACAAACTCGGCATCCAGCTTGACGTGAACGGCGTGACCAAGCAGGACTCGAACACGAGCCACATGATCTTCGATATCGCCGAACAGATCGCTTTTCTGTCGAGCCGCATCACCCTTTGGCCCGGCGATGTGATTCTGACGGGCACGCCTGACGGAGTTGGCAACGGGCGCGGTGAGTTTTTGAAAGCAGGCGACGTGGTGCGCACGCGCGTTGAAGGATTGGGCGAACTCGTCAACACGATGAGCTGACGCAGGCTCAAACCCGCCGCGCCTTCAGTCGATCTCGACCCGATTGGCGCCGACGTTGATGCGCAGGTTGGGCGAGCCTTCGCCGCGCCGCCAGCGCTCCAGCCGATATGTGGGGAATCGCGACTTCCCCATGTCAGGCAAGGGCTCCAGAAGATGACGAAATAGAACTCGCCAGCGAGTTTTGCCCGCTGGCGTCCGCCGCCCCGCTCATCAGCCAGCCATCTTTTGCGAGATGATGTCGTCGCACGTCTGGTTGCGCTCTTCGATCAGTTTGCCAGCCATCGCGTCGCGCATCCGCGCGGAAGGCAACATCTTTGCGCCCGCCCATGCGCAGGGACGCAGCGGCAGGTTCGCCCAGTAATCCTCGCGCCGCGAGACATAATCATCGCCAGCCTGATCAACATCGGTCGTGTATTCGATCGCGTAACCGTTGGGGTCAACGAAGTACGAAAAAACATTGCGGCCCGGCCCGGCGTGACGGCCGACGCCCCAGCCAACTTCTTCGTCGGCCATCCGCATACGGCCTACGCCCCGCATCAGGCCGTCATAGTCCTTCATCTCGAAGGCGATGTGGTTGAGTCCTGCGCCTGCCGCTTTCGCTATGGCGACAGAGTGATGATTGCGCGAGCAGCGGATGAAGTTCATATGCCCGCTGAAGTCCGAAAACTTGAAGCCAAGCGTGTCGAGGAAAAACTGCATCTGGTTGTGTATGTCGGGCGAGTTGAACACGATATGATTGGCGCGCACCGGGCGCGTGGGGTCAGCAATCGTGTCAGCATGGCGCGCCACGTCGCTGGAGATACGGATCATGTGACCTTCGGGCGTGCGCATATCGAACCCGTAGCCGCCACCGCCTTCTGCGGGCAGGGCCGCTGGTCCGCCGACGATTTCCACGCCCATGCCCATGGCCTTGCCGTGCAAGGCATCCACCGACGCGCGGTCCGCCGCCGCCAGATTGACAGCGACAAGGCCCGCCTTGGGGCGCTCGTGCAGCGTGACAACGTGGTGTTCGTCTCCGGTCGCGCGCAGATAGGCGCGTCCGCCGCTTCGGCCAACCTCGCTGAGGCCCCAGTTCTTAAGGTAAAAATCAACGCTCGCATTGAGATCGTAAACCGCCAGTTCGACTCCGCGCAGTCCGTTGACACTGGGTTCGCTCATTGTCCGTCCTCCCGACCGTACAGGTTGGTCCCGTCCCGGCAAATCTGCGGTTAGCATACCCTGTTCTGCCGATTTATGCACCCGCTTCGGCGCGGCATTTGCGAAAGGTCTGATGCCTTCAAATGAATGTTAATGAGCGCGTTGCCTCAAGACTTTCAGGGCAAAGCAGCCCATATACCCTCCATGTTCGATCTCGCGTCCGCCAAGACCTCGATCCTTGTTTTCGGGAATCCCTCAGGCAACAGCCAGGCATTTGCTGCTGTAATGGCCGAAGCTGTTCGCAGGGGCTTGCCGCGCGACAACATCCTTCTGCTGTCGGCGGACGGGCGTGGCGACGCTGAGGCGTTCGATCCGGGCTTTCGTGTTGCGCCTGGTCGCCTGACACTAAACGGCTGCACGATACGCTTCATAGCGTCCGGGGCAGCTCCGCGTGTCTTTGCATCCAGTCCAGCTCGCATCGTCTCATCTGAGTTGGCGGCCAGCGAAGCCGATGTTGTGATCGCCACTGGGGCTTTGCCATTCACGCTGATAGCGGACGGCAAGGCGTGGCATTCCTGCGGCGCGGTGGCCCGGCCTGCTAACGACGGCACGCCGCGCGTCTGGTGCAGCGTCATTGAGGCGGGCAGGGAGCCCGGGGAGCTGGTTTTCGACCATGCGGCGCTGGATTATGACCACATGTCCGCCGTCGAGAAGCTGGCGCGGGCTGATCGGCCAGACGCGGCACAGGAGCTTGGCTCCGGTCGCTGGCGCTCTATTGCCTTGCTGCCAGAAGACGAAGCCAAAGCAAGCGGCGTTGCCCTCTCACCGGAGCCAATCTTCTTCAAAAAAGGTGGAGCCGAATTTCGCTGGCCATCCTTCGCCAAGGCGCAGGCGCTGGCGCCTATGAAGTTCAACGATTCGAAAATAACTGCGAAGGGCGAGCGCCGCGCGCGCGTCGAGCTTTCGTCTCTGCGCTCGCTTTGGATCAACACCGGCACGCTCTGCAACCTGTCATGCACAAGCTGCTACATCGAGTCCACGCCTCGCAATGATCGGCTCGAATACATTACCGCGCAGGAAGCGCGCGGTTATCTGGACGAGATCGCTCGCGACAACCTCCCCACCCGTGAAATCGGATTCACGGGCGGCGAACCATTTCTAAATCCGCACACCATTGAAATGATGGACGATGCGTTGTCGCGCGGTTTCGACGTGCTGATGCTGACCAACGCCATGAAACCGATGCGCCGGTATGAGCAACAGCTCCTCGCGCTTCACGAACGTTACGGCGCGCATCTGACATTGCGTGTCTCCATCGATCATTACACGCAGCGACTGCACGAGCTGGAGCGCGGATCTCGCTCATGGCAACCCACAATAGAAGGGCTGCAATGGCTGTCGCGCAACGATTTTCGCCTGCATGTGGCGGGACGCTTGTATAGCGGCGAGTCAGAGGCTGCTGTCCGTGAAGGATACAGCGAACTGTTCCGCAGCCTCGGCGTAAACGTCGATGCAAACGACCCGATCGCGCTGGTGCTGTTCCCGGAAATGGACGCCAGCATCGATGTGCCGGAAATCACGGACGCATGCTGGGCCATTCTCGCGAAGTCGCCATCTGACGTCATGTGCTCAACATCGCGCATGGTCGTAAAGCGAAAGGGCTCAGATCGCCCCTCAGTGCAAGCCTGCACGTTGCTCGCTTATGACGAGCGGTTTGAAACAGGCCGAACGCTCAGGGAAGCGTCCGGCCCGGTGTCTCTCAACCACCCCCACTGCGCAAAGTTTTGCGTCCTTGGGGGCGCCGCCTGCAGCAAATAGTCAGGCTGGCGTTCAGATTCTCACGAGCTGGAGCCGCCTTTGCGGCCGGCATCCGAAGCCAGGCTGCGGTCTCGCGAAAAGCTGCGGTTATCTGCATGGACGCTTTGACCACCCTTGCGGCCGGCCTGGGCGGCGAGGTCGCGATCCTGCGAGAAGCTACGGTTTTCTGGCGCCACGCTCTGGCCTCCCTTGCGTCCAGCCTCCGCCGCCAACTCCCGATTTTGCGAAAAGCTGCGCTTGTCAGAAGGAACGCTCCGTCCGCCCTTGCTGGCGATTTCCTTCTGCTTGGAAGGGTCCATGGACGCAAAGCCGCGCGTGGAGCGAGCAGCTTGGCGAACCTTCGGGGATGAATTGTTTTGCACCATGTCCAACGCCCTTTGAAAAGGGACGCGCACAGGTCAAGTCGCGTGCCGTCCCGGCTCCAGCGTGTGCTGGTTGACAGGGCAACGTCTGCTGCTAATGAAGCGTTCCGCCATAAAATCAAACACTAAACAGCAAAGGCCTCGCTCATGTTTGCGTTGTTTGCATCCATTGGCGCAGGGCTGAGTTGAGCGCTTCGGGCTGTTCGACGGGGAGAAAATGCCCGCTGTCGTCGATAATCGTCAGCCTCGCGCCGGAGATCACTGCTGCGATGGCTTCGTGGTCGGCGGGCGGGCTGAAGCCGTCCTGACGCCCACATGCGATGAGCGTGGGGCATTTGATGAGTGGCAACACGGGGCGCATGTCCGGGCGATTAACCAGCGCGCGGATTTGCTTCTCGTGATCCAACGGAGAAAATCGCATCACCATTTGGGTGAGCTGCGAAGTGAATGCCACATCGCTCCGGCGCGACTCATGCAGCATTGGCGGCAGCCAGGCGGCCACAAGCGCTTCCATGCCAGCCGTATTTGCAAGTTCAACCAGAGCTTGGCGCTTCGGCAGCTCTGCCTCTGACGCAGGAATGACGCCAGTATCGAACGCGCAAAATCGCTCGACGCGATCCAGCGCTATCGACGCCAGATGAAACGCAACGCGTCCGCCCATGGAAAACCCGGCCAGCGCAAAACGTGGCGGGGCATCAACCAGGACAACCTGCGCCATGGCGTCGAATGAATCGAGCCCCCGGAAGACCGGCACGCGCACATCGTAATCGTCCGACAGAGCCTGGATTTGCGGTGCAAAGACCGCCTCATCGCACAGAAGACCGGGCAAAAGATAAAGGACGGGACGGTTCATCGCGGGCTCCTGTGAACGCATTCGCTTTACACAAGTTTACGCGACGCGCACACGTCAGAAAAATGCGTCCCCCAATCTCCTCTCATCGCGGAACGGTCCGCTGGATGAAAAAAGGAAATTGGTTATGGCCAACAGCAAAACCTCAAAGCGTCGATTGATTGTCGGCGCCATCGCCGCCGGTGTCGTGGTTGTCGGCGTCGGCGTCGCGGCCTCCCAGCCCTGGGGCGGGCATGGCTTTGGCGGCGGCATGGGAGGGGGCTTGGGCGGCACGTTCATGAACATGCGCGCGGAATGGGGCGTCAATCGCATGCTTGACCGCCTCGACGCGACGCCAGAACAAAAAGAAAAAGTGACCGCCATCGTCAAGAAGGCGCTCACTGACATCGAGCCCATGCGCAACGGCCGCACAGCCTTTCGGGACGACGCGGCAAAGTTATTGAAAGCCGACAAGGTTGATCGCGCTGAACTCGAAAAGCTGCGCGTAAAGCACCTTGCGCAAGCCGACGCCGCTTCGAAGCAGATTACGCAAGCGGTCGCTGACGCTGCAGACGTTTTGTCGCCCAAGCAGCGCGCCGAACTGGTGGGCCGTATGGAAGGCTTCGCCTTTGGCCGCGGCATGGGCGGTCACGGCGGCATGGGTGGCGGCATGGGTGGCGGACGCGGCCACGGGCCGGGTCAGGGCGGCGCCCAGTAATCTCACATCTGACATCTGCGCGGGTTGCGTTTAACGTGGCCCGCGCAAAACGCGTTGCGAGCAGATCATGGCCCGGGTGCTGTTAATTGAGGACGACATTCGGCTCGCGGGTATGGTCGCGGATTATCTTCGCGCCGCCGGGCTGGAAGCTTCGCATGCTGCCACAGGCGCCGCCGGGCTGGCGGAATTGCAACGCGGCGCGTTCGACCTCGTGTTGCTGGACCTGATGCTGCCCGATGGCGACGGGCTGGACGTCTTCCGCCGCATTCGCGGCCTTCGCGGAGACTCGGCACAGACGCCCGTCATCATGCTGACTGCGCGCGGCGACCCGCTCGACAAGGTGATCGGCCTCGAAATCGGCGCGGAAGATTACATCGCGAAACCCTTTGAGCCGCGTGAATTGCTCGCCCGCATTCGCGTTGTGCTGCGTCGCGGGCAAAACAAGATTGAGCCGCGCACGCCGCCCATGCGCTTTGGCCTGCTGGAGATTGATCGTGAGTCCCGCGCCGTGCGCGTCGACGGCGCCGAGAAGCAGCTCACAAGCCGGCAATTCGATCTGCTGGTCGTCATGGCGGAGCGGGCAGGGCGCGTGCTTTCGCGTGAGCAACTCGCAGAACTGGTTGGCGGCGAGGCGCAGGCCTACGACCCCTCGCTGGATCGCTCCATCGACGTGCACATCGCACGTCTGCGCTCGCTGCTGGAGCACGACCCCAAGACTCCGCGCCGCATCATTACCGTGCGCGGCGCAGGCTATGTTTTCGCCAAGGTTCAGGATGATGGCGTGACAGGAGGCGGCGCATGATCCGCCGGCTGTACGTGCGCATCTATCTTGCCGTGCTCGCAAGCGTGGTTGTGTCAGTCCTGCTGGCCGGTCTGGCGTGGCGCATCTTCGGCGATACGGAGCGCGCGCCCAATCATGTGATCTTCAAGGAGGCGGCGCAGACGATTTTGCCCCCCATAGGGGCCAACCCCGGCGCTCTCAGCGCGGCCTTGCAGAGATGGTCCGATCTAACCGGGCATGATCTTGCATTGCTGGACGCTTCTGGCCACCCGCTGGCCTATGCAGGCGGCGACCGCGCGCACGAACTTGCCACGGCTCCGCACCGCGCCCGCGGCGGCATGTTTGGTCGCTTCGTCGTCACGCTCGACGATGGCCGCATGCTGATGGCCGCCCGCGCGCCCCCTCCGGGCGTTCCATTTCGCGGCTTTGGCTTCGTGATGGCGTTGATCCTTGCCGCGCTTGCCGTGGCGCTGTGCGCCTGGCCCATCGTGCGGCGTCTGACGCGCGGGCTGGAGGAGCTGGAGCGCAACGTCATCGCTTTTGGCGCGGGCGACCTGTCCGCCCGCGCTGACGTGCGGGGCAAGGACGAAGTCGCGCGGCTCGCTGACGCCTTCAACGAGACAGCCCAACGCGTTGAAACGCTGATGCGCTCCAATCGCACGCTGCTCGCCAACGCTTCCCATGAACTGCGCTCGCCCCTGGCGCGCTTGCGCATGAGCGTCGAAGCCCTGTCAGCGGAAACGCCGCCGCAGATGCGCATTGAGCTTGCCCGCAACATCCGCGAGCTGGATCAACTTGTGGACGAGATCCTTCTTGCCAGCCGCCTGGACGCTGGCGCTGTTGAAGCGCCCGTTGGCGAGACGCTGGATGTGGTGGCCCTTGCGGCTGAGGAATGCGCGCGCGCCGACGCTGATCTTGAGGCGCGCGCCGCTATTGACGTCATCGCGGACCCCAAGCTGTTGCGCCGCGCCCTGCGCAATCTCATCGAGAACGCGACGCGCTACGGGGCTGACAAGATAGACGTCATTGTCAGCGCGGAGGGGCAGGGCGCAAGGATAGACGTTTGCGACCGTGGCCCCGGCGTGCCTGAGGCGGATCGCGAAAAAATCTTCGAGCCGTTTTATCGCATCAAGGGCGCTTCGGAGGCTGCGGGCGGCGTCGGGCTTGGCTTGTCGCTGGCCCGCAAGATCGCGCGCTTGCACGGTGGCGACATCGTTTGCCTGCCGCGTGAAAATGGCGGAGCATGTTTCCGTCTCACGCTGCCGCGCACGGCCGAAAGCTGATAGACGTTGCGCCTCGCATTTCGGAGAAACCCAATGTTGCGCCAGCTGGCTCTTTCCATCGACGACGCCAAGATCATCGCCGCCGCCGCGCGCGCCGAGGCGGAGCGCAACAGCTGGAGCGTAGTCATCGCCATCGTCGATGACGGCGGGCACCTCATGTATCTTGAGCGCATGGACGGAAGGCAGAAGGCGTCCAGCATTGTCGCGCAAGAGAAGGCGCGCACTGCAATCCTGTTCAAGCGCCCCAGCGCCGCTTTCGAGCAGGTCGTCGCAGGCGGGCGCGTGGCCGTCATGTCGCTGCCGGGCGCGACCACGGTTGAAGGCGGCTTGCCGATCATTGTTGAAAACCAGTTCGTCGGCGCCATTGGCGTTTCGGGCGTCCACTCGTCGCAGGATGGACAGATCGCCAAGGCGGGCGTCGACAAGCTTGCGGGCTGATCGTCACCGCCAGCGCGTGCGAAGATCGCGCCGGTATTGCAGGATCGATGCGGTGTAAATCCGACGCTTCGTCAGCTCCAGCGAGAGGTTGGCGCTGTCATGCAACTGCTGGACCGAAAACGGCTTCACCAGAAAGTCCGTGGCGCCAAGCCCAATCGCGCCGCGCCATGCCTCTTCCGACAGGCTTGCCGTAACGAGAATGAACGGCGTCTCGCGGGTCGCCGGGTTGGCGCGCACCGCCCGCAGCAGGTCGAGCCCATTGTAAGGCGCCATGTTCCAGTCGCTGACGATGAGATCGAGCGGACGCGCCGTCGCCACGGCGAGGGCCGCTTCCACGTCTCCGACGCCGATTGTTTCGCTGAAGCCGCCGATGCGCAGCATCATCCGGATGCACTCGCGGAAATTGCCGTCGTCGTCGACCGCAAGCGCCACGCTTTTGCGCTGCCCGCGCTTGATCGAAGTGATTCCATTGCCGCTGTAATGCATGCCCGGACCATCGCCGTCGATCCTGAACGATGCGCAAAGGGAACCGTTAAAACTTTAACGATCCAGGCGCAAAGTCCTCAATATCAGTAACTTGATTACATCGTAAAAGTTGTCGATAACTTCATCGATATTGGTCTCGCCCGCTTGGCTGAAGGTTGTTCGCCCGACTCACACAGGCTTGGCGTCGACCAGCACAAACGCGAGCACGGCGTCCTCATCCGTGCGGTTGCTCCAGGCGTGGTTGGAGCCCCGCTGAATCAGCACGTCGCCCTGTTTGAGGAGCGTTTCTCCTTCATCCATCAAGGCCCAGATCTCGCCTTTGAGGACGATGGCATAGTCAATCGTGTCGGTCTTGTGGAAGCCCGGATGGCGCGGATTGCCCTTGTCGAGCGCCTTCATGCGGCCGCTGCCGTCATCGTGCTGGTCGGCCCGCTCACGGGCCAGCGCAGCCAGCCTTTGCGTGTCCGGCGGATAAACGATGATCCGAAAGACGCTTCCCGCGCCCGGCGTCAGCGAGTAGGCGCCCATTGTGGGGTCAGCCTCGCCGGTATTGTCCGCTGGCGCGCTGTCGGTGCGCCACAACTCGGTGACGATGGTCGAGCCGGGGCTGCGACACCGCACGTGGGGCGGCGCGCCATCCATGATGAAAAGAGATCGCCCCTGATCGTCGTGACCCGTGACAACCCGGCGGATTGCATCCGGCATGTTTTTCGTCCCCCTCGCCTTTGCGGCCTGACACAAGGTGGACCGCATGGCCTTGTCAGTTCAAGCGCTGCGTTCGTGATGTTACCCAAGCGTGACACAGGCGCGCCTTGCGCGGGAGGGCCTGTAGGCGTTATTTCTATTCCCGTCCGCCCTGATCGGGGCGTCCGACTCGGTGGAACTGCCATGACAGCGAAGATTTACAGGCCCGCGAAAACCGCCACCCAGTCAGGGCAGGCGAAAACAGGCCGCTGGATTGTGGAGATGGAAGCCGAGAAGCCGCGTGAGATCGAGCCCCTTATGGGCTGGACCAGCTCATCGGACACGCGCACGCAGGTGAAGCTCTCCTTCGCCACCAAGGAAGACGCCATCGCATACGCCCAGCGCAAGGGTCTCGCTTATACCGTGGTGGAGCCACACGAAACGACGCGGCGCGCCATGGCCTACTCAGATAACTTCAAGACCACCCGCATCGGGCAGTGGACGCACTGAAAGCATTCGCCGAAGTCTTCATCTTCGGTCCGGTATAAAAACGATCCGATCCCATAGCTCAGCTGGATAGAGCAACTGCCTTCTAAGCAGTAGGTCGCAGGTTCGAATCCTGCTGGGGTCGCCATTCCTGAACGCAGCTGAATTCTATGCCTGGCTATGCGATTTGATGCGCGCGGCGGACGCGGATCGCGGCTCAAGCCCGCTGCCGCTTTTGCTGGCACGCAACGTGGCAGCCAAACTGCATCGCAAAACAGCCTCTAGACCGGGTATGCTAACTCGATATAATCTGCTTACAAGGGCGCGTTTGGCGCCCGGGCAATGTTGGGGCTTCCATGTTTGGTACAATTCGCGCTTTGAGTGTTTCCGCGTTGCTGATTGCTGGCGCTGCCGCTTCAGCCCATCCCATTGACCCTGTCCTGAAGACAGATCCGGAACTCGCGAAAGAGATTTCCGCATTTCGAAACGAATTGTCGGTTGCCGCGACTGCCAAGAACGCTGCGGCGCTTCGCAGCTTCTACACTGAAGACTTCACCCATACGCACACGAGCGGAAAAGTTGACGGTCGTGATGCGCGGATTGTAAGTCTGGTAGCTGCGGAGCCAACGGTTGAGGTGGCGCCAACTAAAGAGTTTGGCCTGTCCTGCTTCGGGGAATCGATATGCATCGCGCGCGCCCTTAGCCCCATAAAAAGGGGAAGCGATGGCCGCTGGTTTGATGTTCGCTGGACGCAAACATACGTCAAAACCAGCCGGGGTTGGCAGATTGCAGTGAGCCAGGCCACCGGTTTGCCGGACACAATTCGCGACGCGCCGTAGATAAGCGGCAACACGTTAAAGTTTCAATTCCGCGAGTAAAAAAGCCCTGCTTTTGTCAGGGCTTTTTTTAGGTGCGTTGGTGCATCCAGAGTGTCATTTTTAAGAAGACCACTTCACGCAAGCATAAATTACAGTTGACCCTTCGCTCATCCCACAAGAGCATCGCCCGGCGCCTCGGGCGAGCAAAACGGAACTGACCGCCTCCGGTGAGAGGTGCAACGTAACCCCGTCGCTCGTGATGGCGCCGCCCTTGTTTTTGGTTTAAATTTAGCTGACACTTATGCTTTGGCGATGCGCGTTCGATCATAATATAAAAAGCATGGGGGAAACTAATGACGCTCCATAATTCGGTGGCGAGGCGAGCTTCTCTGGCCTTTGCGGCTACAGCGGCGTGGATTTATCCCGCTACAGCGTCTGAGCCGCCGCAACTCAGAGACCAGGGTAGCTTCTTTATCAATGGAGAAGTTGTTCGAACGGAGAACCCCGGTGGCGGTTCACCAGGAGGTCGCATTGTAGTCAACCAGATGTATGTCGAATATGCCGTACCAAAACGCCAAAAGTCCGGCGCGCTACCGGTCATCATGGTCCACGGGTCTGGTCATACTGGCAAAACCTACGACACAACGCCTGACGGGCGCGAGGGTTGGAAGCAACACTTTCTGCGCAAAGGCTACACCGTGTATGTCGTGGATCAGGTGGGAAGAGCCCGCTCGGGCTGGAATACTGAACCGATCAATCAAGCCCAAACCAAAGGCGACGCGAGCCTTATCCCCAAGGGGGGTGTCGTCCAGTTCACCTACGAGCGCGCTTGGGGTGTATTCCGTTTCGGGCCAAAGCCGGATGAATGGTGGCCGGATTCCAAATTCCCGCAAGCACATCTAGATCAGTATATGGCTCAACTCGTTCCCAACACAGAAGCGACTCTGCCGCAGCCACCGAGGAAAACAGTAGACGCATTAGTGACTTTGCTGGGCAAGATTGGTTCAGCCATGGTGATGGTGCATTCGCAATCTGGAACCTATGGCACCCAGACCGCGTTGGCGCGTCCAGATCTCGTTAAAGCCCTCATCAACGTCGAGGGTCGCTCGGGTTGCAACCTTACGCCTGAGCAGGTCAAGATCATGGCGGGCGTTCCGTGGTTGAATGTGGCCGGCGACCACGGATGGAATGGCGAGGAGGAGTGTAGGAAGGCGGTCGCCAGTGTGAAGAGCGTTGGTGGGAAGGCGGATTTCCTCGCGACTTATGAAAAGGGAGTTCGGGGCAATACGCATATGATGATGATGGACATCAACAACCTTCAGGTGGCGGATTGGATACTCGATTGGATGGGCATAAACGTTTTGCCGACCAAACGAAAATCTCCATCTTGAACGACATCGCGACCGCGCTTTTTGCGCCTGTAGGGGCAGCAGCCCCCACAATAGAAGTAATTTGCGCCATCCACCGCCAAGGCCATTCTTCAACAAAGGCGAGGCCCTCGGGCTCCGCCGTCAAGAGTCTTCGACGACGTCGCTCTCGCGGCGCTAGCACTCGGAAAAACTCGACAAGGCTGCCAAAAACAACGAGGAAACGCACTTGAAACAGACGGACCTCATAGCGCCAACACGGCGCAGCGCGCTCTTGGCCGCACCCGCGCTTGGCGCGCATGTCGCGCTGTTGTCCGCCGCCCCTCAACCGGCTGCGGCGCAGACTGAACTTGCGAAGACTTTCGTGCTCGTCCACGGCGCCTATGGCGGCGGATATGTATGGAAATATGTTGCGGCGAACTTGCGTGCGAAAGGACATCGCGTTTTCACGCCCACGCTCACTGGTCTGGCTGACAGATCCCATCTCATGAGCAAGGATATTAGCCTTACAACTCATATCACGGACGTAGTGAACCTCATCAAATGGGAGGCTCTGCGCAACGTCACGCTGGTCGGACATTCTTACGGCGGGTGGCCTGTTTCAGGCGTGCCGGAGCAGGTGGGGGACGCCATCGGCTCAATCGTGTTTCTTGACGCCTTCCTGCCGAACGACGGGCAAAAAGGCCTGGACCTCAACTCGCCGCCGAGCCGCGCAGCGGTGCTCGATGCGATATCGCGGGGAGAAGTCTCAAGGCCGGCCGTGCCAAGCACGAGCAAGGGCATGAGCGCGGCAGACAGCGATTGGCTTCTCGCCAAGGCGACGCCGCAGCCTATCGGAGTCTCCCTCGATGCGATCAAACTGACTGGCGCCCGCGAGCGGGTTGCGAAGAAAGCCTACATCCGCGCCCGCAACTTCCAGAACCCGAACTTCGACGCGTTTTACGAAAAGGCGAAGGATGCTGGCTGGCAGGTGTTCGACTTGCCATCGGGACATAACATTCAGGTAGAAATGCCCGACCGCCTGACTGAAATTCTGTTGACGCTGGCCGCTTGAACGACTGCGAGGCGCATCAATGACTGACGCATCGAATTCACCCGAGAAGGATTTCGCCGAAGCGTTCATTGATCGCAATGCGCAGGCGATAGCCACGCTCAATGACAGCATCTTTTATTTCGGCGAACTGGGGATGCAGGAGTTCGAGACCGCCAGGTTGATGTCCGGGCTTCTCGAAGACGAAGGCTTTGTGGTGGAGCGCGGCATCGCTGGTCTGCCCACTGCATTCTGCGCGACTTATGGCTCTGGCGAGCCGGTTATCGCAATTCACACCGAATACGATTCCAACCCTGATAACTCGCAGCGGGCGGGCGTGACGGAACAGACTTCCATCGTGGAAGGCGCGCCGGGCCATTGCGAAGGGCATAACGTCAACGGCGCGGTCCTGATTGCCGCCGCGCTCGCCGCCAGACGCGCGATGGAGAAGCACGGACTAAGGGGCACGCTGAAAGTGTTCGGGGCGCCTGCGGAGGAGCAACTCGTCAGCCGCCCCTACATTGTGCGCGAGGGCTATTTCGATGATGTGGACATCGCCATTGCGCCGCACATCGCGACTGAATTCAATGTCGGCTACGGGCTTATCCAGTCCGCGCTGATCTCGGCGACCTTCACGTTCCACGGCGAGTCCGCCCATGCGGGCGTTGCGCCGTGGAAGGGGCGGGATGCGCTTGATGGCGTTGTCCTGATGGACGCCGGCGTCGCCCAATATCGCGAGCACATGACCAAAACCATGAGCGCCCAGCGCGTCATCACCAACGGCGGCGACCAGCCCAACGTGGTGCCGCGCAAGGCCGCGGTCTGGTGGTATTTCCGCGACACATCCGCTGAAGGCGCCATGAAGCTCTTCGAGCGCGCCAGCAAGATCGCTCAGGGCGCCGCGCTGATGAGCGACACGACCGTTGAGATCGACATCATGAGCGCGGTGTGGCCCGTGCGCGGCAATCAGACCATCGCCGAACTGGTGCAGCGCGAATACGAGCGTATCGGCCAGCCTCAGTGGAGCAACGAAGAAGATCAACTCGCGCGCGAACTGCAGACCAAAGCTAAAGTCAGGGTCGTAGGCCTGCACCGCGACGTGCGCCGCATGAAAGGCCCAGCCGAGCAGAAGCCGTCAGCCAACGATGCGGGCGACGTGTCGTGGAAAGTGCCGATGGTGAAAATGTACTTTCCCGCCAACATTCCCAATATCAATTTTCATCACTGGGCCGCAGGCGTTGCGCTCGCCACATCCATTGCCCACAAGGGCGCCAGCGCGGGCGCCAAGGCGCTGGCCAACTCGGTGATTGAGTGTCTCATCAATCCGGACGTCGTGGCGCAGGCGAAAGAGACATTCGCGAAGGAGATCGACGGCGTACCCTTCAAGTCAATGCTGCCGCCCGATCAGAAGCCGCCCCTCACGCTCAACGCATCAACAATGGCCAAATATCGCGACGCGATGCGCGAGCATTATGTGAAGGAAAAGCCGGTCTTCACTTGAAAGTAAATGCGGTCAGGAAGCAGGCGCCCCGACCGCAACACGCCTCAACGCATCGTCGGCATGACAAACTGCGCCCCCGCGCGGATGCCTGTCGGCCAGCGCGATGTGACCGTCTTGAGGCGCGTATAGAAGCGCACGCCTTCGGGCCCGTGCATGTGATGATCGCCAAAGAGGGAAGCCTTCCAGCCGCCAAAGGAATGGAAAGCCATCGGCACGGGGATGGGGACATTCACGCCCACCATTCCGGCTTTCACGTTCTGGGCGAAGTCACGCGCGGTGTCGCCGTCGCGCGTGAAGATCGCGGTTCCATTACCGAACTCATGCTCGTTCACCAGTTTCAGCGCGCTGGCGTGATCGGTGGCGCGAACCACGCAAAGCACCGGGCCGAAAATCTCTTCCTTGTAGATTTTCATGTCGGCAGTCACGTGATCGAACAGCGAGCCGCCGATGAAGAACCCGTTCTCGTAGCCCTGCAGCGTCAGGCCGCGCCCGTCGACGAGGAGCTTGCCCCCTTCGGCGACGCCAGAATCCACGTAGCCGCTCACCTTGTCGCGATGCTGGCGCGTCACAAGCGGCCCCATCTCGGCTTCGGCGTCCGTGCCCGGCCCAACTTTCAGCGCGCGCACGCGGGGAATAAGCTTTTCGACAAGCGCGTTCGCGGTAGCTTCGCCAACCGGCACAGCGACAGAGATCGCCATGCAGCGCTCGCCAGCCGACCCATAGGCGGCGCCCATCAGGGCATCGACCGCCTGGTCGAGGTCAGCGTCAGGCATCACGACCATGTGGTTCTTTGCGCCGCCCAAAGCCTGCGCGCGTTTGCCAGTGCGCGTGGCCGTTTCATAGACGTAGCGCGCGATGGGCGTTGAGCCGACGAAGCTGATCGCCTGCACGTCCAGATGCGTCAGCAGGGCGTCGACCGCCTCCTTGTCGCCCTGCACAACGTTGAAGACCCCCTTGGGCAAGCCCGCTTCTGTGAGCCATTCGGCGATCTTGAGAGAGGCTGACGGGTCGCGCTCGGATGGCTTGAGGATGAAACAATTGCCGCAGGCCAGCGCGACGGGAAACATCCACATCGGCACCATCGCGGGGAAGTTGAACGGCGTGATGCCAGCGACAACCCCCAGCGGCTGGCGCAGCGAAAAGCTGTCGACGCCCGTGCCCACGTTGTCGGTGAACTCGCCCTTGAGCAATTGCGGCGCGCCGGTCGCAAATTCCACGACCTCGGCGCCACGCTGGATCTCGCCCTTGGCGTCTGAAAGCGTCTTGCCGTGTTCGGCGGTGATGATGGCGGCCAGTTCGTCCGTGCGTTCGTCCAGAATTCGCAGAAACTTGTTGAGGATACGCGCGCGCCGCAGTGGCGGGGTTCCGGCCCAATCGGGGAACGCCTGCAGCGCGGCTGATACCGCCGTGTTTACGTCATCCACGCTGGCGAGCCGGACGTGCGCGCTTTCCTCGCCGGTGGCTGGGTTGAAGACCGGCGCGCGGCGCTCGCCTCTGCCGTTGATGCGCTCGCCGGCGATGTAATGGTTGATGTTTGCGGCCATGCTGCTGGCTTTCCTCCGCATGCGTGATTTGCAGCAATGCTAGGCGCTTGCGCGCGTCGCCGCAAATTTGCATTTAATGGAAAGGACCAGCAGGTCGGGGCGTCAGATGGAGCCGCCCGTCGTGAAGCCATCACCGCCACCGCCGTCGCCCGAATCTCCCCCGCCGCCCCAGCTGCCGCCACCACCACCGATCCAGCCGCCACCGCTGTCGCCACCCAGCGGGGGCAGGGGGAAGTTGAACCCGCCATTGCCGCCAAAACCGGAATCGGCGCGCGGAGAGCGCTCGCGGTAGCCATCCTTCAGCACGCTGCCGAGCACAGCGCCCTGGATGGCGCCCTTGATGAGGCTGCCGAGCACATCCCCAAGCAGGCCTTCGTTCGACACCTGCCCATAAGGGTTATCCCAGCCGCGCTTGCGAAACGTATCGCGTTCGCGCTCAACCTCTCCGCGTCGGCCCGCGACCTCCTGCGCTTTGCGACGCAAGCCCGCCATCTCATCTTCGGCGCGCTCAAGTTCAGCATCGATCTTCTCGATCCGCGCAACGATCATGTCATCGTCACGCGTGGGGGTCTGGCGGGCTTCGCGATAAAGCTCCTGAATCGTTTCCTGCGTATCGGCGCTGGCGACAAGATCAACGGCGCGATTGAATGCGGAATCTGTGCGCGAGCGCGTAAATTCGCCCCGCCCTGCGTCGAGCACCGCAATGGCAGCCTCCGCAGCCATAAATGCGTCCTCTGCGCTCTTGGCCGCAGCACGCGCGACAGCCACGCGCTCTTCAGCCGCGCCCCCGCCAGCCGCGCGCAACGCCGCCAGTTCGATCTCGCCCAGCTTCGCGTTCTGGTTCGCAACCTCATCCAGCCGTCGCTGAGCATGCGCCCGCAGCCGCGTGGGGATTTCGTTGAGCACGGAATAATTGGCGCGCGCGTCCTGATAATTTACCAACGCCGCGACCTTGCGATCAAAGAAGCGGACGAAGAACCCGGACTTGTATTCGGGCGTGTTAAACTTGCGGTTCCAGAGATACATGAACAGCGCATCGGCCTCATACGGCTTGCGCTTGATCTCGCGATCCGCCTCCGCGCCTTTCGCCTTCTTGTTGGACTCGTCAGCGACAGCTTGCGAAGCCTCGACTGCCTTCTTCTGGGCCAGCCAGTCAGGTTGCCGACGGGCCACAGGCTCAACGCGGGCCTGCAAGTCTTCCAGAGCAGCAAGGGCGCTCGCCAGATTGTCTGCGCTAGCATGACGCTGCTGATTGGCTTTCTCGCTGACGGCATCCAGCCGCGCGCGCTCAGTTCCCAGTCGCGAAAGTTCGCGCTCAGTTTCTGCAATTTGATCCAGCGCTCGGCGCTCGGCGGCGTCGAGATCGCTGATCAGGCTTTGTCCGCGCATTGCATCGAGGCGAATGGCGGCGAGTTGCTTGAAGGCTTCAATCCTGTCGGCCCGCAGCCGCTGGCCGCGCTCTGACGCCTGCGCCAAAACGGTTTGCAGCTCGTTTTCCTGCCCGCGGATTTTACCCGCCGCGGCCTCGATCTGCCGCAGCGCCTGTTGTCCCGAAATCATTTGGATAACCATTCGAGAATAGCGCCGCCTGTGACAGGCATTGTGTAGGCGACGTCAAGCTGGCCCCGGCGTTTCTCACCCACCTTGTTGTTCTGGATGATGCCATCGTCGTTGCGGTCGCGCCCCACGCCCTGCCATGTCGTTTCCGCGACGCGCACGCCCCACCGCGAGACGGTTCTTGTCTCGTTGGTTTCTTCCGACGTAATGGGCACCGACACCGGCTTGCCGTCTCCGCCGATGGCGTCGACGATCACATAGTGATTGCGCGCGCCGCGATTGCGATCCGGCACGCGGAACACGCCGACGGGCTGTCCGGCGCGCACGATTATGCGCAGCTCGTACACCTGACGCAATTGCGCGACGAGCGTTTGCAGGTCGCCTACGGCTTTCCTGGCGCCGGGCGCATCGTTGCGCGCAAGGGCGCTGCGCGCGTCGGCGGCAAGTTGCTCTGCGCGAGTGCGCGCTGCAGGCGCCTGCGCTTCGGTGAGCGCCTCTTTCAAAACAGTGTTGATGTCGCGAGGAAGGGTCTGGGTCAGTTCGATACGCTGGGCTTCCGCCGTGCGGCGCTCGGGCCCCGCCACCAGCAGTTCACGCCCGACAAAAAAACCGCCGATCAACACGACCGCCGCAACGGCCGTCTTTCCCCACCGCGCGCGGTTGACCCAGAAATAAGCCATCGTCCGCCCGAAACTTTTCGGCGGCGGCGTGTAGACGAAGCGGCTTTCCTTGAGCGCCTTCACGCCCTCATGGATGATGTGGTCGGGAACGTCGAGGCCCTGACTTGCGTAGATCGAGCGCAACCGCTCCACGAGTTCGGACTCGCGCGCGGCTTCGTTCAGCTCGCGGCTGACAAGGCGTTCCTCGTGCCGCAGCGTGTCGACGACGTCCATGGCGAGCATGAGATCGTCGAGCTTTTGCGTTTGGGGGGCGACGCCCATAGGCGCCGCCGCAGTTGTGACGTCAGCCATTGAGCGAGAGCGCCTTGCCTTCCGTAATCAGCTTGGTGATGCGGCGCTTGCCGTCTTCCACCGCGTCGCGGATTTCAGCAGAATTCTGCGTCGACATCTTGCGCATCTCGTCGACGATCGCGAGCGACTTTTCCTGGAAGCCGACGACGCTGTCGACCAGCTTCTTGACGCTCTCGGCGCGGATAGTCGGGCCGTAACCCGCGCGCACAGCTGCTTCCTGAACCTTGTCGCCCATGTCGCCAAGGGTCTCGAGGCTCTTGGACATGCCTTCCTTCATTACTTCCAGCGTCTGCGTCGCCTCATGCAGGCCAAACAGGCCGGTAAAGGACGCCTTCAGCGCGGTCAGCACGCTGTCGTTGGTGGAGAAGAACGACACCGACTGCGCATAGACGCGTTCTTTGGCGTTCGTCGTCTGCATCAGGCGCGCCATGACGACTTCGGACGTATTGTAGCTGACCGTCAGATTGTCCGAGAGATCCTTGGATATCTGGTAGCGCTTGTCTTCGTCCTGCATGGCGCGAAGTTCTTCATCGCGAAGGAGCTCAAGGCGTGCGCGATCGGCCGGGTTGTCGCCGGCGAAGCCAGACACAGCCGTGGCGGCGGCATCAAGCTTACCCTTGGCTTCGGCGAGGCGGCCCTCGGCTGTCTTGAGCACTTCAAGCGCAAGCACTTCGGCCTGCTTGAGCGCGCCGCGGAAGTCGCGATACGCTTCCAGGATGACAGCTTCACGCTTGATCTGGTCATTCGTGGATTTCGAGACCTCAAGATACTTGGCCTTGATGGCGTCGAAGCGGTCGGCGATGTCGCCGCGCGTCAGCTTCATCCACGAGTTGGTGACGCGCTCCAGCAGGCTGACCTTGCCATCGGCAATCTGGTCGACCATCTTCTTGGCGTCGTCTCGAATAGAATTGAAGCCCGTTGCTATATCTTGGTAGCGCGTGCCGATATCCATCGCTGCGGTTTGCTCGCGCACGACCTCGTTGAAGACGCTGGCCTGATTGATGGTGCGGGCGATCACGGCGACCTTGTCCGGCTCCAGCGTCGTAATCTGCTCGAGAAGCGCGTTGATCGGAGCGTCGTCCGTCTTCGCCGGTGTGATGCCAAGATCACGCAGGGCGTTGGTCGCTTTCTCCAGATACTGCATGGGCGATTTCACGAGATTCGACATAGGTGCGTTCCCCTTTGGCGCTGTAGGGCGCCGAGTTTCCAATAAATTTGCGACCCGGCAACGACAACCACAGCGGTTAGGAGATAAGTACGCCGCGCCGTTCCGACAATCGCCGAATTCGATGGGAACCTAGCTGGATTTTGGATGCGCAGCAAAGCACGGGCGTAAGAACCCCGTGCGACTTTGGACGGCTGGTAGGCCGCGCGCGTGCGCGATCAGGCGATTTTCAGCGAGGCTTCAACGGCTTGAGCCTGCATCGCGGGCGCAAAAGCGGCGCCGACGCAAACGATCGTCGGCAACCCTGCTTGCGCGGCGCTCGTCTCAAGTGCGAGATCGCCCAGCGTGACCGCCCGATGGCCCTGTTCGGCGCGCGACACCGACCACGCAATCAGGACAGGTGTGAGCGAATTGAGCCCCTCTTCGATCAAGCGCGTCGCGATACGCGGGCCGGTGCGCCCGCCCATGTAAAACACGAGACTCGTCTTGCCGTCGGCAAGACCTTTCCAGTCAAGATCGCCCGGCAGTTCGCCCGTGCGCGCATGGCCTGTCACGAAGCGAACCGACTGCGCAAAGTCGCGATGGGTGAGCGAGACGCCAATCGACGCCGCCAGCGCATTGGCGGTCGAGATGCCGGGCACGACCGTTACTGGCACGCCGGCGGCTTCGAGCGCCGCAATCTCCTCGCCAGCGCGGCCGAAAATCATCGGATCGCCGGATTTCAATCGCACAACGTGCTTGCCCTGACGGGCGAGCTTCAACATCAGGTCGTTGATGTCGGCCTGTGAGCATGAGGGACCGCGCGCGCGTTTGCCCACCATCATGCGCTTGGCCTCGCGACGGGCGAGTTCCAGCACCTCCTCGGAAACCAGATCATCAAACAAGATGACGTCAGCCGCCTGCAAGGCGCGCACGGCCTTGAGGGTCAACAGTTCCGCGTCCCCGGGTCCGGCGCCAACCAGCGTGACGCGGCCTTGCTGGATGTCGGCATTGCGCACTTCCTCGATCAAGCTTTCAAGCGCGCCGCCATCGGTGGGGACGGGGGCGCCGCCAAGCGCTTTATCAGAGAACCGCTCCCAGAAAGCGCGCCGTGGCGCGCCCTTTTCCAGCCGGGCCATGACAGTGCGGCGAATATTTCGCGCCCACCCAGCCCAGCCGGAAAGTGAAGGTGGGAGAAGAGTTTCGATCCGTCGGCGAATGCTTTGCGCGAGGATCGGCGCGGCGCCGTTTGTGGAGACGCCGATGACGACGGGCGAACGGTTGATGATCGCGCCAAATTCGAAGTCGCAGGTTTCCCGGCGATCAATCGTGTTGCAGGGAACGCCGGCTGCCTTGGCGGCCGCGCGAAAAGCCAGCGCCTCAGCGTCTTGATCGCAGTCGCCTACCGCGATGACCGCGCCTTCAAAATCGGTGGCCTCCCAGTCCCGGCAATGGTGCGTCAGCGATCCGGCGGCGGCGCCGCGCTCTATCAACTGAAGCAATTCCTCGCACGGCCCGGTCGCGAAAATCTGCACGTCAGCGCCCGCCGCCGCCAGAAGGTCAGCCTTCCACGCTGCTCCCGCCGATCCGCCAACCAGCACGGCGCGCTTGCCGCCAAGGTCGAGAAAGACCGGCAGACGCGCCAGAGCCGTCAACCGTTGAGGGACAGCCTCAGATGGCTTCCGCGAGACGATGTTCATGGATCAACCTTTGAATTTCACTGCGGCAGGAGCCGCAATTGGTCCCGGCCTTCAATGTCGCGCCGATGGCCGAGACGGTGTCGGCTCCATTCCCGATTTCACGAACGATCACGTTCGACCCCACGGAGAAACACGAGCAGATCATGCGCCCCTCATCGGCGGTAGCCTCAGCCGGACGACCGGCCAGCAGCCGCATCCGCGCTTCCGGGCCGTGGGCATCTTTGAGTGAATTGGCGAGAAAGTTGCGGGAAATGCGCGCCGCGCCAGGGCCAACGAAGAGCGCGCCCATAAGAGCTACACCAACAAAGGCGGCAAGGCGCACGGCGCCTGTTGAACGATCCGAATAGGCGACCCAATCGGCCTCGTCTGCGCTCCTCATTCCAAAAAGCGTTGCTGCGAATGACTTCCAGTCCACGCAGGGCTCGCTCCCGGCCAATTCCAGCCGAAAGCCGCATTCAACTGGCGCCATCGCCCAGAAGGCGCAATCGGGAGACGGCCTTGCGGCGCTGACGGCAAAGCCATGCCAGGCCGAGGCAAACGGCTTCACATAGCAAGGCGTGTGTTTCAGTGCAGGCTGGCCAGAGATCGGGTCCACCGCTGGCATGGCGAGCGCATCGACGCGCGCTTTCGATGCAAAGCGGCTGGTCCAGTGCATGGGCACGAACACACTGCCGCGCGACTGGCGAGCCGTAACCTTGGCGCGCACGATGATTTCGCCGCGTTGGGAGGCGACAACAACGAGCCCGCCGTCAACAACGTTGGCCGCTTCAGCATCCGCAGGATGCATCTCGCAGAACGGCTCCGGCGCGTGGGCCATCAGGCGGCCCGTTTTGCCGGTGCGTGTCATGGTGTGCCACTGGTCGCGCAGTCGCCCTGTATTCAGCGTCAAGCCGTCGTGCATTGTGCGCACGGGCAGGGCCGTTGGCACAAAGCGACCCTTGCGGTCCGGCGTAAAGAAACCGCCGTGCGCGAAAAATCGCGTCTCCGGCGCCTCTTCGCCCTTGCGCTGCGGCCATTGCACCGGGGCGAGCGCGTCGAACTGCGCGTCGCTCAGCGACTCCAGCGCGCCCAGATCAAAATCGCGGGCGCCGTTGTTCTCGTGGCCTGAAAGCGCCGCGTGTTCGCGGAAGATCGCGGCGGCGGTGCTGAACGCAAAAGCGTCCGCAAAACCCATCCGCGCTGCGACATCGCAGATGATCTGCCAATCGTGCCGCGTTTGCCCGGGCGCGGGCAGAAACGGCCGCTGGCGCGTGATGCGTCGTTCAGAATTGGTGACGGCGCCGTCCTTTTCGCCCCAGGCCGTGGCCGGTAGCAAGACGTGCGCAATCGCCGTGGTGTCAGTCTCGCGGATGACGTCGGAGACGACGACGAAAGGACAATTTTCCAGCGCCGCGCGCACGCCGTCCGCGTCCGGCATACTCACCACGGGATTGGTGCAGATGATCCAGATCGCCTTGATGCGCCCGTCAGCCACCGCCTGAAACATGTCCACGGCTTTCAGGCCGGGCTTGTCGGCGATGACCGGGCTTGCCCAGAAGCCTTGCACAAGTGCGCGATCCTGCGGGTTCTCGATCTGCATGTGCGCAGCGAGCATGTTGGCGAGACCGCCGACTTCGCGCCCGCCCATGGCGTTGGGCTGTCCGGTGAGCGAGAACGGCCCCATGCCGGGCCGCCCTATGCGCCCCGTCAGCAGATGGCAGTTGATGATCGCGTTCACCTTGTCCGAGCCAATGGTCGACTGGTTCACGCCTTGCGAATAACAAGTCACGACCTTCTCGGTCGAAGCCCAAAGATCGAAGAAGCGCGCGAGTTGCGCGGCGTCGACGCCAGCGGCGCGTGCGATCTCGTCACGAGACACGTTGCGCGCCATGTCGAGCGCGGCTTGAGCCCCGCTCGTGTGCGCGTCCACATAGCTGCGGTCTCTCATGCCCGCCCGCTCAAGATGGGCAAGCAGGCCGAGGAACACAGCCACATCGCCATCCGGCGCAATGGCCAGATGCATGTCCGCAATTTCGCAGGACGCAGTTTCGCGCGGGTCGATCACAACAACCTTGGTGCCCCGCGTCTCGCGCGCCGCCACCAGTCGCTGGTAGATGACCGGATGGCACCACGCCAGATTGGAGCCAACGAGGACAACGAGGTCCGCGTCCTCAAGATCGGCATACATGCCGGGCACGGTGTCCGACCCGAACGCGCGGCGATGGCCTGCGACGGAGGACGCCATGCATAGGCGGCTGTTGGTGTCGATGTTGCCCGAGCCGATGAAGCCCTTCATCAGCTTGTTGGCGACGTAATAATCCTCTGTCAGCAACTGGCCCGAAACGTACAGCGCGACGCTGTCGGGGCCATGCTGCGCGATGGTTTCGCTGAAGCGGCTCGCGACGAGATCAAGCGCATCATCCCAGCTTGCGCGCGCGCCGTTGATTTCAGGATGCAGCAGCCGATCATCCAGCGAAAGCGTCTCGCCAAGCGCCGAACCCTTGGAGCACAATCGCCCGAAGTTGGCGGGATGATCGGGATCGCCTGCGATAGCGACCGAGCCGTCAGCCTGCGGAGTCGCGATCACGCCGCAACCGACGCCGCAATAGGGGCAGGCAGTCTTGACGCCGGCGTCGATATGGGGGCCCGGCGATGTCATGGCAGCCTCAGGCGAAGGCTGCGGCGAGGCGACGCGCATCCATGAGGATACGCCCGTCCAGCACTTTTAATTCGACGACATTCGAGCAGCCATGGTCGGCGCCCATGGCCTCGCCTGTTTCCAGATCGATGATCCAGCTATGCAGCGGGCAGGTGACTGAGCGGCCATGCACGATGCCCTGGCTCAGCGGGCCGCCCTTGTGGGGGCACTTGTCGCGCAGCGCAAACACGGCGCCGTCCGCCGCCTTGAAGATGGCGATATCGCCCTCGGGCGCCCGCACGATGCGTGACCCGCGCACCGGTACGTCGTCAACGCCGCCCACATCAATCCAGTCGTTCATGTGCATGGTCATTCCGCCGCCTCCGCGAGATCGAGCTGCCGGATGGGGGCGAACTCATAGGCTTCCTTGCCCGCGACGCGCTCGGCCCAGGGGTCGATCTGCGCAATCTTCTGGGAGAGGACGAAGCGCTCGTGCAGCGTGCGGCGCTTTGCAGCGTCATCGACAACCGCCGCGCGGATGGACTCGATGCCCACGCGCACAGACCACTTGTACATGCGCTCCAGATAGCGTCCCTGTTCGCGATAGAGTTGCGTCAGCGCCGCGATGGTTTCCATGCACTGGTCTTCAGTCTCTACCTTGCAGAGAAACTCCGTCTGGCGAACGTGCAGGCCAGCGGCGCCTGCAAACGAAATCTCGTAGCCGGACTCGACGCAGATCACGCCGACGTCCTTGCACGTCGCTTCGGCGCAATTGCGCGGGCAGCCGGACACCGCCATTTTCACCTTGGCGGGCGTCCACGATCCCCACATGAACCGCTCAATCTTGATGCCAAGCCCGGTCGAGTCCTGCGTGCCGAAGCGGCACCAGTCCGTGCCAACGCACGTTTTCACTGTGCGCAGACCCTTCGCGTAGGCGTGGCCCGACACCATGCCGGCGTTATTGAGATCAGCCCATACCGCAGGCAGATCTTCCTTCTTCACGCCTAGAAGGTCGATGCGCTGGCCGCCGGTCACCTTCACGGCGGGAATGGCGAACTTGTCCGCCACATCCGCAATGGCGCGCAGTTCAGACGGGGTCGTCATGCCGCCCCACATGCGCGGAACGACCGAGTAGGTGCCGTCCTTCTGGATGTTCGCGTGGACGCGCTCGTTGATGAAACGCGACTGGCTGTCGTCGGTGTATTCCTCCGGCCAGTCGCACAGCAGATAATAGTTGAGCGCCGGGCGGCACTTCGCGCAACCGCAAGACGTCTTCCATTCCAGCTCCTGCATGACCTGCGGGATGCCCTTGAGTTCCTTGGCGACGATCAGGCGGCGAACATCGTCGTGGCCAAGGTCTGTGCAGGTGCACATGGGCTCGACTTTGGCTTTCTGAAAGCCGTCGCCCAGCGTGATCGCCAGAAGCTGCTCCACAAGCCCCGTGCAGGAGCCGCAAGAGGCGGAAGCCTTGGTGTGGGCGCGCACGCCGTTGAGATCCGTGAGGCCCTTGGCTCCTATGGCGTCAACGATCGTGCCCTTGCATACGCCGTTGCATCCGCAGATTTCTGCGCTCAAAGGGAGACCTGCAACGGCGGCGTTAGGGTCCGCAGAAGCGCCCCCCGCATACGAACGGCCGAAGATGAGCGTGTCGCGAATGTCGGAAACGTCTTCGCCCGATTTCACAAGCTCGAAGAAATACGAGCCATCGACAGTGTCGCCATACATCACGGCGCCGATGAGCGCGTTGTCCTTCAGGACGAGGCGCTTGTAGACGCCGCGAGCCGCATCGCGCAGGACGATTTCGTCGCGGTCCGGCCCGTCCGCAAAGTCGCCGGCGGAGAACAAATCAACGCCGGTCACCTTCAGCTTTGTCGAGAGGAAGGAGCCTTCATAGCGCGGCGCAGGATCATCCGTCAGCCGCGCGGCGATGACCGTCGCCATCTCGAACAGCGGCGCAACAAGCCCATAGCACTGGCCACGATGCTCAACGCATTCGCCGACCGCGAAGACGTTGGCGTCGCTGGTGCGCATTTCGTCGTCGACAATGATGCCGCGATTGACCGCAAGGCCGGCATCTTTTCCCAGCGCTGCGTTCGGACGGATGCCGACAGCCATGACGACCAGATCGGCGGGCAGTGTGCGCCCGTCATCCAGCAGCACGCCAGCAGCGCGGCCGTTCTGCTCGAAAATAGCCTTTGTGTTCGCCTTGGTGATGACGGCGACGTTGCGCGCCTCCATGGCGCCTTGCAGCAGATAGCCTGCCGCCGCATCAAGCTGGCGCTCCATGAGCGTTGGCATCAGATGCACCACGCTCACCGTCATGCCGCGCAGGGCGAGTCCTGCTGCCGCTTCAAGGCCGAGCAATCCGCCGCCGATCACGACAGCATGGCCGCCCTTTTCCGCCGCCGCCAACATGGCGTTGACATCATCAAGGTCGCGATACGTGACAACGCCCGGCAGATTGATGCCGGGAATGGGAATGATGAACGGGTTTGATCCGGTCGCCACAAGCAGCTTGTCGTAAGACGTCACCGCGCCGGTGGAGTCGGTCACAGTCCTGGCGGCGCGGTCGATGGCGACGACGTTGACGCCTTTGCGCAAATCAACGCCGTTGGACGCGTACCAGGCGTCGTCGTGGGTGACGATGTCCTCAAAGGCCTTCTCGCCCGACAGCACGGGAGAGAGCAGAATGCGGTTATAGTTCACGCGCGGCTCGGCGCCGAATACCGTTACTGCGTAACGGGCGGGCGCTGCTTCAAACACATTGTCGAGCACGCGGCCCGCCGCCATGCCGTTGCCGATGACGACCAGTTTCTCGCTCATAGTAATCAATCCCTGGCGGTGTTCAGGCAGCTTCGACGAAGCGATGGCGCTCGTAGAGGAACTTCAGCACGCCTTCGCGCGCCTTGATGTATTGGGTGTTCGACACAAGCTCGAGGCGCTTGCGCGGACGCGCCAGACCAACCTCAAGCACTTCGCCCACATGGGCTGCGGGGCCGTTCGTCAGCATCACGATGCGGTCTGACAGAAGCACCGCCTCGTCCACATCATGGGTGATCATGATGACGGTGTTGCCCAGAGATGCGTGAATCTGCATCACGCTGTCCTGCAGGTGCGCGCGCGTCAGGGCATCGAGAGCGCCGAAAGGTTCGTCGAGCAGCAGCACCTTTGGCTCCATAGAGAGTGCGCGCGCGAGCCCGACGCGCTGCTTCATGCCGCCTGAGATTTCACCCGGCCACTTTTCCCTGGCGTGGGCCATCTGCACAAGTTCAAGATTGTGCATGGTCCATTCGTGACGCTCGGGTCGCGAACGTGTGCTGGAAAACACCTTGTCCACAGCCAGTTTCACGTTGTCGTAAACCGACAGCCACGGCAGCAGGGAGTGGTTTTGAAACACCACCGCACGGTCCGGGCCCGGCGCATTGACTTCGCGGTCCTCCAGCAAGATGGCGCCGGTCGTCACGGGCAAAAGCCCGGCGATCATGTTCAGCAGCGTGGACTTGCCGCAACCTGAATGACCGATGACGGAGACGTACTCGCCCTTGTTGATGACGAGTTTCACATCCGTCAGCACCTCGGATACGGCGTTGCCGCGCTGGAAGCTTTTGCAGACGTGGTCGATCTTGAGATAAGGCCGTTCCATGTGATCCTCCTTCAGCTTGCTGCTGTGCCGCGGGTGGCGAGATTTCCGAGGAACCCGACCATCCGGTCGAGAACGAAGCCAACAAGGCCGATGTAGAAGAGAGCGACGACGATGTCGGGCAGGCGCGACGAGTTCCACGCGTCCCAGATGAAAAAGCCAATGCCGATGCCGCCCGTGAGCATTTCAGCGGCGACGATGGCCAGCCACGCAAGGCCGATGCCGATCCGCAAGCCCGTGAAGATGTACGGCGCAGCAGACGGGATCATGATGCGGTAGAAGAACTCGAATGCGTTGAGCCGCAACACCGCCGCGACGTTCCGGTAGTCCATCGGAATATTTCGGATGCCCACCGCCGTGTTGATGATGATGGGCCAGATGGACGTGATGAAGATCACAAAAATCGCGGACGGACTGGAGTCGCGAAAGGCTGCAAGCGCGATCGGCAGCCACGCAAGCGGCGGAACGGTGCGCAACACTTGAAACACGGGATCAAGGCCGCGCATCGCCCAGTCGGATTGGCCAATGAGGCACCCAACGAGAATACCGACGAACGCTGCAAGGCCAAAGCCGATGGCGACGCGCTCAAGCGAAACAAGCACGCGCCACCCCAGGCCCACGTCCTGTGTGCCGTGGACGAAGAAAGGATCAATAATCAGATCTTTTGCTTCCTTCCACACCACGGTTGGAGCCGGCAATGTGGCGCCCGGTTTGTCGCATAGGATTTGCCAGATCAACAGCAAAACCAAGACCGTGATCAGCGGCGGAACCACGGACGTTACGATCTTTCGCAAGAGCGGACCGAACGTGAATTCCCGCTTCTGCGCACGGGCAGGCAGAGAGAGAACCTGCGCCGCCGGTTTCACGAGCGGCTCATCGTTTTTAAACAGGGGTAAAGACATCTTGAGGCTCCGTGCCGATTGGCTCAGGCGATGCGCTTGATGGCGAGGCTCGCGAGATAGGCAGCCGGGTTTTCGGGGTCGAAAACCTTGCCATCGAAGAACGTCTCCTTGCCGCGCGATGATGTGGCGGGCGCTGATGCGCTCACCGTCTTTGCGGCGGCGCGCCAGATGTCCTCACGGTTCACCCGGTTCACGAGGCCATTCACATCGGTGTTGGCTTCGAAACGACCCCACCGCATGTTCTCGATGACGAACCATGCGTCGTGGCTCTTGAACGGATACGACGCGTCATCCTTGAAGAACTTCATCTCCTGGCCGGTCGCCTTTGCGTTGCGTCCGTTGCCATAGTTGATGTCGCCCATCAGGCGGCCAAGGATGTCGGCCGTGGGCACGTTGAGCCACTGGCGGCGGCCAAGAATGGTCGCCATTTCCGCCTTGTTCGCAGGCGCATCGCACCAGATCTGCGCTTCGATGACGGCCTGCACGATGGCCTGCGCGGCTCTCGGGTTCTTGTCCACCCAGTCGGCGCGCATGCCGAGCGCCTTCTCGGGATGCTTTTTCCAGACTTCGCCGGTGGTGCAGGCCGTAAAGCCGATGCCCTGATTGACGAGTTGCTCGTTCCACGGCTCGCCGACGCAGAACGCGTCCATGTTGCCGACCTTCATGTTGGCCACCATCTGGGGCGGCGGCACTACGATGGTCGAAACATCCTTGTCTGGATCGATGCCGTTCGCGGCCAGCCAGTAGCGAACCCACATGTCGTGAGTGCCGCCCGGGAAGGTCATGGCGACCTTCACTTCCTTGCCTTCCTTGCGCTTGCGCGCGAAGGCTTCACGCAGGGCCGAGGCGTCGAGGGACGCGTTGGTGTCCTTGTATTCTTGCGCAACCGAGATGGCCTGTGCGTCAAGGTTAAGACGCGCAAGGATGTACATCGAGGTCGGGACGTTATTCTGCGTCACCTTGCCGGTCGAGATGAGATAGGGCATCGGCGTCAGGAGGTGCGCGCCATCAATGCCGTTCCTGTCCGAGCCGAGCACGACGTTGTCGCGCGTTGCGGCCCACGAGGCCTGCTTGGAGATGTCCATCCCCGTCATGCCGTATTTGTCGAAAATGCCTTTTTCCTTGGCGATGATCAGGGGCGCCGAATCCGTGAGCGCGATGTAGCCGAGCACTGCCTTTTGTGTTTCCGGCCCGCTCGCCTGGGCAAAGGCGCCAGACGGGAACATGCCGCCGACAGCGGCTGTGAGCGCCGCGGCGCTGCTGGACTTGAGGAAGTCGCGGCGACCTGCGTTGGAGAGGTCGGCGGGCAGGGCATTCGTGGCGGGCAGGGCATTCTTGGCGGGCTTGTTGTCCTTCGTCATGTCTTGCTCCAGTTCGTCAATCTCGGTCAGCGGTCCGCAAGGGCCGGGAAATAAAAAAGCCGCGCGAAGGTCGCGCTCCTGTGAGCGTCCTTCGGCGGCTTTGCCGGTTGATCAATCAGATCGGGTCGCGACCATCGTTGGCCGCTATGCAAGCTGTAATGCACACGCCGTGCCAAGTAAGCTTAGAGGGAGATCTGCGGTCGGCCCCTTGTGCGCTGCACAATAAGCGCGCTGATCCCCGTGCAGGCGCCCAACTTCAGGGCGCCATAAGTGAATTGACTACCTGCGCACTTTGGCCGCGGCTTTATGAGCGCGTGAACGACTTCAGAAATACAGTCACGACAGCATTGAATGTGTCCGCATGGTCGATGTGCGGATAATGAAACGCGCCTGGTATCGTAACCAGGCGAGAACCCTTGATGCCGGCTTGCAAGGCCCGAGCGCTTTCCAGTGGGACAGAGCCTGCAACGGAGGAGTGATCGGCCTCTCCCGCCACAATCAGCGCGGGGCAGGCGATCCGCCCCACGTCACCCGTTGAATCATAGTGCCCCAGGTCGTCCATCACCTCGATATATGTTTGCGGGTCGTTGGCGAGATAATGCCTCGTGTACCACTCGATCGCGTCGGGGTTGGATTTCAGAAAGTCATCGGGAAAATGGCTGTCGATCTGCGGCCCTGCGGCGGCGCTCATTCCGTGCGCGCGTATCTTCTCGTTTCGGTCTGACCGGCGCTGCGCAAAGCCTGCGAATATCTTTGGCGCTGTGGAGACCAGCACCAAAGCCGTCACCCGTTCAGGGTGATGCGCCGCAAATTTCTGCGCCACGAAGCCGCCCAGCGAGACGCCCATAAGAACTGTTTGCTCGATGCCGAGCGTTGCCAGCAGAAGGCCCAGGTCTTGCGTAAACCTGTCAGCGCCCACGGGGCCGGAGCCGCGTGACGATTGCCCAAGTCCGCGAAAGTCATAGGTCAGAACCTGAAACTGCTCCGCCAGAACATCGCGTTGATACCGCCAGCCCTCGCGCGTACTCAGCCCAACGCTGTGCAAGAGCGTCAAGCATGGACCATCGCCCTTCATCTCGTACACGCACTCGTGTCCATCAATCTCGATGCGCTGGCTCATGGCCGCTCCGATGGCTCTTAAACCGGCTCAAGCGGAACATGTGGTCCGGCGGGCAGCTCCACGCGGATTACATCGTCTGGGCGCACGATGCCGCCGACG
>JANPPJ010000048.1:0-9127 GCA_031428455.1 Hyphomicrobiales bacterium | reverse complement strand
GCCACGGCTTGCTGTCGATATCCGGCACCGCATCGTCGTCATGGAACATCATCGCGTCGAAGCCGTGCTTCTTGAGCTGCGCGAGTTTCCAGTCGAATGATTGCGCCGGGCGCGTGGTCGGGCCGTAGGGATCCTGTCCTTCACTGATGTTCCAGGGGCCAAAGCAAAAGCGATACGTGTTCTTGGGCATAAGCGTGCGGCGAAGCTACGGGGAAGGCGCCGGGATTGAAAAGAGGAATTCCGCCGGGAGCGATCAACGGCGGCGTCCGCCGAAGATCGAGCCAAGCAGCCCGCGCACAATCTCGCGTCCGACGCCGCTCCCTATCGAGCGGACCGTGCTCTTCATCATCGTCGTGGCGAGGTTCTCGGGCGGACGACCGCCGCGCCGCGAGCCGGAGGATAGGGGCGAGGCGGACCCTCCACCGCCGAAGAGCGACGAGAGCAGGCCACCGATGCCGCCGCCTTCGCAAGCGGCTGGCGCGGGTGCAGCTGCACCGCCACCCGTCGACAGCGCCACTGAGCCGCGCAGCTTTTCGTAAGCCGATTCGCGGTCCACAACTTTCTCGTAGGTGCCGAAGAGAATCGAACTCTCGATGAGCGCCTTCCGTTGCTCGGGACGAATCGGCCCAATCTGGCTGCACGGCGGACAGATGAAGGCGCGTTCCACCACGGTGGGCTGGCCTTTCTCATCGAGGCAACTGACCAGCGCTTCGCCCACGGCCAGTTCCGTGAGCACGGCGGCAGTGTTCAGCTTTGGATTCGGGCGAAAGGTTTCCGCCGCAGTCTGCACGGCCTTCTGGTCGCGTGGAGTGAAGGCGCGCAGCGCGTGCTGCACGCGGTTGCCAAGCTGGCCGAGCACAGTCTCGGGCACATCGAGCGGGTTCTGCGTGACAAAATAAACGCCGACGCCCTTGGAGCGAATGAGGCGCACGACTTGCTCGACAGCATCCAGCAGCGCCTTGGGCGAATTATCGAACAGCAAATGTGCTTCGTCGAAGAAGAACACCAGTTTGGGTTTGTCCGGGTCGCCCACTTCGGGCAGCGTCTCGAACAATTCAGACAACATCCAAAGCAGGAACGTTGCGTACAAACGAGGGCTGCGCATCAGCTTGTCGGCTGCCAGCACGTTGATGACGCCCTGCCCGCGCTCAGTGCGGATGAAGTCATGAAGGTCAAGCGCGGGCTCGCCGAAGAACTTGGTTGCGCCCTGATTTTCCAGGACGAGTAACTGGCGCTGCAACGCGCCAACGGTTGCGGGCGCGACGTTGCCGTATTTTTGCTGAAACTCGGCGCGGTTGTCCGAGATGTGCTGCAGCATGGCCCGGAAATCTTTCAGGTCATGCAGGATAAGGCCGCTTTCGTCAGCAACCCGGAAGACGATGTTGATGACGCCTTCCTGAACATCATTGGCTTCAAGCAGGCGTGAGAGAAGCAGCGGCCCCATTTCGCTGATGGTGGCGCGGATGGGATGGCCCTGCTCGCCGAACAAATCCCAGAAGACGACGGGATATTCGTCAGGCTTCCACTCATAGCCCAGTTCAGTAGCGCGCTTCACGAAGTGATCCTTGGGCTCGCCCGGCATGGCGATGCCCGAAAGATCTCCCTTCACGTCAGCCGCAAAAACCGGCACGCCTGCGTTCGAGAAACCTTCAGCGAGGGTTTGCAGCGTGACTGTTTTGCCGGTGCCCGTGGCGCCGGTCACCAGTCCGTGACGGTTCGCGCGTTTAAGGTTGAGATATTGAAACTCCCCCTCGCCCTTGCCGAGCAGCACCATCCCAGCTTCATTCCGCGGATCCGTCGTCGACATGGCAATCCTCAAATCAAAAGGTCCGTCGCTTATATGCCAGCGCCGTGCAGCTTTCCACCGGCGGATGCCATGCGTGTTTAGCGGCAGCCAAAGCAGGCTGTGCGTGTTGACTATGCCTGCGGGCGACTAGATAGTAGTTCTACGGAGACAACTCCTCTGGAGGCTATTCTGCGCTACCTGCGCGACAAGCTAAGGCTGGCACAGGTCCTGTTGGCCCTGCTCACCATGCTTGTGTGCGCGATTCCTGATCTGCGCGGGGTGCACGGATATAGTTTCGGTGAATCCGAAGTTCTCCAGCCTGCAGAACGGCAACTGAAGCAGGAGAGCGCTGCGCCCATGGCGCGGACGCTTGAGGACGTTGAAGAGTTTCCCGGAGACGGAGCGTCCGACGCGCGAAGCAGGGCCGTTCAACTTGCTCTGTTCGAAGGTTCGCTTCTGCGCTCCTGCACACAGGCGTGGACGCATCCGCGGCGCCTTTCATGCGCGCATCCCCCAACCGGCCCACCCACCGTCTGATTGTCGGCTCTGAAAGGCCCCACGCCTGAGCGCGCGCCTTGAGCCAAGCCTCCGCCCGGTGAAATCCCGATTCAGCCAAAGTCCGCAATAACGCGCGGCGTGGCGACGGGGCTCTTGCTCCGGTTGCCCGCGTCGGCGGGCTCACAATCAAGTTGGTAGAATTTCCATGGAAAGCCTCGGTCCAGATCTCCTCAAGCTGGTCCAGATCATCTGGATCAACATCATCCTCTCCGGCGACAACGCTGTCGTCATTGCGCTGGCGTGTCGCGGGCTTCCTCCGGACAAGCAGCGGTCCGGCATGATCGTCGGCGCGCTGGTCGCCATCGGCCTGCGCATCGTGTTCACCCTTGTGGTTGCAAGCCTTCTGTCGACGCCGTTCCTCAAAATCATCAGCGGCTGCCTGCTCTTGTGGATTGCCGTCAAACTGGTGCGCGGCGAAGAAGAAAGCGGCGAAGGCATCGAGCCCTCGGATCGCCTGTTCTACGCGGTCAAGACCATCGCCATCGCCGATAATGTGATGAGCCTCGACAACGTCCTCGCCATTGCGGCGGTGGCGAAGGATTCAACGGTTCTGCTGATCATCGGCCTTGCGATCTCGATCCCGATGATTGTCGCTGGCGCGGCGTTGATCATGCGTTTGCTGGCGCGCTTCCCCATTCTTGTGTGGGCAGGCGCGGGTCTTCTGGGCTGGGTGGCTGGCGAAATGCTGATCACCGATCCGTGGCTCGTTAAAACGCTGGGCGAAAAGCTCGTTCACACGCTCGAGCTGCCGGTTTCCGCTGTCGGCGCTGTCCTCGTGGTCGTGACCGGGTACTTGCTGAACAAGTCTTCTCCGAACGAAAGTTCGGTCGAAAAACAGGCGTGATGCAGCGCTTGTTCATGTTGCTTCGGCTGGACACGGGCAGCAATTGAAATGGTGGGGCGCGACGGAACGCCGGCGCGCCCCTTTCGCTTTTGCACACGGCAGGCTTGCCTCTCCGGTTAAGCCGAAGCATGGTTCGCGCGCAAACGGATCGCCCGTTGGGGCGCACACTGGCGCTGACATGCGTGCTACAGGAGCATTGAAATGGACGAGTTGATCGCGCGCGTAACCGGAGCGCTTGGCATTGACGCTGGCGTCGCGCAGCAGGCTATCGGCCTTGTCCTGTCATTCCTGCAAAAGCAGGCGCCCGAAGCGGAATTTGGCAAAATCCTCGAAGCCTTGCCCGGCGCGCAGGACGCAATGGACCTCGCGCCAGCGGAAGCTGGCGGCGGATTTATGGGCGCTCTGGGCGGCCTCATGGGCGGCGGCGGCGCAGGCGGCCTCATGGGTCTGGCAGGCCAGTTGCAGGGCCTTGGCCTTGGCATGACCGACATTCAGGGGCTGGGCGAGCAGTTCTTCACCTACGCCAAGGAACAGGTTGGCGAGGATACAGTGCGCGATGTCGCTTCGACGATCCCGGGGCTCGACCGCTTCATCTGATCGGGCGGCACTCGACTAACGGCGTGTGGCGGGCCGCGCGGCGGCGTGTACAAAGCAGGTAGATAGCGGCCGCAAGGTCGCTCGCCGCAGGTCATGTCCATGTCTGAGCCCGATTCCGAGCCTTCTTCCGCGTCATCCTCCGAAAGATCGCACGACCCGGTCGATTTTGCACCGATCGCAAATGCGTTTCCGCCGATCAGCGATGCGCAATGGCGCGCAATGGTGGACAAAGCGCTGAAGGGCGCTCCCTTCGAGCGACTTGTCTCGTGTACGAACGACGGGATCGATATCCAGCCGCTCTATCCGCGCGATGCGCTGGAGCGGCCGCCGGTGGCGCGGACGCATCCCGGCCCATGGCGCGCGCTGACGCGAATCGAGCATCCCGATGCTGCAGAAGCGGCCGCGCAGGCCAGCGCCGATCTTGATGGCGGCGTAGCGGGGTTGTCGCTGGTGTTCGCAGGCGCCCGCAACGCCTGCGGGTTCGGGCTGCCCGCGAACGCTGCGAGCGCCGTGCTGGCGTTCGACCTCAAGGGTGCGGCGCTGAGCCTAAACATTCCCGCGCAATCAACCGCGCCGGAAGATGTGGCGCACATCATTGAATCGCAGGGGCTCGACCCTGCCAGCGCGAACGTGTTTTTCGGGCTGGCGGCGACAGACGACCCATCCCGCGTGAAGGCGCTTATGGCGCGCGGATTTCGCGGTCCCTTCATCGCGGCGGACGCACGCATGGTCCATGCGGCGGGCGGCACGGACGGGCAAGAACTCGCGTTCGCGCTGGCGGAGGCCGTCGCGGCGCTGCGGGTGCTGGAAGGCGCAGGACTGTCGCTTGATGAGGCGCGCGGCGCGCTTGGCTTTCGCCTCGCGGTGGACGCAGACCAGTTCGCATCGATCTGCAAGCTGCGCGCCCTGCGGCGACTGTGGGCGCGGGTGGAAGAAAGCTGCGGCCTGCAGCCGCTTCCCGCGCATGTGGAGGCGGAAACCGCGTGGCGGATGATGACGCGACGCGATCCTTATGTGAACGCGCTACGCACGACCACAGCGGCGTTCGCCGCAGGCGTTGCGGGCGCTGACGCAATTGTGGCCCTGCCCTTCACCCAGGCACTGGGCTTGCCGGACGCACCGGCGCGCCGCCTTGCGCGCAATGCGCAGCTCATCCTCATCGAGGAGGCGAACCTCTGGCGCGTGGCAGACCCTGCAGCTGGCTCTGGCGGCTTTGAAGCCCTGACCGATGCGCTGGCGAAAAAGGCGTGGGCGCTGTTTCAGGAGATCGAAGGCGAAGGCGGCGTCGCCGCATCGCTGGCGTCCGGGGCATTCGTAGCCCGGGTGCAGCAAGCAAGGCTCATACTGGAGCGCGACGTCGCCCGGCGCAAAGTGCCCCTGACCGGCACAAGCGAGTTTCCAAACCTGAGCGAGGCGGCCGTGAGCGTTTTGGCCCCGCTGCCAACCAAGTTCGCATCAGACGATCCACTCGCGCCCATGCGCATGGCTGAGGCTTTCGAGATGCTCCGCGACGCGTCCGATGCGGACCTTGCGGAGAAAGGCGCCCGGCCGTGCGTTTTCCTGGCGGCGGTGGGTGATCTTGTTTCTGCGACCGGGCGGCTCGGGTTCACGCGCGCCCTCGTTGAGGCGGGCGGTTTTCAGACCATTGAATCTTCGGCTCTCACCAACGCCGACGACGCCGTTGCCGCATTTCAGGCCAGCGGCGCACAGATTGTCTGCCTGTGCGGGCCTGATGCTGCGTATGAGGCGCTGGCTGTTGAAATCGCCAGCACGCTGAAAGGCGCAGGCGCACGCGCCGTCTGGATGGCCGGGCAACCCGGCGAGAGGGAGCCAGTATGGCGGGACGCTGGCCTGGACGCTTTTGTCTATGCGGGCTGCGATGCGGTTGCTGCGCTCAACGATGCGCGGGCGGTTCTGTAGGCCCGACAGCCCCCAGTTACGTTGTGCTTCCTGCTGCGCTTCCTTCAAATGGGCGCACTGCGCAGGCAGAATCAGCATGATCGCGCAAGGCTGAGATAACGTCTCGCCCGGCGCCTCAGCTCAAGGAACATAATGATGATCAAGCTTCGCAACACTGCGATTTTTGCTGCGTTCATGGTCGCCTCTTCGCTCGCTTCTGCATCGCTCTCGCCCGCTTCCGCGTCGCCCAGGCATGACGGCTCGTGGGCTGTTCACCTTGTCACCGAGCAGGGCTGGTGCGGCACGCACCAGTGGCGGATTGGTATTCGCGACGGACGCGTGACCGAGGTCGGCGCGCCTGAAGCAACAGCCAAGGGACGGGTCGACCCCAATGGCCGCGTCACGCTCCAGATCGTGAAGGGTGAGGACGTCCTGCGCACGACAGGCGTCCTCAATGAGAAGGGCGGCCGCGGCGCCTGGGTTCTGCCCAATCGGTCCTGCGCCGGACGCTGGGTCGCGTCACGGGCATAATTGCGGCTGTCGCAAAACAAGCGCGCCCGCCGAACGGCTTATGGCTGCGGCGCGCGCGCATCACTATACTCGGCCTAAATCCCTCAGGGTATGCCGATGACCAGAATTCCAAACTTCGCCGATGTCGCCTTCGCGCCCGGCTCTGCGCCAAGCGGGGCGATAACGGACGACATCTGGCCTACGCCGGAAAGAATTAACGTGCGCGCGGCTTACGGGCCCCGTGATCTCGACGGCCTTGATTTCATTGACACCATGCCCGGCGCGGCACCGTTTCTGCGCGGGCCCTACCCCACGATGTACGTCAACCAGCCGTGGACGATCCGCCAGTATGCCGGTTTCTCGACAGCGGAAGATTCGAACGCGTTTTACCGCCGCAATCTGGCCGCGGGGCAGAAGGGCCTGTCGATCGCGTTCGATCTCGCAACGCATCGCGGCTACGATTCCGATCATCCGCGCGTGTCTGGCGATGTTGGCATGGCGGGCGTCGCCATCGATTCGATCTATGACATGCGCACGCTGTTTGACGGCATCCCGCTGGACCGCATGTCGGTTTCCATGACGATGAATGGCGCCGTGCTGCCGGTGCTCGCGCTCTACATTGTCGCTGCCGAAGAACAGGGCGTCGCGCAGGACAAACTTTCAGGCACGATCCAGAACGACGTGCTGAAAGAATTCATGGTGCGCAACACCTACATCTATCCGCCCAAGGATTCGATGCGCATCATCTCGGACATTTTTTCCTACACATCGATGCATATGCCGAAGTTCAATTCGATCTCGATTTCCGGCTATCACATGCAGGAAGCGGGCGCGACGCAGGATCTTGAACTTGCCTATACGCTTGCCGATGGCGTCGAATATGTGCGCGCTGGTGTTGCCGCCGGGCTCGACATTGACGCGTTCGCGCCGCGCCTGTCGTTCTTCTGGGGCATCGGCATGAACTTCTTCATGGAGGTCGCAAAGCTTCGTGCCGCGCGGCTCTTGTGGGCGAACCTGATCAAGCCGTTCAATCCCAAAAACGAAAAGTCGCTGGCGCTGCGCACCCATTGCCAGACCTCGGGCTGGTCGCTCACTGCGCAAGATGTGTTCAATAATGTCACGCGCACGCAGATTGAAGCGATGGCTGCAACACAGGGACATACGCAATCGCTGCACACGAACGCGCTTGATGAAGCGCTGGCGTTGCCGACGGATTTTTCGGCCCGCATTGCGCGCAACACGCAAATCTTTCTGCAGCAGGAAAGCGGCACGACGCGCATCATCGACCCGTGGGGCGGCTCGTATTACGTCGAGCGCCTGACAGGCGAACTCGCGTTGCGCGCCAAGGCGCATATCGACGAAGTGGAGCGGCTCGGCGGCATGGCGAAGGCCATTGAAGCTGGCATTCCCAAACTGCGCATTGAGGAAGCAGCCGCCAAGACGCAGGCGCGCATCGACACCGGGCAGCAGGCCGTCATCGGCGTGAACAAGCATCGCCTCGCCGATGAAGCGCCGATTGACGTGTTGAAAGTCGATAATTCATCCGTGCGCGCGCAGCAGATCGAGAAGCTGAAACGCCTTCGCGCCGAGCGTGATTCCAATGCTGTGGAGCGCGCGCTTGACGCCCTGACGGCAGGCGCAAAGTCTGGCGCAAACCTGCTTGCGCTGTCAGTTGAGGCCGCGCGCGCGAAAGCGACCGTGGGCGAAATTTCCTTCGCGCTCGAAAAGGTTTTCAATCGCCACGTGGCGACGATTCACACCATTTCCGGGGTCTATCGCCGAGAGGCGGGCGAAAAGGTTGACTCAGTTGAGCGCGTGCAGCGGATGACCGCCGCGTTCACGGAGAATGAGGGCCGCGCGCCGCGCGTGCTCGTCTCAAAGGTTGGACAGGACGGGCATGATCGCGGGCAGAAGGTAGTCGCGTCGGCATTTGCCGATCTCGGCTTTGACGTGAACGTGGGAGCGTTGTTCGCGACGCCTGACGAGGCCGCGCAGCAGGCCGTGGATACGCGGGCGCATGTGATTGGCGTCTCGTCTCTGGCGGCCGGCCACCTCACGCTTGTGCCCGAACTGCGGGCCGCGCTGCAGAAGCTGGGCCGCGACGACATCATGATCGTGGTCGGCGGCGTCATTCCCCAGCAGGATTTCGAAGCGTTGCGCCGGGCGGGCGCCGCAGCGATCTTCCCGCCGGGAACGCCCGTGGTGGAGGCCGCCGCGCAACTGCTCGACGCGCTGAACGCGCGCCTCGGCTATGCGCAGAAGCCAGCGGCGGAGTAGTTTGAATTCGCTTAAAACAGTGCTGTGAATACCATCTGGTCCCATTGAAAGGGTGGGCAATTAGCTACGCGGGATGTGCTACGAGAAAGCGTTACCTGAGCTGCATCGAAGGCCAGCGCCCTAATCTCTGTAATGCAGGTCTTACCCCCGCGGGTTGGGTCTTGAACCGAGTGCTCGATCAATACAATGGAACGGTTCTCTTCCTTATGAATGCGGACTTCACCGCTTAGATTTCTGTGAAGATCGCATGGCCCAGGGATGCCAACATTCAAGGACTGCACTGCCCCGCCACCACTCCAAACCACCACGCAGCCAGTCACATTGGATTGGACTTTTAAAGGTAGCTGATCGCCTCTGGCGATCTGCGCTGCGGCAATGAGGGCCGGCAAGGCTACGAAGCCAATCAGAAGATGAAATTTCTTCACGACAGCTCCCAAAACCAGACTTGCTTCGCTTTGTTGCCGGGATCGTCGTATGAACGAGTCAAACCCTTCCACCAAAGATCAATGTGGTCGCCTAGTGGATCAAATCTGACATTTGAATCCTTTGGAGGATTCCCGCTGGGCTTGTTGTGTGCGAGTCTGGCGCATGCGCACTGGAATTTCCATCACCGTTTCCCCCGCTGATCGCAAGCGTCTTCTGGGCCTTGTCAAAAA
>JANPPJ010000047.1:0-58122 GCA_031428455.1 Hyphomicrobiales bacterium | reverse complement strand
GAACCTGTGACCCCTTCCATGTCAAGGAAGTGCTCTCCCGCTGAGCTACGCGCCCGGTCCAGCGACCGATATCGACGGAAAACCGTCGGCGGAATGGGGCGTCTATACAGAATGCGTTGCGACCACGCAAGGCGAAGGACTGTTTGTGAATGAGATTGTCTTAAGCCGATTTGGGTCCGATGATCAGGGCCCAGGCAACGCCGCCCGTAACGAAAGTCGCGCGTCGACGGGCGCCAGCCGCTGATGCGCGAAGCTTGAGTTACGCCGCAAGAAGGCGCTGCACTTCGCTGACGAGGTCCTTCAGGTGGAAGGGCTTCGACAGCACCTTAGCGTCCTTGGGAGCATTGTTGTCGGGATTGAGCGCCACGGCGGCAAAGCCCGTGATGAACATCACCTTGATATCGGGATCGAGTTCGGTGGCGCGGCGCGCAAGCTCGATTCCGTCCATCTCCGGCATCACGATGTCCGTGAGGAGAAGTTCGAAGGGCTCTTCGCGCAGCCGATTATAGGCCGACAGGCCATTGTCGAACGAGGCGACCTCGTACCCGGCGTTTTGCAGCGCCTTTACGAGGAAACGGCGCATGTCGTTATCGTCTTCCGCAAGCAAAATGCGCATCGACGCCCCGGGGGTCTCGTTCATTGATTCCTCTTAAATTCGTCTGGTTTCATAAAGCATCCGTTTGCTTAACGACTGGTGAAAGCACTGCGTTTCCTGGTAAATTAACTGGCATCTTTCCACAGGAGGCACGCGGCAATCTTTCGTCTCGACAGGCGTGCGCCAGCGGGCGATACAAGTTGCGAGGTTTCCCCGATGGTCGACGCCCCCCGCAATTCGCCATTACCCGCCGCGCCTGCTGGCGCGACCAGCCTTGCCCCCGTCGAGCCAGAATTGCATCCGCCCCTGCTAGTCGTCGAGCCGACGTGCGACGCGTCGGCCCTGGTCGTGTCTTCCCCCCATTCCGGCGCCATTTATCCGGCGCGCTTTCTGGCCTCCTCGCGACTGACTCCGTTCGCGCTGCGCCGTTCGGAAGACGCGCATGTGGATGCGCTTTTCGCAGGTTGCGCGCAACACGGAGCGCCCATGCTGAAAGCGCTGTTTCCCCGCGCTTATCTGGACGTCAACCGCGAGCCCTATGAACTCGACCCACGCATGTTTGAGGGGCGGCTGCCGTCCTACGTGAACGCGCGGTCGATTCGCGTCGCTGGAGGCCTCGGCACGATCGCGCGCGTCGTTGGCGACGCACAGGAGATCTACGCCGAGAAACTGCCCGTCGTGGAAGCCCTTGTTCGCATTGAAGCGCTGTACCGCCCCTATCATCGGGCCCTGCGCGATCTCATCGCCCGCGCCAGCGCAGAGCATGGCGGCGCGCTGCTGGTGGACTGCCACTCAATGCCCTCAACGACCGGCCCCGATGGAAACGCCACCATTGACGATCTCCGGCGTCCCGACGTGGTGATCGGCGACCGCTACGGGACAAGTTGTGATTCGCGCTACGTGGAGTGCGTGGAAGACGCCCTGCGCCGTCGCGGCTACAAGGTGCAGCGCAACAAGCCCTACGCGGGCGGCTACATCACCGAATATTTCGGCTCGATATCCCGCTCGTGCGACGCGCTGCAGATTGAAGTCAATCGCGGCCTTTACATGGATGAGCGCACGCTTGAGCGTCGTCCGCGCTTCGACGCCCTGGCACAGGACATGACCGATGTGCTGGGAGAGCTGTGCGGTTTGCTGGCCGCTGATCTTGCCGACCGCAACAGCCGCGCCGCAGCTGAATAACGCGCACGCCTCTGAGAGAAGCAATTATTTTTAAGGAGCGACCCCAGAAAAGAAAGGAGGCCGCCTGCAGGGCAGGCGACCCCAAGTCGAGGGAGGAAACGCCCAAAGAGGGCATGCAACCGAAGTTGCAAGATCAAGATGCGGCGGGACGCAAAAAAGTTCAAGTTGAAGAACAGCTTTCGTGTCGGTGTACCGCTGATATCGCTGACACTGTCTCTCAGATGCGACACTATTCGCAAAAGTATTCGCAATAGGGAGAGTACACTTCGCCGCCGCCCAGATCCAAGGCCGTTTCCATCGCCTGAAAAGAAAGGAGGCCGCCTGCTGAGCAAGCGGCCCCAAGTCAAGGGAGGAAACGCCCAAGGAGGGCATGGCGACAACAACGTTGTCGCACCGCAACAATATGTGTGTGCACCGCACAAAAGGCAAGCGCTTTTTTATGCTGCGATGCACTATTTCGGCAGTAACGCGCAACATATTGATTTTCAATATCATTGCTGGACCGCTATAGGATCCGGGCGCGTGCTGAGCCTCCTGTCTGTCATCCGAGCGAAGCGTAGAGTATGGTTCAACGCGCCAATAAGGGTGCGCACTTGCCGAAAGCGGATGGAATGAAACCGGTCGATTTTTCAGCCTTCGTGGAAGACCTGGCGCGCGTGTCAGCAGACGCGATCCTGCCTTTTTTCCGATCGGCCATGCATACGACCGACAAGTCCAACGGCGGCGTGTTCGACCCCGTGACGGAAGCGGACCGGGCTGCCGAGACAGCCATGCGGCGGCTGATCATGCGCGAGTTGCCAAGCCACGGGATCATTGGCGAGGAATTTGGCGCCCACGCGCCGGACTCGGAATTTGTATGGGTGCTCGATCCCATTGACGGCACCAAAAGCTTCATCTCCGGCTTCCCCACCTGGGGCACGCTGATCGGACTGACCCATAACAAGTCCCCCTGCTACGGCATGATGCATCAACCCTTCACCCGCGAAGCATTCATCGGCGACGGCTCGGGCGCGTTGTGGCGCGGCCTCGGGCGCAATGGCGACAAAGTCGAGCGCAAGCTGATGACGCGCAAATGCGCCTCGATCACTGAGGCCACATTGCTGACCACGCATCCCGCGCTGCTGGCTCCCGGAACGCACGACGCCTATCACCGGGTGGAAAAAGAGGCGCGTCTCTCACGCTATGGCGGCGATTGCTACATGTATTGCATGCTCGCCTCCGGCCACATCGATCTGGTGATTGAAAGCGGCCTAAACGCGTATGATATCGTCGCCCTGATTCCAATCATCGAAGGCGCAGGCGGCGTGATCACATCGTGGGATGGCGGCACGGCGGCGAACGGCGGCGCCATCATCGCAGCGGGCGACCGGCGCTTGCATGAGCAAGCGATGAGGCTTCTCGCCAGCGCATAGACTCTGCCCCGCCCGCCAAATTTGACAGACAGCCTTTGGCGGTGATTGTTGCCCGGCGTGCGCGCGAAACGCGCCGCGACGGGAGGGAATTCTAGATGCGTAAAAGAACAATCAATCTCGCCATAGCCGCCACAATGGCGCTCACCGCCGCGCCCGGCGCATTCGCGCAGACGAGCACGGCGCAAAGCGGAAGGCCGCTCACGCTTCTCGTCGGCTTCGCGCCCGGCGGTTCGGCAGACTCGATCGCGCGCGTGATAGGGAACCCCCTCGGCGAAAAGCTTGGACGAAGCGTTGTCGTCGAGAACAGGCCAGGAGCCGGGGCGAACATCGCCACCCGCGCGGTCATTCAGTCTGCCCCGGACGGCGCGACTCTTCTCGTCACGACCGCGGCGTTGCCCATCAATGAGACGCTCTACAAGAACAAGGGGTTTGTCGCCTCCACCCTGATGCCGATCTCGATTGTTGCAACGACGCCGGAGGTGTTCGCCATCAACAAGGACCTGAAGTCGCAGAATCTCGCCGAGTTCATCGCGGATTCGAAGGACAAGGAAGTGATATTCGCAACCGCTGGCATCGGCACGGGATCGCACATCGCCGGGGAATACTTCTTCAAGTTTATCGCAAAGACGAACGCCAAACACGTGCCCTTCCGCGGCGGCCCGGATGCGACCAACGCAGTGCTTGGCGGCCATGTGCCGATGGTGATTTCGTCCTTGTCAGGTTTCTCCTCGCAGGTGTCGAGCGGCGCGCTCCGCGGTCTCGCAATCGCGTCAGACCAGCGCAACACCGTCATCAAGGACGTGCCGACATTCAGTGAGGCGGGCTATCCCGGGTTCACATCGCTGTCATGGGTCGGCTTCTTCGCGCCTCCCGGGACCTCGCCACAGATCATCACCCAGTACAACGCGATCATAGAAGAGATTCGGAAAGACCCGGCCATCGAGAAGCGGCTCCGCAGCATTGGCTTCGACCCGATGGGCGGCAACGTCGCCACTGCTGACGCCTTTATGACGAAGGAGTACGCCCAGTGGAAGAAGATGGTCGAATCGCTCGGCGTGTCGGTGGAATGATTTTGAAAAGGCGGCGCTGACGATGACTCGTCCCTTCCCCGGCGGGGCGTCGCTGCCGCTGTCGCTCGACGATTTTCTGCATTTCTCCCACACGGCTCTGGTCATGTGGGACTTTCAGAAAGGGCTTGCGGGCAAGGCCTTAAATGCTGCCGGCGTCATCGCGTCGGCGCAACGTCTGCTTGCCGCCGCCGACCGCAACAACGTGCCGGTTTTCTGGAGCCGGCATGTTCTCCCACCTCTCGATCTCATGAGCGGACCCTTCAAACTTTTTCTCATGAAAAAGCAGAAGGCCGCTCATCCGGACGGTATCGCGCCGGCCATGCAGCATGGCATGGAGGAAACCGAATTCGTCGACGGACTGGCGCCAGCGCCCAATCACGTCGTGATCGAGAAAAGCCAGCCTTCCTTCTTCATCGACACGCCTCTTGATATGCGTCTGAAGACGCTTGGCGTGCGCACGCTCGTGCTTGCAGGCGTAGCGACGGATATCGGCGTGGAGTTCACCGCACGACATGCGGCGGCGCTTGGCTATTTCAGCAGCATCGCGGAGGACGCGACGGGATCATACACGCCGGAGGCGCAGGCGCGCAGCATCGGCTTTCTGCGGTCATGGATTACGCCTGTCTTGCAGACGGACGAAATCGCGGCGGTGTGGGACAGACTTGGCGCACCCACCGGACAGGACAGATGACCGACGCTTTCAGGAATGCGCAGCGGCCCGCCGACAAACTGCTCGCGCGCATCGTTGATTTTGCGTTCGAAAAATACGCGCGTTGTCTCAGTGATGCGGAAGCGCGCGCCACGACGATGCGCGTCATGGATTCGCTGGCTTGCGCCATCGGCGCTGCGGGAACGGAAGACTTCGCCGCGCTCAAAAATCTTCCCGGCGCGCTGGACGCAAACGGCCCCTGCACACTGATCGGCGGCGGCCGCGCGAGCCTTGAGGGCGCAGCGTTTCTCAACGCCTGCCTCATCCGCCAACTTGATTGGAACGACACTTATGTCGGCAAGAACGGCGGCCATCCGTCGGACTTTTTCGCTGGCGCGCTGGCATGCGCGCAATTTGCCGGTCGCAATGGTCACGACACGCTGCGCGCCATCGCCATCGGCAATCATCTCATGCTCGATCTTTGCGATGCGGCGAACGCGATTGCGCGAGGCTGGGATCCTGCCGTCTTCGTAGCCTTTGGCGCATCGTTGTCCATGGCGCTGGCGCTGGACATGAAACCAGCGCAGATTACGCAGGCGCTTACGCTGACTGCGCTCAACGCGCCCATGCTGATGGGCCGCGTCGGCAAGGCCTCCACATGGAAGGGCGTGGCGTCAGCCGTTGGCGTGCGTCATGCGCTGTTTGACGTGCTGCTCGCCCGCGCAGGGCGCACGGGCCCCGATCCCGTGTTTGAAGGCGTGTATGGCTTTGAGCCGCGCGTCTCCGGTCCGCTTGATCTTGAACTTGATGCGCAGCGTGATCGCACGGGCGATTCGAGCATCAAATATTTTCCAGCGATCTATCACGCGCAGGGCCCGCTGGAGCTTGCGCTGCAACTGCATCAGGACATCGCTGCCGCCCTCGGCGCGAACGCGGCGATTGAAGACGTTAGCGTCGACATCTACGATTTCGCCATGCGCTATGTTGCCGATACGCCCGACAAATGGCGCCCGCAGAACTATGAAACAGCTGATCACTCGCTGCCGTTCATGATCGCCCATGTGCTGTCGCGTGGCGCATTTGGCCCGCACTGTCTGCATGAAACACTGTGGGACGAACGCGTGCGCGATCTCGCCGCCCGCGTGCATGTGCAGCCGGATGAGGCTTTCAGCAACGCCTTCCCCGGCGCGCCGTCGTCGCGCATCACCGTGAACGCAGGCGGCGGAGTTTTCACGCGCGAAACAAACGCGCCGCTGGGCCACGCACTGCGCCCGCTCTCGCCTGACGATGTGCGCCGCAAGTTCGTCACTGCGGCTTCACACATTATGGAAAGCGACAAGGCAAACGCGTGGGCGGATCGCATCGAGCGCATTGGCGAAGCATCGCAAATCGGACCGCTGCTTGAGCCACAGCCCTCCGCCTAGTCGGCGAGCTGACTGCGCTCTGCGTGCGCCTCATCCGCCACGCTCTCGCCCGGCACGAACGCATCGAACGCCGCCCAGAACTGGCCGCGCACAGCGTCGCTTTCCTGCAAGATCTCATGCCGTGCATGTTCGATCACCAGCACGCGCGCAGCCTTGAGCCGCTGGCCGAACCGCTCGATCGCGGGCGTCGAGACAATGGAATCGGCCCCCGCTGCCATGATGAGCATGGGCGGCAGCGTGCGCAGCGGATAATCGGGATCGGCGAAGTCGTCAATCTGCCGGAATGCTGCATGAACCCAGCCCACCGTCGGATCGCCAATCGCAAGCTGCTGCGCGGCGTCCACAAGCGCTGCGTTGCGGGCGTAACGCCGCTCGTCGGACGAAAGCCAGTTGCCCTTGAATGGCTTCGACATAATCGACTTGGCGCCGCCGCCTGGAATGAAAGCCCCTCCAAGCCCCAGCACATTTAGAAAATCAGCGAGAAACCTCGCGCCCTGCGGCAGGAAGAGGCCACGAATGTCGATCAAAGGCGACAAAAGCACCAGCCGCGAAAACGGCGACGCGCTGCGCCTTGCCTGCTGCAACATGATCGACGCGCCCGTCGAATGGGCGAGCCCAAAATAGGGCTGCGGACAGAACGGCTGAACAGCCTGCGTAAACACGGCTTCAAGGTCGCGCTCGTAGAGAACGAAATCGTCGACGTGTCCCTTGCGCGGATTGGCGACGGAGCGGGTGGAGAGCCCCTGCCCGCGCCAATCAAAAGTAACAACGGCAAAGCCGCGCGAGAGAAGCTCCGCCACAGTCTCAAAATACTTCTCGATGAACTCCGCGCGGCCCTGCGCCAGCACCACCGTGCCGCGCGGCTGCCCCTCCGGATGCCAGCGCGCAACGCGCAACACCACTCGGTCGCTGGTGCGCACGTTGGAGCAGACGCCGCCAGGCGGCGCCGGATTATCGGAAGTAACGATCAATTCCATGGTGTGGCCCCGCCTGCTTTCGATTCGTTATCGCTCGCAAGGCAGGCAAAGAAAAGGCGGCGGCTCAGCGCCCCGTAATCATGGCCAGGACAGCGCGACCTGCGAAGCCATAGGGATTGTGCAATTGCTCCATCATCTCGAAGTGATTTGCCCCCGCAACGGCGAAAAACGTCACCTGTTTTCCCGCCTTGCCCATCGCCTCGGCAAAATCGCGCCCCTGCCGCTGGAACTCCGGCGATTCGCACGTTCCATGCGTCACGAGGACGGGACAGTGGATGCGGTCGATGCGGCGCATGGCGGAAAGGTTCTGCACTGTCTCGTCCGTGAAGCGCACATACGTGGAGCGTTTGGAGCGGCGCACCGGCTCCAGCTCGTACATGCCAGACATGAGGATCGCGCCGCTGATGACAGTCTGCGGCAGGTCGTACTCGACCCAGTCGGTCGTCACGATGCAAGAGGTCAGGTGCGAGCCCGACGAATGGCCGCAAACATAGATGCGGCCATCTCCGCCCAGCTCACGCGCATTCTTTGCAATGAACGCCGTCCCGCGCCGCACCTGCTCGACCATGGTTTCAAGCCGCCCGCCCGCGTCGTCGATGCTCGTGAAGTCCAGCACGGCGAGGTGTGCGCCCGCATTGGTGAACGTATCCGCCAGATGCGCAAAGTTCTCGGACTTGCCGTTGCGCCACGCGCCGCCGTGGATGAACACGAGGATCGGCGCGCCCATGATGCCGCACGAATAGAAATCGAGCGCTTCAATCCCGCTTTCCCCATAAGCATGGCGTGAACACGTTAGCCGCGCTTTCGCTTCCCTGGCGGCCGCCGCGCGTCGTTCTGCCGTGAGAGACTGATTGGGGGCCCAAACCGATTGGTCATACGCACGGTCCAGCGCCGCCTGATCCATGTCGAGCCAAACCAGCGGACCTTTTGTCTGTGCCGCGTCTGCGAGCGTCATCGTTCAACTCCGAGATCGTTTCCTCGGGGTCAATGGAACAGGGATTCCTGATGCAGGGCAAGCCTGATCCAGGGCAAGCCTGATGGCGAGCATTCTCACGCGCGCTGCGTCCGCGTCCGCCCGGGTGGCGGTTGGATCATTTGTTGTATTTGGCGCCGCTGTCCCCTTGCGCGCCGAAGTGAGCCTTCCCACCTCAGGTTTCGCGCGGGCCAATACTGGACGCGCAGCTTTCGGCGCCCCTTTCGGGGGTCGGTGGCCCCCGGACGTCGAACGCTTCACTCATGTCGCTTCTTTGGAGGATATGTCATGCGCCACTTCGATCTTTCGCCCCTGTACCGGTCCACGGTCGGGTTCGACAGGCTCTTCAACATGATCGATCAGATGACCGGCCCGGAGGCCGGCGTCGCCACCTATCCGCCCTACAACATCGAGCGGAAGGGCGAAAACGAGTACCGGATTACCGTCGCGGTTGCGGGCTTCGCGGAACCCGATCTCATGATCGAGACGCGCGAAAACACCCTGCTCATTCGCGGCGGCAAGGACGCGCGCCAGGAAAATGACGGGACGCGGCCAGAAGTGCTCTATCAGGGAATCGCAGCCCGCGCGTTCGAGCGCCGGTTCCAGCTGGCTGACCACGTACACGTGCGCGGCGCCTCGCTGGAAAACGGGCTTCTCCACGTTGATCTGGTGCGCGAGATTCCCGAAGCCGCCAAGCCCCGCCGTATTGCGATCGGCAACGGCGGGACGCAGCTTGAGGGACACGCAGTCGCGACGGAGACTCGCGCCGCGTAACTTGAACTATCTTGATGCGGAAAGGGCGTCCCGCGGGACGCCCTTTTTGTTTAGTCGGCGCCATTGGCGACCGGCGCCGGCGCCCCAGGCCCCGGATAGACGACCCGGGGCGCTTTGCGCTGCGGCTCTGCGCCGGTGGACACCGTCGCCCCGCTCGACACGGAAGGTGCAGCCGCGACGCCCGTGCGGGGAGGCGTCGGCGCGGCGGTCTCGGCCGATTGCGAGGGCCTGCGCAGCACATTATTGCCGCGAGATGCAGACCGGGGATTTGCGGCAGGGGCCTGAGCCGGAGCCGGGGCGGCAGCCGCCTTTGAGGGCTCGGTCCTGGGCGCCTCAGGCTTCACCACTTCCGGCCGCGTTACCTCCGGCTTCGCAGCTTCGACCTTTGCCGGTTCCGGCCGCGCGGCGTCGCGCCGGATCGTTTCGGGCGCCGTGGGCTCCGCCTTGACTGATTGCGGCGACTCAACCGAGGGCGTGCGCGCTGCCTGCCTCGGCGCAGTCTTTTGCTGCGGCGTCTTCACGGCCCGCTGCTTTGGCGGCGTCGCCTTGCGCTGAGTTTCGACTGCAGGCGGGCCGGGGTTAAAGCCGGGCGCAATATTCACGTCGTCCATCCGGTCGCGCGGCGCATCAAAGCCATCGGGCGACTGCCGGGCGAAACGTTCACGCGCGCGGCGCTCTTGCATGTTTACAGCAGGCGGCGGCGCGCCATACTCCCACTCGCCGCGAGAACCGAATCCACCGGGCGGCAAGCCGCCTCGGGCGCTCTCCATGTCGCCGCCCGAACGCGGCTGGGCGACAAGCGAGGCGCTCTGGACGATGCGACCGTCGCGCGCGTCAACGACGAGGCGACGAATGCGGCGGCGCTGGTCAACCGCTTGCACGATGTACGCGTCGCCCGTGAACTGGATCGGCCCGATGACCTCAAAGCCCTGACCTTCGATGATCTGGCGCACGGCGCCCCGCGGCAGCGCCGCAGGGGGTGCGTAACGCGGCGCGGGCCGGGGATTATCCCGAAAGATGACGGGGCCCTCTTCATAAAAAGATGATTGCGGCCACGCCCTCGTTTCAACCCAGATCTGACCTTGTACAGCCTGCGCTAGTGCTGCCTGCGCCATCAAGATGCCGGCAGCCGATACGGCGGCAAGCGCGGCGCAGCGCGCGCCAGCGTTGAACTTCTTCATTGACGCTCTCCAGAAATTGGATCCATGCGCCCCCAACGCTTGGGACGCACTAAGGAGCCACATTGCGGCGAGCTTTCGGCGAAATTTAACCTTTTGTTAAGCGCGCGCAGATTGCGACGAACCGTTCAATCTCAACCGGACCAGTGGCGAACGAACAAACCAGCCGCACGAACAGTTCACCCTCGCGCGGCGCGTGCACGGGCGACAGCGCGCGCGAAGGCCATTCGTGATAGCGCGCCCCGGCTTCCTTCAGCGCTGCGTCTGCCGCGCACGGCAAAACAGCGAAGACCTCGTTGACCTGACGCGGCCATATGATGCGGGCGCGCGCCTGTTGCAGGCCAGCCTCAAGCTGCGCTGCGCAGGCGTTCGCGTGACGGGCGAGATCAAGCCAGTGATCGTCCTCCAGCCACGCATTCATCTGCGCCGCCAAAAATCGACTTTTGGAAAGCGTATGCCCTGCCCTCTTGCGCCGATAGACAAATTCATGCGCGCGCGAAGGATCAAAAAACACAACCGCCTCGCAGGCGATGGCGCCGTTCTTCGACGCGCCAAGTGAGAGAACGTCAACGCCCGCCCGCCATGTCATCTGCGCAGGCGTGCAATCAAGCGCGGCGATGGCGTTGGCGAATCGCGCGCCATCCATATGCACGGCGAGGCCCGCATCATGCGCGCGCGCGCTGAAATCGGCTATTTCATTGAGCGAATACAACGTGCCGCTTTCGGTCGCTTGCGACAGCGTCAGCATGGCGGGCTGCACCTGTTTCACAAGTCCGCGCGGATAAGCCTCAAGTGCAGCTTCAAATGCGTGCGCGTTGATCTTCCCGTGATGCCCGGCCAAACCCACAAGCTTGGCGCCATCGGTGAAGAACTCTGGCGCGCCGCATTCGTCATCCATGACGTGTGCGTCCTGATGGCAGAAGATTGCGCCCCACGGCGGCGTAAAACTCGCAAGCGCAAGCGCATTGCTTGCAGTGCCTGTGGCGAGCAGAAACACCGCGCACTCACGCTCGAACAGGGCGGACAAGCGCGCCTCGGCCTCCTTCGTTACTGCGTCCGCGCCATACGCGGGCGCAAAGCCTTTATTTGCGTTCAGGAGCGCCGCCATCACCTTGTCCGACGCGCCGCTGGCGTTGTCGCTTGCGAAATCCATTCGTGTCTCCTTGAGCGCCTATTGTGGCCGTCGTTGAGGCAGGCGGCAACCGCCTTGCGCCCACGTTTCTTTTCTCTCGACGGGGCGCGCAGACCGGGGCATGCAGGGGCGAGGAAGGAGTCGGGTATTGGCGGATTTGCTTCGCACACAGATCGCGCGCGCATCGTCATCAGCATGGCTGCTCTTGCTGCTGACGACACTGTTCTGGGGCGGCAACGTACCCGCCGCGCGCCTTGGCGTAGGCGAAATCTCCCCAATGGTCATTGTCACTGGACGCTGGGCGATCGCGTGCGTGCTGCTCTATGTTTTACTGCCCCAAGACGTCCGTGCGGAATGGAAAAACCTGCTGCCGCACTGGCGCTGGATCGCATTCATGGGCGCGACCCTCACCACGTCGAATTCGCTCATCTTTCTTGCCGCCGTGCATACCAGCGGCCTGAACCTCGCCATTCTGCAAGGCGTAACGCCAGTGCTCGTCATCCTTGGCGCCTGGGTCGCATGGCGCACGCCCATTGGCGCCGTGCGTTGGGCGGGGCTCGCCATCTCGATCTTCGGCGTTGTTCTCGTGGCGACCAAGGGCAATCCGCTGGCGCTCGCACAAACGAAGGTCAACATTGGCGATGTCCTTCAGTTCATTTCATCCAGCGTCTACGCGGTCTATGCGCTGGCGCTGCGCAACAAGCCGGCAGGCTCGGCGTGGGCGTTGTTCGCGCTCATCAGCGTTGTTTCCTTCGCAACGTCGCTGCCTCTGCTCGCCATCGAGTACGCCTCCGGCGCAACGGTTTGGCCGACGCCGCAGGGCTTCCTCGTATTGCTCTACATCGCGATCTTTACGTCACTGCTGGGGCAGATCTTTTTCATGCGCGCGGTTGAACTTGTTGGCCCCGGACGCGCCGCCAACTTCCACAACCTCACGCCGATCTTTGGCGCCATCCTGTCGCTGCTGATCCTGGGCGAGCGATTGCAGCTCTACCATGCAGCTGCGCTCGCCCTGGTGCTGGGCGGAATCGCGCTGTGCGAAAAATGCGGACGGCGCTGAACGCAATACGCCCGGGACCAGCCCGGGCGTTGCAGTGCAAAGACTATTGCGCCGCGGCGCTGTTCCTAGAACTTGAGGTTCTTGGCCTGATTGACGCCGGGGATCTGCTGGATCGAGTCGAGCACCGAAGCAGGCACATCGCCATCAATCTGCACTAGCGCGATCGCCGACCCGCCGGGCGCATCGCGGCCGAGAGCGAAGGTGGCGATATTCACGCCCGCCTCGCCAAGCAGCCCTGCGAAGCGGCCAATGAAGCCCGGCTTGTCCTCGTTCGTCACATAAATCATCGACGGCGCAAATTCAGCATCAACGGTGATGCCCTTGATGTTGACGATACGCGTCTTGCCGTCGCTGAACACCGTGCCCGACACCGAACGCGTCTGGCGCTCGGTTTCCACCGTGATCGTCACAAGCGATTCATAATCGCCTTCAGCGGCGCGCGTAACTTCATCGATGATCATGCCGCGCTCTTTCGCCACGACGGGCGCCGAGACAACATTCACGTCCGACAGCATGGGCCGCAGGAAGCCCGCGATGGCGGCAGACGTCAGCGCCTTCGTCTTGAGTTCCGCGACGCTGCCTTCGTAGGTGATCGTCAGCTTCTTCACGCCTGACTCGGTGAGTTGGCCTGCAAACGAGCCAAGCTTTTCAGCAAGCGCAATGAAGGGCTTCAGCTTCGGCGCTTCCTCCGCCGTGATGGACGGAAAGTTGATCGCGTTCGAAATCGCGCCGCGCATCAGATAATCCGACATCTGCTCGGCGACCTGCAGCGCAACGTTTTCCTGCGCCTCGGATGTGGACGCGCCCAAATGCGGCGTGCAAACCACGTTGGGCAGGCCAAACAGCGGATTGGTTGTCGCAGGCTCCTCGGAAAACACATCGAAGGCGCCGCCTGCAACATGCCCGGACAAAAGCGCCTCGCGCATGGCGTTCTCGTCCACAAGCTCGCCGCGCGCGCAATTGATGATGCGAACGCCCTTCTTCGTCTTGGCGAGGTTCCCGGTCGACATGATGCCGCGCGTTTGCGGCGTCAGCGGCGTATGCAGGGTGATGAAGTCAGCCCGCTTGAGCAGGTCTTCCAGATCAACCTTCTCGACGCCCAGATTCATCGCGCGCTCAGGCGACAGGAATGGGTCGAACGCGATGACGCGCATGCGCAAGCCCACGGCGCGCTCGGCCACAATGGAGCCGATGTTGCCGCAACCGATGATGCCCAGCGTCTTGCCGGTGAGTTCGACGCCCATGAAGCGGTTCTTTTCCCACTTGCCAGCCTGCGTCGAGGCGTCGGCGGCGGGAATTTCGCGCGCCACTGCAAACATCATGGCGATGGCGTGCTCAGCGGTGGTGATCGAATTGCCGAACGGCGTGTTCATCACGATGATGCCGCGCGCGGTCGCTGCTGGAATGTCCACGTTGTCGACGCCAATGCCGGCGCGGCCGATCACCTTCAACCGCGTTGCGCCTTCAAGCAGCTTTGCGGTGACCTTGGTGTTGGACCGGATCGCAAGACCATCGAACTCGCCGATGATCTGAGCGATCTTGTCCTTGTCCTTGCCCAGATTAGGCTGGAAATCCACGTCCACGCCGCGATCCTTGAAGATCTGCACAGCTGCGGTGGAGAGGGCGTCGGAAATCAATACGCGAGGCGCCATGACGTGTGTCCTTCGCAAAAGGGGTTGGGGAATGCGCGCATCTTCTATCGTGCGCGCCAAAGAAACGGCGCCCGCATCGCGAGCGCCGCCAGACGGCTTCAGGCCAGTTCAGCCCTGGCGTTTGCGAACGCCCAGTCGAGCCAGTGCGTGAGTGCGGCGACGTCGGAGGCTTCCACCGTGGCGCCACACCAGATGCGGAGTCCCGGAGGCGCGTCGCGATAACCGTCGATGTCGTAGCCCGCACCCGCGCCTTCAATGGCGGCGACCATGGACTTCACGAACGCAGCCTGCTTGTCGTCAGGCAGCGCCGTGATGGCGGGATCGACGACCTTCAGGCACACGCTGGTGTTGGAGCGAATGTCTGGGCTGTTGGCGAGAAAATCTACCCACGGCGTCTTTGCGGCCCAGTCGGCGATGGCTTTGGTGTTGGCGTCCGCGCGACCGATGAGGCCTTCCAGTCCGCCAACCTTCTGCGACCATTCAAGCGCGTCGATGTAGTCTTCAACGCACAGCATGGAAGGCGTGTTGATCGTGTCGCCGACGAAGATGCCTTCGATAAGCTTGCCGCCGTTCGTCATGCGGAAGATTTTCGGCATCGGCCACGGCGGCGTGTAGGACGTGAGACGCTCCACGGCGCGCGGGCTGAGGATGATCATGCCATGCGCCGCCTCCCCGCCCAGCACCTTCTGCCAGGAGAACGTGACGACATCGAGCTTGGAGTAATCAAGCCGCTGCGCAAAGCAGGCGGACGTTGCGTCGCAAATCGTCAGTCCCTTGCGGTCTGCAGGAATCCAGTCAGCGTTTGGCACGCGCACGCCGGACGTTGTGCCGTTCCACGTGAAGACAACATCATTGTCGAAGTTGACCTGGCTCAGATCGGGCAGATCGCCGTAGCCAGCCTTGATGATGCGCGCATCCTTCAGCTTCAACTGCTTGGCGACATCGGTCACCCAGCCTTCGCCGAAGCTTTCCCACGCCATCATGTCAACGCCGCGGGCGCCAAGCAGCGACCACATGGCCATTTCCACGGCGCCGGTGTCAGAAGCAGGCACAATGCCGATGCAGTAATCGGCAGGCACGCCGAGAACGTCGCGGGTGAGATCAATGGCGCGCTTCAGTTTCACCTTGCCGACCTTCGCGCGATGCGAACGGCCAAGCGGCGCGCCTCTGAGATTGTCGAGGGAATATCCGGGGCGCTTGGCGCAGGGGCCGGATGAAAAATTCGGATTAGCCGGCTTGGTTGCCGGTGCGTTCACGCTCGTCATTGCAGTCCATCCTCTCAGATGGGCGCCTCCCGTTGGGGGGAGGTGTCCCGCAAATGGCGTTACGCTGTGACCGCGCTGGCGTCAAGATGGACAGTACTTGGGCGCCTGGCCTGAGCGTCCAAGTTAGGGCGCATCAGTCCGGAGAGTAGCGGAAACCCATACGGAATTCCTGAATTTGCCCATCCTTCTTGGGAGAGGCGGGCGCAAAAGTTCCCATGTTCACGTAGCGATACCCGAAGTCGATTTTCGCATGGGGCGACACGGCGTAGGCGACGCCGGCCATAAGCGCCCAGGTGAAATTCGTCTGGGACTTCCTTGTGTCGATGCGCCTGTTTTGTTGGCCAAAGGTGAACCCGGCTGGCGCAGTGGTCGGCGTCCCTCCGCCGGTCACCCAAACCGGGGGAAAGCCGGCGGGATATTGCAGATCAGGCGCATAGACGGCGCCGCTGTTTCCCGTGACCCAGTTGTAGACGCCGTTCGCCTGACCATACGTGATGCCAGCGCCAGCGCCGACATAGGGCGTGAGGCCTGTCCACGTGCCAAGGTCGATGTATGCGTTCGCCAGCAAGGACGAGCGCTTGAAATCGGCCTGCTGCGTGCTCGCGCAATCACCCGTCACCGCACTAATGCCTATCGGAGTGCCCGATGAGTTCGAGACGCCTATGACATTTGTCACGCAGCCGAATGTCGCTGATTGGGCGTTAGCGCGCAGCGTGTTTCTATAATCGTACGTGAGATCCGCGCGGAAATAGTTGTTGAACTGATAGCCGGCGCCAATGGTCGCGGCCCATCCGTCCTTGGTGCCAAGTGCGGCGGCCAGCCCGGTGTCAGCTGTCAAGGTCGGCGGGCTTTCGCGCGTCCATCCAGCGTCGCCGCGAAGGTACCAGCCGTTGCCAATTGTCGTCGGCTGCTCATGTGCGATCGAATAGTCCGGCGGGGGCAGATAGCCCATATCCGCAGCGAGCGCGGGGGCGCAGAGAACAACGCTCGTCAGCGTGATCGCGAGTGATTTTCTCATCGGCATGACGTCTATCCCGAATACACGCAGCCGACGCTCTGGCTGCTCCCAACAGACCTTCGCATCAACTTGTTAACGTGTGGCTAACCGCGTTTAAATTTTCTGCTTGACGCAAAAAAACGCTGCAGCGCAACGAAAAAGCGCGGGCATGACGCCCGCGCCTGGTATTGATGATTTCGAAGACTTCAGTACTTGCGGACAAGCGGCGGCATGTGCGCCATAGGCGCATCCGCGAACTGCCAGCGCATGCCAAGGCGAAGATCCTGCGACACCACCTTGAAAGACTGGCTTTCAAAGAAGCAACCGCCGCCGCCGGCGTTCGCGCAGGCAATGGCGCCCGTCTCAGCCTTGCCGCGATCAAGATAACGATAGCTCATTTCGAGCGACACGTTGGGCGTGACCGCGTAGGAAAGACCCGCCATCACCGCCCAGGCGAAATCCCACTTCGAATCGCCGCGGCCATAGCCAAAGCCAGTTCCCGTGGTGACGTTGTGATCGGTGATATCCTTCACAACGTTGTAGGAACCGCCAACGCCGACGCCGACGAAGGGCGTCAGACCGCGCCATGTGCCAAGATCGACATAGCCGTTCAGCAGGAAGACGCCGCCGTAGGTTGTCGCCTTGTACTGGTCGTAGCATTCAATACAGCCCGGCGCAGTGCCGGTATATGTATTCAACGAGTTGTAGGCTGACGACATGCGATATTCGCCAGTGGCGTCCATGCGGAACCAGCTGTTGAACTTGTAGCCAAGGCCGAACCCGACGAACGCCGAATCACCTACGCTCGATGCGACTTCCGCAAAGCCCGGGATCACCGGCGCACCGGTAAAGGACGAACGGTGATCAGCGGAGCTGCTCATGCCGACGCCGACGTCACCGCGCAGATACCAGCCCGAAAAATCAGCGGTTTCGTAAACGGGATGGGGCATCGGGATTGGCGGGGGTAGCATGTCTGCTGCGCGCGCCGTGGTTGCTAAGGCAATGGCCGAGATACTGACGAAGAGAAGGGCTTTGACATTGCCCATGGCGATTAATCCTTCATTAATCCGGGCCGGCCCGGCTTGAGTTCAAGACATCATGAATCTCGCTTGAATTATTGAAGGAAGTCTTAACCTTAATAGAAAGAAAAACGCTGCGCATTCTCGTCTTTGCAGGCGCTCCAAGTTTCAAGCTAAACTAGCGACAAATCAGAGATGGGAGCGCCTGATGGGTGAAAAAGTTAAACTGCGGATGGGCCTTGATCGCTACGACAGGCACCTGCCTTTCTTCGATGCAACCGCCCCTGTTCCAGAGGGAATCGATCTCAGCGTCGACCAGATCGGACAAAGCTCGACCCTGCGTGACGGGCGTGATCGGCACGCGCGCATGGTGGACGGCGTGTATGACGTTGCTGAATTTTCCATGTCGAGTTATTTGATTGCGCGCGCGCAAGGCCTGCCCCTCACGGCGATTCCAGTTTTTCCTCGCCGCCTGTTCAGCGCAAGCCAGATGTGGGTGCATCCCGATTCAAACTTGTGGACGCCGCGCGATCTGGTGGGAAAGAAAGTTGCGCTGAGTTCTTTTCAGACAACGCTGTCCCTTCTCGCAAAAGGAGATCTCAAGTTTCATTATGATACGCCGTGGGAGGATATCCACTGGCTCACAACCTCGCCCGAAGTGATCGATGTCGCCATGAAACCGGGCGTAAAAGTTGACTTCATCGGCAATCGTCACCTGCTCGGTAAAGCGCTGGAACGCGGCGACATAGACGCTTTCTTCCTCCCGCATCCGCCAAAGTCAGTATCAACCGGCAAGATACGCGCACGGCGATTGTTCAAGGATACGCGCGCGCAGGAACTCAGCTACTTCAAGGCGCATGGCGATTATCCGATCATGCACGTCGTCGCGATCCGCGAAGAGATTGCGGCGCGTCATCCATGGCTGCCCATGGCGCTCTACACGATGTTTGAAGAGGCGCGTAACATGGCGCGCGAATACTATGAAGATCCCAACTACTCGATGCTGGCGTGGGGCCGGCTTGACGTCGAGGACGAGGCGAACCTGTTCGGGCGCGACCCGTGGGAAAACGGTTTTGCGCGCAACCGCGCCAATGTGGCGCGGTTCATTGACTACTCGCACGACCAAGGTTTGATCCCCGCGCCCTATGCGCCGGAGACCCTTTTCCATGCATCTACGCTTGAGACCTGACGCTATTCAGCTGCGGCGCGGCCCGACACGCGGATCGCTTCGCAGATCGAGTCCACCACGCTCTCAAGAAGCACAGAGTCATCGCACTCGCCCATGACGCGAATGACAGGCTCCGTCCCTGACGGGCGGATCAGCAAGCGCCCACCGGCGCCCAGCCGCTGCTCGCCATCCGCAATGGCGCGGCGCACAGAGTCCGAATTTGCCGCGTCCGGCGAGGTAGTGCGCACATTCTTCAAGAGCTGCGGCACTGGATCAAACAGGTGACACACCTGGCTGACAGGCTTCTCAAGACGTCGCACCACTGCAAGCACCTGCAGGGCAGACACCAGTCCGTCACCGGTCGTGCTGTAGTCAGACAGAATGATATGGCCCGATTGCTCGCCGCCCAGATTGAACCCATGCTCGCGCATGTGCTCCAGCACATAGCGATCGCCCACATTGGTGCGCGCCAGCGTCAGGCCGATTGAATCGAGAAAGCGTTCAAGCCCGAGGTTTGACATCACGGTCGCGACGACGCCCGCCTTGCTCAGGCGCCCATCTTCTTTCCAGCTTTGCGCGATGACCGCCATCACCTGATCGCCGTTCACCGGGCGGCCAAGTTCATCAATGATCAACACGCGATCGGCGTCGCCATCCAGCGCGATGCCAACGTCAGCGCGCACTTCCTTCACCTTGCGGATCAGCGCCTGCGGATCGGTGGAGCCAACCTCGCGGTTGATGTTGAACCCGTCCGGCTCAACGCCAATCGCAATGACTTCCGCGCCAAGCTCCCACAGCGCCTCAGGGGCAACCTTGTAGCCCGCGCCATTGGCGCAATCGACGACGACACGCAAACCATCGAGGGAAAGGGACCGCGGCAACGTCAGTTTTGCGAACTCGATATAGCGGGCGCGCACGTCATCAACGCGGCGCGCGCGTCCTAACTCGGCAGACTTGGCGAGATGCGGACGCAGGTCACTGTCGAGCAGCGCCTCGATCTGCTGCTCCACTTCATCGGTCAGCTTGTAGCCGTCCGGCCCGAAAATTTTGATGCCGTTGTCCTCGTAGGCGTTATGCGAGGCGGAAATCATCACGCCCATATCAGCGCGCATGGAGCGCGTGAGCATCGCCACGCCCGGCGTCGGAACGGGTCCGAGCAACATCGGGTCCATGCCGACGGACGTGAACCCCGCCACAAGCGCGTTCTCGATCATGTAGCCGGACAGCCGCGTATCTTTGCCGATGACGACGCGGTGGCGATATTCGCCGCGCCGGAACACGAGCCCGGCCGCCTGCCCCACCTTGAGCGCCAGCTCCGGCGTGATGACCCCGTTGGCGCGTCCGCGGATGCCGTCCGTTCCGAAATACTTTCCCATGCCGCTCGTTCCATTTCGTACCGGTCGGAGCGCCGCGCTTTGCGGCGGACGCTCAATCCACAGGCCTGGAGCGCCTGAGGCCAGGTGCGCCTGCCTTCCACTGCCATTTCGAACGCCGTATGTTCGCAACCCTGATTTGCTGACTTTCGCTGCTTACGCGAGAAAGCTCAACAAATGCGAAGCATCAGCCTTAACGATCCCTGCCGGAGCGCACGATGACCATAACAATCTACCACAATCCGAATTGTGGCACGTCTCGCACGGTTTTGGCCCGTCTTCAGGAACTTGGCTGCCAGCCCCAGGTGGTGGAATATCTCAAGACGCCGCCGTCGCGCGATGAGATGAAGGCTCTTCTCAAGAGCCTTGCCATGACGCCGCGCGAAATCCTCCGCCGCAAAGGCACGCCCTTCGACGACCTTGCGCTGGATGACCCCGCCAAGACTGACGAACAACTTCTTGACGCGCTGGCCGCCCACCCCATCCTCATGGAGCGCCCCGTCGTCGTCACGCCCCTTGGCGCACGAGTTTGCCGCCCAGCTGAAAAGCTGGACGAAATCCTGCCCACCTGATTCGCATGCCGCCGCCGGGCGGCGGAACGACCCTTCAATTTTGCCGCGCCCAAGCGTATAAGGCGGGCCGAATTTAGGGCGCGGCGGTTACCGCCCGCCCCTCCAGATGAGAAACGGGGACCGGCATGGCAGGGCACAGTCAGTTCAAGAACATCATGCACAAGAAGGGGAAGCAGGATGCGATTCGCTCCAAGATCTTCTCCAAGCTGGCGCGTGAAATCACGGTCGCGGCCAAAATGGGGATGCCCGACCCCAACCTGAACCCCCGCCTGCGCCTCGCCATTCAGGCGGCGCGCGCCGAAAACATGCCCAAGGACAATATCGAGCGCGCCATCAAGAAAGCCGCGGGCGGCGACAGCGAGAATTACGACGAAGTCCGCTACGAAGGCTACGCGCCGGGCGGCATCGCAGTCATCGTCGAAGCGCTGACCGACAACCGCAACCGCACGGCCGGAGAAGTCCGCTCCTACTTTACAAAGGCCGGCGGCGCGCTGGCGGAAACAGGCGCCGTGTCCTTCATGTTTGACAAGGTCGGCGAAATCGAGTTCGACGCGAAAACGGCCAGCGAGGACGCAATGATGGAGGCCGCCATTGAAGGGGGCGCCGACGATGCAGCCACGCACGCAGACGGCCACGTCATCACCACCTCCATGGAGGCCTTCGCAGAAGTCGCCAAGGCGCTGGAAGGCAAGTTTGGTGAACCGCGCAAATCGAAGCTGGTCTGGCGTCCGCAAAACACGATCAGCGTGGATGACGAAACAGGCGAGAAGATTCTGCGCCTTATTAGCTCGCTTGAAGAAAACGACGACGTGCAGAATGTGTACGCGAACTTCGAAATCTCAGAAGCGTTAATGACAAAACTAGGCGGCTGATGAACTGGAGCGCCGGAACAGCCCGTTATTCCGCTGCACTTGCAGAGGCCGTCTCGGCGCCTTCATCATCCACCGCCTTGGCCAGCGGCAGGTCGATGAGAAACGCGCCGCCCTGCGCCGCGCCATCAATGGACAGCGCGCCGCCTAACTGGCGCGCCATGGAGAAGCTTAGCGACAAGCCAAGGCCCGTTCCGCCTTTCTTGGTGGTGAAAAAGGGCTCGAAAATCCGCTGCTGATGCTCAGGCGCAACGCCAGCGCCATTATCCGCGACACGAATGCGCGCCATCACGCCGTCGGCGCGCCAGTCTATTGTTATGCAGGCCGACTCGTTTGCCGCCGGATTTCTCCCACGCAAGGCGTCACGCGCATTAAGCACCAGATTGAGAAGAATCTGTTCGAGCAAATGGGGATCGCCGCGCGCATAAACAGGCTGGTCGGCATGCATGACGCGGAAGCCGACGCCGCGGTCATCAAGTTGCCGGCGCATCAGCAGTTCAATCGCTTCCACACAATCGCCCACATCGAAGATGGCGCTTTCAACGTGATCGTATTGTTTCGCGAATGTCTTGATTTGCCCCAGAATGCGCCCGGCGCGCGTCGCGGCGCTTTTGATCGTGGCGAGACCCTCCAGTTGCACAACATCTGATTTGGGATCGCGCTCCATACGCCGCGCCGTGAAGTTTATGATGGTCAGTGGCTGCGCAACTTCATGGGCTATGCCCACCGAGATTTCGCCAAGCGCCGTCAAACGCGCCTTCTGGCTCAGCATGCGCTCCATGTGCTCAGCCTCGGTCCTGTCAAAACCGATACAGGCGAGGCAATCAGGTCCAACCCATTCGGCGCTCGCAACCGACCAGCAGATCGTTCGCAAGGAGTCGTCGCGCAGCCTGACCCAGTGGGTTGTGGATGGGGAGATATGCGCGACAGGCGTACGGTCGCTCTGCTCAAGAGCGCGCAACAATCCCTCGACCGGCGACGAAATGTTCTCCAGCAATTGGCGAGCTGGCTGGTTTGCAAAGAGCACCTTCAGTTGCTTATCGAAAACAACGACAAACACGCCAGCGCTGTTGAAAGCCGATTCGACGAGTTCGGCAGTGTGCAGGCGCTCGGCTTCAGCAAGTTGCTGGGCGTGGCGACTTTCTTCGCTGAAAATGAATTTGCGGATCAGATAGCCGATTCCGGTCAGCGAGGCGCCGAGCAAACCCATCCACAAAACGCTGAGGAGAAGCCACTCAGTCCGCTCCTTGTCAAAATAGTCATAGTCGAATCCGACGACCACGATCAAAGGCAGCCGCCTCAGCCTGTGAAACGCAAACATTCGCTGAACGCCGTCGATCGGGCTGGCGAGCGTGAATTGCCCTTCGCGGCGACCGATGCCTTCCGGGCCGAAAAGTTCGGGGTCAAATCTCTGCGCGCCGCCTTCGGCTTGCGTAGAACGCGCAAGGATTGCGCCATCCGCGCGCAGCAGCGTGGCAACGCCTGTATCGTTGATTGAAAGACTTTTCAGAAACGTCGCAATTCTTGACGGATCGAAAGACACAATAGCTATGCCACGCCAATTGCCGTTATCATCAAAGATCTTTTTACTGATATTGATCGCCATCACGCCCGAGCGCTGCCCCATGAAGGGCTCGCTGATGTAAAACGCTGGAGCATCCGGCTCCATCAATGCGCGCACGTGGGGCCGGGTCGACAAATCAACGTCTCTTGTTCCGAGACTGGAAGCAATCAGCCGACCGTCCGTTCCGGCAAGCGTGACGAAATAAGCAAACTCTTCCCGCTGACCAAGAGCCACAAGGGTTTTCTCCAACTTCTCCTTGTTGGATGGCGCCTCCAAAAATGAATTGCGCGCTGTTTCCATTATCCAGTCCACGTTACCGAATATCCGGTCAACATGTTCACGGAACAGGCGCGCAGAATGGACAAGTTCTTCCTGCTTCGCGTCGCGATTATCGGCCATGTTCTTGAACACGATCATGACCGTCATCACCAACGCGAAAGCGTAAACGGCGCCGGCAAGTACGATATAATATCGGCGAAGGCGACCGTATCCGTGCTCGTTCAAAACACAGGCCTCCTCATCACGCGCCGCTGAACTCAGCAGCGAACCTCAAGCGCAAAAGTTCGGCCAGGGAATTGACCTGCAATTTTTCCATGATGCGCGCGCGATGCGTATCCACCGTGCGAAAGCTCATTCCGAGCCGCACGGCGATTTCCTTGCTCGTAAGACCCTCCGCAATGAGATCCACGATTTCAGCCTGGCGCGGCGTCAGGCGGTTCAGCGTATTTTCTGCGTCCTTCACATCAAGCAACGACCGCACTCTTGGCCTAGCCGCCAGCGCAGCCGCGACAATGTCTTCCAGGCGCTCAGGCGTAAATGGTTTTTCGATAAAGTCGAAAGCTCCATCCTTGATCGCTTTTACAGCCATCGGGATGTCACCGTGGCCAGTCATGATGATCATTGGGGCCACAGGATATCTTTCGGCGATGAAGTCTAGCAGTTCAAGCCCGTCCATCCCCGGCAGACGTACATCTGCGATGATGCAGTCAACGGAAGCGATCCAATCAAGGTCGGCAATAAAGTCCTCTGCCGAACTGAACCCCTTCACTCGATATCCAGCACCGACGAAGGACTCCTTCATCAACTCCAGAAGCTGGTTTTCATCTTCGACAATGACCAGACGTTTTGCGTCAGCCTGGCTTGAAACGACCGTCATATTTCCCGCCGATGTTTTTTTGGGCTGCGTACTCAGACGCGGCCATTTCCGCCCCCCGCTGAGGCGACATCATGCACCATTTGCATCCAGATGCCCCAACGTTTATTAAAGAGTATAAATACCTACCAATTTCGCACCGCGCACAAGCATGGCAATATAAGGATTGGAAACTTGTCCTGGAGGTTAGCTCGCATTATCAAAACGAAAGATGGCGTCATCCTCACGGTGCCAGATGTTCCTTCCATTCGCGTGGAAACGGCGACGCTCGAGCAAGCAATGGAAATCGCCCAGCGTGAACTAGACGCTTATACTGACGCCTGTCGCGCGCATGGGCGAACAATGCCGAGAGTGAGCACGATTAAAGAGCTGCACAATGAAAATCTGGACGCCGTCTACGGCTTGCTGGAAAAGCCTTGCGAGACAACCCTTTTGATGGAGACGTCGGCGTCACGGCGCACTGTGCAAAACAGGCGCATGCACGCAGCATCGGCGCGGTTTCAGCTGGGATCACTTTTAGCCCGGTCGCGCATCCGAAACACCACGTCCCCTTGCCTGTTCGTGACTTCCAGGCGCCAGCCTGGCTCAAGCGAAAGCCCCTGAGCCCTGAGCGCATCCATCATTTTGGCCTGCGCGCGCTCAAGACTGAAGTTCGCTTCATCCTCCATGATGATGATGTGCTTGGCGCCGCAATAAAGGTTAAGGAAAAAGCTGTTCTTCTGCCCTGCCTTTTTAAGCGAGACGGCAGTGGAGCCGCCAATGCGGCCAGCGATTGACGCGAGCTCCGGATAAACGGTGAAGGTGCGTGTTTCAGGCCGTATCGTACGCCCGCCCTTTTTCCCGGCAGCGCTCGCAACATCGCGATTGCGCGCAAACGTGCGTTTTTCCTTCGGCACGCTTTTGCCGCCCATACTTGCGATCTGTCGTCGTCTTTCCGGCGACAAAGAAGCTAGACCTTTTTTGCTTTTGGGCTTTTCGATTTCCTGGGCCATTGCTCCTCACCTTCGCATGCAAAGCTACGAAGTGCGCGCCAGAGGATCAAGCAAATACACGGCCATTGGAGCGGTGCTGAAACACTACTTAAAAATACTTACTTACAAGCTGTAACGAGGGCGCACCAAGTGCGAAATCAGGCTTCGCCTTTGCTACTTGCCCTGCTTCTTTTGCCACCAGCTCTTGTAAGCCATGTATGACAGGATCAGCACAGCAACGACGATCAGGTCGGACTCCATATTGCGCGGCGCCCAGCCCTGCGAGCGCGCGAAGGGCCATGCGACGATGCCCAGAAACATGACAAAGCCGAGAACATAAAGCGGATGGAACATCATGATCATCTCTTGAGTTTTTTATCTGATGAAGCGATCAAGCAGCGGAAGGCTGAGAACTGCAGCAAGCGCGATCAGCGCATATGCAGTGATGCGATAATTAGCGTCGCTCGAACTCTTGAAGACGCGGGCGCCGAGCGCGAGCCCAATCGAATAAACCGGCCAGGCGACGAGCGCGTAGACAACCACGTCCCACGTGAACAAGCCTTTGTAGAAAAGCACGATGTCAACAATCGTCGCCGACAGCGCATAATACACCATGATGTTGGCGCGGATCACAGCCGCTTCAGCCGTGCTCGACAACCAGTAGCCGATGACGATGGGCCCGGCCATTCCGGTCGAGCCGCTTGCAACGCCAGCTGTCAGGCCGAGCCCGAACGAGACTGGCGGCTTGGGCTCGCCCTTGTAGCGCCATCCCGTCGCCAGCACGGCCAGCATCACGCCCACAACGACAGCAAACATCCAGCGCAACAGAACGGGATCTGTGTTGGCGAGAATCCACACGCCTAGTGGAACGGTAAGCGTAGAACCGGCCAGCATGGGGAGTATTTCCCGCAAGCTGCATTTGCGGATGTAGGTGTACCCGTAGGGCGTCGCGCTCACGAGATCGAAGAGAAAAAACACCGCCACCGCCTTGGCGGGGCCAAGCATGGAGGCGGTGAACGGAATGAAGATCAGCGCGCCGCCAAAGCCCGAGAAGCCCCGCACAATGCCGGATATGAACACAACGGCGGCGACAAACCATGTCGCGGGCTGCAGGAGAAGCGCCCAGACATCCGCGAAGAGCGAGCCAAGGCTGTGGGCGTCCGACAATTGAGACTCCGGGAGAGGCGCTGGCGCAAAGCCGGGCGAGGCTGGTAGGCTCTGTATATGCCACAGACGCCGATTCGCATTATCGGGATAGACCCCGGTCTCCGCAACATGGGTTGGGGCGTCATCGAAGCTGAAGGCTCGCGGCTGGTGTTTGTGGCCTGCGGGGTGGTGCGTTCCGACGCGGCCCTGACGCTCGCCGACCGCTTGAGGCAATTGCACGAAGGCCTCGCGCAGATCATCCACGCGCACATGCCGGCAGAGGCTGCTGTCGAGGAAACCTTCGTCAACCGTGATCCGCAGTCGGCTTTGAAACTCGGTCAGGCGCGCGGCGTCGCGCTTGTTGTTCCAGCGCTTGCAGGACTGCCCGTTGCTGAATACGCGGCGAATCTGGTCAAGAAAACAGTGGTCGGCGCCGGCCATGCTGAAAAGCAGCAGATCGCGGCGATGATCCGCATTCTCCTGCCGCGCGCCGAAGCAAAATCAGCCGATAGCGCCGACGCGCTGGCTGTCGCCATCTGCCATGCGCAACATCGCGGCGCCCGCGAAATGACGCGGGCGCTGGCCCGCAGCGTCTGACATCAACTCAGCAACGGACCCCATGACGGATCCGACGCGAAGGCAGGCGTGTTGACGACAAACTCGCCCCTGCCTGTCACATCCGTCATGTAGATTTTGCCGCCCGATTGTCCCCCTGGTTCACGGAAGAACATCAGGAAGAGGCCGTTGGGCGCCCACGTCGGGCCCTCGTTGTGGAAGCCCTCGGTAATGATGCGCTCGCCCGAACCATCGGGCTTCATGACGCCGATGCCGAAAGAGCCTGCGCGTTGGCGCGTGAAGGCGATGAAGTCGCCCTTGGGGGACCACACCGGCGTCGAATAGCGGGCGCCCTGGCCAAACGAAATCCGCTTTGCGCCACCGCCGCTCGCCCCCATCACATACACCTGCTGTCCGCCACCGCGATCGCTCTCGAACACGATCTGCGATCCATCGGGCGAATAGGACGGCGACGTGTCGATGCCAGCCGTGTCCGTCAGCCGCGTGGTGGTGCGCGAGCGCAAATCCATCGTGTAGAGATTTGTCGAGCTGCCCTGCGACAACGACATGATGATGCGCTGACCATCGGGCGAGAAGCGCGGACTGAACGTCATGCCCGGGAAGTTGCCGACGACTTCACGCTGGCGCGATTCGATGTTGAGCAGAAACACGCGCGGGTCGCCCGAACCGAACGCCATGTAGGTGACTTCCTGCGAGGACGGCGAGAAACGAGGCGTCACAACAAGATCGTCGCCCGTTGTCAGGTAGCGCACGTTGGCGCCGTCCTGATCCATCAAGGCGAGACGCTTGCGACGCTTTTCACGCGGGCCCGATTCATCGATGAACGCCACGCGCGTATCAAAGCAGCCCTTCTCGCCTGTGATGCGTGAGAAGATCGCATCAGAAACGATGTGCGCGACGCGGCGCGAGTTTTGCGGATCGGTGACAAACTGCTGTCCAGCAACCTGTTGTCCGCTCGCAACGTCCCACAATCGATACTCGGTGCGCAGCCGTCCGTCCGGGCCGCGGCCTGTGCGGCCCAGAACAACGTATTGCGCATTGATGGCGCGCCATGCGTCGAAGTTTGGCGGCGCGTCTGGATTGGGATTGCGATCGGTGAACGTGCGTTGATCGATCGGCGCGAGGTAAACTGAACGACGGAAGTTGTCGTTGATAATGCCGCTCAACGCAGGCCCCTGCTGCGCGTCGCCTGTAAAGTTCGTGACTGCGATATTCACGGGACGGAACGAACCGCCGCGAATTTCAAGTTCACGCGGCGCCTGCGCCAGCGCAGAAAACCCCTGCAGCGGCGAGCCAATGATGGGCGCGGCGGCAAGGCCTGCGAATGAGGCGAGCGAGAGGCCGGCGCTGCGGCGGGTCAGAAGAATGGTCATGGCGCGGTCTTTCAGACTGAAGTTGAGGAAGGCGTCGCACGCACGCTGCGCTAACCTGACATTTCATCTGGATCGAACCGCAGGATGCGATCCTTCCACTCGTTATAGTAGGGCAGAAACTGGGCGGGAATGCGCAGCGGATTGCACTGCCTCACTGCGCGCATCGCGCTGTCGGCGAGCGCGCGCAGATTGGGATCGGATGGCGGATTGCGAAGCTTCGCGTCACGCAAAGCCCCGGCTTGCGTGAACGACACTTCGATCTGCGGAATGAAACGCGCGGTTGGGCCAAGCGCCATGTAATTCCAGCATCGCTTGTATTGATCGATCATGTAGCCATCGAGCTGGCCCCACAACGAGGGCGACATGCGCTGGGCGTTTGCTGTGGGATTGCCCATCGACGCTGTCTGATTGGCCGCGCGGCCGGTGGACGCGCGCTGGCCCGGCTCCTCTTTCGAGAGAAGCTGGGCGATGGAGTTTGGATCGAACTTGCGTTGTTCCGTCGCCTCGCGTCCCGGCGGGGGCCGGGGCGGCTTCTTCGCCTCGTCCTCTTTTCGCTGCTTGTCGAGAAGCGCCGCAATCTGCGCGCGGTCGAGCGCGGGCTTCGGCGGAACCTTGGGCGGTTCCGGCTTTGGCTCGGGCTTGGGCGGCTCGGGTTTCACGGGCGCAGGCTTGGGAGGCTCCACCTTCGCCAGCTCGCGCGGACGCGGCGGCGGCCTGGGCGGCGTAATGGCTTCCGCCGTCACGGGCTTGGGCGGCTCGGGCTTTGGCTCAGGCCTGGGGGGCTCAGGCTTGGCAGGCTCAGGCTTTACCTCCACCCTTGGCTCAGGCGGGCGCGGCGGCGGCGTGGGGACTGGCGGAGGGGGCTGTGGCGGCGTTGGATCGGGCTCGCGCATCGGCGGTGGAGGCGCAGGCACGTCAACCTTCGCTTCCTGCACAACCGGCTGCGGTTTCGAAACTTCCACTTCGGCGACACGGTCAACAATGGGCTTGGGCGCCTGTGCGGCAGGCGCTTCGCGCACGCCCTTCACCACCTCGTTGAATTGCGACTCCGTGATCATGTCGACGGGGATCGCCTCTGCAGCGTCTTCGAACTTTCGCGTGTCGGAAAACGAGACAAGCGCGCCAAGCAGCAGCGCGCCATGCAACGCTGCCGAGATGTAGACGCCAGGCTCTGTGGTGCGAAACTTCACGCCGGTCTCACTTCTCCTGCTCGGTGACAAGCGCAACCTTCTTGAAGCCAGCGCTCGTAATTAGCGACATCACCTCTGCGACGCGCCCGTAATTGACCGAGCGTGCGCCGCGCACATAGATGCGCTCATCGGCGCCAGACTTTGCCGCCGCTTGCAGGCGGGCGACCAAATCCTCGATCCGCACGGGCTGATCCATGAAATGGATGTCGCCCTTCTCGTCGATGGCGATGGCCACTGGCTTTTGATCTATATTGAGGGCGGCTGCTTTCGTCTGCGGTAAATCGATAGGCACGCCAGTCGCCAGCAACGGCGCGGCGACCATGAAGATGATCAGCAGCACAAGCATGACGTCGATAAACGGCGTCATGTTGATTTCGGCCATGGCGCCATAGCGCGGCACGCCGCGTCTGCGCCGTCCGCTCTTGCGTCCCGGGGCTCCGACAGATCCGCCCATAAAGTCTCCTAAAGCGCTTTCAAGCGAAGTGGATTCCCGTTCGCGTGAAGAAAACGCGTCAACTTGAAAAGCCCCCTACGCCGCCTGGCCGCGTTCGCCGGCCACGTGCTGGTCCATATGGCGCGACAGGATCGACGAGAATTCGTCGGCGAAGGATTCCATGCGGGCCTGCGAGCGCGCCACGCGGCCCTGCAGGGCGTTGTAGAAAACCAGCGCCGGAATGGCGGCAAAGAGGCCAATGGCGGTGGCGAACAAGGCCTCGGCGATGCCGGGCGCCACGACCGCAAGCGAGCTGTTCTTGGAAATGGCGATAGCCTGGAACGAGGTCATGATGCCCCACACCGTGCCGAACAGGCCGACGAAGGGCGCTGCGGACGCAACGGAGGCGAGCACAAGCAATTGCGATTCAAGCCGCTCCGTTTCGCGCGCGATGGAAACGTCGAGCACCTTTTCGATGCGCGCCTGCAAGCCAAGGAAAGCAGATGACGCCGCCGAGAAGGACCGCTTCCATTCCCGCATGCCGGCGACAAAAACGGCAGCCATGCCGCTCGCGGGGCGCGTCGATAACGTGTCGTACAATTCTTCCAGCGAGTTGCCCGACCAGAACGTCTCCTCGAAACGATCCATGCTTTTTTCGACGCCCGAATAGAGCAGATACTTGTTGATGATGATCGCCCAGGACCACAGAGACGCGGCGATCAGGCCAAGCATCACGGTCTTCACGACAAGATGGGCGGCCCAGAACATGCCCCAGAAACTGAGGTCGTGCGGTATGGCCGCGTCGGCAGGGGTCATTCGCAATACGTCCTTCGAGTTTATCGGCGGTTCCGCTCAATGGGCGCAGAATCCGACGAAACTTGGGCCCCGCCCGGGCGTGTTCCGGGCGGAGTTTCAAGTCTCGAGTTAAGACCCGGTCATGGTTAATGAAGGGTTTAGGCGGGCCTGCGGGAGGCCAATTCAGCGCTCACGACTTCAGTTTGTCGCGGACCCAGCCGGGCAGACGCGCCGGGCGCCCGTCGGAAACGCAGGCCACCCGGACGTTGACCGTCACCAGAACCTCGTCTTCGCGCAGGATGCGCTGCACGAGATCGATGGAGGCGCCGCCCACACCCTCCGGCCACGTCTCAATCGTCAGCATGTCATCCATGCGGCCGGGTTTCAGGAAATCGATCTCCATGCGCCGCACGGCAAAGCCAAACGGCGGCCCCAGCGCGCCCGAAAAAATCGCAGCCTGATGGACGCCCCGATCACGCAACAATTCGGTGCGGCCACGCTCCAGAAACCTCAGATATGACGCGTGATAGACAACGCCGGAAAAGTCAGTGTCTTCGTAATAGACGCGGATGGAGAGCGTGTGGGGCTTCACCATCTCATCCTCTACGCCTCGCCGTCATCGGCGAACAAGCCAAACTGCGGCGTCTGCCGCGACGGCTCAGCCAGCCCCAGATGCTTGAAGGCGTTGCTCGTCAACAGGCGCCCGCGCGGGGTGCGCTGCAGGAAGCCGATCTGCAGCAGATACGGCTCGATGATGTCTTCGATGGCGTCGCGCGGCTCCGACAACGCCGCCGCCATGGTCTCGACGCCCACCGGTCCGCCGCCGAAGTTTTCCGCGATCATCAGCAGATAGCGCCGGTCCATCTGGTCGAGGCCAATGGGGTCCACATCCAGCAACGTCAGCGCGCGATCAGCGACGATGCGCGTCACGCTCGGCTCCTTGTCGACGATGGCGAAGTCTCGCACCCGGCGCAGCAAACGCCCCGCGATGCGCGGCGTGCCCCGCGCCCGCTTGGCGATCTCGTTGGCGCCGTCGGGCGACATGGGCAGGCCCAGCACCCGCGCGCCGCGACTGACGATGCTCTCAAGCTCAGGCACGGTGTAGAAATTGAGCCGGATCGGGATGCCAAAACGATCCCGCAGCGGCGTCGTGAGAAGCCCCGCGCGCGTGGTGGCGCCCACCAGCGTGAATTTCGCCAGATCGATTTTCACCGAGCGCGCGGCAGGGCCTTCGCCGATGATGAGATCGAGCTGGAAATCCTCCATCGCCGGATAAAGAATTTCCTCTACCGCCGGATTGAGGCGGTGAATTTCGTCGATGAAAAGCACATCGCGGTCTTCAAGGTTGGTCAGCTGCGCCGCCAGATCGCCAGCCTTGGCGATGACAGGGCCGGACGTCGAGCGGAAATTCACGCCCATCTCACGCGCAACGATCTGCGCCAGCGTCGTCTTGCCAAGGCCCGGCGGGCCGACAAACAGCACATGATCCAGCGCATCGCCGCGCGATTTGGCAGCCTCGATGAACACGCGCATGTTCTTGCGCGCCGCCTCCTGCCCGGTGAAATCATCCAGCGACAGCGGGCGGATCGATGTGTCCACATCGTCTTCGCGCTTCTCGCCGGAGACGAGGCGTTGGGGTGGCAAAGTCATCGCGGCACGCTCATCTTAGGTTAGCTTTCTGTGATGAAGAACAGCGATGCGAACGAATAGGCTGACAAGGAGCGCCATCAGTAACGGTCTTGCCTATCCCTGTACTCAAGATTTTTCGCCCCGCGGGCGACCCCCGCCAGTTCCTCCACAGTAGGTTCGTCCCGCCCACCCGCCGTCACGAAGCTGCGGGCCAGCAGCCAGCAAACCATCGTCGCGGCAAAGCACGTCACAAGATACAGCGGCAGCATGGGCGGGTCGCCAATGTCGCGCGCCATATCCCCTGCGACGAGGACGAGCATCAGCCCGGCTCCAACACCGACCAGAGCCGCCATCCCCCAGCTGGCGCGGCCCACAAACGTCTGCCACAGCGCAAAAACAAGCCCGGTGAGAAGCGCAGGCAAGCCGCCGATGAACCACGAAAAGAGGATGCCGTAGAGCGTTAGGAAGGCGAACACCGACCCGACCGCCCCGGGGTCCGAGCTTTTCCCGATCCACACCGCCAGCATGCCAAGAAACACGATGGCGCCGACAGGAGGGCCAACCAGCAGGAAGATGAGCAGGATGACGATGACGTTCCACAGCTTCGCGCCGAAACCAAAGCCTCGGGTGGGCGCATCCTCAGAAGCGCTCACGAGGCCAGCTCCTTCAGCCCCTGCCGGATGAGTGCGCTCGTCTGCGCCCCCTCGCCCAGCGCCTTGACGCTCGCTGCCACAGCCGCTGCGGCCTGCGGGCGCCCGTAGCCCAGATTTACAAGCGCCGAGATCGCGTCGCGCACCGGCGCGGGCGTCAACTTGTCATCGTCTTCGCCTGAAAGGCGCGCCACCAACGGATCCACATGGCCGAACGCGGGCGCCTTGTCCTTCAATTCGGCGATGATGCGCGCCGCCAGCTTTGGCCCTACGCCCTGCGCGCGGCCCACGGACGCCTTGTCCTGCGAGGCGATGGCCGTGCCCAGTTCATTGGGGCCCATAACGCCCAGAATCGCGAGAGCCACCTTGGCGCCCACGCCCTGCACGCTCTGCAGCAGGCGAAACCAGTCGCGCTCTGCGTCAGACGTGAAGCCGAACAGCCGGATCGCGTCCTCGCGCACCTGCGTCTCGATGGCAAGCGCCGCCGCCTCGCCCGGGCGCGGCAGTTTCTGCAGCGTGCGCGCTGAACATTGCACCACGTAGCCGACGCCGTTCACGTCGAGGATCACGAAATCCTCGCCGTAGGAGTCGATAAGGCCCTTGAGCTTGCCGATCATGCGCGTGTCCGAATCGCTGGAGCGCCAGCTTACCGCAAGCCGCCCGCACTGGCGCGCGCAGGCGAAACCGTGCCCCGCCCGCGCTGGCGCCAGAGGAGAAAGGCGCAGATTGCGAGATTGACCAGGTTCCACGCGATGCCGTGGACAAACGCTAGTCCGTAGGAGCCGGTGAGATCGAAGATAAAGCCGGAAATCCAGCCGCCAAGCGCCATGCCCACAAGGGTCGCCATCATAACGATTCCCAGCGTCGCGCCTGCCTTTGACGCCGGGAAAAACTCGCGCACGATCACCGCGTACATCGGCACGATGCCGCCCTGGAACAGGCCGAACAGGGCGGAGATCACAAACAGCGAGGAGAGGCCGTCAAAGAACACATAAAGAAACAGCGCGACGCCCTGCAGGAATGAGCCGATCATCAACGTGTGCAGGCCGCCGATGCGATCGGCGACAAAGCCGGAGACCAGTCGGCTGACCACGCCCATGGCCAGCATGATCGACAGCATCTGCGCGCCGCGCGCCGGGCCAAAGCCCAGATCGGCGCAATAGGCGACGAGATGCACTTGCGGCATCGCCATCGCAACGCAACACGCAACGCCTGCCACCACAAGAAGCAGCAGCAGCGTGTTCTGCGGCAGATCGAGCGCGCCATGGCGCGACACCGGAGGCTCGCTCGCGCCCGCATCCGCCGGCAATCTCTTGCGCATCAGCATCGCCAGCGGCGCCAACGTGAGAAGGCACAGCGCGCCAAAGGCGACATGGGTCGGTCGCCAGCCATAGGTCGAAAGCATATGCTGGATGATCGGCGGCCAGATGGCGCCCGCCAAGTAATTGCCCGAGGAGGCGATGGCCACCGCAATGCCCCGCCGTTTCACAAACCAGTGCGACAGGTCTGCCATCAGGGGCGCGAAACTGGCGGAGGCGCCAAGCCCGACGATCATCTGCGCCAGCGCGTAAAGCATGAGCGAACTGGCGGACGCCGCCAGCAGGTAACCGGTTGTCAACGCGGCGGCGCCAATGAGCAGCGGAACGACCACGCCAAAACGATCCGCGAGCCGGCCCATCAAAACGCCGCCAAAGGCGAAACCAACCATGGTCATCGTGTACGGCAGCGACGCCTCGGCGCGCGTCGCGCCAAAACTCGCCTGCACAGTCGGCAACGCGACCACGAACGACCACATGCCGATGGAGCCGATGGTGCCGATCAACACCGCCACGCCAAGCCGGCGCCATGCGGCGGCGCTGTCGTGAATGGCGTTGGCGGCGATGGTCAATGGGCACGTCCTTCAATGCCCGCTCAGGCCGTGGCGGGCCCTTTCGGATAGGCGACATACGCCCGCACGCCGCCGTGGGCGGTCGGCGCCTCTACGACAAAGCCTGATGGCGCAACGTCCGCGTTGAATCGATCCATCGTATAGTCGCCATGCAATTCAATGACGATGAAACCCACCTTGGGCAGGAAGTGAGGATGCGCGAACAGCGGTTCCTCCGCGCCTTCGATGTCGACTTTCAAAAGATCGACGTGTGCCAGGCCATGCCGCTCGCACAATTCGCCAATCGTGATGGCCTCAACTTCCACAGTCGCGCCCGCGCCTTGGGATTGTGAAATCGAATTGCCCCACGCAGGACGATCCTGCGACAAGAACACCGGTCCTGTATTCTGTCCCACCACCGCCGCGTTAATGGGCGTGATGCGCGGTTCGCTGGCTGCGTTCAGCTTCAACATGGCGAAGTTGCTGGGATCTGGCTCGATGGAATAGATGCGTGCGTTGGGATAGCGCGCGGCAAGATAGAGTGCGGTGATGCCGATATTCGCGCCGCAATCAATGATCGTGCGAACCGATGCGGGATCGATGACGGAGTCTTCGATCCGATAGCTTTCCATCGCGAACACTTCGTAAAAGATGAAAAGATCGCCCGCGTCCTGACGCAAAGATATCGGAAGCACCCGCCCGCCAATTTTGACGTTGACGCTGAACGGCGCTGTCCCCAGCGTCGTCGCCGCCTTGAAGAAATTGCCAAGGTGAAAACGTGCTGTGGCAAGCGATAGCCGGACGGCGCTGCCAACGTCCGCTGACGCGGTCACGATGAAGACGGCCTCCTTGCGATAGGCGTCGATGTTCATGTTCAACCTTTAGTTTCAAAATCCGCCAGACGTGAGATTGACCCAATCTACGCCATGAATTCATCTGCTCGCCATGCCATATGCACGACGGCGCCATCTTGCTCGGCCGACGCAAAGCCCTCACGTTCGAAAAACCGCATTGCCCGCGCGTTGGACATTTCGATCTCGACGACGAGGCCTCCGCCGCTGAGGCGCTTGGCCTCATTCAGCAGCAATTTAGCGGCGCCCGATCCCCGCGCGCTCGACGCGACCACGATTTGATGCAGGCGCTGCGCCGCAGGCTCGAACGTTACGAACCCTGCAACCCCGCCGGTCCGCGCGTTAACCGCGCAGATCGTGTTTGATCCGGCGTCATGCAGGTTTTCGATATACTCGAATAGCCAGTCGTGCCGGTCGTGAAACGCCAGCGGCGGCAGATGTGGCCCCCAGTGGGACGCCCACAGGTCCGCCACATCCCAGTGATCGGGCCGCAGAAAATAGTGCAGATGAACGTCGTGCATGATGCGACCCTGGATCATCAGCGTTCGGTCAACTTGAGTTCGATGCGGCGATTGCGACGCAAAGCCTCATCGCTTTCGCCCGGATCAATAGGCTGAAACTCGCCAAAGCCTGCCGCGACCAACCGCTCGGGCGAAACCCCGCGCGTCACCAGATATTGAACCACGGAAATGGCGCGCGCCGCAGACAGATCCCAATTCGACCGATAGATGCCAACGCCTTGCAGCGGTCGCTTGTCCGTATGGCCGTCAACGCGCAGCACCCACGGAATTTCCGGCGGAATGATGCGCTCAAGATCGCTGATGGCGGAGGCCAGCTTGTCGAGCTCAGCCCGCCCGGCGTTGTTGAGATCGGCGCGGCCTGTATCGTAGAGAACTTCGGACTCGAAGACGAAGCGGTCGCCTACAACGCGCACGCCCGGCCGGTTGCCCAGAATGTCGCGCAAACGTCCGAAGAAATCAGACCTGTAACGCGCCAGCTCCTGCACCTTCTGCGCAAGCGCGACATTGAGGCGCGAGCCCAGATCAGCGATGCGCGCCATGCTTTCCCTGTCTCGATTTTCAGAAGCTTCCAGCGCCTCCTCAATCGCCGCCAATTGTCGGCGCAGAGCGGATATCTGCTGGTTGAGAATATCAACTTGCGCCAGCGCACGAGCTGAAAGTTGCTTTTCAGCATCCAGCGCCTGCCGCGCCGCGCTTGCCGCGCCGCCAGCCGCATCGGCGTTGCTGGCGCTGGAATTAGCGAGACCCTGCAAGCGGTCGCGCTCTTTCTGCGTCGCCTCAAGCGTCGACATCAGGCTGGCCAGCGAGGATTTGGAATCACCAATACCGGCGCGCTCCAGCGCAAGCAGTGACGTCAGTTCCTCGATCTGCCTGTTCAACCGCTGCAATGCAGAATCGCGCCCGGACACTTCGCGCGCGAGAAAATATTGTCCAAGCACAAACACCGACAGCAGGAAAATGACTGTCAGCAACATGGTCGACAACGCGTCGACAAAGCCGGGCCAGTAATCAAACCCGGCAGAGCGGCGCCGTGCGCGCGCGGCCATCAGCGCGGCTCTTGATCAGCGCCAAGGCGCTCGATCAACTTGCGCAATTCGCGCTGTTGCGCAGCCTGCGCCTCCACCCAGTCGCGGATCATCTGCTGCTCGCTGCGCATGTGTTTGACGAGGCCCTGGATGCCTTCAGCAAGATTGGCCATCGCCGTTGTCGACGCTCGCGAACCGGCCGGGTCGCCTTCGCCCATTTTGGCGAGCGCCGCCGCAAGTTCAGGCGGCAAGCCTGCGTTTGAGGCAGCTTCGAACAGCGGATCGGTTGCGTTGGCCGAAAGCGAATCCTCAAGCTCGGTATAAAAGCGGTTTTGCGCCTGTCCCGCTTGCAGATCGAGAAAACCAAGCACAAGCGAGCCCGCAAGTCCGAACAACGAGGACGTGAACGAAATAGCCATGCCCGCCAGCGGCGCAGAAAGCCCGGCCTTCAGTTCATCGAACATCAATGTGGTGTCGGAGCCGCCCTGCATCGAGCTGATGACGCGGCCAATCGAGTCCAGCGTTTCCAGCAAGCCCCAGAAAGTGCCCAGCAACCCGAGGAAGACGAGAAGTCCGGTAAGGTAGCGGGAGGTCTCGCGCGCTTCATCCAGACGCGAGCCGACTGAATCAAGAATTGCGCGCAGCATCAGCGTCGAGATTGGCTTCCCGCCCCGTTCGCCGATAAGGCGCGCCATGGGCGCCAGCAGCACGGGCTGGCGGCGCGTGGCAGCCTGATTGTCACGCACGGCGTTGGCCCAGCGCGCTTCCTGAAACAGGCGCCACACCTGCCGAAGCCCCAGCACGATGCCGATGAACATCACGCCGATGATCAGCGCATTCAGCCCCGGGTTGGCCATGAACGCGGTCACGATCTGGCGATAGAGGATCAGCGTGACAAAGCCGATGAGCGCGAGGAACACCAGCATCCGGAACAGGTAGATGCGCGGCGTCGAGATACGGTGCAGTTCGCGGTCGATGGCCATCTGAACGATCCTGCTTTTCATGTCACCCGTGCATGCGGAATCTTTGGATCATGACACGCGCCTGCATCATGCAGTACGGATCAATTGAAGCAAATGACGATGCATCGCTTCATTGCCAGCGCAGATGGACTGCGATTTGAACATCGCGTCGCCGCCGTCTGCGTCGCTGAGAAAGCCGCCCGCTTCACGCACAAGCAACATGCCCGCGGCCATGTCCCACGGATGAAGACCACGCTCCCAGTAAGCGTCAAACCGGCCGGCGGCCACAAGCGCCAGATCAAGCGCTGCAGCGCCAAGACGTCGGACATTCGCCGCACGCCTCATCACCGCTGCGAGTTCGGCTTTGAATTGCGGATGCTGGGACGCGCGTCCCAAGGTGGGAATGCCGCACGCAATCAGGCCGTCTGCGATGGCGTTGCGCGCCGACACGCGCAGGCGACGATTGTTCATCCAGGCGCCCTGCCCCTTTTCGGCGACGTACATTTCGTCCAAAATCGGGTTGTAGGTGAGCCCCGCAACGATTTGTCCTTCACGCTCCAGCGCGACGTTGATCGCGAAGATCGGCAAGCCGTGGAGAAAATTCGTGGTCCCGTCGAGCGGATCAATGATCCAGCGATGCGACTTGTCGGCGCCTTCGACCTCACCGCTCTCTTCCATCAGGAAGCCGTAGCCCGGCCTCGCCCGCGACAATTCCTCAAACAGGGTCTTTTCGGCCTTTCGGTCAGCGGCGGTCACGAAATCGCCCGGCCCCTTCACAGAGACCTGGAGATTTTCAACCTCGCCAAAGTCGCGCTTGAGGCCCCGGCCCGCCTTGATAGCGGCGGCGGTCATTACATTCATCAAAGCAGAGCGGATCATGTTCGTCTTTCGGTAGATTGAGCCCGATGTGCCCGCCGCGAGCGGCGCGCGTCAAGGCTAATTGCCGATATATCTCTGCACGGCCTCTTCAACCGCAAGACGCTCGGGCGGCGAAAGGGTTACCAGACGGCTGTCCAGCCAATCATCTTTCACGCCATTGGCGCGGGCGAGAATATGCCATTTCATCGCCTCGACCGCGTTGGTCTTGACCCCTCGCCCCGCCGCATAAAGGCGGGCGAGGCGGTTCTGTGCGATGGGGGAATTGGCCTGCGCCGCCTTGGCGAACAGTTTTGCCGCACCGAACTCGCTTTTTTCCGCGCCGTCGCCATTGAACAGGACGATGGCGTACTCAACCATCGCCGCAATATGCCGCTCGTCCGCAGCACGTTTCAGCCACCTGACGGACTCCGCCCTGTCGCGCGTGACGCCTGTGCCCTCGCGGTAGAGGACGGCGAGGCCATAGGAGGCGTCCATGTCGCCAAGCTCTGCGGCTTTGCGAAACAAATCGCCGGCGCGCGGAAAATCCTGAAACTCGGCGTCGATGGCCATCACGCCAAGATTATAAAGTGCCCCCGCATGGTTTTGCGCGGCGGCCTTCTCTAGCCAGTCCCGGGCGATCTTGCGATCTCTCGCGGCCCCGACGCCGTTCAGATGCCCAATCCCGAGCGCGAACTGCGCCTGCCGGTCGCCCCGGTCAGCGGCCAGTTTGTACCAGCGCATCGCTTCGTTGAGGTTGCGCCGAACGGACACGCCGTCCCGGTACAGCTCGCCCAGCAGCGTCATCGCAGGCGCATCGTCGGGGTTTTCCTTCACCCGCTTCAGCGCCTCCTCAAGAGCGGTAAGGAAGAGCCCGCGCTGATACGCCCCAAAGGCGAGATCAGGCGGTGGGCCTGCGTGCTCGGGCGCAGCAGAAGGCGAAGCGGTTGGGGCGACGACAGACGCGGGCGCCGGCGCGGGCGTGGACCTGGCGGCCCCGCCGGCGGCATCCTGCGCAAGGGCGCTTGCGATCATCAGGCAGGCTACTGCCAAGCCACACGCCACTTTACGAGCGGCTGAAAGCCCCGTGGCTTGAGCAATGGCCACCCGCAACGACATCATGCGCGAGCGCGCGCCGTCCGCGCCATGATATCGGATGCTTCAGCTGCGGCGACAGCCGGGCCGCGCGGGTCCGCCCAGATGGCGTCGGACAAAGCCACAAAATCAGCGCCCGCCGCCACGATTGGCGCAACGTGCTCAAGCGTTGCAGCGAAACCGACGCAGGGCACGTTGAAGATGGCGGACCACCACTCGACCCGCTCGATGATGAGGTCGATGTCGGGCGTCCAACCATCCGGGGTGGGATCGCCGAAGCACATATAATCGACGTCGAGTTCACCCGCACTCATGGCGTCATGGCGGGTGCGCGCGCCACCCACGCCCACGATTCTCTGCGGCTTCATGCTGGAAATGGCCTCGTCGAGGGATGAGAGCAGCGCCTCACCCTGCCCGAAGATGTGCACGCCGTCGGCATTGGCGCGGCCTGCGATACGCGGATCGGCGAACAGCGCCGCCGTCGCCGCAGCCTGCGCAAGGGGCGCGAGCCGACTGGCGATCCGCGCAGCTTCCGATTCGCCCATGGCGGCCAGCCGGAAAAAAACAGAAGCCACATCCGCCGCTCCAAAAACCGCATCGAGCAACGGCGCGAAGTCGTCAGCGCGCTCGATCATTGGCGTGAATAGAAAAAGACTTGGCGAATCGTCGGCCATTGAATGTTCCCCGAACCACGTCCTGCCTAAATCGAAAAGGAATCTGGCGAAAGAGCGGCCCGCGTGGGCTCGACGTCAATCTGCGCTGGACTGAGGCGCGGCCGCCTCACTGAAATTTGCTGGAACCAATTGGTGATTCCCGGCATGGCCCGTCACTTGCGGCCACCTTGAGGCCATTTTCGAAGCACACCGGCGGCGCAGGCGCTGAACTCCGATTTATAGCAATGACTGAACAATAAATATTGCTCAGTTCTAAAACAAAACTGAAATATAGAGATCTTTCATTGTCCTGTTTAAGCTTTTATAAAGCCAAGTTTTACTTAGCATATACCAAAATCAATACTATATTATATTGTTTTTATGTTACACTTGCCCTTGAAACTGCCATTTTTACTCTCTTTTACTTTGCTCTGAGCCCTGCCACTCGGTTATCAATTCGTCGGTCGCCCGGATCGTCTGCGGGTTGGACACGAACTGAATAAGGCGGGCATGCGCCAGCCGACACCGGAGGGTAAATAATGGGGCTCTTTAAAAACACGATCCTGGGAACCGGGGCGGCTATCGTCTCTGTCGCCAGCGCTTATGCAGCCGACCTGCCGTCGCGCAAGGCTGCACCGGTTGAATACGTTCGCATCTGCGACGCGTATGGCCGCGGCTTCTTCTACATCCCCGGCACGGACACCTGCGTCCGCTTCGGTGGTCTCGTGCGCGCTGACTATGCCTTCGTCGCCAAGAAGGACGTGTTCAGCGGCCTCAACGCCTTTAACATTCCCGTTCTCAGCGTGCCGGCCGACGCTCAGCACGTCGTTGGCTGGGAAGCGCGCGCCCGCATCACGTTTGATGCCCGCACGCAGACCTCATGGGGCGTTGTCCAGACCGCAGCTCGCCTGCGCTTGTCCCGGACGACTGGCGTTCTGGGCGCTGGTCCCGACGTTGGCACAGCGACCTCGACGAGCGCGAGTCCGACCCTTGAGGCTGCTTTCATTCGCTTCGCGGGCTTCACATTCGGCGCTTCGCGCGACAACTTCGCCATGATGCCGAGCCTGACGTATGGCGCGGGTCACTGGGGTTCGTTCGCCAACGGCGCCAAGCAGATCGCCTACACGCATTCGTTCGGCGGCGGCTTCTCGGCCACCATCGCGCTGCAGGATCTTTCGGACACGCAAACCGGTGGTTTCCAGCGTGATGGCTCCGCTCCGGGCACCCCGCGCTACCGCTACGACTCGCTGCCGAACATCGTCGGCCGCCTGGACCTCCAGCAAGGCTGGGGCGCTGTGTCGGTCGCCGGCGCTGTCGCTCAGGTCTCCGCCAACAACATCACGGATACGTTCGACGTTCGTGAGACAGTGTGGGCCGCCACGATTGGCGCGACCTTCAACCTGCCCATGCTCGCACGCGGCAGCAAGCTCTACCTGACGGCCGCTTACGCGGACGGCATGACCGAGTACACGACAAACTGGACCTCGTTCAAGTCGTCGGCCTACCAGCGTGATGTCGGCGGATTCACGATGAACCATCCGTCGGTCGTCTTCGAAGGCGGTCCGAACCGCGTCGAGACCGTGAAGTCCTGGAACCTCGCCGCCCTTCTCGAGCATTACTGGACCCCCCAGTATCGTTCGGTCCTGTTCGCCACCTACGGCCAGCTTGACGCCCCGGCCACTGCGGCTGCCCGCGTTTGGAACGGCACGACCGGCTTCGGCGACGCCAAGGTGTGGAACATCGGAACCAACTTCGCATGGCTCCCGACCCGCGACTTCGAAATCGGCGTGGAAGTCATCTACGCTCGCGTCGAACAGGACGTCCGCAACGCTGCTCTGGTTCAGACCCGTCAGTCTGACGGTAACGTGTCCGGTCGCCTGCGCGTCGAGCGCAGCTTCTAATATCGCGCCCGCCCGCCCGGCTCGCCGGGCGGATGCAAATGTTCAAGGGGCGGTCTTCAGACCGCCCCTTTTCTATTGCCGCAACGAAGCCAACGAAAAAGGCCGGGACATGACCCCGGCCTTCTCAATTCAAAAAGCAATGAGCGCTTATTAAGCGGCCTTCACCTTCAGCTCGCCGGTCGTATAACGCTTGGCCATCGCCGACACGGGCACGACCTTGATCTTGTGCGCCTGCCCTGCGGTGTTGAACTGCTGCAAGCGGTCGCTGCAGATCCTGGCCATCGCGTCCATGGCGGGCTTGAGATACTTGCGCGGATCGAACTCGCCCGGATGCTCGGCGAGGACCTTGCGGATCTGACCCGTGATCGCCATCCGGTTGTCGGTGTCGATGTTGATCTTGCGCACGCCATTCTTGATGCCGCGCTGAATCTCTTCCACCGGCACGCCCCACGTCTGCGGCATCTTTCCGCCGAACGTGTTGATGATGTCCTGCAAATCCTGCGGCACGGACGACGAGCCATGCATCACAAGATGCATGTTCGGCATGCGGCGATGGATTTCTTCAATCACGTTCATCGCCAGCACGGCCCCATCGGGCTTGCGCGAAAACTTGTAGGCGCCATGCGAGGTGCCCATGGCGATGGCGAGCGCATCGACCTGCGTCTCGTTGACGAACTTCACGGCTTCGTCCGGGTTTGTCAGCAACTGGTCGTGCGACAGCTTGCCCTCGGCGCCGTGGCCGTCTTCCTTTTCGCCCATGCCGGTTTCAAGCGAACCAAGCACGCCAAGCTCGCCTTCCACCGAAATGCCGCCCAGATGCGCCATGTCGACGACCTTCTTCGTCACCTCGACGTTATAGGCCCAGTCAGCCGGCGTCTTGCCGTCTTCCTTCAGCGATCCGTCCATCATCACCGAGGTGAAGCCGGCCTGAATCGCCGTCATGCATGTCGCGGGCTCGTTGCCGTGGTCGAGATGCACGCAGACGGGAATGTGCGGATAAATTTCAACCACCGCGTCCATCATGTGCTTGAGCATGATGTCGTTGGCGTACTGACGAGCGCCGCGCGAGGCCTGAATGATAACCGGCGCGTCGAGCTTGTCGGCAGCCGCCATGATGGCGAGCGCCTGCTCCATATTGTTGATGTTGAATGCGGGCACGCCATAATCATGTTCGGCGGCGTGGTCGAGAAGCTGTCTCAGCGTGATGCGCGGCATCGGTCTCTCTCCGTGAGCGATGGGCGAATGATGTGCCATTCGCCGCTTTCGTTTTCGTTTATATTCTGAAGCTTCAGGCGCGAATGGCTTGCACGCCCGGCAGCGCCTTGCCTTCCATCCACTCAAGGAAGGCGCCTCCGGCCGTTGATATATACGTGAAATGATCCGAAACGCCCGCTTGATTCAAGGCCGAAACGGTGTCGCCTCCTCCCGCAACCGACAAAAGCTTGCCAGCCTGGGTGAGGTCCGCAGCCAGTTTCGCGACGGCGTTGGTGCCAGCGTCAAACGGCTGCAGTTCAAACGCGCCGAACGGGCCGTTCCAGACCAGCGTGCGAGCGGATTTCAGCGCGCGCTCGACTTCTGCGACAGACTGCGGTCCGATGTCGAGGATCATTTCATCATCAGCCACATGGTCGACGTCGCCGATCCGCATGGGTGCATGGGCCTTGAATTCCTTCGCCAGCGCGCCGTCGGTGGGCAGCACGATTTCGCAATTGGCGGCTTTTGCTGCTTCAAAAATACGACGCGCCGTGTCTAGCAAGTCCTTCTCGCACAGCGACTTGCCCACATGCTTGCCCTGTGCAGCCAGAAACGTGTTGGCCATGCCGCCGCCGATGATCAGGAAGTCGACCTTCTTGACCAGGTTCTCGAGCAGATCGAGCTTGCTGGAGACCTTGGCCCCGCCGACGATGGCTGCGACGGGTCGCTGCGGGTTGTCCAGCGCCCTCGAAATCGCCTCAACTTCAGCCTGCATCGTGCGGCCGGCATAAGCCGGCATCAGGTGCGCAAGGCCCTCGGTGGAGGCATGCGCGCGATGCGCAGCGGAAAACGCGTCGTTGACGTACACATCGCCCAGTTTGGCGAGTTCAGCGACGAACGCCGGATCGTTCTTTTCCTCGCCCTTGTGGAAGCGGGTGTTTTCCAGAAGCACGATATCGCCGGGCTTCAAGGCCGCCACAGCGTCCGCCGCCACGGCGCCAACGCAGTCAGGCGCGAACGCGACCGGGCGCTTGAGGTGTTCGGACAAAACCGCAGCAACGGATTTAAGCGAGTTTTCGGCGTCAGGCCCGTTCTTGGGGCGGCCAAAATGCGCGAGCAGGACAACCTTGCCGCCCTTGTCCGCGATCTCGCGGATGGTGGGGAGAATACGGTCGATGCGGGTGGCGTCGCTGACGCGGCCGTTTTCCATGGGGACATTGAGATCGACGCGCACAAGCACGCGCTTGTCCTTCACATCGGCCTGGTCGAGCGTACGAAATGCAGACATCGGGATACGGATCTCCGTGCTGATACAAAAAGGGCGCGGCCAAAGCCGCGCCCATCGAAATCAAAGTTGCTTGCCCATCGCGACGGCGGTGTCCGCCATGCGGTTCGAGAAGCCCCATTCATTGTCGTACCACGACAGAATGCGCACGAAACTGCCGTCGATCACCTTGGTCTGGTCGAGATGGAAGATCGACGACCGGCTGTCGTGATTGAAGTCGATCGACACGTTCGAAACGTCCGTGAAGCCCAGCACGCCCTTCAGCTCCTGAGCCGCCGCACGCTTGATCGCCTCGTTTATTTCTTCCTTCGACGTCTTCTTTTTCGACGTGAACTTCAAATCAACGACAGAGACGTTGGGGGTCGGCACGCGAATGGCGGCGCCATCGAGCTTGCCGTTCAACTCCGGCAGCACCAGGCCAACGGCCTTTGCAGCGCCGGTTGATGTGGGGATCATCGACAGCGCCGCAGCGCGGCCGCGATAGAGATCCTTGTGCATCGTGTCGAGCGTCGGCTGGTCGCCGGTGTAGGAATGGATCGTCGTCATGAAGCCATGCTCGATGCCGACCGTGTCGTTCAGCACTTTCGCGACGGGCGCCAGGCAGTTCGTCGTGCACGAGGCGTTCGAAACGACGAGATGGTCCTTCGTCAGCTTGTCGTGGTTCACGCCATAAACGACGGTGAGATCAGCTTCATCGCACGGCGCGGACACGAGCACGCGCTTGGCGCCAGCGTCGAGATGCGCCCTGGCCTTGTCCTTCGTCACGAAAATGCCGGTGCATTCCAGCGCGATGTCGACGTTCATCTCGCGATGGGGCAATTCGGCGGGATTGCGGATCGCGGTGACCTTGATCGGGCCACGGCCCACATCAATCGTGTCGCCGGACACCGTAACTTCGCCCGGAAACCGCCCGTGCACCGAGTCAAAGCGCAGAAGATGGGCGTTCGTCTCAACCGGGCCCAGATCGTTGATGGCCACGACTTCGATGTCGGTGCGTCCCGATTCCACAATGGCCCGCAGGACGTTACGTCCGATACGACCGAACCCGTTGATAGCGACACGCACTGCCATTCTTCTGTCCTCCTTGTTGTCCGCTACGCGGGCGACGTCCGATCAGGTCTTCAGCCGATCAGCCACAGCGCCTGCCACGGCCTTGGCTGTAATCCCAAATTGTTCATAAAGTTGCTTATACGGGGCGCTGGCGCCGAAACTTTCCATTCCGATGAAAATTCCGTCACTGCCAATGATGGTATCCCACCCCATTCGCACTGCTGCCTCGACAGCCACCTTGATCGGCGCATCGCCGACAACCATGCGGCGCTCGTTTTCGGGGCGGGTGAAGAACAGGTCCATGCAGGGAACCGACACGACCCGGGTCGCGATCCCCTGCGCCTCTAGAATCTTTTGTGCGTCGAGCGCGATATGCACTTCCGAGCCCGAGGCGAAGATCGACGCCTGGGCCTTGCCCCTGGCGGGCGAAAGTTCGTAGGCGCCGCCTGCGCTGAGGTTTTCTTCCACCATCGTCGTGCGGACGGCTGGCAGGTTCTGCCGCGTCAGCGCCAGCACCGACGGGTTGCGCCGTGCTTCCAGCGCCGCCAGCCAGCATTCCAGCGTCTCGGTGGCGTCTGCCGGGCGGAACACGTTCATGTTCGGAATGCAGCGCAGGCTGGCCAGATGCTCAACCGGCTGGTGGGTGGGCCCGTCCTCGCCGAGCCCGATGGAGTCGTGCGTCAGCACTTCGATATGGCGCACGCCCATCAACGCTGCGAGCCGCAATGCCGGGCGCATGTAGTCTGCAAACACCAGGAAGGTCGCGCCCGAGGGAATGTAGCCGCCGTGCAGGCCCATGCCGTTCAACGCCGCCGCCATGGCGTGCTCGCGGATGCCCCAATGCACGTACCGGCCAGCGTAATTGCCGGGCGAAATGGCTGGCGTTGCGGCGACCTTGGTGTTGTTCGAGCCCGTGAGATCAGCCGAACCTGTGATCAGTTCGGGCACATACGGCGCAATTTCGGCCAGCACCATTTCCGACGCCTTGCGAGTGGCGATCTCCACTGGCTTGTTCGCCAGCTCTTCCTTGTAATGCTGCGCCACGGATTTCAGGTGCAACGGCAGCAGGCCTTCAAGCCGACGCTCGAACTCCATGCGCTTGCCCGCGTCCAGCGCAGCCAGCTTGCCCTGCCAGGCGGCCTTGGCCGATGCGCCACGGCTGCCAGCAGTGCGCCAGGCGTCCAGAATGTCCTGCGGCACAAAGAAAGGCTCATGCGGCCAGTTCAGCGCCTTGCGGGCGCCTTCGATTTCTTCCGCGCCCAACGGTTCGCCGTGGCTCTTGGACGTGCCCGCGCGCTTGGGGGCGCCGTAGCCGATGGTCGTCTTGCAGGCGATGAGGGTCGGCTTGCCCGACTTCTGCGCGGTCTCCACCGCAGCCAGAATGGCCGCGTGATCGTGGCCATCGACGCGCACAGCGTCCCAGCCGGTTGATTCGAAGCGCTTCAACTGATCGACGGAGTCGGCCACGGACAGCGGCCCATCGATGGAGATGCCGTTGTCATCCCACAGGACGATCAGGCGATTCAGCTTGAGGTGCCCGGCGATGGCGATGGCTTCCTGGCTGATGCCTTCCATCAAATCTCCATCGGAGGCGAGCACGTAGGTGTAATGGTCGACAACATCGCCAAATTCAGCGTTCAGCATCCGCTCGGCGAGCGCCATGCCCACGGCGGTGGCGAGGCCCTGGCCCAGCGGTCCGGTCGTCGTCTCGATGCCGGAGGTGACGAAGTTCTCAGGGTGCCCCGGCGTCAGCGAATGAAGCTGCCGGAAGTTGCGGATCTGGTCCATCGTCATGGACGGCTCGCCCGTGAGATGCAGCAGCGCATACAGCAGCATGGAGCCGTGACCGGCCGACAGCACGAACCTGTCGCGATCCGGCCAGCGCATGTCGCTGATGTCGTATTTCAGCACCTTCGTGAAAAGAACCGTCGCGATGTCCGCGGCGCCCATGGGAAGACCCGGATGGCCGGACTTGGCTTTTTCAACGGCGTCCATTGCGAGCGCGCGAATCGCGTTGGCCATGGATTCATGCGAAACGATCATGAGCATATTCCGATGGGCGCCCGCCCGCGGAAGACGCCTGAAAAGGCCGGACGAAGCTTGGATGGGCACCAGATAACACCTCATTCCCTCCGGCGAAAGGCGCGGACCCGGGATTCTGGCCCCCATCAGAAGCTTTGCGCGAAACTCCTGTGGGCAAGGCCGACAATCGGCGTTGACCATTCCCAACTCTCGAAGGCTAATGCGGAATAGTGAGATTCCGATGACGTCGCCCAACCCACTCGACGCAGCGCTGAAGCGACTCGCTCACGCGCTGGAGAGCCTGGAAGCCGCGGACGAGCGCCGGGCGGCCGCCAATCGCATGCGCGCCGACCTCGAAGAGGAACTCGGCGTCATGCAGGACGACCGCGCCCGCCTCGCCGCCGAACTTGACGGCGCACTGGCCCGCAACAGGACGCTTGCGCTGGCCAATGCTGACGTCGCCCACCGCCTTGAGCGCGCAGAGACAATGCTGGGCGAGTTGGTGGATGCAATCAATCCGGCCCAACTCCAGATTCCGCCGGTCCAGATCGTGGCGGAGGCGCCCTGATGGCTCATGTGAACGTGACCATCGCCGGACGCGCCTTCCGCATGGCGTGCGGCGCAGGCGAGGAAGAGCGGCTAGAGTCCCTGGCCGCGCAGGTCGACTCCAAGATCACCGAAATGCGCGCCGCCTTCGGCGAGATCGGCGACCAGCGCCTCACGGTGATGGCGGCGATCACCTTCGCAGACGATCTGACCGAATTGCGCAAGCAGGTTGAAACGCTCCAGAGCGAAATGGCGACAATTCGCGGCGAACAGGAACAGATCGACGCGCAGGTTAGCGCACAAGCTCTTCGCATTGCGCAGGCGGTGGAATCAGCAGCCGAGCGCATCGAAGACATTACGCAGAAGATGAACGCAGACGAGCGGCGCGCGCGCGAAGCCGAGAGCGAGAACGAAAAACCCTGAAGGAAGAGCCTTGAATCAAAACGCGGGCCACAGCCCGCGTTTGCTATCGCTGCCTCACAAGGCTGCCTGCTACGTAGCCGGCCCGATGGATCGTGGCGTCTGAATCACGCCCGTGAGTTTTTCCTTCGGGATCGCCATGATGGCGGGCTCGTCGAACGACTCGCCCATGTCGGACGTCACGCCCGTGAGGGCGATCTCTTCAAGCCAGCGGCGATGAACGCGCGGATCCTGATCTTCCAGCTCGATCTGGCGACCACCATTCTGGATCGACGTGGAGCCGCCACCTTCAGCGCTCTTCTTGCGCAGCGAGATGAAGGGATAACGACGGCTGCCAAGGCTGCACGCCAGATAACGCGCCGGCCGCGCGCATGTGTTGAAGTGCTGGTGGAACATCCAGAACGGCGGCACGTACATGATGCCGTGACGCCACGGGATTTCCTTGAACTCGGAATCGCCCTCGTGCCACAGCAGCGAATAACCTTCGCCATCCACCGCGTGAACGTGCGTGCCGGCCGCGTGGCGGTGCGCTTTCTTGTAACGACCCGTCGGAATTTGCGAGCAGTGCGCATGCATCGTGGAGTCAGCGAGCACGAACGACACGTTAAGCGAGCCCTTGCCACGTTCGTTGAGTTCGTACAGCTTGAAGCTTGTCACATCGGGCACGAAATTCGTTTCCCAGATGTTGAGCTGCGCAACGCCGGTGCCGCGCGAAAGCGTCAGCAATTCGCCCTCGCCGCGGAACAGGTTCTCGGAGCCAAAGCGCTCGGGAAACTTGCCCGGATTGTTGAAGACAAAGTCTTCGCTGTGAAACAGGTTCATTACGATGGGCGCGTCATTCGTCACTGACAGGCGCACGGGATCGCGACCCGAGCCATTGAATATCTGGTACTGGGCGTTGAGCGGAACCGCGAACAGCGAATGCATCCCAAACTCGAAGAGTTGCTCCTCGCCGTTGGGCAACCAGATCTTCGCCGTGCCAACGCCCGTGAGCACATAGATGAACGCCTCGTAGAGATGCTTGACCGGGCGTGTCCGTTTGCCGGGCTCGATCTCCAGCACATAATTGGCCATGAAGTCGCCGCGCCCAAGGCAATGAGCGAAGCAACCCTTCGCGTCGTAACGGTCCCAGCGCGCCGTTTCGATGCCGAGCAGATCAAGACCGAAGTCCTGATGGATCGGGATGCTCTCGCCGTTCGCCCAATCGAGATAAGGATCGACCACAAACCGGCCTTTGGCGTCATCAGCGGCAATGGGGCTCGTTGTCATATCGTCTGTTCTTTCGTCTTGGTGGGAATGATTGAAGGGGCGAACGCGCCGCCCCTTGCGATGGTGGCGCCGCCTTACATATCCGCAGGCCGCGAATATGTCGGCGGACATTCCGCTCGTGATACACCCATTACTTCTTGGGCCGCTCGAGCGACGTCTTGAGCAGCTCTATTGTTTCCGGCGATTGCTTGAGAGCAGCGTTGATCATTTTCACGATGTCATCGCCGATCAGGGGCTCGACCGGCAAGCCCAGCTTGTCCGCACGGGCAATCAGCTCTTTGTCCTCTACGGCCTGCTTGAATGCCGCGCGAAGGGCGTTGAGACGATCAGCCGGAATTGCCGGCGGGCCAGCGGTCAGACGTGCGATTTCACCGGTGCTTTCAATCAGCGCAAGAAGCTCCTTGGCCTTTGGATCAGTGACGATCGCCGAGAGTTGCGGGAGATTCTTGTCGTTGCCGCCAATCTGCGCAATAAGGCGACCGTAACCGTTCCGCACAAACTGGTCGTAGGACGAACGCGAGGCGATGGACCCGACAATTTCGCCCCGGCGCATGGCCAGCTGATCTTCAGTGCCGTTGTAGCCGGTTTGCAGGCGGATCGGCAGTTTCATGATGTTTGTCAGCATGATCGTCTCGACAAAAGACGCGCTGCCCGGACCAGCCACTGCGAAATTGACGGGCTCCTTGAGGGCGACGAAATCCTGCCACGTCTTGATTGGCGACTGGGCCGCCACGGCGACAACCCGCGACTCGCTCGCAGCCTTTCCAACCCAGGACATCTTCGACAGGTCGAAGCGAACGCCATCGGCGTTGACGAGCTGGTTGTAAATCAGACCCGTGTTGAACGTGCCGATCGTCAAACCGTCAGGCTTTGACGCATTGATCGCGTTTGTGCCAACGAGATGACCCGCGCCCGGCATGTTGCGGACGACGAACGTGGAGCCCGGCAGGTATCTCTGCATGTATTCCGCAACAATGCGGCCATAGGTGTCATATCCACCTCCCGGCGCCGTCGCCACGATGTAAGTGACCGTCTTGCCATTGAAGAACGCAGCGCCGTCCTGCGCCGATGCGGGCGCAGCCACCGCAGCGAGCGCGACGCCGAGGATGGGAAGATACAGAGCTTTTCTCATCGATTCATTTCCCTTTGCTAAAACCTTCGACCAGAAGATTGACCACTTCCGGAGACTGATTGAGCGCTTCGGTGACTGCCTTCGCCACATCAGCCCCGTAAAGTGGTTCAACCGGCTTTTCCAGCTTGATCGCGCGGGCCTGCAGGTCCTTGTCTTCCATGGATTGCTTGTAGGCTTCGCGAAGCGCGGCAAGCTGTGGTGCGGGGACATCTGGCGGCCCGGCGGTCAGACGCGCAATGTCGCCCTGCGCGGTGATGAGGCGCACGAGACGCTCGGCATCGACATTGCCCTTCACGAGATCCGCCATCTGCGGCACGTCTTTTTCGGCGCCGCCGAACTGACCGATGAAACGGCCATAGCCGTTATTCACAAACTGCTCGAACGAAGAGCGCGAGCCAATCGATCCGATGATTTCGCCGCGGCGCATGGCGAGCTGGTCATCCGTGCCGTTGTATCCCGAGAGCATTTTGATTGGCAGTTTCAAAATAGCGGTAAGCGCCAGCGTCTCGACAAAATTAGCGCCGCCGGGGCCGGACGTTGCAAAATTCTGCGGATCCCGCATCTTTGCCAGGTCGCCCCAAGCCTTGATCGGTGATTGCGCGGCGATGATGACAGCGCGCGGGTCCGTCGCCGCCTTGCCGATCCACGACATCTTCGTGAGATCGAACTTCACGCCCTGGTGCTTGGCCAGCTGCGTGTAGACAAGGCCGGTGTTGAACGTGCCAATCGTCAGCCCGTCGGGCTTGGACGCATAAAGCGCGTTGGTGCCGACCAGATGGCCTGCGCCCGGCATGTTGCGAACCACGAAGGTAGAGCCCGGCAGATATTTTTGCATGTATTCGGCGACGAGCCGACCATAGGTGTCATAGCCGCCGCCGGGCGCCGTCGCCACGATGTAGGTGACGGTCTTGCCGCTGAAGAAAGCCTTGTCAGCCTGCGCATGTGCTGCGCCGCTCACCGCAATGAGCGCAGAAACCAGCGCAGCAGGTAGCGCCCCTGTCGAAACGTGCCTCATCAGGATTCCCTCCATGACGCCCCGCAGTTCGCTCCGCGGCGGCGCAGCGTCCTTTGTATAACAAAGAGCCTCAACCAAGGAAGTCCCTCAACCGCTCCGTCAGAAAGCCCTGATGTAGCTGGAACTTGAGTACGTATGTGAAGATGAACATCAGGAGAGATGACCCGATGCCCGCATAGAGCGCAGCTTTCATCCATGAGCATTTCGCTTCCCAGCGCAGGAAGAGAAGGATGAAGATGGGGATCGTCACCGTGTACCCGAAAAACAGGATGCCGCCGATGAACCCGAGAACGTAAATCCAGATGATGAACTCGCGCGATTCAGCGATGCCCGTCGGATTTTCCGAAACCGTGATTTCAGGCGCAATGTTGACCGCCTCGAACGTCATCTGACGCCCGGTCATCTGGGACATGCGCTCTTGCGCAATTTCCATCTCGCTGCGCCGATCCTTCGGACCGTCGGCTTGCTTGGCTGCGCGCACGTCCAGAATGATCTGCAACAGGCACAGAATGATGGCCGGGATGCCAACAACGAAAGGCATGAAGCGCGCGCCAGGGGGATATGTCGTCGCGATGGCGACCATCACAACGAAGATAGCCAGCATGACGAACGTCATGGGATTTTTGGTGACTGCGCTCATGATCCTGCTCCCGATCCGGCCTCGGCGGGCATGACGGATTTACCCTTTACGCTCGTGTAGACGGCGTATGCGATCGTCACGCAGATCAAGCCTATCAACACCAGCGACAGCGGCCGCCAGAAGAAGCTCATGCCCCACAGGCCGAGCGCCTTGTGCAACGACTCCTCGGCGATCTTGCCGAGCACGAGCCCGATGATGAACGGCGCGCGTGGCCAGTCATATCGTTGCAGGCCCCATCCAATCACCGCGATGGCCAACAGAACGATAAGGTTTTCCCACTGGCCTTCCGCTGAAAACACGCCGATCATGACCAGCGTCAGAATGAAGGGAACCAGCATCGCCACGTTGACGAATGTCAGCAACGCAACCCAGCGCGTGATGAACAGCAGGAACGTGACTGCGATCAGATTGCCCACCACCAACGCCCAGATCAGCGTCCACACGAGAGGCAGGTTCGTCGTCATCATCGCCGGTCCGGGCTGGATGCCGAGAATAAGGAACGCGCCCATCATCACAGCCATGCCGGACGAACCGGGAATGCCAAAGAACAACGTGGGTAGCAGCGAGCCGCCTTCCTTGGCGTTGCTCGCTGTTTCGGGCGCGATGACGCCTTCTACCGCGCCCTTGCCAAAGCGCTCCGGCGTCTTCGATGTCTGCACTGCGTGACCGTAGCATAGCCACGCCGCAGCCGATCCGCCGAGGCCAGGGATCATCCCGATTACCGCCCCGATGATGGAGGTTCGCAAGACCAGCCACCAGTGCCTTGGCACTTCCATGACGCCCTGAAACAATTGCTTGTAGGAAACGGTCATGTTGCCCGAACCGCGCATCGCGATGGACCCGCCGCGCGCGCCAAGCGCAATCATTTCAGGGATAGCGAACACAGCGAGAACCACGGTGATCGTCGAGATGCCGTCCCACAGGAACAGATAGTCGCCAGAATAGCGCGCCGTGCCGGTCTGCGGGTCCATGCCCACGGTCGCCAGCATCATGCCAAACAGGCCGACGATAATGCCCTTGAAGATCTGGCCCTTGCCCGCGAGGAAAGCGATGAACGTGATGCCGAGAACAGCGAGAAGGAAGAACTCGGCCGGGCTGAAGGCAAGAACAACCGGCTCAAGCACCGGGATCATCACAGCGAACACAATCGCGCCAATGATGCCGCCCACGCCGGAGGCCGTAATGCTCGCGCCAAGCGCCCGCCCAGCCTCGCCCTTCTTGGCCATGGGATAGCCATCGACGGTGGTGGCGGCGTCGTCGCCGTCGCCCGGCACGCCAAACATAATTGATGAAATCTGCCCGCTGGTGCCGTTCACAGCGTGCATGGTCAGCAGGAAAACTGCCCCCTGCGTCATGTCCATGCCGAAGACAAACGGGATAGCCAGCGCGATGGAAAGCCGGCCGCCGATACCCGGCGTGGCGCCAACGATGAGACCAATCATCACGGCGATAAGCATCAAGCCCATCGTCTGTGGATTGGTGAGTAGCCCCGCAAGAGAGCCAAACATGATGTCGATCATCGGCCGGCGCGTCCCCCAAAAATGTTTTGTATTTTGTCGCTTAGAGAAAGGGCCGTCGCAAGTAAATCAAATCATTCACTTCCATGATTTAAAAATTTTTGACCATCTGAGCGGACGGGCTTAGTGTCCACGCAAGCTAGGGAGATGAAACTGCGCCTCGACGATCTCGACTTCGCCAAACTGCGGGCCTTTCAAATAGTTGCCGATCAAGGCAACCTGAAGTCGGCAGCGCTTAAACTTCGCCTGACGCCCTCGGCTATTTCCGCAAAGCTTCAGCGATTGGAAGAGATCATGGGCGTCCAGCTTTTTGAGCGGGGCGCCAAGTCGCTCACGCTCACTCCGGCCGGCCTGCGCATGCGGGCAGAAATCAAGCCAATGCTTGACCAAGCGGAGCAAGCCCTCGCCCGCGTCACATCCAACTCAGACGAGGCGGGGAGCGTCTCGATCGCGGTGGGGGGCGATTACGTCTGGTATTTCGTGCCGCGCCTCAACCAGTTCTGGACGCGCTTCCCAAACGTTCAGGTCAACATGCGGGTCTATCGCTCGTCGCAGGCGCTGGCGGCGCTGGAGCGGGGCGACATCGATTTCTGCATGGGCTTTTACGCTCGCATCCCGCTTGGCCTGCGCGCCATGCAGGTCGCGCAGACGCCATTCTCGCTGATCTATCAGGGTGAAAGGAGCGCAGGCTTGCGCCCTTCCGATGTCGTGCGTGACCGCCTGATCGTCGAGCCGCGCGGGTCCGCCACCCGCCGTCTTGTGGCCGAGGCGACTGACCTGTTTTCGGACCAGAAGCGAACCCTCGTGGAATGTCCGACATGCCAGTCGGCCATCGAGCTTGTGGATCGCGGCGCGGGGCCGGCGCTGGTCCACACGATCTGCGTCGAGGGCCGCTTGCCCCAAAGCCTGCAACGTCTCGACCTCGGAGGCGCCTTCGCCACGATCCCTTTCCTCGTTCTCTACAGACCCTCGGTCATGGAACGGGCGGCGACCCGATTTATCCTGGAACAATTCACCCCGTAGACCGGGCTTTTTTTCCCGAGCCTCTTCGCCTAAGTAATATGCGCCGCTACACGTCGCCACACCGGGCCCGCCGGAACGTGCGACGACAGGCACTAGAAGGGGAACTTCATGGTTTCGAGGGTAATGAACGCCGCACTGGCGTCTGTCTTAGTGACCGCTGCGGGAGGCTTGGCCGCTCACGCACAATCGCCCGCAGATTTCTACAAGGGCAAGACCGTCAACGTTATCGTCGGCTTCTCGCCGGGCGGCGGTTACGACCAGTATGCGCGCGTTCTGGCGCGCCACATGGGCAATCACATTCCCGGCAATCCGGTTCTCATCGTGCAGAATGCGCCCGGCGCTGGAAGCCTCACGGCCGTGCGCCGCATTGAAGGCAACCTGCCCAAGGACGGGTCCACCATCGTGACGTTCAACCCGGCGCTGATTACTGAATCTGTAACCGAACCCGCCAAGACGAATTTCAAGTTTACCGAGGTTGCGTTCATCGGTTCGGTGACCCGCGACTTCCGCGTTTGCTTCATGTGGCACGCCACCGGCGTGAAGACTTGGGAAGAAGCCGCGAACCGCAAGGAGATCATCTTCGGCTCCACCGCGCGCGGCACAGGCGCCTATGTCAATCAGGCGATTTTGCGCAACGTGTTCGGCATGCGCGTGCGCCAGATTCTGGGCTATCCCGGCAGCGCCGAGCAGCGGCTTGGCATCGAGCGCGGCGAGCTTGAAGGCGATTGCGGCTCGTGGAGCAGCATTCCCGAAGAGTGGGTGCGCGACAAGAAGATCAACACGTTCGTGTCCTTCTCCCCATTCAAGACCCCTGACATGCCGCAGGACATTCCCTTCATCGGCACCTTCGCCAAGACGCAAGAGCAGAAGTCGGTGCTGGAGATCCTCACGGCGGCAGGCGAACTCGGTCGGCCCTTCATTGTCTCGAACAGCGTTCCTGCGGACCGCATCGCGGCGTTGCGGACGGCGTTCGACGCGAGCATGAAAGACAAGGAATTCCTTGCGGAGTCAGCCAAGCAAAACCTGCCGGTTTATCCAATCGGCGGCCTTGAAGCTGCGGACATTGTGAAGCGGATTTACGGCTTCCCGCAAGACCTTCTGGAAAAGGCCGCGAAGGCGGCTGAGTAAACTTGATCAAAGGTTCGCGTAAATAGAAAAGGGGCAGGATTTCCTGCCCCCTGATTTTTATTCCAGGCAAAAGTTGATCAGAACGCGTTGCCCGGATCATCTTCGGGCTGCGCCTCGCCCGTGTAGAGCTTTTCGCTCATACGAGCCTGCACGCCCTTGGCGGCAAGCGTTTCGGCGAACTCCTTGCGCAGATACGGATCCTCCTCGCTGTAGGGAATCGCATCTCCGCCCTTCTTGATGTCGATGGCGCCACGGTCCGTCAGCGCTTCTCCGGGCACGCCGGGTTTGCGGGCGCGTGAGTTATTCGGCCCGAACCACGCGGTGAGGCGCAAGGCATCCTTGCTCGATCCGAAGTGCTGGTGGAACCAGTCGCCCGCCATCGGCGCCGCTGACACCATGCCGCCAAACTCATAGTCCTGACGGCGTACCTTGTCGCCGTTGCCAACCGACCACGGCTGCATGCCCAGCGCTTCCGGCCACGTATACGTGTAGCCGCTGCCCTTCAGGCAGATCAGCACCGCAGCCGACGCATGCTTGTGCGCCTTGGAATAGCGGCCCGTCTCATGCTGGCCAATCCATTGGTAGAAGCGGTTGCCCGCCATGTGCGGCTCCACGCGGCGATAACCCGGCGAGCGGCGGTTATCGAGCGGAAGTTCGCAATTGATCACGTCGGGAATGAAATTCGTCTTGCGCATCGCAAGGCCGCGCACTGGATCTGGCGCCAGATCGTCCTTGTCCTTGAAATAGTCCGCCGCGCCCGCGTAACGATCAGTGAAATTATAGGGGCAGTTGAAGATGAAATGCGGGTTGTCCAGCAGGTTCATCACGTTTGGCGCGGACGTGCCGCACAGGATGATGGCCGGTGAGTTCGTCGCGTTCACAAACCGATGATTGGCGTTGAGCGGGATGGGGAACATCGATCCGCGCTGCCACTCGAACGTCTGCCGCGTCGGCGCGCCCTCGTTCCAGATTTCCGTGGAGCCGCGGCCTTCAACCACGAGGCACATCTTCTCATAGACATGCTTCTCGACGTTGAGCGCGCCGCCCGGCGGCACCTCAACCACATACATGCCCCACAGACCTTCGGTGCCCAGCAACTGGATGTACGTGCCCTTGCCGCCCAGCCGCGCCCACGGCTTCATCGGCAAATCCAGCACTGTCTTGCAGCCGATGTCGCGATAAACCGGCACGCCCTCGGCCTCCATGAACGCATCATACGGCATGGCGGGGCGGCCAAACTTGCCAAGACCAGCCTTCTGGCCAGCCTTGGGTTCGTGCCAATGGTTCGAGACTTCGTCGTGCGGCATGGTTTCCTCCTGAAAGTTTCTTG
>JANPPJ010000046.1:0-16260 GCA_031428455.1 Hyphomicrobiales bacterium | reverse complement strand
TTTTTGACAAGGCCCAGAAGACGCTTGCGATCAGCGGGGGAAACGGTGATGGAAATTCCAGTGCGCATGCGCCAGACTCGCACACAACAAGCCCAGCGGGAATCCTCCAAAGGATTCAAATGTCAGATTTGATCCACTAGGTTCATTTACTCGCCCACATACTTGAGCAGCGCCTCCTCAAGGCATTCAGTCTCCGCTGGCACTTTTTCCTTGCGCCGCCGCCTCGTACGAGCAACTCTTACCCGAACAAAAGGTGCAGCAAAAAGCTGCTCCATGGGAGGAGCGCCGGAACGGCGAACGCGCATTGAACGCTATTGATCTTGAAGTCATCTATCAGTCTACGCTTCAGATTGCCCGCGAATTAACCTTGAACATGCTTCGCACGGGCTATTCGACGATCATCAAGGAAAGCCAGGACTTCACGTTCGCGATTTTTGATCGACGTGGCCGCATGGTCGCCCAAGGTGTGCCGCAGCCGCTTCACATCGGGCCGCTCGCGGCGCAAGTGAACGAAATCCGGCGAGTCTTTGCAGGAAAGATCGACAAGGGCGACGCCTTCATTGTCAATCATCCCTATCGCGCATGCCAGAACCACGCCACAGACGTTACGATCATCTCGCCCGTTTTCGTTGACGACAAATTGATAGCCTTCATCGGTAACATCGCGCACAAGCCCGATCTCGGCGGCAAGGTGCCCGGAACAAATTCGGGCGACGCGACCGATCTCTTTCAGGAGGGTCTACTCATCCCGCCCCTGAAGATCGTTAAGGCGGGAGTTCTAAGCGACGACCTGCGTGAAATGATCTGCGCTAACACACGAACGCCGGAGGTGACCTGGGGCGACATTGGCGCACAGATCAACACGAACACGCACGGGCAAAGCAAGTTTGCGGATCTCTTCGCCAAGTATGGCTCTGAAAAAGTTCTCTCCTGCTGGGACAAGTGGATGGACATCTGCGAAGCGGAGTTGCGCAAGCAGATTCTCGCAGTGCCGGACGGTTTCCATGGTCCCGTCCACGACTGGATCGACGACGACGGCGTTGAACTTGGCAGACCTTATCGCATCTCCGCGAGCCTCGAAGTGAAGGGTGACCGACTGCGCTTCATCCTTGATAGCGACACGCAAGCGCGGGGACCGGTGAATTTGCGGTCATGCGTTTCGCGAAATTTCATTCAGTGTCTCGTCAAGATGATCTTCATCCCCGACTTGCCCGTGAACGACGGCCTATCCCGGCCCATCGACGTTGAATATCCGCCTGAAGGATCGCTCCTTAATCCGCGCTATCCTGCGCCATGCAATATGTATGTGCGCCCCAGCCAGATGACGACATCGGTTGTGGTGAGGGTGCTGGCTGAGGCGTTGCCCGGCCGCGTGCCTGCGCCCGCGAGCGGGGCTGGCGGGTCGTTGTCAAGCGCAGGCCGTCACCCGCGCACGCAACGCTGGTATTCCCAGTATGAAATCTTCAATGGCGGCGGCGGGGCGCGTCCTCATGGAGATGGCGTCAGCGCGCAGGACGATCTTGTCGTGAACGTCATGAATGGGCCGGTGGAAGCGCTCGAAACTGAATTTCCGATGCGCGTGGAGGCTTACGAGCTCGTTGCCGATTCCGGTGGACCGGGGCGTTTCCGCGGCGGTCTCGGCACCCGCCGTATCTGGCGCATCCTTGCCGAAGAAGCGAGCGTAAACCTGCGCACAGATCGCTTTCACCATTCATCGCTCGGGCTGTTCGGCGCCAAGCCCGCCAAGCCGTCTCGCGCCTTTATAAATCCTGGCACGCCGCAAGAGCGCCCCCTCACGTCAAAAGTGGCGGGGCTACGGTTGAAAAAAGATGACCGCGTGATCTGGGAGCTTGCGGGAGGGGGCGGATATGGACCGCCCAATGAACGCGACCCCGAGCGTGTGCGCCTCGATGTGGCGCGCGGCTACATCAGCCTAGCCGCCGCGCTCACCGACTATTGCGTCGTACTTGATGGCGATCACAATGTCGACGTTGCCGCAACACAGCGCCTTCGCGCGGAGGCGCGCGCATGAGTATCCGGATTGGCATTGACGTCGGCGGCACATTTACAGACGTGACGGCGTTCGACATGGACGCGGGTGAAGTTGCACTCATTACAAAATACGATTCCGATGCGCAGGAGCCGATGCGCGTGATGGAGCGCATCACCACCGATCTGGAATCAAAGTTTGGCGTTGATCGCGTCAGCCTCATTCTGCACGGCTCCACGGCCGCGCTGAACACGCTGCTTGAAGATAAGGGCGTCAAGACCGGGCTCATCGTGAACGCGGGCTTTCGCGACGTTTATGAAATCGGCCGCCAATGGCGCGGCGAAGAGGTGTTCAACCTCTTCGCACCCGCGCCAAAGATGCTGCTCACTCGTGATCTCATTTACGAGGTGAAGGGTCGGCTGGATTATCGCGGCGAGGTGGTCGAACCGCTCGACGCTGATGCAGTCGCCCGCGCCGCACGCGCATTGGCGGCGGCAGGCGCAGAATCAATAGGCGTTTGTCTGCTCTTCTCCTTCACAAACCCCACTCATGAACGCGAAGCGGCAGCGATCATCCGCGACGTGGCGCCTAGCGTCTTCGTTTCGCTTTCGAGTGAAGTTAACCCCGAGTGGCGAGAATATGAACGCACGGCGTCCACGGTCGCCAACGCCTACATTGGCCCACCGGTTGCGCGCTATCTGGAACAGCTTGAAGCCATTTCACTGGAAAGCTTCCCCGCCTGCCGCACGCTGATGATGAAATCAGACGGGGGCGCAGGTAGCGCACGCATGTTGGCGCGCACGCCGATCCAGACGGTAATGTCCGGCCCGGTCGCAGGCGTGATAGGCGCCCGCTATCTTGGCGATCTGAAGCAAATCGAAAATCTGCTCACCTTTGACGTGGGCGGCACAAGCTCCGATATGGCGGTGCTTCCCGGCGCCCCGCAATTCAGGTCCGAAGTCACTGTCGGCCGTCATCCAATTCGTACTCAGACGATCGATATCGACACCATTGGCGCGGGCGGCGGCTCAATTGCGTCCATTGAACTGGGCGGCGTTTTGAAGGTCGGCCCACGCAGCGCAGGCGCGCGTCCCGGCCCGGCATGCTATGATCGCGGCGGCACGCAAGCCACGCTTACAGACGCCCTTGTTGCGTTGGGACATCTTAGCTACACGACGCTGCTCGAAGGCGCGATGCGTATTGACGGCTTTAAAGCCATGCGCGCTGTTGAAGAAAACGTGGCGGTTCCTTTGGGCATGTCTATGCGCGACGCGGCGTGGGGCGTCGTGACCGTGCTCACGACAAATTGCGTGAGTGCGATGCGCACCATCACCGTGGAACGAGGGTACGACCCGCGTGAATTCACTCTCATTCCCTTTGGCGGCATGGGGCCCACGATTGCGGGCCGCATTGCGCGCGAACTGGGCGTGCGGCGAATACTTGTGCCACGCGACCCTGGCGCGTTCAGCGCATGGGGCATGCTCGTCACCGATGTGCATCAGGAAAAGAGCCTCACGCGGCTGACATCAATTGAAGATGCGACGCCTCAGTCCATCGAAAGCCTGTTTGCAGGCCTTGAGACGGAGGCCATTGACGAACTCGTCATCGAGCGCTTTGAACGTCAGTCCATTAACACCCTGCGCTATGCCGGGATGCGTTATCGCGGCCAGTCCTACGAGGTGACGATTCCGGCGAAATCCTTTAGCAGCCGCGCCGATCTCGACGCGCTTGCCGAGGCGTTCCATGATGCGCACAAGCGCCGATATGGCCATATGGCGGAGAATGAAGTCGTCGAAATCGTCAACTTCAAAGTCGTCGCCGTCGGTCCCATTCCCAAACCGGTCTTGCGGCCCGCGCCAATGTGGGACAGCAAGCTTCCGCAACCACTGGAAATGCGGCGAGCGTGGTTTGGGAGCGATGGCGAATGCGAAACGCCTGTGTGGCGCAGAAGTACGCTCGGACCGGGGGCACAGATTGTAGGCCCTGCCATCATTGAGGAGAAGACCTCCACTATCGTGATCTATCCCGGCCAGTCTGCAAAAGTGGATCAATACCTTAACATTGAAATCGAGGCGCCCGATGCAGGGTGACGCGCTGCAGCGCTACACGCCGCAACTCGTTGGCGCAGCCGCGCTGTTTGCATTTGTGGCATTCTGGGAGGCCGCAGCGGCATATAAGCTCGCCGATCCGATGTTCATTTCATCGCCCTCGCGCATCGCATCGGTCGCGACCGAAATGTGGGAAGATCCCGATTTCTGGCGCGATGTGAAAGTGAGTTCTACTGAATTCATTGGGGGTTATCTCGCAGCCATCGCTGTGGGCATTCCCCTGGGCCTTGCGATCGGCTGGTACAAGCGATTGCAATATGCGCTTGGACCTTTCATTGACGTGCTCAACGCGGTGCCGCGTGTCACGTTCATGCCCATCATGGTGTTGTGGTTTGGCATCGGCATCTGGTCGAAGTTTGCAGTCGTTTTCCTTGGCGCAGTCATACCCATCATTCTGAGCACCTATTCCGGCGTGCGCACAAACGAAGCGCGATATCTGCGCGTCGCCAGAAGCTTCAGCGCCAGTCAGATGAAAACATTCACCAGCATAATTCTGCCCGGCACGGCGCCGTACATTTTCACGGGCCTGAAATACGCTTCGGGCCGCGCGCTTCTGGGTGTTGTAGTCGGTGAGCTTTATGCAGCGACCGCAGGCGTTGGCCACATGATCGCGCAAGCTGGCAACGCGTTCGAGACAGACCGCGTGTTCTTCGGCGTTCTGCTGTTCACATTTACGGGGCTCATCGTTACGTCGATCCTTGCGCGCATGGAAAAGCGATTTGATCGGTGGCGCCCGGAAGGAGCGGTGCGATGAGCGCCCGTTCGATTACTGACATCTGTCGTGACAATGAACGCCTGATCATTGGCGCCGGGGCCTTCGCAGTCTTTCTTGTTATGTGGGAGGGCTTTTCGCGTGGCTGGTGGGCTACGCTTTTCACGCCGCTTCTGGGCGAAAGCGCCCGGGCGCTGGCGATCAAGCCAATATTTATCTCATCGCCAACCGGCGTTGCACAGCAGGCATGGACAATGTTCGCCGTCACTGGCGAGATCTGGCCCCACATTGGCCAGAGCGGCGGGCAATTGATCGTTGGCCTCGGCGCAGCAATCCTCGTAGGCGTCCCGTTAGGCCTCGCTGCTGGCCGATACCGCACGTTCTCCTACATCATGGATCCGTTTTTGTCGGCGCTGAACGCGACGCCGCAAGTGGCGTTCTTGCCGCTTTTTGTGATGTGGATTGGCACCGGCTTCTGGATGCGCGTGCTGATCATCTTCCTTCTGGCGGTGATCCCGATCACAATGAACGCGTTGGCGGCAGTACGCACCGTCGATCCGCGGTTGCTCAAGGTCGCCTCCAGCTTTGGCGCATCGGAACTGCATACTTTTCGCACGATCATCGCGCCCTCCGCACTGCCATTCATCCTGTCAGGGATGAGGCTCGCAGTGGGCCGCAGCATGATCGGCATTGTCGTCGCCGAGCTCTACGGTTCAGCGACCGGCATTGGAATCATGATCAACATAGCGGGGGCTTCCTTCGACACCGACAAGGTGTTCGTTGGCGTTCTTGTCATCGTCATCGCCGGTCTCCTGATGTCCGAAGGACTGCGCGCGATCGAACGCCGGTATGACGGTTGGCGGCCAGCAATTGGCGATAATATGTGAGGCTGAAAATCGATGACACCGAAACTTGTCGCCAGGGACGTTTGCCTCGAATACCGCCAGCCGCGCACGGGCGACCGCCTGCTCGCGCTTGACCGGATCAACCTCTCCATCAACGAGGGCGAGTTCGTTTCAATCGTCGGCCCCTCCGGCTGCGGCAAAACGACATTTCTGTCTGTTGTTGACGGCCTTCTGCCGGCCACATCGGGCGAAATCATCGTCGACGGCGTGAGCGTAAACAAGCCGGGGCCAGATCGCGCCGTCGTGTTTCAGGATGCGTCCCTCCTGCCCTGGCGCACGGTGCTCAAGAACGTCTGCTACGGCCTTGAATGCGTCGGCGTGCGCGCCTCCGAGGCGCAAGAGCGCGCGATGAAATTCGTCCAGATGGTGGGGCTGGAAGGTTTTGAAAACAGCTATCCCTATGAACTGTCCGGTGGCATGCAGCAACGCGTGAACCTCGCCCGCGCGCTGGTGATGGACCCGAAGATCCTTTTGATGGACGAGCCTTTTGCTGCGCTCGACGCGCAAACCCGCGAATACATGCAGGAAGAATTGCTGCGCATCTGGGAGCAGGCCAACAAAACCGTTCTGTTCATTACGCACCAGATTGACGAGGCTATCTTCCTGTCCGACCGGGTCATCGTTCTCTCTGCGCGGCCAGGGCGTGTTCGCGAACAAGTCACAGTGGACATTGAGCGGCCCCGTAGGCTGAAGTTGAAACGCGATCCGCGCTTCCACGCTTTAGAGGATCGGATCTGGTCACAGATCCACGACGACGCCATGGCGCAAGCCCGCAGCTAGCGCGCGGCCTCGACGTGTGCTTACATCAGGAAAAGAGAACATCTGGGAGGATCACATGTACGAATTTTCGCGGCGTTTCTTCGTTTCCCTTGCAACCAGCGTTGCAATAGCAGGCGCCATCACTCCGGCCTGCGCTCAAACATCTTTCAAAATCGGCATCTCTTCACCGTCCGTGTCCATTCTGTCCGTTTATTTTGCAGAGGGCGAGATTGCCAGAAAGCATGGCCTGAACATGGAAGTGGTCAGCACCGAAGGCGGCACGCGCGGCCTGCAAGTGCTGATGTCGGGCGAAATTCAGGCCATGCATGTAGGTCTGGCTCCCATGGTGCAGGCCAACAACAAGGGCGCCGATTTGCGCATGATTGGCGCCAGCCTGAATACACTGCCGTTCGTTATTTATGCGACGAAGAAGTCCGATCCGCCAATCCCCAAAGGCAGCGTTATCGGCATCAGCACATTCGGATCGGAAACCGATATTGCCATCAGCATCGTACTGCGTAACATGGGCCTCACCCGCAAGGACGTGGAGATCACACAGCTGGGCGGCACATCACAACGGTTCGCCGCACTCGTAGCAGGACGCGCGTTTGCTGCTCCACTGCTGGAGCCTTCCATCACCGCAGCCGAAGATAGAGGCTTCACAAAGGTAATAGATCTTTATGAGGCGCGCACGCCCTGGGTCTTTGATGGAATTGTTATTCCGCGCGAATGGCTGGCAAAGAACCAGCAGACAGCTTCAAACTTCATGAAGGCCTATTTGGAAGGCACATATAAGGGATTAGGCGACGAGAAATGGGCTAAGGAGGTCATCGCACGTCGACTGCGGACGCGCGATGAGAAGGTCATTGACTTCACCTATAAGGATTATCAGAGGCTGATGACGCGCGATGCATCCGTCTCAATCCCGGGCGCAGAAAATGTGTTCGCGCGCCTGAAGGAGATCGACCTCGCGGTTGTCAGCGACAAGATTGTCGATCATGTTGATACCAGCGTTATCGACCGATTGAAAAAGGATGGCTTCATTTCCGGGCTGCAAAAGCAATATGACGTGAAGTAACCGTGGAACGCGACAAGCCGGAATGATGCCTTCGGGCAGCGATTGAGGCAAAGAGCGCCCCGAGACCACTGCGTTCATGGCAGTTACTCGGATACTCTGCACACGACTAAGCATGAAGGGGGCAGTTCAATCCACGCCTCTTCTAATGGTTCGGATCACACATCGCGCCAGATCAAAGTGTTGCTGACCGCAGACATAGAAAGAGCCCTCGCGGCGCCACTGATACAGCGGACGATGTCCTCGACGTGCTCAGGATGGCCTACCAGTCGATGATGCGCGATACGGTCTTTCAGGCAGAGGCTAAGAAGCTCGACCTCGAACTGGATCCATTCAGCGGTAATGAACTCAGAGGTATGGTCTCCGAGGCCATGAATATCGGCTAGGCCGATACCGGCGAGATGAGGAAGTTCTATGAGGACCTAATCGCGTCATTGCAAAATAACTGCTACGAAGCAGGATGATGGAGGCGGCGATCTCATCGTTTAAATCCGCAGGCGCCATGATTGGATTGATAAACACTTAACTCTGATATTTATGAAGGCTGAGACTATGAAGTCTTTTTTCATCGCGGGATTGAGTCTCATTATCGGACAAGCGGCGCTGGCGCAGTCGCAATCACGCGAGACCTTTTTCACTGACAAGACATTGACGGTTCTGATTCCAACGCCGCCAGGCGGCGGCTATGATCTGTACACGCGATTGTACGCCCGATACATCGGTGAGCACATTCCGGGGCGCCCCAACGTAGTGGCTCAGAACAGGCCGGGTGCGAGTGGCTTCGTCATGGCGCAGTGGCTATACAACGGAGCACCCAAGGACGGACTTACGGTTGGAATGCCACCGCAGAATGCCCCGACTGAGGAAGTCTTGGGTAATCCGGCTGCGAGGTTCAAATCAGCAGAATTCGGCTGGATTGGTCGGCTCAACTCGAACATACCGACCCATTATCTTTGGCACACTCACCCAGCCCGGTCGATTGAAGACGCCAAGCGTTTCGAGATTCTTTCGGGGGCGGATGCGCCCATGAGCACACAAGGATTGCCGCCGAAGCTCATGAACCTCCTTATCGGCACGAAATTTAGAGTGGTCAGTGGATATGGCGGCGGGGCGAAAGTCCGCCTTGCGGTCGAAGGAGGCGAGATCCATGCGGGGGTTGCGCCAGCTGCCCTTTTAAGAAGCGAACTCGCCGATTGGCTCTCCGACGGCAAGATAAGGATTTTGGTTCAATACGGGCCAAATCGACATCCAAGTTTCCTGGAGACACCTGCTGCCCCCGAACTTGCGACGAATGACGAAGACCGCCGCGTTATCAATTTCTTCGTTGCGGACTCCGCGGTGGGTCGTTCGATCGCTGCTCCACCGGGCGTGCCAAATGAGAGGATGTTGGTACTACGTCAAGCATTCGCGAAGATGATCACCGACAATTCTTTCATGAGCGAAACAGCGAAGCGGAACATCGAAATTGATCCCCTTTCGGGTGAAGAGCTCCAGAGTTTGGTCGGCGAAATGGTCTCTCTCCCACCGCCAATAGCGGATAGGGCCCGCAGCATTGTGAAAACATTGCAGCAAAATCAGTGAAAGAAAGCGCTGCAAAATGACGTCGAAGCGAAACATCCTATTGATCATCACGGATCAGCATCGAGCGGATCATCTTGGTTGTTACGGGAACACAGTCGTCAAAACACCAAGCATTGATGCCCTTGCGAAAAAGGGGACACGCTTCGACAAGTTTTACGTTGCTACGCCGATCTGCATGCCAAATCGCGCCACTTTGATGACAGGGCGAATGCCTTCCCTGCATGGAGTGCGTCACAACGGCATACCGCTGTCGCTCGATGCGACCACCTTCGTCGAGGTGCTCCGTGAAACAGGATATGAAACGGCTCTCGTAGGTAAGGCGCACTTGCAGAACATCTCTGGCAAGCCCATCAAAATGGGCCTGCCGCAGAAGGACCCTGAAGTGCGCCTTCCTCCTGAGGGCCTGCAGGAGTCCCGGCATGGTGACCTGAACGAAGCTAGATATAATCAAGAACTGCCCAAAAAATGGTCCGATGAAAACTTTGATCTGGCCTTGCCATTCTATGGCTTCGAACACGTTTCGCTGGTTGTGGGCCATGGCGATGGAGTGGCCGGGCACTATAGCCGCTGGTTGCGCGAGAAGCATGCGAACCCGGATACGCTAGTTGGTCCGGATAACGCGCTTCCCTCCGACACCGTATGCCCGCAAGCATGGCGAACACATGTTCCAGAGGAGCTCTATTCAACGTCTTATATTGCTGATGAAACATGTCGCCTGCTGAGCGATTTTGCTCAATCCGACAAGCCCTTTTTCCTTCAATGCTCGTTTCCAGATCCCCATCATCCGTTCACGCCTCCCGGTCGCTACTGGGATATGTACAACCCGGACGACATGGAGCTTCCGCAAGCTTTCGACCATCCAGAGGCTTCTATTCCGCCGCACTTGGCGGCGCTCCATGCGGACCTGAATGCGGGACGCGCCGATGCGACCGGCAATACTGTCGCGGGAGTATCGGCCGAGCAGGCGAAGGCCGCGATAGCTCTCACATACGGCTCGATCACAATGATTGACGCAGCGGTTGGGCGTATACTTGGGACGCTGACCGAGCTTGGACTTTCTGAAGACACGCTTGTGATCTTCACCTCCGACCATGGCGACATGATGGGGGACCACAAGCTCCTCTTGAAGGGCGCGCTACACTACCAAGGATTGATTAGAGTACCTTGCATCTGGGCCGATCCGTTACAATCTGAAATCCCCTCCGCAACCTCAAACTTGTGCGGAACGCTCGACCTTGCGCCATCCATTCTGAAATATGCAGGGATTGCGCCGGTCAATGGAATGCAAGGGGAGAACCTGCCCGATATCGCTTCCGGCGAAATTAACAGAAGCATGCTCATTGAAGACAATCCCCGTCGCGCCTACATGGGCTTGCCCAGCAATTTTGTCGTTCGAACATTGATAACGCAGCGTTGGCGGCTTTCCCTCTATTCCGGCGTATCGTGGGGAGAGTTGTATGACCTTGAAAATGATCCGAACGAGTTTCGTAATCTGTGGGATAGCCCCAAGCACGCTGCAATAAGAGACGAGCTTCTGGAGCAACTCTTGCGCAAGATGATGTCTCTGACAGATTCGAGTCCGCTGGCGACGGGACACGGGCCCTGAGGGAACGTTACCCCTGCTTGGTTAGGGCCTTAAAATGCGATCAAGCGCATGTTCGGTACGGCTTCCTTTAAACGGCTTCGGTGATGTGCGCTCTTTGGGAGGCTGTTCTGCTATTCGACCGTCTTCCTCCAAGAAGCCGCGTCGTTCAGTATCCTTCCCTATGCTGGTAACTTTAGCCCCTGGCGGTAGGAACGGAGGGGGGAGCCGCAAAAGCTGGATTGATAATAAGCGTCCTCGGCATAGGAGGGCAAGTTTATGCCCCGCTTGTGTCTCGCTTGCTCTTTAAGCGTAACTGATCTCAGACATGGATGCTGCCAAGCGCCAAATGTGTTTTACGCCAGCGCTAATGAGAACCCATCGGAATGACAATTTCGTCACCGATAAGCGAAATGTTTTCAGACGTTGGGATCATCTTGCAAAGGATCAAGTCGAGGCCAAGGTCCCGGAACCTCTGAATTTGTTTGCGTACTTTTTCAGGAGGTCCCATGCAGCCGGCGCGCGTATTCGGCAACATCCGCCGTTTCAATTTGCGGACATCCGGCTCCGGATCGTATTGAAGAATCCGGTCAATTGTTGCCTCGATCGCCATTTCCTCGTTGGGGCCAAGCGCAACGAATGGATTCATGCCGAACCGCAGCTTCCGCCCCAGATTTTCGGCACGCCTTGTCATGTCCCGCACGCACTCGTCAATGGCGCGCAGCACGTCGTCCGTGGACTCTGCTTCCTTAGGATAATTTATAAACCACCAATCGCATGTCTCCGCGACGAAGTCCCGGCCTTCGTCGCCGAAGCTCACTGAGAATATCTCCGGCGCCGTTTTCGTGGCGGGTTTCAATAAGAGTCTTGCATCCTCCAGCTGGTAAAATTCGCCATCGATCGAGAATGTTTCGTTCTGCCAAAGGCCGCGCAGGATTTGGATGAACTCCCGTGAACGCTGATAACGATCAGCGCCACGCAGCACCCGGCCGCCAAACATGCTGAACTCCTCGTCGAACCAGCCGTTCACGACGTTCAGCGCCATCCGGCCCTTGCACATCCGATCAAGTGATGCCGCCATCTTCGCTGTGAGCACAGGATCAAGCAGACCAGGATGGATCGCAACCAGCGCGCGCATGTTCTCAAAGCGAGAGGCGATGGCGCCTGCTAGAAGCCAGGCGGAGACGTCGCTGCCGAGGTGTCGCTCTGCGAACAGGCACAAGTCGAAGCCTTTTTGATCGGCCGTCAGTAGAATGTCAGCCGCGTGCTCTAACTGACTATCGCGGACACCGGGCGGGAGTGGTTGAAGGGCAGTCGCGTGCGAATACGCGATCTCGGGAGATCCCACGGTCGCCATGGGAATCGGCGCATATAGACCAAAGTGCATCGCCAGCGACTCCTAATTTCCAATAGCGCTAATCTATTCACTCTCCGTGGTGCGGATCAACAATCGCAAAACTGGTAGCGGCTCAGCGCCTTCAATGAGACCTCGCTTCACTGAACGCCCGCCAGCGTGCATTCAAACGATTTACGAAGGCAACTTTTCGTTGCTATTCAGTTATTGCAATTTTTACAAAACAGAATTGCCAGAACATGGGTAAATATATTCAGCGATATATGATCATCATCCCCAGTCGGTAGCCGCAAAAATGGCTGGCGTCTTCGGGAGGAAATATGGCTGAGCTTAGCGCCTTCAGAGTTGGCCTCGCGTCGCCTGCAAACACGTTTTTCGCCATCTGGATGGCCAGGGCCGCAGGGCTCTACGAAGCGCATGGGCTAGATGCGGAGATCGTTCCGGTGGTGGGCGGCAGCCAATCCGGCCCGGATCTGGACAGCGGCCGCATTCAGCTTATGCACATCGGGATGTCATCTGTTGTGCGAGCAAATTCGATGGGACATGACCTCGTCACCGTCGGTTCATTGAGCAATATTATCCGCAATTCGATGTTCTCTGCGCCGGGTATCAACAGTGCGGCCGACTTAAAGGGGGGAGTCGTCGGCATCAGTAGCGTGGGTTCGGAAACCGATCCTACGACAACCCTGGCGCTTAAGAAGATGGGGCTCTCCCGTGATGACGTGAAAATCATCGAAATCGGGGTTGAGCGGCTCTCCGCCGTTTGCGAAGGGAAGGTCTCAGCGTCTCTTATGGGGGAGCCATATCGAAGCAAGGCATTCGCGATGGGAATGAAGCCTCTCATTGACCTTTATGCGGATCGAACACCCTGGCTCTACAGCGGGCTTGTGGTAAGCCGAAAATTTCTCAACGAGCGTCGCGATCTTGTCATCGCCTTCATCAAGGCGACAGTGGAAGGAAACTATCTCGCGCTGTCTGACCCAAAGCAGGCGAAAGAAACAATGGCGCGCGAACTGAAGCTGAGCGAATCCAGAATTGTTGACCTCACCTACGAAAACTTCAAACGCGAAACGCCGATAAACGCTGAACTGACTCTTGAAGGCGCGAAGAATATCATTGATGTGCTGCAACCCGAGAACAAGAACGTTAACGCCTATCTCGACAACTCAATTCATGAGGGGCTGCAGAAGGAAGGCTTCTTCGACAGAATGAAAGTGAAATACAAAGTCTGAACTCAGCACTCGTGCCGAGAGCCGCAGAGGCGGCGCCACAGAGGAGCATCGGAAAATGCGCCTGCAAGTATCAATACCACTGACCCGGGCGCATCTCGCGCGTTTGGCCGCGGCAACGATAGGAGGTCTCGCGCTTCTAAGCGCCCCTGGAACTTACGCCGACGATTTTTATAAAGGAAAAACTCTTTCGATTGTTGTCGGGGCTACCCCGGGGGGAGCGTTCGACTTGATCTCGCGGTCGATGTCGCGCTTCATAGGCAAGCACCTGCCCGGTCATCCCAATGTCGTCGTTCAGAATATGCCGGGGGCCGGAAGCCTGACCTCGCTCACCTATATCGAGTCCGTCGCGCCCGCTGATGGTACGGTGATTGGCACATTTCTACCGGGCATTATAACGCAGTCGGTCGTTGCGCCGGAGAAAATCCGGGCCAATCTCTCCAATATCGCCTGGGTCGGTATTGTCAGCGCGGACTACTCGCGGGTTTGCTACGGCTTCGGCCCCAACGGCGTGAAAAGCTGGGACGATCTGAAGCGGCGGCAGAAGGATAATCCTTTCATCATGGGCACGACCGGCACAGGCGCCAGCAATTACATCAACGGAGCTTCACTACGTGAAATCTTCGGCGCGAACGTGCGTATCATAATGGGCTTCCCGGGCAGCTCGGAACTGCGGCTTGCGATAGAGCGCGGTGAACTCGAAGGAGATTGCGGGGGCATGGCCAGCATTCCGCGGAACTGGATCGAGGGTGGACGGGCGCATGTCTTCGTACGTTTCGCCGAAAGGCTGATGCCGGGAATCCCACCAAAGGCAGTATACGTCGGCGATCTCGCCAAGACGGCAGAGGAACGCGAGCTTCTGAACCTGTTATATTCGGCGGACAAGCTGGGGCGGCCCTACGTTGCGCCGGGCCGGATTGCGCCTGAGCGGCTTGAGACACTGCGGGCGGGTTTCAACAAAACCATGGTGGATCCCGGTTTTGTTGCCGACATGGAGAAGCTGCAGGAAACAATTTACCCGCTAACTGGTCAGGAAGCCGAAGCGATTATAGCCGGAATGAGAAGCGCACATCCTGACATAGTGAAAAAGGCGCGCCGAATATACGAGTGAGCGGAGCCGCTCTAGCGATCCGCCCAAGGAGCCGTCTTGAAACGTTCAGTAAGGTACTTGATAAATAATTGAAGGACTCTCGGCTGTTTTCGTGCCTGCGGATAGAACGCGCAAATGGACTGCTGCTGAACTTCATATCCGGTCAAGATGGGCGACAGTCGACGTGACTGAATATCTTCATTTACGCAGAATTTGGGCAGTAAGGCGATCCCAGCTCCATCCATTACCATATATCGCATGGTGATTGCATTGCTGGGCGTGACAACTCCGGACACTCTCACAGATTCGGTTCCCTCCGGCCCGTGAAATCGCCAAACGCCCCTTCCATAGGGCCTTGAGGTGACGAGGCATGAGTGATGCACGAGTTGTGCGGGCTTTTGCGGCACGCCGGCTTTCCGAAGATAGGCAGGGGACGCACACACGATCCACCCCATGACACCCAGCTTTCGGATGAGTAGCGTCGACGTTTTAGGGCGCGTGAAACGGATAAGAACGTCAGCGCTGTATTTACGCGGATCGTAAGTATCGTGCCAGTTGTCGCCTACTATAAGCGTCACCTGGATTTCGGGATATTCGATCATAAAGGACGTGACTGCCTTTCCCATTTCCATGATGCCGAATGACATCGGCGCTACCACTGTCAGCCTGCCTGAAGGCTCGTCCTGCGATAATCTGAGCGAGCGCTCTTCGTCCTCGATTTCCTCCAGAATACGTGTGCAGAAACTAAGGTGGCGCTGTCCAACCTCGGTGAGAGAAAGGTGTCGTGTCGTGCGATTGACGAGCCGAACCCCGAGGCGCGCTTCGAGGCTTTTCAGGCGGCGGGAAACGAGGCTGGGCGATACCCCGAGCTCCATGGCCGCACGGCTGACGCTGCCGGTCTCCGCAACACGAACAAACGCTTCCATCTCGACTAAACGATTGGAGCTCACGCGTCGCTTCCCTTCCGGCCGAAAAGACTAGCTCGAAGATGCTCGCAACGACTGCTGCTTCCGCAATCCTTGCGAGCTTCAGGACTGTGCAACAGTATTGAGCAATCGCCGCCCGCGCCTTTGCAACGATCTTTACCGGCGAACGATTGCGAATACGTGTGAAAGTTGCCCAAAGCCGATAGTCCGGCCACAAAAATAGAGAGTAGTTTCTTGGCCATTTTTCCCTTCAACGAGCATGTCTGGGGTCAAACTCAGCGTTGCAACGTTTCTCACATAGCCCGTTTCAAATGCCTGACAGGGGCTCGGTCTAATCGTATGAGCCGTAGTACCACTTCCTCAAATCGCGGTAGGTGATTGGGTCATATCTGGGCGGGTTGTCCGGCCCGCAGCACGTCGGTACGCATTCGATGAGTGCATCAGGACTAGGCCCAAAGAAGACTGGCAAAGAATAGCGGTCCACATTGGCAGTGTTGATGACGCGATGCTTGGTGGAGAGATAACGGCCGTTCGTCCAGCGCACCATCAGATTTCCTGTGTTGACGAGGAAAGTGCCCGGTATCTTGTCAACAAGCGTCCAATGGCCGGAGGGCATGCGCACGGCCAGGCCCCCAACATTCGACTGGGCGAGGAGAGTCATGAAGCTGTTGTCGGTATGCGGCGCGATCCCATACTGGCGATTACCGATTTCCGCCTGTGGTGGATAATGCAACATCGACAACGTCACGTGCGGGCTTTCAAAGAATTTGTCGAACCAATCTGACGCAAGGCCCAGCGACACGGCCCATGCGGGAAGCAGCTCGCGACCCAGCGCTTCTACCCGTGCGTGATATTCGGATACAATCTCGCGAAAGCCAGGCAATGAATCAGGCCACAAATTGACAGGACGTCCGCCCGGCTCACGATTCACGCTGAACTTCGACAACAA
>JANPPJ010000045.1:0-5556 GCA_031428455.1 Hyphomicrobiales bacterium | reverse complement strand
GGCGAATGTATTTTCCAAAGGCCATACGCTTTCTCCAGGGCTTTGCGGTTTGGCGTGATGACGTCAAATGGTTGCTTGCCGGGCACCGATGTTCACTATATGTTCTCTTTTTCCGAAGAGTCGAATCCAATCTTCAAACGGGGCCTCCTATGGCTGATCAGCTCGTCATCACCGAGAAAACCAGTCAGGCGAAAGACGTTCGCGCCGCCGTGGGTTCTCGCTATGGTGACATCCTTCCGGCGGAAGGCCACTTGTTTGATCTGGAGGAGCCCGAGGACGCGGTTCCAGAATGGAAGCGCTGGTCGCCGATCCTGCTTCGCCCTGAGGGGCTCTACGCCACACGCCCCGCTGATGGCGGCAACAAGGCTGCCAAGCTGAAAGCGATCCGCGAGGCGCTGCGTACGGCGAAGCGAGTTTGGCTCGCCACCGACTGCGATCGCGAAGGTCAGCTGATCGGTCAGGAAATACTCGAGCACTACAAATACCGGGGCGAGGTCATGCGGGTGCTGTTTACGGCGCAGGATTCCCAAACCATTCGCGAATCTTTCTCCCGGGCCAAACCCAATTCCGAATATGCTCGGCTCTACGCCGCCGCTGTCGCACGCCGGCAAGCCGACCAAATTTACAATCTCTCGCTCACCCGCACCGCGACGGTGATCCTCGGGCAAGGCGCGCGCGGTGTGATCGGGGTTGGCCGGGTGAAGACGCCAACGCTGGCAATTGTTTGCAAGCGCGAGCTGGAAATCCGTGACTTCGTGCCCACCACGTATTTTGAGATTGTCGCTACCGCCAAAGTTAACACAGGCGAATTACAGATGCGGCATGCGCCGCAGGACAGAATCCTCAAGCGCGAACAAGCCGAAATCATCGTCAAGGCGGCTGACAGTTTTAAGGGGCCGCTGGGCGTGCGGGTCGAGGATAAGAAGCAAGGCCCGCCCAAACTGCACGATCTCCCTTCGTTGCAAAAACTCTGTTCATCGAGGTTCGGCTGGTCGGCGGCCAAGACGCTCGAGGTCGCCCAGGAACTCTATGACGGTCAGGGCAAGAAGATCATCACTTATCCACGCGCCGAGGTGCGTTATCTGCCGGAAGCCCTGATCCCGGATGTGCCGAAGATCATCGCCGGCCTTCAAGTGGGGCAATCGTTCAAGGAAATCCCGGTGCCGACGCCGCCCGTTATCCGCAAGGGCGTGCACGGGTCGTTCCATGAAAAGGGGCTCGAGGGTGCCAGCCATCACGCCGTTATTCCGAACGTCAACACCGTCGATAACCTTCGCGAGGTCTGGCCGCGTCTTTCGATTGACGAAAAGAAGCTGTTTGACGTGATCGCACGAGCCTACCTCGCTGCCGTCATGGGGGATTTTCGTTACCGCCAGACGACAGCAACTCTCGATGTCGGGGGGCTTCCGTTCAAAGCCACAGGACGTCAACCGATCAATCTTGGCTGGCGAGCGGCATTCCCGGAATGGACACCGGCTGATGAAAAGGGTGATGACGCGCAACTGCTCCCGGCAATGAAGAATGGTGAGACCGCCCAGTTGCAAAACCCAAAGGTCGAGGACAAGGAAACCCGCCCGCCGCCGCGTTACAATGAGGGGACGCTGATTGAGGCGATGCAGAATGCATGGCGCTTTGTCGATGATGAAGTTCTGCGCGACCGCCTGAAAGAAGCTAAGGGGATCGGCACGCCGGCAACACGCGCGGAAATCATCGGTGGCCTCAAGCGCCAGGATTTTCTGGTCGCGCAGGGCAAGAACATCGTGCCGACTGACACCGGACTGAAATTGTTTGGCGTCCTCAAACAGGCTGATCCTGCGCTGGTCGATCCGGGCGTGACGGCGCAACTCGAATGTCTGCTCGACGATGTCGTGATTGGCAAGCAGGAGATGGTCGGTGCCATTGATGCCGTGTGCGACTTGGCCCAACGCATCATTGGCAAGCTGAAGAATGGAACGCCGGGCGGTGGAGCGCCATTGCTTGGATCGGGCTTTGGCGGTTCCGGTGGCAACAACCGTCCCCCCACACCTGCGATGAAGGGCTTTGCAGTGACTATATCGCGCCAGAAGCGCGTCAGCCTGCCGGCGGGCTACGCAACATCCAGTTCGATCTGCCGCCAATTTCTGCAGCAACACGCGCCCAGGAAGTCTGGTGAGATGACCGTGGCGGAGAAGTCGTCATCGGCAGACATGTCTGCGGGTTTGGAGCCGAATGCGAGCACGACGCAAGTTAAGTCGCGCGCCAGGCGCGGTAGCAAACCGGCTAAATTGAAGGCAGAAGGATCTGCCACGGTTACCAAGCGCACGCGTAAACCGAAGGCTGCGACGGCTTCTGGCACTGATGCTCCATCATCTCCGTCACAGAAACCAGCTACGGAAAACACCCCGCTGCGGATTCCCTACGGCAACAAGGAGGTCGCGCAGAAGCTCGGCGCTCGCTATGCCGCAGGTGGTTGGTACGCGCCGCCGGGTGTTGATCTTGTGGCCTTCAGCGCGCAGGGGTGGCTGTAGCTCTTTCGGCTTACGTCCTCGACGTGACGAATTCTCTCGATCAGTTATAGTGGATTACTGGATGGGTGGCGGGAGAAGCTGGTGACTTCCAGTGCCACATGAGGGAGCAAAGCATTGTCCAACGTCATTATTCGAGGAAAAATGGTGGTCGACACGAAGTTGACTTCGGAGACGCGCCGATTCGGATCGAAATCCACTCAAGTGACGAAACCATCGAAGTTTCCATCGATACGGATCACGAATTTATTCCCGAAAGTCGGCGGCGCTTTGCCCTCATAATCATTTCACGCCACCAGTTCAGCGAAGCCTCAGGGCTGGCGGCTCCGCGGAAAACAAAGAGGCATGAACTGCTACCCGAATACTGAATGACGATAGGCCCCACTTATGACCGTTCGAAAACTGCACGAGATATGGGTTGAGCAGTATGAAGCCGCGCAAGGCATCAAGCAGCGCTATGGGCTGAAGGCTGCGTTCGATTATCTGGTTGCAGAAAAGCTGCTAAACTTCACCGCAGCTGCTGCAGAACATCGTGAATTTGCTCGGGAGCTTCCTCGGTTTGTCTCACAAGTGAGGCTGATGTTTACACCCCTTGAAATAAGGGATCACATCGCGCGGGTGGAACGTGAACTGCTTGAAAAAAGTCTCCCCCTTGAGTGGGACGACGATCTTATCCAGGACAGCCCCGCGACAATTGCCAGGCGGGCAGAGCAGTTCGCCATCATCAAGGAATTATTGACCGCAACGGCGCTCGGCACATCGTGAGCGCTCGGGCGAGGCCCCAGCCGGAACCCGCAACACAGGAAGTTCTGGCCGGCCTCGTCGAGCGCGTCACGTTTCATAACAGCGATAACGGTTTTTGTGTTCTGCGGGCCAAGGCGCGCGGACATCGCGACCTCGTCACGGTCATTGGCCACGCAGCCATGATATCTGCGGGCGAGTGGATTACGGCCACCGGAGAATGGACCAACGATCACACTCACGGGCAGCAGTTCAAGGCGCGCTTCATGCGTACATCTGCACCGACTTCGATTGATGGTATCGAAAAATACCTGGGCTCCGGGATGATCCGCGGCATTGGCCCTGTCTATGCCAAGAAGATGGTGCAAGCATTTGGCGAAAAGGTCTTCGACATCATCGAGGCTGAGCCGGAGCGTCTACGCGAGGTAACCGGCATCGGGGCTTTCCGCGCCAAGCGCATTACGGATGCCTGGGCCGAGCAGAAGATCATCCGAGAAATCATGGTTTTCCTGCACAGCAATGGGGTCGGCACGGCTCGGGCGGTGCGCATCTACAAAACCTATGGCTCCGATGCCGTTCAGGTGATGACAGAAAATCCCTACCGGTTGGCGCGCGACATCCGCGGCATCGGGTTCAAGACCGCCGATGCAATTGCCATGAAGCTCGGCATCGAGAAAAGGGCGATGATCCGCGTGCGCGCCGGCATCTCCTACGCTCTGACGGAAGCCATGGACGACGGCCACTGCGGCTTGCCGAATGCGGAGCTCGTGCCGCTTGCCGTCGAGTTGCTGGAAATATCGCAGGAGCTGGTTCTGACGGCGCTGGATCTGGAGTTGTCCGAAGGCACGGTGATAGCCGCCAGCGTCGGGCAGACGCCATGCGTATTCTTAAGCGGTCTCTATAGGGCCGAACAGGTTATTGCTGATCGGCTGACAACGCTGGCCAACGGTAAGCTGCCATGGCAGTTCATTGACGCCGATAAGGCGCTGCCGTGGGTGGAACAAAAGACGGGCCTTTCTTTGGCGGCAAGCCAGGTGGCCGCCATCCGTCTGGCGCTGACATCGAAGGTTCTGGTTATCACCGGTGGTCCCGGCGTTGGAAAAACCACCATCGTGAATTCGATTCTGCGGATCCTGAGCGCCAAGGGAGTCAATCTTCTGCTTTGCGCACCAACTGGGCGCGCCGCCAAAAGGATGACGGAGGCGACAGGGTTCGAGGCTAAGACCATCCATCGGCTGCTGGAGGTGGACCCAAAGGCAGGCGGATTCAAGCGGAACGCTGACAACCCGCTTGAATGCGATCTTCTGGTTATAGATGAAACCTCAATGGTCGATGTCATGCTCATGCAGGCATTGATGAAGGCGGCGCCTGATAATGCCGCTCTGCTGATAGTAGGCGACATAGATCAGCTGCCATCCGTTGGCCCCGGTCAGGTGCTGGCTGACATTATCTCGTCAGGCGCAGTTGCAGTTGTTCGTCTCACGGAGGTGTTCCGGCAGGCGGCGCAAAGCCGGATCATCACTAGCGCGCACAAGATCAACCAGGGCTCGATCCCAGACCTCACGAGGCCCGAGGGTGAGAGCGACTTTTACTTTGTACAGGCGGACGATCCAGAAACTGCCGTGCTTCGCATCATAGAGTTAGTGCAGACCAGAATCCCTCAACGCTTCGGTCTTGATCCAATCCGCGACATTCAGGTGCTGTGCCCGATGAACCGTGGCGGCGTCGGCGCCAGATCTCTCAATGTTGAATTGCAAAAGGCGCTGAACCCGGCTGGCGAGCGAAAGGTAGAACGCTTTGGCTGGACATTCGCACCCGGTGACAAGGTGATGCAGATCGAGAACGATTACGACAAGGAGGTCTATAACGGTGATATCGGCTACGTTGACGACGTCGATCCCGATACCAGTGAGCTGACAGCGAGCTTCGATGGCAGCGCTGTCGTTTATGGTTTTGGCGAACTAGATACTTTGGTGCCGGCTTACGCGACGACCATTCACAAAAGTCAGGGTTCTGAATACCCCGCCATCGTGATCCCCGTATTGACGCAACATTTCACGATGCTGCAGCGGAACCTTCTGTACACGGGCGTCACCCGGGGCAAACGTTTGGTGGTTCTCGTTGGCCAAAAAAAGGCTGTCGCTATCGCAGTGAAGAATGTTTCAGGACGTCGGCGATGGTCAAAGCTGAACGAATGGCTTGAAGAATCGAAAGGGTGCATCAATTGAGGAGCCATTCTACCACGAATTATCCAGGCCGCTTATTGGCCATCCGACAAAAAAGCTCGTTCCACCTATTGTCGAAACGCCCT
>JANPPJ010000044.1:0-34813 GCA_031428455.1 Hyphomicrobiales bacterium | reverse complement strand
TCAATGCGAACTAGCCAAAGCTCTCGGCGTTGATTTACTCGCGATCAAACAACGCATTCGCGACGGAACCGCCTTTGCAAAACTGGCTGCGGACTACCAAGACGTCGACAAAATGCGAATCGAGGGCAGTCCGAGCTTCGTGTTGAATGAGGGACGCCAGAAGCTCTACGGGGATATTGGATTCCGGATCATTGAAGCAAACATTCAGGAATTATTGCGGGCGCCCGATGGCAACCAAGCCAGTTGGTTCTGATCATGGACGGCTTAAACGAATGCTTTTTGAAGTCCCCGGAACCAAAGCGGGATTTTTGAGTTAGGTACCGAGCGCCCCCGTATTCGGTCAGGGCTGCCTGGACCAAGCGACCGTTCCGGTCTCGCCTTGTAATCCGCATTTGAGGAGAACGTGGCGATGACGAAATTATTTTTGCTTGCAGCAGCGGCGGCACTCATACTGAGCGGATCGGCATCGGCGCAGGACAAGGCGCAGGTTGGTGAGCTAAAGCCATCGCTCAACTGCCATCCACCTGCCAACGGCGCGCCCGCCTGGGACTCTGAGGCCGCTGAGAAAAGCGCCATTCTGCCGTCTGCCGGCGGGGACACCGCCAGCGCTGCGTCGACCGTGCAGCGCCATGGTCTTCCTGTCGAGGTGCGCAGCGATTGTCCGCCAATATCTACCGCTCCCAAAGTCGGAAACTAATCAAATTATATAAAATGTAAGGGGCGATGACATGATGAAGCAGAGCCACATCTCCCGCGTTTGGGATATTATTGAGAAGGTGCCCGTCGGCATGCTGACGACGCGATTTGCCGGTGGCCTGCGCGCGCGGCCGCTGGAAGCGCGGGCCGACCGCGACGCTGGCGTCATCTGGTTCGTGACCGATGTAAACGGCGCCAAGGACGACGAGATCGGCGCGGCCCATGACATAGGGCTCGTCTTCTACGATGAGGACAGTCGCGCTTATCTCTCCATCACCGGCTGCGCTTCTGTGACACGCGACAACGCCAAGGCGAAAGAGATCTGGAAGAAGACTGACGACATTTGGTTGCCGGGCGGGCCGAGCGATCCGAACGTGCGCTTACTTTGCGTAAATCCCATCACCGCCGAACTATGGGACAGGCCGTCGAGCGCGGCGGGGGCCGCTTTCGAATTCGTCAAGGCGCAATTGACCGGCGAGAAACCCAATCTCGACGAGAATCGCAAAGTCACCGTGGCGATGCGTTGATAGAGTTCTGCTCATCATTTTCCGTGAAAATGCATGATGTAGAAATTCAAGTCGTTACTGTAAGCATTCGGATCCGTTTTGAGGGAGAACAACGATGATGGGCGGTAGCGACGGATGGGGAATGGGTTGGGGAATGGGTGGATTCGGAGGGGTCGGCCTGCTTGTGGTCGTTCTGATCGTCCTGGGTATCGCTTTCCTTGCGTTCCGTGGCCGAAGTTCGTGACCCGTATTTCGGCGCAAACGAGCCTATGGGGGTTCGAGGCTGTAGGTCATTGAATCAAGTTGATCCACAACAAAGCCCATGCGCCCTGCCCGGCGGACAGGGCGTTTAATCCGCGATCCGCCGAGGAGCCGCAGCCATGTTGTTGTTCACTGAAAAGGCATGGTCGCCCTACGTCGCGGGAGTGGTGATCGGGCTCCTGCAAATCCCCGCGTTCCTGTTGATTGAAACGGCGCTTGGGGCGTCGTCATCCTATGTGACGATCGGCGGGCTCGTCGCCTCGTGGCTCGATCCGGCAGCGCTGACGATCGACTACATCGCCCGACATGTCGCAGCCACCGGCAAGAACTGGTGGCAGGTCGCGCTCGTGGTCGGTGTCGCCATAGGCGCACTCATCTCCGCCAAATTCTCGGGCGCTCGGCGACAGACAATCTCGCCGATCTGGTCTCGCGCACTCGGGTCTGCTTCGCCCGCGCGCCGATACGCGATCGCCTTTCTCGGGGGTTTCATCATGCTGCTCGGCGCACGAATCGCCGACGGCTGCACCAGCGGTCACGGCCTGTCGGGCACGGCACAGCTGGCGGTTGGTTCGATCGTCGCCGTGGCTGCGATGTTCGCCGGCGGTATCGCGACCGCCATGCTCGCGTTGCGCCGGATTTGATTGGGACCAAAGCAGGGAGAACAACCGTGTCACTCGCATTCGCCATTGGTGTCGGACTCTTGATGGGCATCGTCTTCGGCTTTGCGCTGGAGAAGTCCCGTGTGTTCGAGCCGGGAATCATCGTCGGCCAGATGCAGCTTCGCAATTTCATTATGCTCAAGGTGTTCCTGACGGCGGTGGCCACAGGCGCAGTGGTGCTGGCCATCCTCAACGGCTTCGGCTTCGTCAAGCTACAGCCCAAGGCCGCGCTCTATTCCGCCGACCTGATCGGCGGACTGTTCCTCGGAGCCGGGATCGCGCTCGCAGGGGCCTGCCCGGGCACGACGCTGGCGCAGGTCGGCGCCGGCTATCGCGATGCGCTGTTCACGCTGGTGGGCGGCATTTGCGGCGCGGTGGCTTATTCCTATGCCACGCCCGCGTTGAGCAATACGTTTCTTGTTAGCGGCGGCGGCAAGATCGTGCTTACCGATCTGATCGGCGTGCCGTATTGGCTCGGGGCGCTCGCGCTCGCGGGTATTATTGTCGTGATCCTGATCGTGCTTGAGCGGTTCACGCCGTGGCGCGATGAACTGGGCAAGGACTTCGATGGCGACAGGGGCGACGCTGAGCCTGCCGACGCCGTTCGCCTAGCGCCTGCGGAATGACAAATCGGAGTCAAGTGGCCTGCTTTTGCCATGAATCCAAGACAGATTTCCTGGGGGAGATATTTGCAAAGTATCATAGCCGCGAGGGAGAGAGCCCATTACTCAAACGCTCCGGCGGCATGCACTTCGAAGCCCAGCCGCAATCCCGACTCCGTTGAGGTGTTCAGATGCAATATTATATCGCTAAAACCGTGGGTGGAGACTTCCCCGCCATAGTAGAACGCGTCATCGAGTCACTCAAAGCCGAGGGATTTGGCGTTCTGACTGAAATCGATGTCAAAGCGACAATGAAAAAAAAGCTCGACCTTGATTTCCGAGACTATCGAATACTCGGTGCGTGCAATCCCCCACTGGCGCATCAAGCGTTGACCGCCGATGACAAAATCGGAACTATGCTGCCCTGTAACGTGATCGTGCAGGACCTCGGCGGCGGCCAGATCGAGGTGGCCGCCATCAACCCGGCAATATCCATGGAGCATGTTGAAAATCCGACGCTCAAAACGATCGCCGAATCCGTCACCAGCAAGCTTAGGCGCGTTATCGCCGCAATTTAATAACGCCTCTTGCACTTCTTAATGCCTTGCCCCCGTCCGGCCGCGTCGTCGCTGCAGGGCCGTACACTGGGTCAACTGCAGGGTAATTCAATTCATGCCCTCATTATATAACACCTGTTTCTTTTGATGAAAGATCTGAGATCGATCATCGGCGACTGATCGCAGCCTCGCGAAGCGGAGAGGATGGTACTTCCCGCATACTCATGCTTATGCGGCGTCACGCCAGAGACGGTTGGATTTCAGGACCTTTCCCTCCGCCAGTCCGCCATTGCGAACTCCACCGACCGCGAAATCAGACGCCTGTTTTCCCGCTGTCGCAGTGGGATTTCGCGACGGCACCCCAACCTCAGAGACTGCCGCCGTGCCGATTTTTGGTCTCTGAACGGCTTCCGTCTCTTTCCGTCCCAACCTCGCTGAAATAGGTTGGGTTAAAGAAACCCCTGTATTTTCAATATTTTCTATATTTGACCCATCCCAACTTTTCGCCGCCGATTTTTCGGTAGGCAAGCAGTTCAGAGAACGCGAAGTGGGCGTTGTGGAGCGTAATCCTCCGGAGGAGCGCGTGCAATCCATTGCGATAAATCGTTAGCAACTGCAGAAATGCCACCCTTTGTGCGAGGCCCAACTTCAACACAACGACATTATTTCCGCCCAACTATTCCGCTGGTCTGCCTCTTGAAACCCTCTAATAGGTTCTGGACACTTGTCGAGCTTCGCTTTAGCTTGGTCTGAGGGATCGAAGCTTCGTCACAGCGACGCTGTAAAAACCGGCAGGGGCCCAATGCTTAAAATGCATGTCTTGCTGGTCACAGCTCTGATTTGCGGGCCCTTACCAGTGCCCGCCGTCGCTCAGGATGAGTACCGCTCTATCACAGACCGTGTGCGCGTCGTCGCGGACAGCGTCCCCATAGAGCAGGTCTCGTCTGCTGCAAAACTGTTGGGGTTCATCCCGAAAGGCGAGATCCTTCACGGGCCAATGCCTGATCCCTCTGACAAATGGGCATACGTCATGCGACTGCATGGTGATAGAATTTCCGGCCGCGTGCGCGCAAACGCCGTTGAAGCGGCAGAACCCACGGAACGATTGAAGCGGAAGATACCGTTCGGAACTTTAGAACTCGGGTCACTCACCGGGAGAGGGGATAATGACAGTCAAGCCGCCGTATTCTTCAATGGAAAAAGAGTGGGAGACGAGGCACGCTATAGCAGCATCGGCCATATGTGGGTGCTCGGGGATTCGGTTGTGCTGTCTATTGGAGGGCATGCAGGGAACTCAGCTGAATGGTGCGATCTGTACGAGTTCCGGTCGTCGGGTGGCAAGCTACTTGGGGAATCAGAGTGTGGCGAGCCCACCGAGCGGGATGGTGGCTTAGTATTCTCCCGTCGAGCATATAAGGGGGATACGGTCACAATCACGGTGAAACATGGCGTCTACGAGAAAAAAGTTGAACCTTACGAAGCTCCGGATTTAAGTAAATCGAGAACCGCAGGCTCCGGCGAGGATGTGACGCGATGGAACGGCAAGCATGCTCGTGAGGTGCTTGCTGACCTAACCGAGCAAAATAGATTTTCGAAACTCATCTCCGGGGCGGATGTCGAACTGCTGGAAAGCAACCTCACTGTTGCGGGTGCCTGCAAAATTTCATCTGGCTATTTGTTCTGCACTGGAAACCGTGCGCATCGTGGCGGCTCAGAAAGAGCTGCGTTCGCGATATCAATCGCAACCGGTAAGCCCTATGCGGCAATTCTTCACTCGGATGCACGCCGATTGTTTGGTGGCACGGTCAGCTCAATTCCCTCCCCTTTGAGAACATGGTTCCGTGATGCCTCGGACGGGGCTCCGGAGTTCTTACCTTTAAATACACCTTTCAATCAGGCTCTCGTGGAAGTGAGTTCGACCCCCGCCGAAATATTCGCTCATCTTAAAAAGAATCTGCCGATGAAGGGCGAGTATCAAACTACGAAAGAGTTCGAAGCTAAACAGCGCAGTTCTGTTTTTCCTGCCGGCTACAAAGATGACAAGATGATCGCAGTAAAATTAGATTTGATGAGCGGTTTGGTATCCAAGAGATACGATGCTGACCGCGAGATCTTCATGCTCAACCCCTTCCTTATTACAACTAAAAACGGAATGTCTAAGTATTCTGGAAGTTAGATGATTTCACGCATTCGAACTTACACTGCCTCAAACGCGTTTGGAGCGACCGTGGAAGTGGGAGCCTCTCAAGGGTCGAGCGCCAATGTCGATTTCACCCAACAGTTGGATTCAATGCAAGTCCCCATGAAAAGGTCGATTGCGAAGGAGATAATTGACGATCTGCGCTTGATGGCCCTGATTCAGCTGCAGGCTCCGTATACTTCCGAAGAATTTGATTTCACCAAGCCAACTATTCACAAGCCGGTCGAACGTACCATTCGGCACACCGCGATCGTTGCAAAGCCAATCAAGTTCGTTCTGTACAGAAATTCAGATCACACGGTCGTGCACATCTACACTGCTGGATCAGAGGGTGGTGTCGTCCAAAAACGTGCGGTCGCTAAGCCGACTGCCCCGGGGCCGCAAAGCCCGCTGCGTCTCCCTGGTTCCCGACTTTGATCGGGTCGTCACTAGAGCTTTGCCAGCCCGTACCTTCCTGGCTTGGAAGAGTGCTGACGCTTGGGTCAAGGAAACCGCGCGAGCCATCGAAGAGGGTGACTTGCCTCCCTGCCGATCTGAAGGTTGCGTTAGGTGATCTCCTGATCCGCTATGCTGCGGGAGACGTCGACAAAGCGGAGCTAAAACCGAGCACTTCGGGATACGATTGATGCTCCGACAGGTTATGGCGAACACGCCTTTCCATACTCTCACATCGGAACAGCTCGCCTCATTTCGGGACGAACGACGACTGACGGTGGCGCCAGAACGACGAAGTCCGCAGACAACGATCGAGCAAAGAGCGCGTGCGACGCCGCACTGTCGACGAGGATACAGATGGCATTGTCCACAGACATGCGGCGAAGCGCCCATTTCAAATACCGAGTAGCGCCAAACCCACCGCTTTTGGCACGCTGTTTTCGTCTGACTTCCTCGGAATGAACGTTTAAAAATGTCTGCTTTCGGGCTTCAGCGAACAGATTTCGAGCGATCAAAATGAGGTCGCCTGCAGAACGGCAGCTTATCGAAAATCATAGCTGAAACCCGCCAGGCCGGTAACGGCCCCATTCCAGTCGTACCAGCCAAGGTAACATGCTGGCCCAAATCCAGACGTTGCGACCTTCGCCTAAGGGTCAAAAGCCGTCTTTGCACCGAAAGCTGCCTATTCTCATGTTGGGGGGGGGGAACAAATCCTAGTTGCTCCGCCCACGGCCGCTCGGCCACCGCGCACAGGTCATGTATCGACACCGCGAGTGGCGCTCGCATGATCACGAGCCGCTCGAGCACATCCGGTGATAAATAGGCGAGCCGTATCATCCGGCTGACGAACTGGTCGGTGACATGCTCCGCCGCCGCGATGTCCAGTAAAGTCGAATATTCCCCCGCCTCAAGTTTACGCCGCCAACTCCACGCGCGTGCGATGGCGCGCAGTAAATGTGGATCCTGCATCTTGCCACTCGCTGTGCCAGCGTCCTCGGGCGGCAGGATCTTCGGCCGCCCATTGCGCTTACGGATCGTCAGGGGAATGACGACGCGCATGGTGTTCGACGAGCGCGTCATACGCGGGCCTCCTCCCGGCGGGGCGCCATCATGTCGCGAACGACCGAGCCGAGCCCATCGTTGCGCAGACGTTGGCCATGTCTGCAACGTCGTCCCGGATTTTCTGTAGGTTCGATTCGAAGTTTTTATAGCCCGGCTTGTACTCGGCGAACCACGCGTCGCAGTGTTCGGCGATGATGCGCTTGCCCGTCGCTGCACGGCTGGCCGCGTAAAGTGGAGGCGTGTGCTTCCCGAAGGGCTTGACCTGAATCATCCCCTGTTCAGGCGCCGTGACCCGCTGTTTGCGATTGACGAGCGACGCCGGAATATCGACCTGATAAAATTCGCCCGAGAAGCTAAAATCAGCATCAGACCACAGGCCCTTCATCACTAGGATGTATTCTTCCATCCGGCGGTAGCGCGTTTCAGCATCGGCAATCCACCCGCCATTGCTGAAGAGCTGGAATTCCTCAACCCAGTGGCCGTTGACGATGTTGATGGCGCATCGCCCGCCGCTGATCCGGTCAAGCGTGGCGCCCATCTTCGCGACGACCTGCGGCGATGTCATGCCGGGATGCACGGCGACCATCACCTCGATTGTGCTGGTGCGCATGGCGAGCGCCGTCGCGAGTGTCCACGCTTCCAGATCTGGCCCCAGAAACCGCTGCGCGATGAGGGTATTGTCGAAGCCGAATTGTTCGGCCTGCTGGATGATGTCCACTGCGAAATCGAAGGCCTCGTCGCCAGCCCCATCGGTGCAGCGTTCGTGGCTTTCCAATGCGGCGGTCATCCGCTCTTCGGTTCGGATAACGTGGGGAACAGGCGTCCAAAGGCCAAATTTCACGGCGTGGGGTCCTGCAAGAGCTGTTGATTTCTGGAGCCTCGCGGAAAATCTCGTGCCTCCATTACCGACACGGCGCGTGGCAAACCAAGCTTTAGCGCTATGGTAGCGGCTGATTGAGAATCGGCAAAATTCATCGCGTTTGCGTGAGACACGACACGTGCCAATTGTCTGATGACAACATGCGTCCACGCATGTATGCACAGTTTATCAAAAGTACTTACACGGGGGTCTGATGTTGCGCCTTTCCATATTTGTCCTCGGCCTGCTCGGTTCGTTTAGCGCCTCCGCCGCCGATCTGGCGTCCAGGGGGGCCGCTCCGGCGCCTGGAAGCGCCGTTGAAATTCCGGGCGATATTTTCGGCTTTACGTCGGCCACTGACACAGGCGCGGTCGGCGACAAGGGAATTGGTCTGGAAAACGACGCAGCCTTCGGCGCTCGAAGCGGCCGCTATCTGCTGTTCACCCAAAAGCTGGAGCTTGGTTACACGATCGCAGAAAACTGGTCGGTCGCCGGCTCCATCTTCGGCGCCTACCACAACATCAGGAACGTCCCGACTATCCCGGTCAACGTGTCTGGCTATCGGTTCGATGGTCTCTCGGTCGAGGTTCGCCACCGCATACTTGAGCGCACCGCCACGCAGCCCTTCGCAATCACTCTCGCGGCCGAGCCGCGCTGGGCCAGATTCGATGGCGACGGCGTGCGCGGCGATGCGCTGGGCGTGGAAGCAAAATTCCAGGTCGATGCGCCCATCACTGACAGGTTGTTCTGGGCGATGAACGCCAACTTCGCGACCGCGGGTCAGCAGGACAATCTGACAAATCGCTGGTCGTCTTCGTCGGGCTCGGTTGTTTCCACCGCGCTGGCCTATTCGATGATGGACGGGAAACTCTTCATTGGCGCGGAGCTTCGCTGGCTTCAGGGCTATGAAAATACGTTCTTCGGCAAGCGGACCGAGTATGGCGTTTTCCTCGGTCCGACGCTGCAGGCCAAGGTCGCCGAGAATGTTTCTGTCAACTTCACCATTCAGCCCCAGATCGCGGGCAAGGTGGATGGCGTGCCGAAGAATCTGGCGCTGGACCCCATGGACCGCGCGCTGGCGCGCTTCAAGATCGCCGTGGGCTTCTGACAACAAGCCGGCGGCTCTGCAGCCGCCGGTGTTTCGCGATTACTTCTGGTCGCTGGCAAGGCGCTCAAGAATCGGGCGCCACATATCTTGTTCAGACTTGGCGAAGGCGATCACCTGATCGGGCGTCATGTCGCCGGGAAATGCGCCCAGCTGGATTAACCGCGAGATGACTTCCTGCCGCGCGAGCACCACCTTCAGGTCGCCTCCGACCTTCTTGATGATCTCCGCCGGTGTGCCGATAGGCGCTACCAGCGCGTTCCAGCCTCCGGCGCGGAAGCCCGGCAGCGTTTCCGCCATGGTAGGCATCTTCTCAAAGCCCGGCGGGCGCTTGTCGGAGGTTACCGCGAGTCCCTTGATCAGGTTGCCCTCGATTGCGCCGCCAACGCCCGGGTAGCCGTCCAGCACGATGCCCACGCGGCCTGACGTAACATCATTCATGGCTGCTGCAGGCCCGCCCGCATAGGGGACGAAGGTGAGCTTCGCGCCGGTCATGTCCTGAAACAATTCCATGGTGAGATGCGTGATCCGACCCCGGCCTGTCGCGGCGAAAGAGACATTACCTGGCTTTTGCTTGGCCAGCGCGATCAGCTCCGGCACCGTCGACACTCCCAGAGAGTGGGATACGCCGATGAACATAGGCTGCGTCATCACCAATGCTACGGGGAGAAAATCCTTCGGCAACTCAATGGGCAGGTTTGGTGAGACGCCCGAGGCGCCTCGAATGGCCAGAAAGGTTGACGCGGCGGGCATAAAAAGCGTGTAGCCGTCAGCCGCCGCCTGCTTTGCCACACCGACGGAAATGCCGCCCCCGGCGCCGGGGTGGTTGGCGATTACCGCCTGCTGCCCCCAGATTCTCCCGAGATGCTCCGCGACAACGCGAATGATCACGTCGTTGGCGCTGCCCGCCGCAGAATCGAGGATGATGCGAACCGGTTTTGTCGGATAAGATTGCGCGGACGCAGCCTCGACCAGCGGCAGGCTGCCGCACGCTGCCACAAGCGCAGCCGCCGTCATCGTCTGCATTCGACGGATGATCATGTTTGTTTCCCCCAGGGTGTTCCGCTTATCGCAATTAAGCACTAGCGGGTTTTTGACCGCCTGCAACTGCGCAAATCGGATTCAGCGCGCTGTGGACCATGTAGCGGCGGCTCGCATCCACTCTGGCATAACGCTCCAGCTGACCACGCTTTCAAGGCTGAGCGCCAGCAACACCGCGCCTATGAGCGAGACGCCTGTGCCAGCCACCAGCCGCCAGCTGAAGATTTCATGCTCTCTGTTCATGAGCCAGCCGAACAGCATCCGGAAGATGAGCGAAAGGCGCTGGATGGGCGCGACCACGCTCACGGGCGCGACGGACAGCGCGAGATAACGCAGCATCTGCGAGACGCCCACAAGCAGACCCGCGAACAGGAACCACTTTGCGTTCGTCCGCTCGATGTTGGTGACGTTGCGCAAACTTCCCGTTCCAAGAATGACGGCGGCCACCACGAGCGTCGCCGCCAGATAAGAGATGGTTCCGCCCGCCAGACTTGCGCCCGGCCCGCTGCTCTCAAGCGCGCTCTTGATGAGGATGGGACTGGAACCATATCCCAGCGCCGACAGACCGGCGAAAAGGTATCCTTCCGCATAAAGTGGCGTGAAGGTTGGCTTTGCAGCGCCGGGCTTTTTCTCTTTCTTCTTGCCAACCTCGACGACGACCAGCGGCCCGCAGAGCACGAGGATGATGCCGATGATCTTCAGTCCCGTAAGATTCTCGCCAAGCAGGAACACCGCGAGGAAAAGCGCAATGAGAACGCTCGATTCCTGCAGCGGCCCGGCCAGATTGGAGCCAATGGCTTTCACCGCGCGATAATTGCAATAGCGTCCCCACGCAAAATGGAGAATGCCCGCAAGCGCAAAGTAGAAATAAGCCTTCGCAGAAAATTCGAGAAAATACCCAAGGCCGCCAGTGAGCATGGCGCCCAGAAAGAACATCGGCACGCCAATGGGCACCGAGATGGACATGGCCTGAAAGACGGATCCCGTCAGAACGCCACGCCGTGCAAAAGCGTTGTTCAGCGCGAAAGTCGCGGCCGAACAAAGCGCCAGGAAAGCCCCCAGCATCGTATCCTCCCGTTTGTTTCTGTGGGTATACGCTGCTCGGCGCGTGTGTCGAGCCATAGAAAGCTGCGCAATGAGAAAAGGCGACCTCGAGGCCGCCTTCTCTGATAATCTGTTCAGGCTCAATTCTGCCTTTGCAGCTTGATGATCTGCTCGATGATGGCAGGGGGGGCCTTGTAGGCCTCTTCGATGAGCGCGAGCACTTGTTCGCCTGTGCGCGGCGTGTCAGCGCCCAACTGCAGCTTCTCCTGCTCCGCCATGAACTCAGCGTCGGTGATCGCAGCCCGGAAGGCCTTGCGCATTGCTGCGACGCGATCAGCCGGCGTTTCTGGCGGCAGCAGATAGGGACGGCCCGTGCCCAATGGCGCAACGGCGACGCGCCATAAGGCGCGCTCTTCATCGGTCTTCAGAAGATCAAATACAAACGGCACGTTCGGGATCTGCGGTTCTTTCTCCGAGCCGTACTGAACGAGAAGATTGACTTTCTTCTCTGGAATCCATGTCGGGCGCGTCGCCATCAGGCTGTTGTAAAACGCGCTGGGATATCCATCGAGCTCGCCCCGCTCCATCGCCACGAGCGCGTCGTTCTGCCCCGGGTATCCAACGATCATGCGCAGCTTGAGGCCGAGCGTGGAGTTCATCAGCCGCCCGTAAAAGCTCGGCGTTGAATTGGCGCCGGATGAGCCCAGCTTCAACTCATTGGTCCGCGCTTCATCAATCGTTTTGGCCGGCGCGCCAGCCCACACGGTCAGCAAGCCGGTTTCGACGCTTGGCGAACCCAGCCAGTTGAACTTGCGCGCGTCGTAATTGGCTTGCTTGGTGCCAAACAACGGCTCGAAGGGCGTGTTGTTCTGCACGGCGCCGATGATGGTCCCGTCCCGCGCCGCGACCGTGTAGAGATGATTGGTCGCTGTAATGCCGCCCGCGCCCGGCATGTTGCGAACGACGACCGTCGGGTTGCCGGGAATTTGCTTTGGAAGATGCCGCGCGACAAGCCGCGCCAGCGTGTCGTAACCGCCGCCTGTGGCGGAGCTGACAACAAGGCCAACGGTCTTGCCCTTGTAGAACTCCTCTATCGCGTCGGCTCTTGACCCCGTCGCGCAGCTAACGGTGAGAAGCGTAACGGCGGCGCCCTGCAGAATTTTTTTCATTTCCAAGATTCGAGTCCTGACTTGTTTACGTTGGCGGCAACTTAAAAGGCGGCATGGGGCGACACAAGACAGACCTGACGTCATGCCGCCCGTAAGAGATGCATACTGCTCAAGATTTTGTCTCGACGCCGCCCTTGAACGCCAGATAGCCGCCATCGATCAGCAGGTCGGCGCCGGTCATGAAGGATGATTCGTCGCTTGCGAGAAACACTGCGCCCGAAGCGATTTCATCAACGGTTCCGGTGCGGCGAAGTAGATACAGCGGACCGCGAACCTTGTTCGCGACCTCGCGCGTTCCAAACCGCCGCAGGGAGCGCGCCGTGTCGATGGCGCCCGGCGAGAGCGAGTTGACGCGGATGCCGTCGTCCGCGTGGTCGCAGGCGAGGCACGTCGTCAGGCGGATCAACGCCGCCTTCGTCGTCGAATAGGGCGAGCGTTTTGGCACGCCGATCTGGCCAAGCTGCGAGGCGATGTTGATGATTGAACCCCCGCCTGCGTCGCGAATGTGCGGCACGGCGTATTTGCTCATCAGAAACGGGCCCGTCAGGTTGACGGCGAGGGCCTTGTTCCACTCTTCAAAAGAAATCGTTTCGACGGTGCCGTCCGGCGTCACGGCCGCGGCCACATTGACCAGTGATGTCAGCTTGCCAAAGCGCCTGACTGTCGCATCCACAGCCGCGCGGCACGACTCGGGGTCCGCCACGTCGAGCAGGATCGCCTCTGCTTGCCCGCCCGCTTCGTTGATGGACATCGCGGTTGCCTTTGCCGCTTCAAAGTTCACGTCGCCCACAACAACGTCGGCGCCTTCTTCTGCAAACCGGCGCGCGATTGCGCTGGCGATTTCACCACCGCCGCCGGTGATCAAGGCCGTACAACCGGCAAGTTTTTTGCCTTCATTGACATCGCGCGTCACTCGTCTCTCCTGCCTGCAAGATGTTCAATTCACAACTCATCAGCGTCGATGTTAGTGCTTTGCTGCGTTCGCGCAACAGGCCTATAATCGAAACGGAAACAGCGATCAGCGCCCATACACAAGAGGACCATTCATGGCAAAAATCTCTCGACTTGACCCAACCCTGTCGGCTGCACGCACCGGATTGATCATGTTCGATGCGTTGAATGGCTATCTGCATCCCAGCGACCCGAAGAAAGTCGCCTTCCTCGCCGAGCGCAACATCGTGCCGAACATGCAGCGGCTGGTGACTGGCGCCCGCAAGGTTGGGTTGACGTCGTTTTATCCGAGCGGTTCGCACGCCGAAGATGATTCCGACACCGTTGCTCGCCTCACTGACACGGATATGGAGCTTGGCTCAGGCGGCGACGCCAGCAGCCCCATCAAGCCGCATTTCTTCAAAGGCTCCAAAGACGCTGAGGTTGCGCGCGAAGTGGCGCCCGCGCCCGGCGATGTGTTCGTGCCGAAGAACCGCTGGAATTCATTCTTTCAGACCAATCTCGATTTGCAATTGCGCGTGCGCGGCATCGACACAATCGTCATTTGCGGCGGCTCGACGGATGTCGGCATCGCCAGCACCGTGTTCGCTGCGCGCGATCTTGATTATGGGATCGTGGTCATATCCGACGCCTGCTATTCGGCACGCGGCAACAACAACGAGTTTTTCCTGACCCGCGTGTTTCCGCGCATGGGTCGCGTGATGACGGTTGATCAGGCCGTCGCCCTGATGTGTCCCTGAGGAGAGTTGAAGCCATGTCGATCAAGACTGAAGATGTCGTCTGCGGCAACGGAATGCCTGCTGTCGTCGCCTATCCCGCCGACGCGTCCGGCAAGCTCCCTGTCGTCGTGCTGATGCATGAACGCTACGGCCTCGTGCAGCACACCAAGGATCAGGCCGCGCGGTGCGCACGTGACGGATACGTCGTCATCGCGCCAAACTTTTTCTTCCGCCATCCTGACCAGGTGGCGTTGAACAAGGGCGACACCCGCTATGACATGACCGACCCGGAGTCCAACGAGCTTATGGCTGCCGCGCTGGCGACCATCGCCGGTAATCCCAAAGCGGACATGGATCGCGTCGCCATCGCTGGATATTGCCAGACAGGGCGGCATCCGCTGGTCTACGCAGCAAAGCACAAGATCGCGGCTGCGGTCGTCTGGTACGGCTCTGCGTCGAAGCGGGAATGGGACATAAGCCCCACGCAGCCTGAACTGCTGGCTGATCTCGTAGGCGCCATCCAGTGCCCCGTGTTTGCGGCCTTTGGCGCGGAAGATCACATCATCTCGGTCGATGACGTGCGCCGCCTGCGCAATACGCTTGAGGACCACAACAAGAGCTATGACATCCACATCTACGCCGGCGCGCCGCACGGCTGGCTCAACGACACGATGCCGGGCCGTTATCGCAAGCCGCAGGCCGACGCTGCATGGGCTGCGCAGCAGGCGTTTCTCTCCAAGGTGATGTCAGGCGCCGTAAAGAGCGACATCATCAGCTGGACCTTTGAATGCGAGAAGTCGACCAGCTATGATTTCTCAAAGAACGTTCGCCTTGAATAACAGAGTAACGCATCTCTCAAACAGAAACGCCGGCCGCGAGGCCGGCGTTTGCATTTGGAGACGCCAAATCTTTATACGAGACCTGCGCGCAGACGATCTGGCGTAAACGGACCCTGCCGCAAGCGCACGCCCGTTGCGTCGTAGATGGCGTTTGCTACAGCGGCGACGACGGGACGCATAGCGCCTTCGCCAGCGCCTGTCGGACGCTGGTCCGGACGGTTGATCAGCACAACTTCGACGGAAGCAGGCGCGTCGCCTATTTCGAGGATCGGATAGCCCTCCCAGTCGACACTGGTCACGTTGCGCGTATCGAACTTCACCTCTTCGTACAGCGCACGGCTGAAGGCTTGCAGGATGTTGCCTTCAATCGTTTGCGTCAGAAGCTGCGGGTTGATGATGATGCCGCAATCGTGTGAAACCACGAAGCGCTTGCCGCGCACTCGGCCCGTCTTCATGTTCACCTCGACCTCGGCGATCACCGCCACGCGCGTGCCAGCGCGCGTGGAATATCCGATGCCCTGGCCTGTCGCGACATCGCCGGTCTGGATACGACGCGCGCCAGTGCGCTTTTGCCAGCCCGCCTTCTCCGCCACAGCCTTGATCAATTCCTGATCGCGCGCGTCGGAGACATAACGCAGCCGGAACTCCACCGGATCGGTCTTTGTCGCCAACGCGACTTCATCCATGAAGCTCTCGTTCGCGAAATGGATTTCCGGTCCCAGCGGATCGCGCAGATGCGACGTGCGCAGCGGCGACATGCTTTCGAGGAACGGGGCGATCACGTCCCATGTCTGATGCTTGACCGGGAAGCGATAGGATTCGGAAGGCGTACCGTAGACGTGTCCGGGCTTCAGTGGCGCCCCGATCAATTGACCGGCCAGCGTATGGCCCGGGAAGCTTTCGTTCGAGTTGACGTCGAGACGATCAAAGGCTTTTGAATGGAAATGCCACGCGACGATCTTGCCTTCCTTGTCCAATCCTGCGCGGACGGTGTGGACCGATGCGGGGGACTTGGGGTCCCATGCCGTTCCATCGTTGCGCATCGACTGGAAGCGCACTGGCTTGCCAACGGCTTTTGACATGATCGCCGCCGCCGCTGCTACATCGCCTGCGTCGTTGCGGCCATAGCAGCCCGGACCTGGCACCCAGGTGCCGCGCACCTGTTCCTTCTTGAGGCCGAGAATCGCCGCTACCCCGTCCGCAGTGAAGTGCGGCTTTTGCGAGCCTGTCCATACGCGCGTCAGGCCGTTTGGCTGGTAATCTACGACTGCACAGGCAGGCCCCATGCTTGCGTGCGATTGAAAGGGCCATTCGTAGGTGGCTTCCACGATGCGGTCCGCGCCCTTGAAAGCAGCGTCGATCTTCTCGGGCTCCTTGAGGTTCGCAGCGGCCCCGCCGGACGCCACGGGTTTTGCCCTCCGGATATGATTGTAAAGCTCCTTCTGCTCCGGGAAGGGCGGCTTCACGTCCGACCACGTCACCTTGAGTTTGTCGGCGGCTTTCACTGCGTCCCATTCCTTGGGCGCCAGCACGGCGAGGAAGGCCTTCTCGCGCACGATCCGGACGCCAGGAATGTCTTTGACGGAGCTTTCATCGACGTTGACCGGCGAAGCGCCAGCAACGGGCGGCAGAACCATGCGTCCATGCAGCATGCCCGGCAGTTTGATGTCGCTGACGAAATCCTGCGTGCCGAGAATCTTGCCCTCGACGTCGCGACGCGGCGCAGAAGTGCCGATAACCTTGTAGTCCTTGACCTCTTTTGGCTTTGCGATGGTCTTGATCGCAAGCGTGTTTCCGATCTGTCCGTTCCACTCGACGTCAGCGTCGAACCATCGCCCGCCGATGAGTTCGCCGTAACCGATTTTCTTGGCCGGATCGTTTGTCGCAACCACGACACCGTTTTCGACCTTCAGATTTGCTTCAGCCACGCCGAGACGTTGCGAGGCCATCTGTACGAGCAGTCGTCGAGCTTCGGCGGCCGCGTTACGGAGCGTGATACCGCCCGCGGATATACCGTTTGAGCTTGAAGCTCCGCCCTGATTGAGCGTGAGGCCGGTGTCGCCCATGATAATGGTGACGCGCTCTGCAGGGAGATCGAGTTCTTCGGCGACCATCTGGGCGACGCCCACATCCGTGCCCTGGCCCATGTCCATCTTGCCATAATAGGCGGTGGCGCCGCCGTTCTGGTCGATGGAGATGTACGAGGCGAGTTTGCGGGCGTCGAGCGGAGGCCGCTTGTCGAGCCCGATGCTCTGGGCGCGGGCGGTGACGCCCGGCATGAGCACGGTTACAGTGAGCGCGCCTGCGCCAAGCAGGGCCTGACGACGATTGATATGGTGATTCATGGTGACGCTCCTCAAGCCTGAGCCGCGCGCTTGACGGCGCGCACAATGGACACGTGGGTGGCGCAGCGGCACTTCAATCCTGCGAAGGCCTCTTCAATCTGCCCGTCCGTCGGCTTGGGAGTTTTGTCGAGAAGCGCGACGGTCGCCATGATCCAGCCGTTCATGCAATAGCCGCACTGCGGCACCTGCTCGACGATGAAGGCTTCCTGCACCCTGTGCGGTTTGCCGTTCTGGATGAGGCCGGCAAGCGTTGTGATCTTGCTGGCGCCAAGCGAGTCAACTGGCGTCACGCATGACCGCACCGGTTGTCCATCCACAAGCACCGTGCAGGCGCCGCATTGGGCCTTGCCGCAGCCAAACTTTGGGTTGCTGAGGCCGAGGTCATCGCGCAGCGCGTAAAGAAGCGGCATATCTGGATCCGCTTCAAATGTGTGCGACTTGCCATCGACGTTAAGTGCGATGCGCTTGGTCACGGGTTTCCTCCATTGTTGATGGCGCGTCGGCCGCAATTTGATGCGATGCGTATTCGCCTGCGTTTCCTCGACGGGCTCCGGTTTCCGGATAAGCGCATTGTGCATGGGCGCGTCTGAACGTCCAGCCCAAATGAGAACAATTCCAACTAGCCCGTCATACAGCCGCGTCTGCGCCAGTTGCATAGTCACCTGCATGCCATGCGCCGGGGTGGCGCCGCGCAACTGCCCGCAGGTCGGCGACTTCAAAACACCCAAGCTGCCCCATCGTTGCGCGCAGGTCTTCTCTCAGGATGTTGATGAGGTGGGCAGGACCCTGTTCGCCCAGCGCGCCAAGACTCCACAAGAAGGCCTTGCCCGCAAAAGCCGCGTCCGCGCCCAGCGCAAGCGCGCGCGCGGCGTCAACGCCCGAACGCACGCCAGAATCAAAGATGATTGTTGCGCGACCCGATGTTTCAGCAGCGATCGCAGGCAGCGCGTCGATGGCCGCGGGCAGGGCGTCGATCTGCCGTCCGCCGTGGTTTGTAACGAACAATCCTTCGACGCCAAGCGCCAGTGCGCGGCGCGCATCGGCGGGGTGCAACACGCCCTTGAGCACGAGCGGGCCTTTCCACACGTCGCGATATCGCGCGATCTCGTCCCATGTGAAAGCGCCGCCGGATTCGCGGCGAATGAAGTCCGCTGATTCAGCGAGCGAGGCTTGTGGCTTCATGTATGGCGCCAGCGACGCAAAGCGCGGAATCCCGTTGCGCAGCATTGACAAAAGCCAGCGCGGCGACGTCAGCGCATCAAGCCGCAGCCGGTTCGTCAGCTTGAACGGATTGACGATGCCGCTGCGCGTTTCACGCGGTCGCGTCGTGCGTGACGGCGTGTCGATGGTCAGCACCAGCGCCTTTACCCCGGCCGCCGCAGCGCGGCGCGCAAGATCCAGCCCAATGCGATGTTCTTCGCGATGAAAACGATAGAGCTGAAACCACAGCACATCGGGCGCGATTCTTGCCGCTTGCTCCACGTCGATGCCGGACAGCACGCCCAGCGTGTACGGCACGCGAGCAGCCTGCGCTGCTTTGGCCAGATACGTTTCCGCGCCCGGAAAGGCTGTGCCGGGGCCGCCCACAGGCGATACGCCAATGGGAGCGGCGTAGGATTGTCCGAACAGCGTCGTTGCGCACGCTGGCGGTTGCACAACCCGCCCGTAGCGCGGCGCCAGCTCCACCGCGTCCAGAGCTTTCCAGTTCCGGCGGATGCCAAGATCATCGCCCGCCCCGCCGTCCATGTATTCAAACGCGAAGCGTGGCATCAGGCGCTTTGCGCGCGCCCGCAAATCCATGCCAGTGGGATAAGCGCGCATCAGCTCCAGTTCGGATGCTGAAAGGCCCTGGGACGCGTTTCCTCGTGTGTCGCTCATTTTGGTCTCGATGGGCGCAGCGTCGCCGATGCGTGAAAATTATGCCAGCCAGCTGCGAGGCGGTCCAGCAGCTTCAGCGAAACGTCGCGCGCGTTCTCAAGTCCGGGAACATGCGCATCCAGAGGCCTGCGGCCGCAACCGCCGCCGCCCCGCCGAACAGAACGGCCGGCACGGCGCCAATGAGCGCCGCCATCGCCCCGGCGCGAAACTCGCCAAGTTCGTTGGACGTGCCCGCAACAATCGTATAAACGGCTAGCACGCGACCGCGCACAGCATCCGGCGTCTCTACCTGAATGAGCGTCTGGCGCACGAGCACGCTCAAGATATCAGCGGCGCCCAGAATGATGAGGCAGACGGCTGCGACCAGAAAGTGCGTCGCAAGACCAAAGCCAATGGTCGCGACACCAAACACGAACACCGCGCCAAACATCGTGCGGCCCACATGCCAGGTGAACGCCGTGTTGGCAATCACCAGCGAAGCGACAAGTCCCCCAACGGCGGGGCACGCGCGCAACACGCCGAGCGCCCATGGGCCGGTCTCGTACACGTCCTGCACAAAGACCGGCAGGAGCGCGACCACGCCGCCTAGCAGAACCGCGACGAGGTCGAGGCTCATGGCGCCCAGGATGACCGGACTACGCCAGATGAAGCGATAGCCCGCCAGCAGCATCTCGATGGTGACAGGGGCTTTACCCGCAGCGCGACGCTCTGGCTTGCGCAGCATGATCGAAAGCACGCTCGCGGCAGTGAAGGCGACCCCTGCCGCAACAAACGGCGCCAGCGAGCCAAGCGGAAGCAGAAGCCCTCCGATCACCGGGCCTGAAATAGCCGAGGCCTGCACCAACGAATTGTGCCATGCGAGCGCGGCGGGGTATTCCTCCTCCGGCACGATAGACATCATCAGCGCATGGCCTGCGGGGTTAGCGAACGAACGCGCCGCGCCGATGAGGAAGACCGCCACATAGACGATCCAGATTGCCCCATCCTCCAGCACGCCTGCGCCCACCAGCCCCCCCATGGCCAGTGCGACGATTGTCATGGTGCCGCAGCACACAATCATGATGGAGCGACGGTCGTACCGATCCGCTACCGGCCCGGTCAGGAGAGACAAGGGCACTGCAGGGATGAATGTTGCGAGCCCCACCAGCCCCAGCGCGAAGGGGTCGCTCGTCACCGAATAGACCAGCCAGCCAATGGCCACGACCATTATCTGGACGCCAAGGCCCCACAAGAAACGGGAGAGAACGTAAAGCGTGTAATCACGGTGTCGGAAGACGTCCCGCCCGCTCGCCGCTCTCTCGACCATTCCAACCCGCCCCCATTCGCAGCAGCCTTTAGTGTCACGCGCCCCCGGCAGTGGCAACATGATCAAAGTCACGATCAAGCTTTGATGGCCGGGGAAACAAACCGCGCCTTTGTCCGTTGGCGAATACTGTACAGGGTTTGGCCGCGCCCTATCTTGTCATCTTGGCCCCACTAGTGGTCTGATGGTTCCTCAGCCGCTGCGGTATGGGAGGAAAAAGCCCAATGCGCGCTATCTTTGAATTCATTCGGTCCCTGTTTCGGCGCGGCCAGCGCCAGGGCGAGCGCGGCCTCACTGAGGTTGAATACGAGGCGATTACTCTCATCGCTCAGGAAGGCCGCGGCGCGCTCGCCAAGGCGCGCGAACAAGCGGCCTATTGTCGGCGGCGGCGAAGCGAACAAGGCGCCGACTTCTGGATGCGTGTGGCGGAAGAAGTGGCGCTGCGCACAAGCGGCAAACCGCCGCCGCCAGCCCGCGCGGCTGTGGACCGCAAGGGAAACTGATCCCCGCTGGTCAGAGCAGCTGCTCAGGTGTCCCGCGCGCCGCTGTTGAGCTCGCGTAGATAATCAGACGACCACCAGCGCACGTCGTAGCGGCTGATGGTGTCAATCATCGGCTTCCACCGCGCGATGCGCTCTGCACGATCCATGTTGAGCGCGGTGCGTATGGCGCCAGCCACTTCAAACTTGTCGTTGGGATTGACGATAAGCGCCTGCGGCAACTGAAGCGCCGCGCCCGCAAATTTTGAGAGAACAAGCACGCCAGGGTCTTCAGGATCCTGAGCTGCTACAAATTCCTTTGCGACAAGGTTCATGCCGTCACGCAGCGGCGTCACAAGTCCAACGCGCGCAACGCGAAACAATCCGGCCAGAACGGGTCGAGGATAGGAGTTCGTCACATAGTGAATGGGCACCCATCCGGGCTCGCCATATCCGCCATTCACCCGTCCAATTGTTTCGTTCACCTGCCGACTGAGCATGGCGTATTCCGGCACTTCAGATCGACTGACAGGCGCGATTTGAAGTAGCGTGACGCGGTTGCGCTGGTCAGGATTGGACATCAGAAAGCGCTCGAACGCTTCCATGCGTTCAGGGATGCCTTTCGAGTAATCGAGTCGATCTACGGACATGACGAGGTTGCGCGACGTCAGACTTGCAACGGTCTGTCGTACAAGCTTCTGCGAATTGCCGCGTATGGCGGCTTTCTGGAATGTGTCGACGTCAATGCCAATCGGGAAATCCTTGATGACGCTCGTGCGGCCATCAAGCGTGACGCGCGATACGCCATCAACGCGCGCGCCAAACTCCTGAACAAGATTGCGCTTGAGGTTGTCTGCGTCACGGTCTGTCTGCAGTCCAATCAGATCGTAGTCCATCATGCCGAGAAGAAGGTCCGACGCGCCGGGCAATGTATTGAGCACTTCCGGCGCAGGCCACGGAATGTGGTGAAAATAACCAATGCGGTTGCGCAAGCCCGCCGCGCGCAATTCGGAAGCAAGCGGAAGCAAGTGATAGTCGTGCACCCAGATCCTGTCGTCCGGCTCGACAAGATTGGCAAGCGCCTGCGCAAAGTGACGGTTGACGCGCAGATAGCCGGAATAATCTGCTCGCGAAAATTCCGAGAGGCCAAGCCTGTAATGCATCGTAGGCCATAGCGCGCGATTGGCGAAGCCGCTGTAATATTCCTGACGGTCGTTAGTTGACAGATCCATCACGGCATACTGCACGGACCCGCGCTGACTTATGGCCGGTATCAGGCTTGCGTTTGAAGACGTTTTACCACTCCACCCGAACCACAGGCCCTTGTGCTGTTCCAGCGCTTCACACAGCGCCACAGCAAGCCCGCCTGCTGCAGTCTTTCCGGAGGGATCAGGAATAGATACTCTGTTGGATACAACGATCAGCCGCGCCAATTCTAACTCCGATTATGTGCGCCCCGTCAGCGCAAGAAAAACAAAAGCGCCGCTGCGCCAAGGGCGACAATTGCGCCCGCCGCCGCGACAAACTTCCACGCGCCGACGCTGGACGCTGGCGCCTGCATGGGTTGCTGCGACGCATATGAGTCCGGCGACACGCCCGGCGCTGCTGCGTGCTGGCTCGTGCTCCGCATGGGCGCCTGCGATCCCGGCAGTTGGAAGACAGGCGTTTGCGATGAGCTTGGCGTGCGCCGCCGCGATGATCCCAGCAGGTCGTCGGTGACTTCCAGTGACACGCCAGCATCTTCGAGCCGAAGCACCACCATGGCGAGATCGTCAGCGCTCATGGTTTCAATCGGGAGAACGGCGCGAAGATCGTCGGTTGTGAGCGTGCCTTGTTTTGCGGCGCGTTCGCGAAGCGTCGCAAGAAGCTTGTCATCGATCATGCGCCGCCCTTTGCCTGATGGGTACTCTCAACCAACGCATGGCGAAGCCTTCGGTTCAGCCATCGACGGAAACTTACCCGGCGCCTCGTCGTTTGAGACGGAGCGACGCGCTGCGGCTCAAACCACCAGGGGAGGCTTTCGTGTTTCTTGTCCGCTTCTCGTTCGCTTTTCGCCCCGTGGACCGCGAAGCTGCGCTTGCGTTCATCCGTCGTGAAGTCACTGCCGCACAGGACTTCGGCCTTGTCGCGCGATTGCTTGTTCCACTGACGCGCGGGCATGGCGGCGCTTCGATGCACGTCGAAGTCGAGATGCAATCGCTCGATCAACTCGAAACGTTTCGCCAACGCGGGGCTGGTTCTGGGGATGAAACCGAAGACTGGATGCGCGCATTCAGCGAAATCCTCACGTCCCCGCCAGCGACGGAGATCATGAGGATCGCAGTTTGATTTTAACTGCTGGCTGAATCTGGAGCGTCGGATGGATGTGCAGGGTCAGGCAACAGTCCGGACCCTGGCGTCGAGTCAGGGTTCGTGAGTTCGGGCTTTGCATGTGGCCCAGCTGCGGGTGGATCGCGCGGCTTGCGCTTGTCGTCGGGAGCGATCCTGGGATCGCGCCCGCCTGCCTTTTTTGAGCGACGTATCATGTCATCGATCCTGCTGATAACCCTGATTGGCCGTGTTCTGCTTGATGTTTCCCTGCCTGCCCTGCTGCTCAAGATTGCGCGTGCGCTCTGCTTTCTTGGGGTCTGGTCCAGTTTCAGCCTTGGGTTTGTCCTGCGGACCCTTGGGGCTCTGATTCTTCGGTGGGATTGGCGGCAAGCTGTTGCTCATGGTCATCTCCTTCCACCGGAAACGCGCGCCTGATGAAGGCAGTTCCGGCTGGGCGAACCGCTTGCGCGCGCGAAGTTGTGACTGGTCCAGCCGCCGGTGATACTGCGCGCCTGCTGACAATGGGGGATCAGGCGGTTAGTCTGGTCGTCACTGTACGCAAAGCTTGCGCGTGCTTGAGTGGAGGAAGTTGGAATGAAAGCTTTGAATTGGTCGTTTGCGGCGTTTGCCGTGGCGGGCGTGTTGTCGACCAGTGCGCTGGCGCAACAGGCCGCGCCGTCGTTCGAACCTACCGTTGGTCAGGCGGGCAAGGATGTTGTGTGGGTTCCCTCGCCGCAGGCGCTTGTCGATCGCATGCTCGACATGGCGAAGATCACGACCAGCGACTTTTTGATGGATCTTGGTTCAGGCGATGGCCGCACTGTGATCACGGCGGCCAAGCGCGGCATCAGCGCGCTCGGCATCGAATACAATCCGGACATGGTGGCGCTCTCGCAGGACAACGCGAAGAAGGAAGGCGTCACCGACAAGGCGCAATTCATGAAGGCTGACCTCTTCGAGACGGATTTCTCGAAGGCCACTGTCATCACGATGTTCCTGCTTCCCGATATCAACCGTCGCCTTCGTCCCAAGATTCTCGACATGAAGCCCGGCACGCGCATCGTGTCGAACACGTTCGACATGGGCGACTGGCAGCCCGACGAGACCGCCGAGGCTGGCGGCGAGTGCCGCTCCTACTGCCGCGCGTTGTTCTGGGTTGTCCCGGCGAAGGTCGATGGCGTCTGGAAGACTGCGGTCGGCGACCTGAAGATCGAGCAGAAGTATCAGAAGTTCATGGGCTCGCTCGCCGGAACCGGGAATGTCGTCGCCACCATCACCGACGGCAAGCTGACGGGCGACGCCATCGCGTTCACGGCGGCTGGCGTTCAGTACACCGGCAAGGTTGTCGGAGATACGATCGAAGGATCGGCCAAGGGCGCTTCTGGCGCAACGCCATTCAAGGCGACGCGCGGCAAGTAAGTAGCGCCAGGTATCGCCAAACATAAAAAGAGGCGGGTCTTTGCAGGCCCGCCTTTTTAAATGCAGCGTTGTGCGCCCTCAGGTGCCAGAAGGCGTGCCGAATGATTTGGGCGCGGGGCTCACGACGCTGGTCGTTCCGTTCCTGATTTGCAGAACCGACATGCCGCGGTCATTCAACCCGTCGGCGCGGAACCGGAAGAGGCCGTCGGCGCCGTTGAACCCGGACGCGTTTGTGAAGGTCTGATCCGTCAGGCCGCCCTGCAATTGCGACAGCGCGGAGATCAGCGACACGGCGTCGTACGACAGGGTCGAGATGCGCGTCGGATCAGAGTTGAACTTGGCGCGGAATTTCGATGCGAAATTGTTGAAACCGGCATTCTCCGGCGCCGGGAACCATGCGCCCTGCAAAGCTGGAAGGCGCAGCACGCGCGAATCATTCCACAGGCCCGTGCCTAGCACCTGAACTTTGCTCGGATCGATGCCTGCTGCGACGAGCGCCTGCGAGACGGCGGACATCTGGTCGGCCTGCTCGGGGATGAACAGGGCGTCGATCTGTCCCGCTATCGAGCCGATGCGCTGGGCTGCCTGCGTCACGCTGCCTCGCGAATAGCGTTCGATCGCCTGTACGCGCACGCCCGCCGCCGCCGCCGCGCTCTGGAACTGCGCAAGGGCGACATTGCCGTATTCGCTTTCTGGCGCCAGAGCTGCAAAGCTTCTTTTGCCCCGCGAAGCGGCAAACTGGACCACCCGGTCTACATAGCCTTCAACCAGGAAGGACAGCAGATACACGCCGCGCGAGGCGGTCGTCGTGTCTGTCGAGAACGCGATGACGGGTCGATTGGCGGCGCGCGCCACACGTCCGACTTCGCGCACGTTGCCCGCGTAGAGCGGCCCTATGATGAGTTCCGCCCCTTCCGCCACAGCCGCCTCCGCCGCCGCGCGCGCCCCCTCGGGAGAGGATTGGTCGTCCTTGACCAGAACGGTGATCGCGTTCTGCCCGGACTCGGACACAGCCAGTTCAGCCGCATTGCGCAGTGAAATGCCGACGGCGCTTGGGCCGCCCTGCTGCGTAAGAGGGAGAATGAGGGCCACCCGCTTGGGGCCGGTTCCGAAAGTGTCGCCGCTCGGCGGCGCGGGATCTTGCGGCGCGCTGGGCGTCTGCACAATCGAGGGGCCGCGCGCGCCCATGCCGACCGGACCGCAGCCCGCAAGGGTGATGGCTGACAGGACAGCAAGCGCTTTCCAGCTGCGCCCAGACCCCGGTCGCCTTCCGGCGCTTTCAATGCTTCCCATCATGCCGCACCTAAAATTCGTCGAAATCGTTTTCGTCGTTCCAAAAACGGGAGCGGCGCCAAGCGGAAAGGCCGGTTTGCAGGCCCGCATCACGATTTGATAACAGATTCCGCTCCGCAATTCACGCCCCCCAACTACCGCAAGACAAGTCGTTCGATAAAAAGAATGTGCATCCGGTTTACAGAACGCAGCAGCTGTCATAACTTCGGTACATGACCACCCAGAGCGACAGCCCTGAAAATGGCTCCGGCCGCCCCGGCTTCACCGCTTTCGGCCTGCGGGCCGAGGCGCAACCGCTGGCGCGTGGGCTGCACGTGGTCGCCACACCCATCGGCAATTTAGGCGACATCACTTTCCGCGCCCTTGCTACCCTGGCCGCAGCCGATGCGGTGATCGCCGAGGATACGCGCGTCAGCAAGACGCTGCTGGCTCATTACGGCATCTCAACGCCGTTGGTGGCCTATCACGAGCACAATGCGGCGGTGATTCGCCCCCATCTGCTGGCGCGGCTGGAAAGCGGCGCTGCGCTGGCGCTGATTTCCGACGCGGGAACGCCGCTGGTCTCCGATCCGGGCTTCAAGCTCGTCGCCGAGGCGGTGGAGCGCGGGATCGCGGTGTCGTCAGCCCCGGGGCCGTCCGCCGTTCTGATGGCTCTGGTCGTCGCCGGCCTGCCGACCGATAGGTTCTTCTTTGAAGGCTTTCTGCCGCACAAGAGCGGCGCGCGGCGTCAACGGGCCGCTGTGCTCAAATCCGTACCGGGCACGCTTGTCGTGTTCGAGTCCGCCCGCCGCCTCGCCGAGAGCCTTGCCGATCTGGCCGCTGTGCTGGGCGAACGTCCCGCCGCCGTTTGCCGCGAACTGACCAAGCGCTTTGAAACCGTGCGCCGCGGCTCCTTGTCGGAGCTTGCCGGACAATTCGCCGCCGAGGGCCCGCCCAAGGGCGAAATCGTGATCGTCATCGGCCCTCCTGACGAAGCGACCGGGTCAGATGCGCACGAAAACCTCGACAAGAAAATCGAGGCGGCGCTCGAGAAACATTCCGCCAAGGACGCCGCCGCCATTGTCGCCGGGGAGACCGGTCTGCCCCGGCGCAAGGTGTATGCGCGGGTGCTCGAGCTGGCTGGCGCACGCGCCGCTGAGCTGGACAAGAGTTGAGCAGGCGCGACGATCGTTCCGGCAAAAGGCGCACAGCCTATGCGCTGGGCCTGCGCGCTGAGACGCTCGCGGCGTTGCGGCTTCAGATCGTCGGCTGGCGCATCCTTGAGCGCAGATTTCTGGCGGGCGGCGGCGAAATCGACCTCGTCGCCCTGCGCGGCGATTGCGTCGCGTTCGTCGAAGTCAAGGCGCGCGCCACGCTTGACGCTGCCGCCATGTCCATTACGCCGCAGAAAATCCGCCGCATGCGCCGCGCCGCCAACGCATGGCTCGCCCATAACCCGTGGGCCGTTGGGAAGACCTTGCGCGCCGATGCGGTGTTCCTCGCTCCGCGCAAATGGCCGCGGCACGAGGCGAACATTTTCGATCTGGCTGAATAAAATCAGCGCGAGCGGTCGTATCCGCCGAGCCCGGGCCGATAAGCTTTTTCATCCAGAAACTGCTTCATGCCCTTCTGGTCGCCCTGTTCAGGATCGCGGAATTTTGTCTGATCCGACTTGGCTGACAGATATTCGGCTGAGGCGTCCCACGACATTTCCCGGACGTAGTGATAGCCGCTCTTGGCCGCGCGCAAGACATGGGGATTCTTCTGCATGAGGGTCTGCGCGAGTTTCGTGACGCGCTCTTTCAGCTCATCAGCCGGAACCGCAAAGTTCACGAGGCCGATTTCCGCCGCGCGACGCCCGTCGAAAGGCTCGCCCGTCATGATGTAATAAAGCGCAGTGCGCTGCATCATCGCCATGGCGACGGACTTGGTTACGATGCCCGCGGGAATGATGCCCCAGTTGATTTCCGAGAGGCCAAACGTCGCCTTCTCGTCAGCAATGGCGAGGTCGCAGGCAAGTAACACCTGGAACGCCCCGCCAAAGCACCAGCCGTTCACCATGGCGATGGTGGGCTTGGAAAAGTGCATCATCCGGCGCCATTGCCATTGGGCGTTGGCCTTGTGCAACCGCTCACGCGTCACGGGATGACCCGCATCTGGCTCCCGGAAATACTCCTTCAAATCCTGACCTGCGGAAAAAGAATCGCCCGCGCCGGTGATCACGACAACCTTGCACGCGTCGTCCATTTCAAGCCCATCAAGGGCTTCGTTCATCTCCCGGACAATGGCGGGATTGATGGCGTTGCGTTTCTCGGGCCGGTTAAGCGACACCCAGGCGATGCCATCCATGATGTCGACGAGGACGCTCTTCTGACCGGCTTGTGATGGCTGGCTGGTGGTGTTCACTTGCTCCCCCCTGTATCTTCACAATATAAGGGACCCTTAGATCGGGGAGCCAGATGTGGTCAAGAAGGGGAGCCCGAATGAGCCGCCAAGGCCCTAGCACGCTTTATCTGCTGCACCAGACCAGTCAGGGTTTGCGGTCGCGCCTCGAGCAGGCGCTGCGCCCGCTCGGCCTTACCGGGCTGCAATACACAATCCTCGGCTTGCTGGACCGGCACGAGGGCCTGTCCTCCGCTGATCTGTCGCGCCGCTTTTTCGTGACCCAGCAAACGATGAATCAGGTCATCGCAGGTATGACCAAGCGCGGCCTGATTGATCGCACCGCCAGCGAAGCAAACCGCCGCATTCTGCGGATGACCTTGAGCGAGGAAGGACGCGCGCTTCTCGTGCGGTCCGAAGTGATCGCCGACGCAATCGAACTGGAAGCGCTGGAAGGCGTGCCGACCGGCGATCTGACCCAGATGCGCGAACATCTGCGCTTTTTGCTGCGCCAATTGCGCCGTGTTGGCGACGAAAACGTCGTCGTTGAACAATTGTACGAGGCTGGTCTGGACGAGACCGCAGCCGACGCGCCCGCCGTCGGGGCGACGCGCGGACATTAAACGCGGCACAAAACAAAGATGCGGCGCCAATGCAGTTTGCAGCCGCCGTTTTCCACGATATGCGATTAAGAAGATCCTGCGTCCCAAACCGCCCATCGAGCGGCGGACTGCTGGAGGAGGGGAGAGCGCCGGAATGATCCGCATTACACATCCCCAGGACTTTTGGTCCGGGCTCCTTTTTGTCGCGTTCGGCGCCGTGGGCGCGTATCTCAGCAGCGGCTTCGTGTTCGGAGCCCTGACAAAAATGGGCCCGGGCTTTCTGCCCACTGTCCTGTCGTATCTGATGATAACGATTGGCGCGTTGGTGACTCTGCGTTCCTTCGCCCTGAAGGGCGGCGAGATTCAGCCAAGCGCTGTAAAGCCCCAAGTCCTCATCGTTGCAGCGATTGTCCTCTTTGCGCTTATGATCGAACGCGTCGGCCTCGTACCGACCGTGTTCGTCGTGCTGATCGTGGCGTCTTTCGCTGCCGAGGAAGTCAAGCTTCGCGACGCTGTTTTGCTCGCCGCCGCAATGGCCCTCGCGTGTTATCTCGTTTTCATCGTCTTGCTTGGATTGCCACTGCGACCGCTGGCTTGGAATTTTTGACATGGATGTCTTCGCCAACCTCGCGCTCGGCTTTTCAGCCGCTGCCACCCCGACTAATCTTCTCTTCTGCCTTGTCGGGTGTTTGCTTGGCACGCTGATTGGCGTCTTGCCCGGCATCGGGCCCATCGCCACCATCGCCATGCTGTTGCCGGTCACCTACGGGCTGGACCCTCTGGCTGCGCTGATCATGCTTGCAGGCATCTATTACGGCGCTCAATACGGCGGCTCGACCACGGCGATCCTCGTCAATCTGCCGGGCGAAACGTCTTCGGTCATCACCTGCATCGAAGGCTACAAGATGGCGCGCAACGGACGCGCCGGCGCGGCGCTGACTGTCGCGGCTCTCGGCTCGTTTTTCGCTGGCTGCGTTGGCACAATTGTCATCGCGATGTTTGCGCCCATCCTTGCCGGATTTGCGGTGCAGTTCCGCTCGCCGGAATATTTTTCGCTTATGATCTTCGGCCTCGTCGCCGCTGTTGTTCTGGCTAACGGCTCGGTGATGAAAGCGGTGGCCATGGTGGTGCTTGGCCTGCTTTTCGGCCTTGTGGGCACAGACACGCAATCAGGCGTCACGCGGTTCACCTTTGGCGTCACCGAACTTTATGACGGCATCGACTTTGTCCCCCTCGCCATGGGCCTGTTTGGCATCGCGGAATTGATGGCCAATCTCGACCGGCGCTTCGAGGATCGAAGCCAGACGCAAGCGGTCGGAAGCCTTTGGCCGACGCGCAAGGAGGCGCTCCTGGCCGTCCCAGCCGTCTTGCGCGGAACGGCTTTGGGCTCTTTCCTCGGCATCCTGCCCGGCGGCGGCGCTGTGCTGGCCTCGTTCTCCTCGTACACGCTTGAGAAAAAGATTTCGCGATCCCGCGCTCAATTCGGCAAAGGCGCCATCGAGGGCGTCGCCGGGCCTGAATCCGCGAACAACGCTGGCGCGCAGACCTCGTTCATTCCGCTTCTCACTCTGGGCATCCCCTCAACCCCGGTGATGGCCATTATGGTCGGCGCCATGATGATCCAGGGCATCGCGCCTGGCACGGCGCTCATCACAGAGCGGCCACAACTCTTCTGGGGCATGATTGCCTCAATGTGGATTGGCAACGCGATGCTGGTCATCATCAACCTGCCGCTTATTGGCTTTTGGGTGACCTTGCTGCGCGTGCCGTATCGCTTGCTGTTCCCATGCATCGTCATCCTGTGCTGCGTTGGCGCCTATGCCATCAGCTCCAGCACGTTCCTTGTCATGATGATGGCCGGCTTCGCCGTACTTGGTTATGCGTTCGGCAAGCTTGGATGTGAAGGCGCGCCTTTCCTGCTTGGCTTTGTGCTTGGCCCGCTGATGGAAGAAAACCTGCGCCGCTCGATGATCCTGTCTTTTGGCGACCCGCTGATCTTCGTGCAGCGGCCGATCTCTGTCACGCTTCTGCTGATGTCTCTCGCGCTGGTGTTGATGATCGTCCTGCCGTCTTTCCGCCGCACGCGCCAAGTCGCGTTCCAGGAATAAGTCGCGGCGCGCGCCGGATGGCGCGTGCTGTCATGGCAGGCCTAACCTGTTCGCATGGACGGTTTCAGCGCGGGGTGTTACGACACCGCCGCGCCTTTGCGGGCCAAAACCATACAGGGAGAAGTGAAGCGCCATGGCGATTGCACAAGCGCGTTACCGTCTCGGAGTCGATGTCGGCGGAACCCATACTGATCTCGTGCTCCTTGATCCGGAAACAGGTGAATTGCTCGTCGAGAAAGTATCGAGCACACCGCGTAATCCTGCTCTTGGCGTTCTCAACGGCGTGGCCCGTTTCGTCGCGCGCGGCATCGCCCCGGACGCAATCGACTTCTTCGCCCACGGCACAACCATCACCACCAACGCGCTGCTCGAAATGCGCGGCGCAAAGGTGGGCCTTCTCGTCACCAAGGGGTTTCGGGCCATTCAGGAAGTGCAGGCGCAGGCGCGCGATGGCAATCTGTTCGACTATTACTATGCCAAGCCCGAGCCCATCGCGCCCCAAAGCCTGACGCGCGAGATTCCTGAACGCAGCGACTATCAAGGCGCAATCGTCACGCCGCTCGATCGCGACGCCGTGCGGCAGGCCGTGCGTGAATTGAAAGCGCAGGGCGTCGCCTCGCTCGCCGTCTGCTATCTCTTCTCGTTCATGAACCCCGCGCACGAGGAAGAGACGCGGCGCATCGCGCTTGAAGAAGCGCCCGATCTTTACGTGTCGATCTCCAGCGAGGTGCTGCCGCGACTGCGAGAATGGCCGCGCATGTCCACCACGCTGCTCAACGCCTATCTCGAGCCCGTTCTCGTTCGCTACATCGATCATCTGTCCAAGGGGCTCGATGAAGCTGGCGTCAGCACGCAGCGCCGCTTCCTCATGCAGTCGAATGGCGGCGTCATGCCCTTCACCGCCACGGTGGCGGGCGGGCGCACCGTGCATACGCTGTTCTCCGGCCCCGCCGGCGGCGCACAAGCGAGCGCGCTCCTGTCGGGCGACTACGCACGGCGCGGCCTCGTCACGCTCGACATGGGCGGCACGAGCGCCGACATCGCCTTTATCGAAGGCGGCGCGCCGCTTGAGACGACGGAAAGCGTCATCGCGCGGCGGCAGATCGACGTGCCTGCGCTCGACATGACCACGATCTCCGCCGGTGGGGGCTCCATCGCGGCCGTTGATCGCGGCGGCTTTCTCGTCGTTGGACCGCAAAGCGCGGGCGCCGATCCCGGCCCCGCCTGTTATGGGCGTGGCGGAACGCGCCCCACGGTGACGGACGCGGACGTTGTGTGCGGCTACCTGAACCCGGATTACTTTCTTGGCGGCGCGCAGAAGCTTGATGTCGATGCTTCGCGCCGCGCGCTGGAAGAGCATGTCGCCAGGCCTCTGGGCCTTGACGCCATCTCGGCGGCGGCGGGCATCCGCCGCATCGTTGACATGCGCATGGCCGACGAAGTGCGCGTGTTCGCCGCCAAGCGCGGCGTCGATCTCACCTCCTTCACGCTGTTGCCGTTTGGCGGCGCGGGCGCCGTGCATGCGGCTGCCGTTGCAGACGAACTCAACATGCAGCGCATTCTCGTGCCGCCGCGCCCCGGCGCGTTCTCGGCGCTGGGCCTTTTGTGCACCGACGTCGTGCACGATTACATCCGCTCCGAGCTTCGACCGCTTGCAGAGGTCACACCCGCCCACGCAGAAGAGATTTATCGTTTGCTGGAAGATCGCGCCCGCGAGGAGCTGAAGGCCGAAGGCATGAGCCCGGCCGACGCCATCTTCCTGCGTGAACTCGATCTGCGATACACAGGCCAGGGCTATGAACTGCGCACGCCACTCGACGGCCTCTACAGCGGCGCGTTGACCGAAGACTCCATCACGGCCGCGCGGGCGCGCTTCGATGAACGCCACGCCAAGGTCCATGGCCACGCGGCCAGCGACCGCCCTGTGGAAGTCGTCAGCTATCGCGTTCGCGTTCGCGTTGCCGTGCCCAAGTACACGCCGCGCAGCGAGGCGGCGCCTGCAACGCCCAGAGCAGTATCTGATGCGCGCAAGGGCGTGCGCCGGGTGTTTTTCGACCCCAAGGCGCCTGTCGATGCGACGGTCTATGAACGCGACGGACTCGACATCGGCGTGCGCATAGACGGCCCCTGCATTGTTGAGCAATTCGACGCAACGACCATCGTGCCATCGGGCTGGAGCGCCGTGGTCGATGATTATCGCAACCTCGTTCTCGAACGCGCGGGAGCCTGACATGGACGCGATTACAGTTCAGATCCTGCGCAACAAGATCGCCAGCCTCGTCGATGAAATGCACTATCATTTCTATCGCTCCGGCTATTCGACGATCATCCGCGAGTCCCGCGACTTCTCCTGTGTCGTGCTCGACAAGACGGGCCGTCTCATCGTTGCGCCGCCGATGTTCTTTCACGCGCCGGTTTATCGCCATCTCGTGGGCCGCATCATTGAACTTTACGGCGACGAAATTGCTGAGGGCGATGTGTTCGTCTGCAATCATCCCTATGAAGGCGGCTTGCCGCATGTCTCCGACATGGCCTTCGTGTCGCCGGTGTTCGCCGATGGCAGGATTGTCGCGTTCACTGGCTCCATCGCGCACAAGGCGGATGTGGGCGGCACGATTCCTGGCTCGACGTCCGCCAACGCGACGGAGATTTTCCAGGAGGGCATGCTGCTGCCGCCCGTGCGCATCTGGAAGGCGGGCAAGCTTCTTCCCGACATGGAGCGTCTCATCCTCGCCAACACCCGGCAGCCCGATCTGGTGCGCGGCGACGTCACTGCGCAGATTGCAGTCACCCACAATGGCGCGCAGCGCGTGCAGGATTTGTGCGTCCGCTTTGGCGCGCAAACGTTGATGGACGCGTTCAAGGCGATTCTCGATGGCGCCGCCGCAGACTTGCGCGCCTGCATCGAGAAGCTGCCCGATGGCGAGTCTTCCGCTGAAGGCTATATCGATCACGACGGCGTCGATCCAACAAAGCCGATCAAGCTCGCCGTCACCATTCGCATCAAGAACGGTCGCGCGCGCTTTGATTTTTCCAACAGCGATCCACAGGCGCGCGGTCCCGTGAACCTACGGCCTTCAATGGTTGAGGCTTGCGTCTTCTATGCGCTGCTCGGCTCGCTGGAGCCGACGCTGCACTTCAACGACGGCATGGGCGATGCAGTCGATTTCGTCTTTGCGCCAAGGACGATCACCAACGCATCCGCGCCTGCGGCCGTGTCAAATTATCAGCAGGTGAATCTCAAGCTCGTTGACGTGTTGCTTGAAGCCATGGCGAAGTTCAACCCGGCGCGCGCTGCCGCCAGCGCGGGTTCATCAAGCGCGCTCGGCATCTTCTGGGCGAAGGGAAGACCCGGTCAGTCGAACATGCAGTATGAAATTCTCGGTTCCGCCTATGGCGCAGGCGCCAACTACGATGGCGCGTCTGGTACGGCGTGCCACCTGAGCAATCTACACATCACGCCTATTGAGATTCTCGAGTCCGAGTATCCCTGCCGCATCAATCGTTTTGATCTGCTGCCGGACACGGGCGGCGCGGGCCAGTGGCGCGGCGGCCTCAGCATGGTGCGCGAGTACGAATTGCTTGAAGACGCAACCATCGTGCGCCGCTATGACAAGAGCAAGCATCCGCCTAAGGGCCTTGACGGCGGCGCTGAAGGATCGGGCGCAAAGTTCACGATCAAGCTGGACACGCCCGAGCAATATGACACGCCCTCATCGGGACGTTTTGAAATGAAGAAGGGCGATAAGTTCCGCCTGCAAACAGCGGGCGGCGGCGGCCTTGGCGACGCGAAGTCTCGTGATGCAGAGGCCGTGAAACGCGATATCGCTGAAGGCTACGTCAGCGCGGATGAGGCTGCGCGGGTTTATCATCAGAAGAGCTGAATTGAGGAGACGCCAGAATGGCGCATAAGGAAAATGTCTGCTCACCGGCGTCGTGGTCGGCGAAGGCCGACCACCCACGACAGGCAAACACTTCAGTCCTTGGCTCTTCGTGGATGGTCGGCCTTC
>JANPPJ010000043.1:0-1858 GCA_031428455.1 Hyphomicrobiales bacterium | reverse complement strand
GGAATCGGGCGAGCACGTTGGGAAGATTGTGCTGAAGGTAACGACGTGATTTCTCGTGGCGTTGATAGTCACGGATATCTTGGAATGGGCAAACGGCAACCGCGTGGCCTTTATTTGCTGACGTTCGTTTCATTGATCGATGACGCCGCGCGAACGCCAGCGGAGGAACGCTACGATCAGCACAAACACGGGGAGCACAGTGAAGGCCGCTATCAAATGTTCGGATATGCCCAGCCAATTGGATAATAAGGGGAAGAAGTAGCCGAGCAGGCCAAGCGTGTAGTAGCTGGCTGCGACCGCCGACAGGCCTTCGACCACACGCTGAAGACTAAGTTGACGCGCAGCACTGGCGTCCATCGATCGAAGCAACTCGACGTTTTGGGCCTGCATGGCGAGATCGACGCGCGTGCGCAGCAACGAAGTGGCGCGTTCGATCCGGATCGATAGTGTCTCAAGCCGCTGCACGAACGAGGCGCAAGTTCGCACTGCTGGAAGTAGCCGGCGGTCGGTGAACTCCGCGAGCGATTGAAAACCATCAATGTCGGCGCAATCAAGCGAAGAGAGCCGGTCGTGCGCGATCTCAGCGTAGGCGGCAGTCGCGCTAAGTCGGAAGCCGGTGGCGGTGGTTATCGCTGCGACCTGAGCCGAAAGGACGCACAATTCGTCAAGCAGAGCCGCATCGTCGGCATCGTCGCCCATTTGCCCGACGATTTGCGCCAGCGCGCTTTCGAGATCCAGGAGCTTTTCGCTCTCGCTCTGCACCAACGGCAGGCCGAGCAACGCCAAGTTGCGATAATTGCCCAATTCTTGAATGCGCTGGACAAGCCGGCCGAGATCGGTGGGGGCGACGTCGCCAGCCGCGACGAGCAGGCGACCATAGCCGTCCTCGTGAATATGAAAGTCGGACCACAGGCGCGCAGTTCCCAAACGACAGCTCACCAACTCCGCCATCGCGAAGCCCAACGTCGGCACAATTGCTTCTGCTGCAGCCTCGTCACTCACGATGGCGATCCGCGCCGCCCGTATCACGCCTCCAGGTGCCGTCTCCAACCACTGGAGTGCGCGGTCGGCGGCGGGGCAGTGGGTAAATGGCGCGTGCGGGTCTGCGGGCGAGATGACCGTCGCGGTCGTGGCCTCGCTATGCCGTTCCCACAAAATCTCCACGCCACCCTCCGAACGCCCGGCGACGTCGCGATGTCTGATGGTGAGGGCATCGGGAACAATCGTCGCTAGCGTTTCCAAGTGCGCAAGTTCGGCGTCGCGTTCTGCCAACGTGAGCAAGCGAACCGTCTGGGTCATCGTGACCGGCGCGACCAGCGGCGGCATCCGCCGCATATGCATTTCGGCAACGACGCGCGCGCGCAAATGATGGCTGTCGGCGATCCTCACGCCACGCAAATCCGAACATAAGGGCTGGGATAGCGGCGACGGCCGCCAACATGGCGCGGCACGCTCGGTTGTGAAGGCGTCTTTTGTCGACTGAACATCAGCGTTGCCTGCGCTGGATTATTGGGGTTAGCGATACGGCAAAAGGGCCAGTGGTCGGCCGGCCGCCTTCCAGCGCGGATCGATGGAATCATGCGAGCATCTCGGCAAGATCGTGTTGATGCTCAATTGACCATTGACAAAACCAACCAAACAGATTATAAATTAGACCAGCTCTTTCCGATCGCTGGTTCCGTTTCTTGATGTTGTCGCGATGATTTGCGCAGGATGACCAATTTGGTCGTCGTCCCCATGACTTTTGCGACTTTAATGACCTTTGCGACTTTAGCGCGGCCGCCAGTTGCCGCTTGCCCTTCGGCCCTCGCGGGCCTAAATCGCCCTCAATATGGCCGCTCCGGGAAGGGGCGGCCCT
>JANPPJ010000042.1:0-6014 GCA_031428455.1 Hyphomicrobiales bacterium | reverse complement strand
TGGTCGCGGCCATCGCCGCGACCCAGCTGCTGCCGGGCGAGCCGAAGGATGCGCCCGGCAAGGGCCAATTCGGCCTGCACACCGCAATGGCGATCTATGGCCGAATCTTCCGCAATCCGCGCTCCTGGGCCTGCTACGCTACAGTGTTTGCGACGGGCGGGCTGGTGTTCGGATTTCTGCCGTTCGTTGCGCCGGTGCTGCAGATGCAAAACGCGGGCGGCGCGCGCGAGGCTGGCATCATCATCGGTGGCATGGCGGTCGGCGCACTGGCTGTCTCTCTTTCCCTGCCACTTTTCTTGCGAATCGCCACGCGCCCTTCTCTCATGGCGTTGGGCGGGCTTGTCGGCTGCGCGGGCTTCTTTGCGTATTCCAGCAATGTTCACTGGCTGGCGGAAGCGGCGTTCTTCTGCGTGGTGGGCATCGGCTTTTTCATGATCCACAATTCCGTTCAGGCCGAGGTCGCGGACATTGATCCAAGCTCGCGCTCGTCATGCTTTGCCATGCACGCAGGCTTTTTCTATCTGGGGCAGACGGCGGGGCCCGTGCTCTGGACGCTGGCTATCGGCGCGCTTGGCCCACGCGGCGCCATCATGCTGATGGGCGTCGGGCTCGCGGCCACGGGGCTTGGCGCGTCCGCCGCATTCCGCCGCCTCCCGAAGGTCGCATCAGGCGCGCTATGATGCGCATTGCGAGCGATCAACGCTTGCCGGAGCCGCGCCGCGCGCTAATCTTGTCGCGTGACCGCATCATCTGACACCCGCGAAACCGCCTACACAATCCGCATCGCGAAAGCGCTTGCGGATGTGGACGCGGCCGCATGGGACGCGTGCGCCAATCCGCGCGACGTCGCGAACGATCCAGCGGACGAAGCGCAGAAGGAGCGCTTCAATCCCTTCATGTCCCACGCATTCCTCAACGCGTGCGAGACATCTGGATCAGCGACAGCGCGCACCGGCTGGTCTCCCTTGCATGTGCTGGTGGAAGATGACGCTGGCGCGCTTGTCGCGTGCGCGCCCTGCTACATGAAAACACATTCGATGGGCGAATACGTCTTCGATTACGCATGGGCGGACGCCTATGAACGCGCTGGCGGGCGCTATTATCCCAAGATGCAGGTCAGCGCCCCATTTACGCCCGCTCAGGGTCGCAGGCTTCTCGTACGACCGGGCGAAGGAGCAGACAACGCCCGCGCGGCGCTGATCGCGGGACTCAAAGCGGTGCGCGCGAAAACCGGCGCGTCGTCCATCCACATCGCCTTCCCGCTGAAGAGCGAATGCGACGCGCTGGAAGAGGCGGAGTTTCTCTCGCGCACCGGCAAACAGTTTCACTTCTTCAATCGCGGCTACAGGACGTTCGATGATTTTCTCGCCGATCTGGCCTCGCGCAAGCGCAAGGTGGTGAAGCGCGAACGCCGCGATGCACTGGCCAGCGACATCGAGATCCATCGCCTCACCGGCGCTGACATTACGGAAGAGCACTGGGACGCTTTCTTCCACTTCTACGTAGACACGGGCAATCGCAAATGGGGACAGCCTTATCTGACGCGCGCCATCTTCAGCGACATCGGCGCCAACATGGCCGAGCGCATTCTGCTCGTGATGGCCAGACGCAACGGCAGGTGGATCGCTGGCGCGATCAATTTCATTGGCGACGATGCTCTGTATGGCCGCAACTGGGGCGCGGTGGAGAATCATCCCTTTTTGCATTTTGAAGTTTGTTACTATCAGGCCATCGAGTTCGCGATTTCGCGCGGCCTGTCGCGGGTTGAGGCTGGGGCGCAGGGCGAACACAAACTGGCGCGCGGTTATGCGCCGGTGACCACATGGTCCTCGCACTTCTTGGCCGACAAGCGATTTGCGCGGGCGGTGTCGGACTTCCTGCGGCAGGAGCGCGAAGCGATTTCAGACGCGATTGAAGTGTACGGTGAACACGTCCCGTTCCGCCGCGATCTTTCGCGCGAGGAGAGCGAGTAGCCAGTTTCCGTTGACGCGTTTTCTTTACGCGAACCGGCGTCGACTTCGCTTGAAAACGCTTTAGTTCAGCCGAAATTCCTCCCCCACCATCTTCACTTCCGCCGGCTTGATGAGTCTGGCGTGCGCGACCACGATGGAGTGAAGCGGGCCTTCGAGTTTGCTCGTCCAGAAGTCAAGAAACCTTCGCAACTCGGGAAAATGCGGGTGCAGATCGTAATCCTGCCAGATGTAGTTTTGCAAAATCGTCGGGTGATCGGGCATCCGGTAGAGGATGTTGGCAGTCGTGAGACCATAGCCCGAGAGCATCTTTACGAATTCGCTCGCCGCCATTTTGCAATCTCCGTTGCTCCTACATACGCGCAAAGCGTGTCATCGGAGACTTAAGCAATCGTTAGGCCTCGATAAAGGTTTCATCGCCATTTATATCTATGATTCAGCCTGTTAGCAGCACACCAGACTGAGCGCCAACGATGAAGCCCGTGCGCAGGCGTGGAATTCGTGCGGCTATACGGGTTGACGAAACGGCTCGCCTCGACTTGTAGTCGCTCTGGAACAGATGGGCCTTCACATGCCGACTTCAGAACCGTACGCGACCGACAACATCTTCGCGAAAATCCTGCGCGATGAAATTCCCGCTCACCGGGTTTTCGAGGACGACGTGGCGCTCGCGTTTCTCGACATCATGCCGCAGACGCCGGGGCATACTCTCGTCATCCCGAAACTGGCTGTGCGCGGCATCGAGGACATGCCGGAGAACGCCTGGGGGCCGTTCATGACGCGCGTCCAGACTGTCGCTGTCGCCGTCAAGAAAGCGATGGAAGCGGAGGGGCTTAACCTGCGCCAATACAACGGCGCCGCTGGCGGGCAGACCGTGTTTCATCTGCATTTTCACGTTCTACCGCGCTGGGGCGGAACGATGCTGGGCCGTCATGGCGACCGCATCGAGAAGCAGAGGGTGCTAAAGGAGCACGTCGCGCGGATCCGCGCCGCCTTCTGATCAGAGCGTTTATGATTTGACGCGTTTTCTACACGCGAACCGGTTTCCACTTCGCTCGAAAACGCTTTAGGGAGAAAACCACCACGCGAAAAAGATGATCGCGGCTTCACCCGCGACCACGGCGCCGATCACCGATTTGCCGGTGATGGCGTAAACGCCGAGCCCAAACGCCAGGGCGCCCAGGCGCGCAAAAAGCGGCACAGCGGCAAGCGCGCCGGGGGGCGTGAGAATTATGTGGGCGACCACTCCCGCGAGCAAAGCAGTCGAAACCGCGCGCACCCATTCTAGCAGCGGCGAGGCCTCATCAATCTTGCGACCGATGAAGACTGACAACATGCGCCAGACCTCGCTGGGCAAGAAGCCGAAAAGCACCAGCGCCACATAGGGCCAGAGGCCGCCGCTCCATTGATCAAGCTGCATCACGAGAGGCCCCCCGGGCGCCGCGCATTGAGCCAGCGTTGGCCAATGAAGGCCGCTGTGCCGCCAATGAGGCCGACGGCGAGCAGATCAAGGCCCGCGGTTACAAAAGGCTTCAAGAGTGGCGACAGTACAAAGCCGAAGGCCAGCGCCATGCCATCGACAGGCTCGCGCACATTGCGCACCAGCGCGGCGGTGAAATAGATAGGCGTCACAAACAGCAAGCCAGCGGCAATCGCGCGGGGCACTTCGGCGGCCAGCCAGTAACCGGCAACGGTCGAGATGGCTGCTGCGAAGACCAGCCCGTGAACTAGGCCCATGAACCACGGCAGGCGCGAGGCCTCGGGCATATCCGGCAGGCGGCGGATCGACTCGACCCATCCCGTCACCGCGATCAGATGCGCCGTGTAGAGCGAGAGGCCCAAGCCCTGATCGCGCCGCCGCAAAAACGGCATCAGCGACACGCACATTGGCAACAGCCGCACAGACGAGAGCGAAACAGACAGCGCAATGGCTGGCAGCGGCAAGCCCTGAATTACCGCGCCAAAGAAGATGACCTGCGCGGGACCGGCCCAAATAAGAAACGTCGATGCCAGCGCAAAGCCCAGCGAGACGTTCGCTTCATAGGCGAGCGAACCAACGCCCAGAAACGTCAGCGCCATGACGAACATCGGCAAGCGCGCGGCGTGGCGAAACCCCCGGCCAAACCATCCCCACGAGGAGATGTGCCGCGATGGTTTCTGTGTGTTGCTCGCGATGGGCTTCGGTTCGCTCACGGTTCACCCCCGCCCCGTCCTTAAACCAATCACGGGATGCAGGAAAACGCGAAGACGTCGCGCGTAAAAGAAAATGGCCGGGCGAACCCGGCCATCTGTTTCATAAAACGTCAGCGTCAGCTCTTCAACGGAACCTGCGGGACGATGCCCCCGCCGCGCGGACCGCCTTCACCGTCAGGCTTGCCAGACTTTTCCGGCGCTGGCTTGTCGCCGGTTTTGGCGGCGCGCGCCCGGCGCACTTCCGGCTCTTCCTTCGGCTTGCGCTTCTTGCGAGCCTCAACGACTTCCTTGTCCGGCCTGGGCAAAGCTGGCCCCTCCGGATACATGAACGCCAGCTTCTTCTTGCCGTTCTCGTCGGCGACGACCACGCGAACAGTGCCGCCGTTCTTGAGTTTGCCGAAGAGCACCTCATCGGCAAGCGGCGTCTTGATGTACAGCTGGATCACGCGCGCCATGGGACGGGCGCCCATCATCTCATCGTAGCCATTCTCGACCAGCCACGAACGCGCTTCGTCGGACAATTCAATCGTCACGTTGCGGTCGCCAAGCTGGACTTCGAGCTGCGCGATGAACTTATCGACAACCTGGCGGATGACTTCCACCGGCAGGTGACCGAATTGCACGACCGAGTCGAGACGGTTGCGGAATTCCGGCGCGAACAAGCGGTTGATTGCTTCGATGTCTTCGCCCTCGCGCTTTGTTTTGGCAAAGCCGAATGCGGGCTTGGCCATGTCGGCGGCGCCTGCGTTCGTGGTCATGATGAGGATCACGTTGCGGAAGTCGATCTGCTTGCCGTTGTGATCGGTCAGCTTGCCGTGATCCATGATCTGCAACAGGATGTTGTAGAGATCGGGATGCGCCTTCTCTATTTCGTCCAGCAGCAGCACGCAGTGCGGATGCTGATCGATGGCGTCGGTCAGGAGGCCGCCCTGATCGAAGCCGACGTAGCCAGGAGGCGCGCCGATAAGGCGCGAGATCGTGTGCCGCTCCATGTATTCCGACATGTCGAAGCGCACGAGCTCAACGCCCAGCGCCTTGGAAAGCTGGCGCGCAACTTCGGTCTTGCCGACGCCGGTTGGGCCGGAGAACAGATAGGCGCCAATTGGCTTTTCGCCGTCACGAAGGCCCGCACGCGCAAGTTTGATCGCGGATGACAAGGCGGACAACGCCTTCTCCTGACCATAGACCACGCGGCGCAACGTATCTTCGAGATACTGCAGGACTTCCGCGTCGTCCTTAGAGACGGTCTTGGCCGGAATGCGAGCCATCGTCGCGATGATGGCTTCGATCTCCTTCACGCCAATCGTCTTCTTGCGCTTGGCCTCGGGCACAAGCATCTGGCTCGCGCCCGTCTCGTCGATCACGTCGATCGCCTTGTCGGGAAGCTTGCGGTCATGGATGTAACGCGCGGACAACTCCACCGCCGCCTTGACGGCTTCGTTGGTGTAGCGGACCTTGTGGAACTCCTCGAAATAGGGCTTCAGGCCCTTCACTATTTCGATGGCGTCCGGCACGGATGGCTCATTAACGTCGATCTTCTGGAAGCGACGCACCAGCGCGCGATCTTTCTCGAAGTACTGGCGGAACTCCTTGTAGGTCGTCGAGCCCATGCAGCGGAGCTTGCCCGACTGCAGGCCGGGCTTGAGCAGGTTGCTGGCGTCCATCGAGCCACCCGACGTCGCGCCGGCGCCGACGATCGTGTGGATCTCGTCGATGAACAGGATCGAGTTCTCTTTCAGCTCGAGCGCCTTCACGACCGCCTTGAGGCGGTTCTCGAAGTCGCCGCGGTAGCGCGTGCCCGCGAGCAGCGCGCCCATGTCGAGGGAGAAGACCTCGGCGTCCTTGAGCGCG
>JANPPJ010000041.1:0-27944 GCA_031428455.1 Hyphomicrobiales bacterium | reverse complement strand
TTGACGCGGATCGCGTTCTCCCACAGCTCCAGCGACAAAGTTTCCGCATTGCCGTCTGGCGTCACTGCCGCCGCCACGTTCACAAGTATTGTCAATTTGCCGAACGCGGCGATTGTAGCGTGAACAGCCGCTTGGGCGCTGTCCTCCAGCCGTACATCAATGCCGACAGAAATTGCCGCGCCGCCCTCGGCGCAAATGGCCTTGGCCGTCGCCTCGGACTTGGCGGGATCAAGATCACCCACAACGATGGACGCGCCCTCGCGCGCCATGCGCCTGGCGATGGCGGACCCAATCTCACCGCCGCCCCCCGTGATGAGCGCAACGCGTCCTGCTAGGCGACGATGATCTGTCATGGGTACTCGCGCGCTCCCGTCTACTGCAAACCATGCCGCAGATTAGAAGCGCGCATCGTTAAGCACAATGGCCACATGCGCCGCCTAGCGCAGATTCACTTTACCCGTCTCGCCCAACTCGTTCGGCGGTTCACCGGTGAGTACGGCTTTTGCATAGCCGTAGAGATACATCACGGCGCCAGATGGACTGTCCCAATACTCCCCGCTTTCCGGGTGTACCCGAAGCAGCGTGAGTTCGGGGTCGTCGCTGCCTTCGGGAAACCATGTGCGCATCGGCTCGGACCATTTTTCGATAATGGCCTGTCGATCGCGCACAATCTGCGCGCGGCCGGACACCGAGACATAGTGTTGCTTTCCCGGATGGGAAAACGCGAGATTGACGTGCGAGTCGTGCCTCACCTCGCCCATCTTCGGCGACGAGATCTTCGTGAAAAAGAGGATGTCGCCTGAGGCGTCTGGCTCAAGCGCGTACATCGGGCGGCTAAAAAGCCGGCCCTGTTCGTCGCTCGTCGTCAACATGCAGATGCGAATGTCATCAACCAGCGCGTAAAGTTTCTCCGCGCCTTCGTGTGCGCGGTGGTTGTGGCCGGCATGGTCGCTGGTGGGTTCCGGTGCCATTCGTCTCTCCTTTGATCTGGAGATCGAACCCTTAGGTTGCGCTGGGAGTTCCATGGCTGAGGCCGCGATAAAGCCGCAAGGCTCAGGTCACGATAAGGCTTGATGCTGACTACTCAGGAGGGTCGACGCGATGGGCAACCACCCGCCACCAAAGCGTGAGGAACTGAAAGACCGCTATTTCAGCGCAACCTGCGCGGGTTGTGACGCGGTCAACCATGTCATCGTCACCTACGACCCCAAGCGCAACCACGAGATCGAACGTGGACTGTGCTGGAGTTGCAGCGCGCTTGTGCACGAGGAGGACTGCTTCCTGATCTGGACTGCAAGCAGCAAGAGAACGGTCGAGCGATATGCGGGACAGGCGGCGCGGTTGCGCAGGGCGCTGTAGCGCTGGCGCGTCAGTGCGGACGGCCCGGTTGCGGCGCCGCTTCCGGCATATCGAGAGGGGAGAAATCCTCACGCCGGTGTGTGAACGAGCCGCCCCCACGATAGGTCTGGGCTCCGTCGGGCGTGACAACGATATCGCCCCGTCGCAGGGTCGAATCATTAAGGAACGGACTAAGGGGTCCAGCGTCCGCGTCGGTTTGCGGCGTGATCGCCACCCGGGGCGCCTGGGGGCGAGATAATTCTTCGATTGAAGGGATGCGCATCGGCCCCGAGCCGCCTATATCCCACGCAGAAACAGGGGTTTTGCCTGCGAAAAAGCCTAGAAAAGCGCCCGAGATGCCCAGAGCGGCAAGCGCAAGCTTATGCATCGGACGTTTTGGCATTATATGGGGAAGATGGCGCATCGTGCCCCCTTCGTAAAGCTGGCTGTGATAGACTTGCGGAACTGAGCCGACAACCGGGCGTCATACCTGCGCCGATGCGCTTCTTCCTGGAGGGGCGCGCCAGCAAACACGGTGAATTTAGATGACGAATGATAACAACGACGACGTTGAATTTTTTGCAGACTTCCAGGACGTCGTCGCGCAACGCACATTAGCCTTTTGCCGCCTCGCCGAAGTCACAAGCGCGGCCAGCGACGAGCGGGTGCGTGAACTGTGCTTCACGATGATGCGCAAGGTCTGCGCTTCCATCCGCACGCCCGCCACAGGCGAGGTGCGCCTGATCTCAGACGCTGACAGTGACAGCGGGGTTGGGCGCTAGGCGCTCAAGCTGATTCGAAGCCGCCGCCGTTGTGCAGCTTTATGGCGCCGGTGATGAGGCCATGCCTGCGGCGCGCCAGAACTCGCTGATTTCGGCAAGCAGAAGATCAGCTGATGTTCGGTATGTCCTCACCCGGGATCCCCAACAGGGATACGCGTACCGCCACTGCCTATCACGCAGATACATGCCCATTTTCAGGATGGGCAGAAAGTGGGAAATCGCCCACGTATGCGGACGATTATTTCCTCCAGCATTGACGGGAGCCCGCGCGGCGCCTGATCTTCGCAGTGGCGGTTGATCGCCATTCCAGTTCTGCGGGGTTTGCAAGCGATGACGCGTTATTCGATCAGTCAGCCGGTCCGTCAGGTCGAAGCGCCGCGACTTCTGCAGGGCAGGGGCCGCTTTACCGATGACGTCACGCTCGACAATCAGACTTACGCCGTCTTCCTGCGCTCGCCCCACGCCCATGCGAAGATCGTCAGCATGGACACGCGCGCGGCGTTTCAGATGCCCGGCGTGCTCGCTGTTCTAACGGGCGACGACTATGAGGCCGACGGGCTCGGCCATGTGCGTGGCGCCTCGCCTGCCAAGAAGCGCGATGGTTCGCCCATGTATCGCCCGCCGCGCCCCGGCCTCACGCGCGATCGCGTGCGCCACGTCGGCCAGCAGGTGGCGGTGGTCATTGCGGAATCTCTGATTGAGGCGATGGACGCTGCCGAGCGCATTGAGGTTGAATACGAGGTGCTGCCCATTGTGCTGGCCACCGAGCAGGCGAACCTGTCTGGCGCCCCAATAGTCTGGGAAGAGTGCCCGGACAACGAGCCGGTCTACGCCTCCAAAGGCAAGCGCGACATCACGGACCCGATTTTCAAGTCCGCAGCGCATGTTGTGCGTGATCGCTTCATCGTGAATCGCGTTGCCGCCTGCACAATGGAGACGCGCGCGGTCAACGCGGATTACGATGGGGGCCGTGAGCATTACACGATCTACGCCTGCCACCAGCGCCCCTACGTGTGGCGCTCTATGATGACGAAATACATATTCAACGATCTGCCCGAACATCACATGACGCTGATCGCTGGCGATGTTGGCGGCAGCTACGGCATGAAGGGCGGGCTTTACCCCGAAGTGCCTGTCTGCGCGTGGGCGTCCCGCCGCGTCGGGCGCCCGGTAAAATGGACCGCCGAACGCAGCGAGGCGCTGATCTCGGACGACCAGGGCCGCGACATGGTAATCGACGCGGCGCTCGCTGTGGACAAGGACGGCAAGTTTCTCGCCGTCGACTTTTCCTCGCGCAACAATGTGGGCGCTTACGTGTCTATGCTGGGCTTCCTGTCGACTCTGAACATCATCAAGGATGCGTGCGGTGCCTATGCAATCCCCAGCGTGTTTGCGGAAGGCGCAGCCGTCCTCACCAACACATTGCCGGTGTCGAACTATCGCGCGCCGGGCGGGGCGCCGAGCGCCTACGTGGTTGAGCGACTGGTGGACATGGCCGCGCTCGAAATGGGCATGGACCCTGCCGAAATCCGCCGCCGCAATCTCATCCGCCCCGAGGCGATGCCCTACAAGACTGCCACGGGCGATGTGTATGACTGCGGCGACTTTCCCGCCTTGCTGGAAAAGGCGCTGAAGAAAGCCGACTACGCAGGCGTCAAGCAGCGCAAGGCCAGGTCCAGTGCCCGCGGCCTGCTGCGCGGCGTTGGCGTGTCCTGCACGGTCGATCCCTCCGCCGGGCCATCGCCCGAGGCGGCTGAATTGCGTTTTGATCCCAGCGGCGGCGTCACCATCCTTGTGGGGTCCACAGCAGGCGGCCAGAGCCACGAGACGATTTATACGCAGATCGTTTCTGACCGGCTCGGCATTGATGTGGAAAACATCCGTGTCATCGAGGGCAACACAGAAAAGCTGTCGTGGGGCACAGGCACAGGCGCCGCGCGCACGGCCACCATTGGTGGAACGGTCGTCTACAAGGCTGTCGACAAGGTCATCGAGAAAGCCAAGCGCATCGCGGCCCACGCGCTGGAGGCGAGCGTTGCCGACATCTCGCTGGAAAACGGCGTTTTCAGCGTCGCGGGGACGGACCGCTCCGTCACGATGATGCAGGTGGCGCAGCGGGCGTTCAACCCAGCCGCCCTGCCGCCGGATATCGAGATCGGCCTCTATGAGACGGCCACATGGTCGCCAGAAGTGGGCAACATCCCAAACTCATGCCACGTCTGCGAAGTGGAAATCGACCCTGAAACCGGCGTCACGGACATCGTCAATTACACTGCGATCCACGATGTCGGCGTCGAACTCAATCCCCTGCTTGTGGACGGGCAGGTGCACGGCGGCATCGCACAGGGCGCCGGGCAGGCGCTGATGGAAGGCGTGATCTATGATCCCGTGGACGGCCAGGTCCTGACCGGCTCGTTCATGGATTACGCCATGCCCCGCGCGGACAATTTCTGTTTCTTCGAGATTGACCGCAATCCCGTGCCCACCAAAACCAATCCCCTTGGCGTCAAGGGCGCAGGCGAGTGCGGCACCGTGGGCGCATTGCCTGCCGTGATGAACGCGATCAACGACGCCCTCGCGCCGCTTGGCGTGCGCAATCTGGCGATGCCCTGCACACCAGACCGCGTGTGGCGCGCAATCAGGGACGCGAGCGTGAAAGCGGCGAGCTAGGCGGCGAGCTAGGCGGCGCGCGGGGCGGGTTTAACCCGCCCAATTTTTCCGCCGGAGAATGCGATACCCGCGTCCAGCAAGGTCTTGAGTATCGCGAGCATAACCACCCCGGCGTGCGGCCAATTCAGCCACATGAGCAGGAAGCCGCCGCCCAGAATCGTCAGATGAAGAACGATGATGCGCGGGTAGGGCGCCCCCATCATCTCCCTTGCGCTCGCACGATCGCCACTGGCGACGTGTAGTAAAAGCAGCGCGGCCTGCCAGACGATTATGGCCCACAATCCGATCATGGTGGCCGGACCGAACGGCGCATTTGCGAAGGGATCAGACCCTGAGGCGTTGCCGAACATCAACATGACGAACGTGCCATGCCCGTAGCAAAAAATCCCGTAATGAACGGTGAAGAACGCTGTGGTTGCCAGCGAGCCGATCAAACCATTGAAGCGTGCGCTGAGCAGCATCATCAAGGCCGTCCGAACGCCAATGACGACATTTTCCAGCCAGTAAAGAAAGATCAGCTCGAAGGCGCTCCAGCCCCAGAAGGTGACGCCGGCGAGCGGGATGGCGTTGAACGCGAGCGATAGAATGAGCTGAACGCGCGACTGGTTAGGGTTCGCTTCGCTTTTTTGGGCAGCTAGAGGTTCGCTCATCGCGTCATCTTATCCGTTTCAATGCAGCGCGCCCGCAATCGCCCCCAGCAGACACGTCGTCAACGTGCCTGCAACGAGCGACTTCCCGCCGAGCGAGATAATGTCGGCGCGGCGCGCTGGGGCCATTGCGCTGAGGCCGGTGATCATGATTCCAAGGCTCGCAAAATTGGCGAAGCCGCAGAGCGCGTAAGTCATGATGATCCGCGTGCGCTCCGACATCGCATCGCGCGGCGTGGCGGCAAGTTCGAGATACGCGAGCATCTCGTTGAGCACGGTCTTGACGCCCATCAACTGACCCGCCGCGACGGCTTCACTCCACGGCACGCCCATCAGCCACACAACGGGCGCCATGATCCACCCCAGAATGCGCTGCAACGACAACGCGCCGCCCAGAATATCGGGGAGTAGGCCAAGCAAAGAATTGCCCAACCAGACGAGCGCCACGAGCACGATGATCGACGCCAGAATGGAGAGATACAGTTCAAGTCCCGACTGTGTGCCGCGCACGATGGCGTCCATCGAACTGTCAGCGACCCGAGGAACCTCTGCGTCCAGCGCCTTGCTCTCTTCAGTTTCGGGCACCATGAGGCGCGCAATCAACAACGCCGCTGGCGCGCCAAGCACGGAGGCGACGAGCAGATGCCCACTTGCTTCTGGTATGATAGGCCGCAGCAGCGATGCGTAGAGCACGAAAACCGTGCCCGCGATGCCCGCCATGCCCCCCGTCATCACCATGAAAAGCTCGGAGCGCGTCAGCTGATTGAGATAAGGCTTGATGAACAGCGGCGCCTCCACCATGCCAAGAAAGATGTTGGCCGCAGTGGAAAGTCCAACGGGGCCGCTGACGCCCATCGTTCTGTTGAGCAGCAACGAAAAGCCAGCAATAAGCGGCTGCAACACGCCCCAATAGAACAGAAGCGTCGTCAGGGCGCTGACCACAAGCACAACCGGCAACGCCTGAAACGCGAAGATGAACTGCGCCGCCGGGTTGGTGATCTCGTAGGGCGCGGCTCCTCCGCCTAGAAAACCGAAGACGAATGACGTCCCTGCACGCGTCGCGGAAGCAATCGAATCAACGCCTGCGTTGAGTGAGGCCACGGCCTTCGCCATCCAGGGCGAAAGCATGAAGGCGATGGCCAGCGCCAGCGTCACAGCCAACCCCTTGGCCGCCGCACTGAGATTCACCGCTTTGCGGTTCTCGCTCAACAGCCAGGCAAGCGCCAGCAGCGCGAAAATTCCGAATGCCGACTGCAACTGCAACATGAACGCCCCCGCGACGACGCTCACTGTAACGCTCGCGCCGACTGATCTCAATCGACGCGACGCGTGCGAGGCGCATCGCGTGGAAGAAAGGCAACTTGCAGCCGATACGAACGAGACCTAACATTGCCAGCGAAACGGTTGGCGAAAATGTCAACAATGATTGGGAGTGAACGATGACCCCATGTTGGGCGCGCTCTGGCGAACGCCATTCCATTGGCGCTTTCTTCCTGGCTGCAGTTCTTTCCGCAGGCGCTGCGCCGGCCAGCGCGCAATCGCAGGTTGCTCCTGAGCAATTCTATCGTGGCAAGACCGTTGAGCTTCTCGTCGGTTATGCGCCGGGGGGATTGAACGATACGCTCTCCCGCGTTGTGGCCCGGCATATAGGCCGCAAGATTCCCGGCCAGCCCAATATCGTCGTGCGCAACATGTCTTCGGCGGGGCCGATTGGCATCGCCAACCACATGTTCGGCGCGGCGGAAAAAGACGGATCGGTTATCGCGTCTCTTGATCGCACGGGCGCACAGCTGGCCATCCGCGGCGAACTTGCGGCGCGTTTTGATCCGCTGAAATTCAACTGGTTGGGCAGCGTCGCCTCATTTGAGCGCGACGCTTATCTGCTGCTCGTCAATGCAGGCCACGCCGCCAAGTCAGCTAGCGACCTGCGCGCGGGCGGCGCGAAAGCGATCATCGGCTCTGTGGGCGCAGGGTCCACTAACCAGGTCTTCGCTATGCTTGCGAAGGACGCGTTGAAACTCAATCTCGATGCCGTGAAAGGCTATCGCGGCACCGGGCCTATCTTCCTCGCCATGCAGAGCGGAGAGGTCGATGGCGTCGTCACTGGCATCAGCACATTGACGACGACGCAGGCGGACTTGTGGAACAATAAGAAAGTCCGCGCGCTCATCCAGTTTGGCCGCGCCACGCGTCATCCGCTTTTGCCAGATGTGCCCACCGGCCGTGAATTGGCGCCGGATGCGGAAACGTTGGCCTTGATAAGGTTCGCCGAACTGCCATTCCAGATGTCCCGCCCGTTCATTGCGCCGCCCGACATTCCTGCCGAGAGAGCCAAGGCTTTGAAACAAGCTTTCATGGATACCATGAAAGATGCTGATTTCGTCGCCGAGCTCGACAAGATAAAGTTCGACGATCTCAGTCCCATCGACGGAGAAGCGATTCTTGCGCTCGTGCGCGAGGCGCTTCAGACGCCGAAGGGGACCATCGACAAATACAATCAGATCGAAAAGGCGGGCGGCTGATATCGCACGCTCCTCATTCACGAAAAGGACGGCCAGATGACTCTCATCATCAACAACGACGACGTGGCGAAAGTCCTCACCATTGAGGATACGATTGCGGCGCTGGAAGAATCCTACCGCAATCTATTCCTGGGCGAGGCGGTGTGCCGTCCCCGCATCGACATTCGCATCCCCACCAGCAATCCGGGGCGCAATTACCAGTTTGGCTCCATGGAGGGCGGCTCCACGGGCGGCTATTTCGCCGTGCGCATGAAGTCGGACATCATCTATGAGGAGCGCAACGGCGATGTGGTGACGCAGGAAAAATACTGCACGCAGCCCGGCCTGTTCTGCGGGTTGATTTTCCTCACGTCCATCGAGAATGGCGAGCCGCTGGCTTTCATCAATGATGGCTTTTTGCAGCACATGCGCGTGGCGGGCGATGGCGGCATCGGCGTGAAATACATGGCGCGCCCGGACGCAAAGGTTGTCGGCATGCTCGGCTCGGGAGGCATGGCGCGCGACCACATGGCGTCCTTCATGGCCGTGCGCAACATCGAGAAATTGCAGGTGTACAGCCCGACGAAGGTGAACCGCGAGGCGTTCGGCGCCGAAATGGCGGCCAAATACAACATCGAGGTGCAGGTCTGCGACCGGCCTGAAGATATCTACAAGGGCGCCGACATTGTCGCCGCGGTCACCGATTCAGCGGTGCCTGTGCTTAACGGCCATCTGATCGAACAGGGCGCGCACGTGGTCAACATTGGCGGCAGCGGTACGCCCGATCCGGAAACGATCCGCCGCGCCGATGTGTATCTTCGCTTTGGCGATGCGCCTGCGCCAGTGGGAAGGCCAGAGCTGGCGCTGGATGATGAGTACATCGCCTGGGAGGCGCGTCCCGTGTCGCGCAAGTTTGGCGATGGGCGCTTGGGCAAGAAGGCCCACGGCGTCATGGCGCCTGAGAAGCGCATAACGCTGGCCGATATCTGGAGCGGCAAGACGCCGGGCCGCATCTCGCCAGAGCAAATCACGTGGTCCGAGCGCGGCAATCTGCAAGGCGCGCAGTTTTATGCGGTGGCTGGCCGCGTTTACGAACTGGTGAAGGCCAAGGGCCTTGGCTACGAAATCCCGACGGCACTGTTCCTGCAAACGATCAGGAACTAGGGGGCGGGCCAGAATACGTCGGCAAGACCAAGCGGCGCGCCAGCAGCGCGTCGTTCAGCGTCAGGCAGCACATCCAGGCTTGGCCAGAGCCCGCTGGACAGCGCGTCCGCGTAACCTGCGGGCAAGCCTGCCGCACGCATCTTGGCCGCGGCGGAGGCGTAATCGTATTCGAGCGAGTGATGGCTGATGCGCAGGCCGCCCCGTTGGGGCGAAAGCACGCTGAACCACACGCGCGGTAAGCCCTCATTCGCAGGCATGCCGATGGAGCCCGCATTATGCCAGAGCCGCCCATCAATGATTTGCGTGAACGGCAGCCCGCAATGACCGCCGATGACGCCATCGACGCCTGTTATCGCGATCTGGCGTGCCTTTTCGACGTCCGGCGTCGATGCGAAAACATAATCCGCGATCCGCTCCACGCCGCCGTGAATGACGGCAAGCCGCCGCCCGCCGATTTCAATATCAACGCGACGGGGCAGAGCGCTCATCCACGCGCGCTGGTCATTGCGCACATGGCGGGCTGCATGGGCGTACCATGTCGCGCTGAGCAGATCGCAGGCTGTGCCTGACTCAAAACCGCAGCCGCAATCGTCAGCGTTGGCGGCAAGCTGCTCCTCGCAATTGCCCATCAGGACATGAACTCCCGACCGCATGACGAGATCGAGCGTCGCTTGCGCGTCCGCGCAGTATGCCACGACATCGCCGGTGCAGATGATGTTCTCCGGCGCAAACCCGCGCCGCGCGGCCTCCGCTAGCAGCGCCTGCGTCGCCTCCAGATTGCTGTACGGCCCGCCGAAGATGATCAGGGAACGATCTGCGCAAAGGAGGTGTGTGTTGGGCATCGAGACTCCATTGCAGGTAGGCGTCACATAGCACGCGCGCCCGGCGATGAGCGATCACATGTCTTGCATAGAACAACGCCCGTGCGATGATCCGTGAAACAGGGCGGGAGGAAGCGAGTATGTGGATCCGCAAGTCTGCCCGGGTGGCGGTGCTGACTTTTGCCACCGCGTTGGCGACGCAGGCGTCTGCAAACGATGTGGCGTCCGGATTCTACAAGGGTCGGAGCATCGATCTCGTGGTGGGCTACGGAACAGGGGGCGGCTACGACACCTATGCGCGTGCTCTCGCACCCTTTCTGGCCAAGCACGTGCCCGGTGGGCCGCAGATCGTAATTCGTAACATGCCCGGCGCCAGCAGCCTGACGGCGCTTCGGTATGTGGCGACCGCGGCGCCGCGCGATGGCAGCGTCATCGGCGCCTTTAACCCGACGCTCATCGCAATGTCGGCGCTTGAGCCCGGCAAGGTGAAGCTGGACTTCGCCTCGCTCACCTGGCTCGGCAATATGTCGTCAGACACCAAGGTCTGCATGTTCCGCACCGGCGCGGGGCTGACGCAGCTTGAGGACCTCAAAACGAAAAAGGCGTCCATCGGCGCAACGGGGCAGGGTAGTGGCGCGATCTATGGCGTGATCCTGAAGCACATCTTTGGCGACAACGTGCAGGTGGTGACTGGCTACCCATCGACCAACGACATCGCTCTGGCGATGGAACGAGGCGAAGTGGACGGCATGTGCACTGGCTGGGGCGTTGTGGAGGTGACGAGGCCGGACTGGATCAAGCGCCGCTTCGTGAATGTGCTGACGCAGTTTGCCGGCCAGCACGACAAGCGGATTGCTTCCGTCCCGCTCATCCACGAGGCGTCCTTGCCGGCGGGCATGTCCGAGGCGATTACATTTCTAACCCTATCGGACATGGTGACGCGGCCGTTCGTCGGCCCAACTGGCATTCCTTCGGACCGCACCGCCACGTTAAGGCGCGCTTTCGATACAGCCATTGCCGACCCCGAGTTCCTGGCCTTCGCTAAAAAGACCAGCCTCGACATCGATCCAACCACCGGCGAGGATCTCGCCAAGATCGTTGAGGGCATCTTTAGTACGTCGCCAGACGCCCTCGAATTTGCCCGTAAGCTTTACAACTAGCGCGCTTCCACTTGAGCAATGCCTCACAAGGCGTTAGTCCGGGTAGAGGCAAAAAATCTAAAACGGGAGGTCTTCTATGCCCCATGATGACGCAGGCGGACATTGGCACGAGCCAAAGTCTGGCGAGAACGCCGGCACCGGCAAATTCAGCCGCGCGGCGATGCCCTATGATCGGTTCATGCAAGCGGAAGGCGTTCCTTGCTATCGCGGCATCGGCGTCCACCGGGTGCAAGATTTGCCGATGACGCCCTGGAAGCGCCTTGGCGGCAAGGGCACCTACATCCAGCTTTATGGCACCGAAGGCCTATGGGGCATGTACGTCGTCGAGGTTCCCTCGGGCGGCGCGCTTAACATCGAGCGCCATGTTTATGAGAAGCAGGTCTTTATCATCGACGGTCGCGGCTCCACCGAGGTGTGGAACGAGGGCCAGACGAAGAAGCAAACATTCGAATGGCAGAAGGGCTCGCTGTTCTCGATCCCGCTGAACGCCTATCACCGCTTCGTCAACGCCAGCAATTCGCCTGCGCTGATCCTGTGCGGCACGTCGGCGCCTAACATCATCAACCTCGTTGACAATCTGCGCTTTGTTTTCGACTGCCCATTCAACTTCACCGAGCGTTACTCGGGCGAGAACGACTACTTCATCCAGAAGGACGACATCGAGCCAGATCCGGTGCGCGGCCTCGCCATGAAGCGTACGAACTACATGGCCGACATCATCAACACCGAACTGCCACTGGATAACAGGCGCTCGCCGGGCTATCGCCGCGTCCAGCCCGACATGGGCGGACAGCGCTTCCATTTGTGGATCGGCCAGCACGAAAACGGCCGCTATTCGAAGGCGCACAAGCACACATCCTCGGCCGTGCTCATCTGCGTGAAGGGCAAGGGCTACACCTACACGTGGCCGGAGGGCCTTGGCATGACGCCGTGGGCGGATGGCAAGGGCGACAAGGTGATCCGGCAGGATTACGAGCCGATCGGCTTGGTCTCCGCTGCGCCCATGAGCGGCGACTGGTATCACCAGCACTTCGGCATCTCGAAGGACCCGCTGCGTCTCACCGCATGGTTCGGCCCCAACAACCACGACGCGCTGCGCGCGGGCGTGCCGGGCGAGGCAATGGCGGACATATGGGCAATGGACATCGACAAGGGCGGCAAGGCTGTGCCGTATCACCTTGAAGATCCCTACATCCGCAACGAATACGTCGAGACACTCGCCAGGGAAGGCGTGCCTTCGCGCATGGAAGACAAGCTTTACGCGCCAAGATAAGCAGGGGTTGATCTGACTATGGGAAGGGCGGGTGCATCCCGCCCTTTTTGCGTCGGGCCCGGCAGTGGCGGAACGCAAAGGCTGCGCCGAAGTTACGCGCCTATGGACCCAGCTTCCAGCGCCCCGATCATCCGCACGGACGTGCCCGCCCGCCTCGACCGGCTGCCGTGGGCGCGTTTCCATACGATGGTCGTGGTGGCGCTGGGCGTGACATGGATACTGGATGGTCTCGAGGTGACCATCGCAGGCTCCATCGCCGCGGCGCTAAAGGAAGACCCGGCGATGGCGTTCACTGAAACGCAGATCGGTCTGGCGTCCTCCGCCTATCTGCTGGGCGCCGTGTTCGGCGCGCTGTTCTTTGGCTGGCTGACTGACCGGCTCGGGCGCAAGAAACTCTTCTTCATCACACTGGCTGTATACGCCACCGCCACATGCCTCACGGCCTTCTCCTGGAATTTGTGGTCGTTCTGCCTGTTCCGGTTTCTAACCGGGGCGGGCATTGGCGGCGAATACGCTGCGATCAATTCAACCATTCAAGAGCTGATTCCCGCGCGATATCGCGGCTGGACTGATCTGGGCATCAACGGCAGTTTCTGGATCGGCGCGGCGCTTGGCGCGGTACTGGCTATCGTGTTGCTGGACACGACCTTGCTGTCGATTGGCATGGGCTGGCGCGCGTCGTTCTTTATTGGCGGGGCGCTGGCGATCATCATCCTCTTCATGCGGATGTGGCTGCCGGAAAGTCCGCGCTGGCTCGTCACGCACGGCCGCGCCGCCGAAGGGCTCAAGGTGGTGGAGGGAATTGAGAGGGACGTCCGCGCGCAAGGCCATCGCTTGGCTGATTATACAGGCCCCAAAGTGGCGATGCACGCACGCACCCATACGCCGCTGAAAGAAGTGTTTCACGTGCTCTTCGTGATGCATCGCACGCGCGCGTTTGTTGGCTTGTCGATGATGGCGGCGCAGGCGTTTTTCTATAACGCCATCTTCTTCACCTACGCGCTCGTGCTCACACGTTTCTATAATATCGAAGCGTCGGCGGTCGGCTGGTACATCCTGCCTTTTGCCGCGGGGAATTTCATCGGGCCGCTGTTGCTCGGGCGTTTCTTTGACACGCTTGGCCGCCGCCCCATGATCATGTTCACCTACATGATGTCAGGCGTGCTGCTCGTGGGCGCAGGCTGGCTTTTCCTGCAAGATGTGGTGACGGCGACCCAACTGACCTTGGCGTGGACTGTAATCTTCTTCTTCGCGTCAGCGGCTGCAAGTTCCGCATATCTCACCGTCAGCGAAACCTTTCCCTTGGAAGTCCGCGCGCTGGCCATCGCCGTCTTCTATGCGGTAGGCACGGGCTTGGGCGGCGTCGCAGCGCCGCTTGTCTTCGGCGCGCTCATTCAAACCGGATCGCGCGAGGCGGTTTTCGCCGGTTACCTGTTCGGCGCCGCGTTGATGATCGGCGCTGCGATTGTTGTGTACTTCTTCGCTGTCGCCGCAGAGCGCAAGCCGCTTGAAGAGGTCGCCCGGCCGCTTTCTGCTGTCGACTGACGCAGCGCTGCAAATACAGGTTGATCGGTAGCCGCTTTGGTCTTCAATCTGGAGCGTCAACGTGCGCCAGGAACGAGAACCATGAATGAGGAGGATGCCGTGCTGGCCGTCAACGCTGCGTATTATCGCGCGTTCGCAGGGGCTGACGTGGCGGCGATTGAGCGGCTCTGGGCCTTTGACGGCGTCACCTGCGTCCACCCCGGTTGGCGTCCGCTTGTGGGGCGGCAAGATGTTGTCGGCTCCTTTCGCGACATCCTTTCTGGCGCGCCGGCCGTGCCCATTGTTTGCCGTGAGCCACAGGTCGTCATCACGGGCGACTTTGCGCGCGTCGTCTGTCTGGAGATGGTGGGCCCCGTACTGCTGGCAGCCACCAATTGCTTTGTGCGCACAGGGCAGGGCTGGCTGATGAACCACCATCAGGCGAGTCAGGTCGCAGCAGCAGAACCCGCAGAACCTAGCCGCCGGGAGAAGGCGCCCCGCATCCTGAACTGAAGAAGCGATTTCCGAGCGGCGGGCCTCCTTTGATCTCCCCCCATGTTTTGCTATGGTCCGGCAAAACATGGGGGGAGATGTCAATGAAGATTGAAAGCAGGCAGTTTTTGGCAGCCGGCGCCGCTCTTGCGATAACGCTGGGCGCATCCGGGCTCGCAAAGGCCGCAGACGAAAACGTCTTCAAGGGCAAGACCATCAACATCGTCATCGGCGGCTCGGTGGGTGACGGATATGACATCTACGGGCGAATTCTCGGCCCCTTCCTCACCAAGCACGTGCCGGGCAATCCGCGCTTTCTGCCGCAGAACATGCCGGGCGCAGGCACGCTTGTCGCTGCTAACTACATCTACGAGGTTGCGCCCAAAGACGGCACGGTGATCGGCACGGTGGGCGGCGGCACGGCGACAGGGCAATTGTTCAAGACGCCAAACTTCCGCATCGATCCGCGTCGCTACAACTGGATCGGCAGCCTCAACAGCGAGGTGGGTCTTGTGCTCGCGTGGCACGACAAACCTTTCAAGAAATATCAGGACATTCTGGAGCGCGAGTTTGTCGTGGGCGGCGGCGGCCCCACCTCCGGCACGGTGATTTTCCCGCTCGTGCTGAATCGCGTTGTGGGCACGAAATTCAAGATCATCCCCGGCTATAAGAGCACCGGCGACATCGCGCTGGCGATGGAGCGCGGCGAGGTGATGGGCACGGGTAGCTATCACTATTCAAGCCTCGTGCAGGCGAAACCCAACTGGATTAGCGATAAACAGGTGACGCCGCTGATTCAGCTCTCGCTCATCAAGCATCCGCTTTTCCCCGACCTGCCGAATATTCCTGATCTCGCGAAGACGCCTGAGCAGGCTGAGATTCTGCAACTCGTCTTTGCACGTCAGGCAATGGGCCGCCCCTTCATGTTGCCGCCGGGGACATCGCCTGATGCCACGCGCATTCTTCGCACGGCCTTCAACGCGATCCTCAAGGACCCGGAATTTCTGCAGGAGGCTGAGAAGCGGCGCATGGATCTGACACTTCCGATGACGGGCGATGAAATCCACGCGTTGCTCGACAAACTCTATGCTGCGAGCCCTGAAGTTATCGAGAAAGCCATTGCAGCCAGCGACACTGGTGATCTTGGCAAACGATAAGCAGGGGGCAGGCTTCAGCAGCGTTCACGCTTGACGGTTGCTTGAAGTTTGTCACTTATACTTGCAGTCTTTTCGCCAGCATGATTTGGGCGGCGGGACACATTAAGCGCGAGTTTGCGCGCTGGAAGCCGCCGCCATGAGTAGCCAGCCAAGCGAAGCAGTGGCGGTCGCGCCGCCATCCGACGGCACGCGGGAGGAGCACATACGCTTCTACCGGGTGCTGCTCGCGACACCGCATACCGATGAAAATAGTGCGGACCTGCGTCGGCAAGGGCGCAATGGACTCACCCTGCTGGGCGCAACGCCTGCAACGATCGCGCTTCGGCGCCGCAAACTCTGGCTTGTGTCCTGCCATTTTCGGGCGAAGCGTCCCAAAGGGCGTCTGCAGAGATATTAGAAAGCGCCTCTCCGCCGACGTCAGCCTCTCCCTTTCATCCTTGCACGCGCAAGGCTATCTTCTGGCGCAGAGGCTGTGGATCGCCATGAATCTTATGCTCGTCACAGCTGCGGTTGAAAGGTCTGTCCGGTGGACCGCATGATCCAGCTGGAGGACATCGAGGCCGCCGCGCGGCGGCTCCAGGGCGTTGTGACGAACACCCCGTTTTTGCCTTCGCGCGTGCTGTCGAAGATGACGGGCGCGGAGGTATTCATCAAATTCGAGAACCTTCAGTTTACTGGCTCGTTCAAGGATCGCGGCGCGTTCAACAAGCTCGCGTCTATGAATGAGGCCACGCTGAAGGCGGGCGTTTGCGCCATGTCGGCGGGCAACCACGCGCAGGGCGTGGCGTGGGTGGCGAGCCGCATGAACGCACACGCCGTCATTGTCATGCCCAAGGCTACGCCTATCACGAAGGTTGAGAGCACGCGTGCGCACGGCGCGGAGGTTGTGCTCTTTGGCGACACTCTGGAGCAGGCTGCCGCGCAGGCGCATGAGATTGCGCGCGACCGTGGCCTGACATTCATCCATCCCTACGATGACCCGCTGGTGGCGGCCGGGCAGGGCACAGTCGGGCTGGAGATTGCGCGCAGCGGTGTTGAGCTTGACGCTGTAATCTGTCCCGTCGGCGGGGGCGGGCTCATCTCTGGCGTGTCCACGGCAATCAAGGCGCTTTGCCCGGGCGTTGGCGTCTACGGCGTCCAGAGCGCCTGCTATCCGACGCTTGTGCGCAGCACGCATGCAGAAGCGCGGGGCGCGACTATCGCGGACGGCATCGCGGTGAAAAACCCCGGCGAAATGACAGCGCGCGTGATTGCGGCGCATGTTGACGATGTGTTCGCTGTTGAGGAGCGATGGATCGAAGAAGCCGTCGCCTTGCTCATTAACATCGAGAAGACTGTGGCGGAAGGCGCGGGCGCCGTGCCGCTCGCCCTCTTGTTGCGTGACAGGGCTCGCTTCGCAGGCAAGCGCGTCGCGCTGATCCTGTCGGGCGGCAACATTGATGCGCGGCTCCTGTCGTCGCTTCTGGTGCGCGAGCTGGTTCGTGAAATGCGCATCGTGACCCTGCGCATCGCTGTCGCAGACCAGCCGGGCTTTCTCGCCAGCGTCGCCGCTGTGATTGCGGACGCTGGCGCCAATGTTATCGAAGTGCATCATTTTCGCTTCCTGCTGTCGGCTCCAGCCCGCGAGGCGGTGATGGAACTCACGCTGGAGGCGCGCGGTCGTGAGCATGCGGACGAAATCTTTCAGCGCCTTAACGCCGCCGGATACCAGGCCGCCTTCGCTGACTGAGGACACGACTTGCGCGCAGAGCCCAATTGGGCGCTAAGTCGGCGCCGAAACGGTCGGGGGAATCCATGCGGGTTATCGTCTGCGGGGCCGGGCAAGTGGGGTCCACCATCGCCCGGCATCTGGCGAGCGAAAGGGTCGACGTCACGGTCATCGATTCCGATCCCGCGCAGGCGCAGCGGGTCGATGAGAGCTATGACGTCCAGGGCATAGTCGGCCACGCCTCGCATCCTGAAGTGCTGGAGCGCGCGGGCGCTGCGAACGCGGACATGCTGATTGCCGTCACGCGGTTTGACGAAGTGAACATGGTTGCTTGCGAAGTCGCTCATTCGCTTTTCAAAGTGAAGCGGCGCATCGCGCGCGTGCGCCACGAGGGTTATCTGAACCCGCAAATTGCAACGCTCTTTGGCGCCGACCGGCTGGCCATCGACGTTGTGATTTCTCCCGAATACGAAGTCGCGCAGGGCATTGCCCGGCGTCTTGCTGCGCCGGGAGCCTTTGACAGCGCGATGCTGGCGCACAGCGCGGTCCAGCTGCTCGGCGTGCATTGCAATGTTGCGCGCTCGCCCGCCATTGGTCGGCGCGTCTCGGAACTCGCGTCACTGGCGCCGGGCGCGATGCTGACGCCGCTTGCCATCATCCGTGGTGGCTCCGGATTCATACCTGATGAGAACGATCGGATCGAGCTTGGCGACGATCTCTACGTTCTCGTTGACCCTCAGCGTGCGCGTGACTTGATCGGCCTGCTGGGCCACACTGACAGCGTCGCGCGCCGCGTCCTGATTATCGGAGCGGGCAATGTGGGCCTCAATCTGGCGCGCAACCTCGCACTGACCTCGCCCTCCGTGTCGATGCGGATTGTCGAGGCCTCGCGACCGCGCGCCGAATATGTCTCTCGCCTGCTCGGCGAAGCGGCAATCGTTCTGCACGGCGACGCGCTGGATCGCGACATGCTGATCGAGGCCAACGCAAGCGTCGCCGACGCTGTAGTCACGGTCACGAATGACGATGAAACCAACATCTTCTCGGCCGTGCTCGCCAAACGCGCGGGCTCCAGGCGGGCTATCGCGCTGGTCACCAAAACGTCTTACGAGGCGTTGCTGGAGCCGCTCAACATCGACGTCGTCGTCAATCCGAACGCCATCACCATCTCCACGCTGCTGCGCCAGCTCAGGCCACGCTCCATCGCGGGCGTCTACGCGTTGCGCGAGGATCTGGGCGAGATCATTGACGCTGTGGCGCAGCCTGGTTCGGCGCTTGTGGCTGCGCCGCTGCGCGATGTGCAGACGCCCGAGGGCATGTTGATCGGAGCGGTCGTGCGTGGCCGCCGCATGATCGCGGTGACGGGTGATTTGCAGATTGAACCGAACGACCGCGTGATTGCGCTCGTTAACAGCGCGGCGCTTGCAGACTCCGAGGCCTTGCTTGCGGGCGACAATGGCGATGAGACGCAGGACTATGAAGCATGAGCACAATCATCGGGAGGCGCCGACTCGCTGCGCCGCAGCCCACTTCTCTCGCCATTCGTCCGGTGCTTTTTCTCACAGGCGGAATGCTCATAGCGCTGGCCGCAACGATGCTGGCGCCAATGGCGCTCGATCTTTTTGTCGGCGACGATCATTGGAAAGTTTTCGCATCGTCTAGCGTAGTCACTTGTCTGTGTGGCCTTGCGGCTTTGCGTGTCTTTCACTGTCGTCTGGACGCTGGGCTGACGTTGAGGCAAGCCTTTCTGCTGACGCCAGTCTCGTGGTCCACTGTTGTCTTGTTTGCTGCAATGCCGCTCTACTTTTCTGGCTACAAGGAGTTGAGCGGGAGTTTTACCAACTCCATCTTTGAATCCATGGCCGGATTGACGACGACCGGGTCCACGATCCTGACCGGTCTTGACGTTGCGCCGCAGGGACTTCTGCTATGGCGTGCTTTGCTGCAGTGGCTTGGCGGCATTGGCATCGTGGCTACCGCGATCGCCATTCTTCCAGCGCTGGGCGTCGGCGGTATGCAATTGTTCCGCACGGAATCGTCCGACCGTTCCGACAAGGTTTTGCCGCGCGCCAAGGAAATCGCCAGCGCCATGCTCGGCGTTTATGTGGCCATGACCGTCGCCTGCGCGTTGACGTACTGGCTGATCGCAATGTCGCCGTTTGACGCCATTGCGCACGCATTGACGACAGTCTCCACCGCCGGTTTCTCGACGTATGACAGCTCTTTCGCCAAATGGAACAATCCGGCTCTGGACTGGGCCGCTATTGTTTTCATGCTCTCAGGCGCTGTGCCATATGTGCTCTATGTGCAATTCCTGCAGGGGCGCAGCGACCCCTTGCGCAACAGTCAGGTGCGCACGCTTTTTGGTTTCTTGCTGGTCATCATCACGCTCGTCACTGCCGGTCTGTGGTTTTCTGGCAGGCATGATTTTGCGGACTCGTTGCGCCATGGCGCCTTCAGCGTCGTATCCATCGTCACGACGACTGGCTTCGCGACAACTGATTACACATTGTGGGGCAACGTCGCGACCGGACTTTTCTTTGGGCTGACTTTCATCGGCGGCTGCACGGGCTCAACGAGCGGCGGAATGAAGATCTTTCGGTTTGAAGTTATGGCCCGCATGTTTCGCGGCCATTTTCTTCATCTGCTTTACCCGCGCGGCGTGTTCGTGCGCATGTATGCGGGACGCGTCTTGCCGGATGATGTGATTGGTTCCGTCGTTGTTTATTTTGCTATCTTCTTTGCCTGCTACAGCGCGTTGACGATCGCGCTCATGGCGCTTGATCTGGACTTTCTCACAAGCGCCAGCGCCGCCGTCGCATCACTCTCCAACGTGGGCCCGGGTCTGGGCCCCATTGTTGGTCCGGCCAGCAATTACGGCTCGCTGCCGGACGCTGCAAAGTGGCTACTGTGCTTTGCCATGCTGCTGGGGCGGCTTGAATTGTTCACCGTGCTCATTCTCTTCATGCCGCAATTCTGGCGTGGCTGATCAGGGCGAGGGCTCGACGTTATCGGCGACATAGGCGCCTCTCTGGCCCATCGGCTTTTCGCGTCCAATGGTCGTATCGCGTGCAGTTTGCAACTCGGACTCGGCGTCAATTTTGGCGCCAAACAACGCCATGACGCTCGATAACCACAACCATACCATGAAGGCGATGACAGCGCCGAGCGATCCATACATTCGGTTGTATCCGTCGAAGCTCGCAACATAGCGCGAGAAAGCCATGGATACAGCGATCCACAACATAGCTGCGATTACGCTGCCCCAGCTGACCCAACGCCATTGCGCGGGCCTGCGGCTGGGTCCGTAGCGATAAAAAACCATTAGCACTCCAACGACAATCGCATACAGAAAAGGCCATCGCGCCAGCGCAATGATTTGCTTTTCGGAGCTTGCCCAGCCGAAGAAATTCAGCGCAACCGGAAAAACGACGACCGCGCCAAGAGCTAGCGCCAGAAAGACAATAGCAAGAAATGTGAACAGCAGGCTGGTGGCGTAAAAATGCCAAAGCGAACGCTTTTCCTCCTCGCGATACATCACATTGAGAGCGTCGAACAAAGCCGCCACGCCAGCATTCGCGCTCCAGATTGAAATGATCAAACTGCCGCCCAGGGTCCATCCCAGCACGGGGCGAGATTGGGTCAGCGGCATCATTTGCTCGGCGAGCAATTCGGTCGCGCCGGGAGGCAGCACACCCGCAAGTAATTCCAGATGCGTGGCCACCGCAGTCGCGTCAGCGAACAGGCCATACACTGACAATGTAACGGCCATCGCCGGAAAAATGGCGAGGACCGCGTAAAACGCGACGCCTGCCGCGAGCGCGAAGATGCGATCCTGAAACACCCCGCCAAATGACCGGACCATCACGTCGCGCCACCCGCGCAACGTCATCTCTCCGGGACCATCCGCAAGCCGGCCGCGGTCGGCCTCCGCGTGCACGTCGACATTGTCCACGATGCGCGGGATTTCAATTGTTCCGTTTGCGCTGGATCGCTCGGGTAACGTCATGAGGTGTAAGTTAGTCCCTGTCAGTTACGGTTGCAGCGCGTAGTTTATGTAGGGCGCGAGCATTTCTGATCGAATCGGAAAGCCAAGCGTGAGCCGAGCAAGAGCGAGCATGGCAAGTCGACATGGAGAGCATATCTATGAATGAAGGCAAGCCGATGTTGCAAGCTGCGCTGACGCGATTAGTGGATGCAGGAAAGCTTCTCGACGTCTCGCCCGTCGTGCTCGATGTTCTGGGTCAGCCGCGCGAAACAATGCAGGCGCGCCTGACGATCCGCATGGACGATGGCGCACGCCGCTCGTTCACGGCCTGGCGATCACGCTATGATGACTCACGCGGGCCCACGAAGGGCGGAGTGCGCTACTATCTGGCGGCGAGCGCCGACGAGGTTGAGACTCTGGCGTTGTGGATGACGCTGAAGTGCGCGGTCGCGAATCTCCCTTACGGCGGCGGCAAGGGCGCCATTTGCGTCGATCCCAAAGCGTTGTCCACCGGCGAACTGGAGCGATTGACCCGCGCTTACGCGCGCACATTCGCGCGCATGATTGGTCCTGACCGCGACATTCCGGGCCCGGACCTTGGGACGAACGCAACCATCATGGGCTGGATGGCCGATGAGTATGCTGGCGTTGTCGGTCGCCTGGCTCCCGGCGTCGCCACCGGCAAGCCGCTTCCCCTTGGCGGATCGCTTGGGCGTGAAGACGCGACTGCGCGCGGCGGGTTTTATCTGTTTCAGCATCTCGCCAACGAACTTGGCGTTGGGCCCGGCGCGCGCGTCGCCATTCAGGGCATCGGCAACGCGGGCATGCACATGGCTCGTTTCCTCAGCGAAGCGGGCTATCGCATCGTCGCCGTGTCGGATTCGCGCCACGGTCTCGTTCATCCCGATGGGCTCGATCTTGCCGCCGTTCAGCGCGCGAAATCCGGCGGCGGTCTCAGCGGCCTCATCGGGGTCGGCGGAATATCGGTCTGCAAGCCAGCCGACGTCGTGCTCGCCGATTGCGATATTCTCGTGCCTGCCGCGGTTGGGAACGTCATTCGCTCTGAAAATGTGGATGGCGTGCGCGCCAGGCTGATCCTAGAACTCGCCAATGGCCCAGTCGCGCCGGAAGCTGACGACCGCCTTGCCCGACTTGGCGTGACCGTTGTGCCCGATATTTTGGCCAATTCCGGCGGCGTTACGGTGTCTTATTTTGAATGGGTGCAAAACCGGCAGGGCGTCTCATGGAGCCTTGACGAGATTCATGCGCGTCTTCGAAAAATGATGGAAGAGGAGGGGACAGCCGTCTTCGCGCTTGCTCGCGAACGGCGCGTCACGCCACGGCGCGCTGCCTACATGCACGCCCTGAAACGCCTTGCCGCCGCGATTGAAGCAACCGATGCCCCGGTCACTGGACGTGGCGCCTAGCAGGAAGAAAAGCCGACCTGATGTGCGCGTAGCGCATGGCAGGTTTCCGGTATTAATCTTGCCTGGCCGACCTGCGCATGGCTATTTAAAACATGTTCGCGTCACGCATGCTCGCGCTTAACCGGCTGCGTCTCACGTATGGATTTTAGGAAAACCGATGAACGCTGGAGCTAAAGTTGATCAGGCGGCAGCCGCCGCCATTCCGGTCCCCACGCTGGGCGGCTCGCCTGTTCATCCCGACATGCAGCCGGTCCGCATCGTTCTTTGGGCCATCTGCCTGGCGCATTTCCTGAACGACCTTCTGCAGTCCTTGCTGATCGCGATCTTTCCGCTGTTGAAGGAAACCTACAATCTCGACTTCGCGCAGATTGGCTACATCGTCCTCGCGTTTCAGTTGACCGCCTCGCTGCTGCAGCCGGGCGTGGGTTACTTCACGGATAAACGACCCATGCCGTTTGGCCTCGCCATTGGCATGTGTGCGACGCTGGTTGGCCTCGTGATGCTTGCCTATGCGTCAAACTATGCCGTGATCCTCATTGCCGCCGCTCTGGTCGGCACAGGCTCTTCGATTTTCCATCCAGAAGGTTCGCGCGTCACGCGCATGGCGTCGGGCGGTCGACATGGCACGGCCCAGTCGATCTTTCAGGTTGGGGGCAATTTCGGACAGGCGGCGGGGCCGCTGCTCGCGGCATTCATCATTATGCCGTTTGGCCAGCGTGGGATCGTCTGGTTCGCGATCGTGGCCGTGTTCGCGATCATCGTGCTGGCGCGAATCGGCGTCTGGTACAAGGCGAATATTCATGAAGCCGCGGCGCGCACCAAGCGCGAGGTAAAGGCTGCGGCTGAGGCGGGCCTGACGCCACGGCGCGTTACGCTGGCCATCTGCATCCTTCTGGCGCTGATGTTTTCCAAAGCGTTTTATGGCTCGGCTCTCAGCACGTTTTATACGTTTTACCTGATCGAGACGTTTGGCGTGAGCGTGCGCAACGCGCAGCTGTTCCTCTTCCTCCACATGGCCGCTGTCGCTGTTGGCGTTTACATCGGCGGCCCGCTCGGCGACTGGCTTGGTCGCAAGAACATCATCTGGGTCTCGATTCTGGGGGCGCTGCCGTTCACGATAGCCTTGCCTTACGTGAACCTGCCAACCGTGGCTATCCTGTCGGTGGTGATCGGCGTGATCATGGCGGCGGCGATGACGCAAATCCTTGTGTACGGCCTTGAGCTTGCGCCTCGCAAAGTGGGCACGATGGCAGGGCTGTTCTTCGGTTTCAGCTTCGGCATGGGCGGGCTGGGGGCTGCGATTCTTGGTCACGTCGCTGACGTCACCAGCCTGTCGTTTGTTTTCAAATTGTCCGGGTATTTGCCGCTGCTTGGCCTGTTGTGCTGGTTCTTGCCTGATATGGACAAGCGCCGCGCCTCTGCTTGATGCCAGGAGGTGAGGCCCCACATAGGCCTCATGACCCAACCAAACCAGACTATTTCGGCTAAACGCAAATCCTTCCTGTCGCGTCCCGTGCGCATGGCGCTGGTGGCCGCCGGCGTCGTTTTCGTCGCCAGCGCCATTGGCGGGGCGGCGACGGGACCGAATATCCCGACGTGGTATGCGTTTATCCAGAAACCATGGTTCAACCCGCCCAATTACGTGTTCGGGCCGGTGTGGACGGTCCTTTACGCCATGTTGGGGTATTCGTTCTGGCGCATCCTGCGTTTGCCTGCTGAAGCGCATGGACGTCGCGGCGCGATTGCCCTGTTCATGGCCCAGATCTCGCTGAACGCCCTCTGGTCTGTCGCGTTCTTCGGCTTTCGCTCGCCGGAAGCGGGAATGGTCGTCATTGTAGCGTTGCTTGTGGTTATCGCCGCGAACATGGTTGTGTTCATGCGATTGGATCGGATCGCGGGCTGGATGTTCCCGCCATATCTGGCGTGGGTCGCGTTTGCCAGCGCGCTAAATCTGGCGATCATGCAGCTCAACTAACTTCAGCCCGCGCTGTCGCAGGTCCGCGAATCGCGTTAGGACGCAAGCAGATGGAGCGTATTCTGCGGCGTTCTGATGACGGTTAGCCGAAGTTTGGCTGACGCGTGAAGACCGGCCAAGCGCAGTCTGGCCGACGGGAGCAAGTCATGGCCACGCCGTGGAAGCGCATCGTACTCAAGCTTTCGGGCGAGGCGCTGATGGGGTCGCAGACCCACGGGCTCGACCAGGGCACGCTGGACCGTATTGCAGCAGACATCGCTGGCGCCGCAGATTCTGGCTATGAAATTGCCGTGGTCGTGGGCGGCGGAAACTTTTTCCGCGGCATTCAGGGCGCCGACAAGGGGATCGACCGGGCGCGCGCCGACTCGATCGGCATGCTCGCGACCGTGATGAACGCGCTGGCGCTTGAGCACGCCGTCGAGAAGAAGGGCCATCCTGCCCGGGCGCTGTCAGCGGTGCCGATGCCTTACGTCTGCCAGCCGTATTCGAGGCAGGCGGCGCTCAATCATCTGGGGAAGGGCAGGGTGGTCGTATTGGCTGGCGGCACGGGCAACCCGTTCTTTACGACCGACACCGGCGCAGTTCTGCGGGCCGCCGAACTCTCCGCCGATGCGGTTCTCAAGGCCACCCAGGTGGACGGGGTCTACAGCGCGGATCCCAAAAAGGACCCGACCGCCACCCGTTACGACCGCCTCACCCAGCAGGAGGCGATCGAGAAGAACCTTGGCGTTATGGACACTGCGGCTTTCGCTTTGGCCCGCGAAAATGCTATCCCAATAATTGTCTTTTCGATCGCCGAGACTGCGGCTATCTCAAATGCGCTCGCTGGCCGGGGCCGCTCGACCATTATCGAGCCCTGACAGATACCTGCAGGCTCTCGCCTTCAGGTTGGGTTAGTCGGTTCGCCCGAGGTGGCGTCGCGCATGCGTAAAAACGGGAATGGGCAATGAGTGGACAGTTCGATCTCGCCGATTTGCAGCGGCGCATGCAGGGGGCCATCCAGTCCCTGAAACATGAGTTTGGCGGACTGCGCACGGGGCGCGCCTCTGCCGCCCTGCTCGACCCGATTCAGGTTGAAGCCTACGGCCAGTCGATGCCGATGAACCAGGTGGCGACAGTCAGCGTTCCCGAGCCCCGGATGCTCTCCGTGCAGGTGTGGGACAAGGGCATGGTCAACGCCGTCGACAAGGCGATCCGCTCGGCCAACCTTGGCCTTAGCCCCAATGTCGAAGGTCAGGTGCTGCGTATCCGCATCCCGGAATTGAACGAGCAGCGCCGCAAGGAGTTGGTCAAAGTCGCGAACACATATGCCGAGGACGCGCGCATCGCCGTGCGGCACGTGCGTCGCGACGGCATTGACGCAATAAAAAAGGCGCTGAAGGACAAGACCATCAGTGAAGACGACCAGAAACGTCTCGAGACTGACGTCCAGAAGACGACTGACAAGTTCGTCTCCGAGATTGATCAGACGCTTTCGGCCAAGGAAAAAGAGATCATGCAGGTTTAAGTCGTCGACCATGCAGGATACGAGTGGGCGTGACGTGCGGAGCGGACGATGCGAAATGATTTAGGCCTGACCGCCCCCGTGCTTGCGCAGGATGACGGCGTTCCCGTCCATGTCGGCATCATCATGGACGGCAATGGGCGATGGGCCGCAGCGCGCGGCTTTCCGCGGCTGGAAGGACATCGGCGCGGCGTTGAGGCTCTCCGGCGGACTGTACGCGCAGCCGGCGATCTGGGCGTCAAATACCTCACGGTTTATTCGTTTTCTTCGGAAAACTGGCGTCGGCCGCCGCGCGAAGTCGCCGACCTGATGATGTTGCTGAAGCGCTTCATCCGCAACGACCTCGCGGAACTTCATGGCAACGGCGTTCGGGTGCGCATTATTGGTTCACGCGACGACTTGATGCCGGACATCCGCAATCTTCTTGTCGAAGCCGAAGAGCTGACGCGCGACAACACGAATTTGACCCTGATCGTCGCCTTCAATTACGGTTCGCGTCAGGAAATCGCTCTGGCCGCGCGCCGTCTGGCCGAGGACGCGGCCGCCGGGCTGCTGGACCCCAAGCTGATCGACGAAAAACTTGTGGCCTCCCGTCTTTACACGGCAGGAGCGCCAGACCCCGACCTGATCATCCGAACGTCCGGCGAAGAGCGACTGTCCAACTTTCTGCTTTGGCAGTCTGCCTACGCCGAGTTAGTTTTCCTGCCGCTTCACTGGCCTGACTTTGATCGGCCAGCGCTTGAGCAGGCGATCTCCATTTACCGGGGTCGCCAACGCCGTTTTGGCGGCGTGGTCGCTCACAGCGTGCCGCCGAGCGCGATGACCGGATCATGACTTCGAACTCCGAAACAGCGCCCAAGCCCGAAGGGCAGCGCATGCGTAGCGGCAAACTCGCCGACCTTGGCGTGCGCGTCATGTCAGCCGTGATCATGGCCGCCGTTGCGCTTGGCGCGGTCTGGATCGGTGGCTGGGTGTTTGCTGCATTCTGGACTGCCGTCGGGATTGCGATGCTTTGGGAGTGGCAGCATCTGGTGGGCGGCGATTCCGTATCGACGCGGCTTTATGTGGGCGCGGGCGCAGCTGCGATGGTCGCCGGACTCGCCTCTCTTGGGCATCATGAAGCAGCAGTATCGGTTCTCGTGATTGGCGCGCTGGCCAGCGCATGGCTTGCGGGGCGTGCGCGGGCGTTATGGTCCGGCGCAGGGGTCGTTTACGTCGGCTCGATGATCATTGCGATCTGCGTTTTGCGCGCATCTCTGTTCTATGGACTTCTGGCGGCTCTTTGGCTTTTTGCAGTCGTCTGGACTACGGACGTCATGGCCTATTTTGGTGGCCGAATGATTGGTGGGCCGAAGCTCTGGCCGCGCGTTTCGCCGGGCAAGACATGGTCGGGCTTTCTGGTCGGCATCACGTCCGGCGCGGCTGCAGGTTGCATGCTTGCGTTGTTGTTGACGACGCCGGGGGAGGCCAGCGTCTTTCCGCTGATCCTGTTGGGGCTTGCCACGGCTGCAGTATCCCAGGGAGGCGACCTGTTCGAATCTGCGGTTAAGCGACGCTTTGGCGCAAAGGACTCAGGCCGCATGATTCCCGGCCATGGCGGCGCGCTTGATCGGCTCGACTCCTTTGTATTCGCATCCATCTTTGCCGCGGTGATCGGGACGCTCCATAAAGGCTCTGTCGCGGATGCCCACGGCCTGCTTGTCTGGTAGAATCGGTTTACATGTTTCAGAAACCAAACGAGCCTTTTTCGCCGTCCGCTCCAACTTGAGAGCCGCGCCGCATCGTGATTCTAGGCGCGACCGGCTCCATCGGC
>JANPPJ010000040.1:0-5971 GCA_031428455.1 Hyphomicrobiales bacterium | reverse complement strand
CCTCGCCACCGGGAAACCGGCGATGGACGCTGACCAGATAATCGATCATTTCGTCATCCGTCAGTTCGCCAGTTTGCTCCCATGTGAAGGGGGCTTTCTCGATTTTGATAACGTCAAAACCAGCGTCCCGAAAATAGTCTTCGACAATCGGCCCCGTGATGGAATCGTAGCCTGAGCCGACGATCCGCTTGGCGCCGACTGCACGCAGGGCGCGGATCTGGTTCATGCCGGATGTAAACACCGGGATGCCATAACGGTCTTCCCAGCCCTTTACGATGCGTTGCTCGCCTTCATAACCATGCAGCATAAACGGCGGCGTACCCTCGGGATGAATCATGTCCGGTTTTCGTGCAGCCATCTGCGCTACGCCCCGTTCATACTCAGGCATGACGGTCCTGAATTCCTCCACCGTCCCGTCCTTGATGCCGCAATAAAACGTCTCGGTGCGAATGCCGGCGGGCAGCATGTCCAGCAGCGCGTCATGCGAGCCCGAGGCGTGGGTCGTTGGCTTCACCATGGCGACGAATTTTCCGGCTTCGTCTAACATTGCTTTCCCCATTTTAACGGCGGCTCGTCCAGCACGGTAGCGGGTAGGATAATTGCCATCAGTGCAAGCGCAAGCGCAAGGGCGGGGCCGATCATATGGCGGCGGGCCTCGTTGCAGCCTCCCGAAGCAAGGAGGCTCCCTCTGCACTTACAAAAATAAATTGGCTTTATTGACCTCAGGTCGCTGTGCCCGGATAATCAGAACTTCATGTCGGCTGCTAAAAGCCGGGGCAAGGGAGGAAGCAATGCTGCTCAAAGTGTGCCTTCTTGGCGCGGTTGCCGCGCTTGGCTTATCGGCCGCGCGCGCGGACACCGGCGCGGATTTCTACAAGGGCAAGATGGTGACTTACATCGTCTCCGCAGGTGCAGGCGGCGGTTACGACGCCTATGGTCGTCTTGTCGCTGAATTCATGCAACGCAATTTACCGGGCTCTACATTCGTTGTGCGCAATATGCCGGGAGCAGGGCACCTGATTGGCGCCAACGCGCTCTATGCGTCCAAGCCCGACGGGTTGACCATTGGTTCATTCAGCACGGGTCTGCTCTACAATCAGATCAGCAAGAATTCCAAGGTCAGTTTTGATCTGGCGAAGATGAGCTGGATCGGCAAGGCCGCGTCCGAGCCGCGCGTCATTCTTATAGCTGCGCAATCGCCGGTGAAAACATTCGACGAACTTTTGGCGCAAACTACGCCGCTGAACTTCGCGGCGTCTGGGCTTGGCAGCGCATCTTATCTTGAAATGCTCATGCTTTCGAGCACGCTCAAGCTGCCGATCAGAATTCTCACCGGCTATTCGGGCAGTGGAGACCAACTCGCGATGCGCCGTGGCGAGATTGGAGGCACAATCGGCTCGCGCTCGTCCGTCCAGCAGTTTGTGAACAATGGCTACGGCCGCTTGATTGCCCAGATCGGCGGCACGGAGAAGGACGTGCCGCAACTGGCTTCCCTTGTGACAGACAAGAAAGCGCTGGCGCTCATTTCGCTCATTCAGTCGCAGGGCGATATCGCTCGTCTCACCGCTGGTCCGCCGGGCATTCCTGCTGACCGTCTGGCTGCTCTTATCGATACTTACAGGCGCGCGATGAATGATAAGGACTTGCAGGCGCGCGCCGACAAGTTCGGCTATCCGGTTGATCCTGCATATGGCGAGGATGTGCTCAAGATCATCAAGGAGGCGCTTGACCAGCCCGAGGAAACGAGGACGCTCCTCGTCGAGGCGCTGAAGGGCGCCAAGGACTGAGCCACCAGGGACTGAGCCACCAGGGACTGAGCCACAAGTAATAAGGCCCGCCAGGTGGCGGGCCTTTCTTCATCGTGAACAGCCCTGATCAACTTGCGATCAGCTGCGTGAGAAGTTTCCGAGGCCGGGCTTGAAGCTCTTCTCGTCGAGGAACTGCGTCATCGCCTTTTCGCGACCCTTCTCGGGGTCCATGAACTTCAGCGCGTCGCTTTTGCAGTTGAGATAGTCGAGCGCCTGCTCCTTGCTCATGTTGCGCACGCTGCGGACAGCTTCCTTGGTGTAGCGCACGGCAGCCGGGCTCTTGGCGGCGAGGTTGTTCGCGAGCTTCATCGTTTCTTCGCGCAGCTTGTCGGCCGGCACGGACTTGTTGACGAACTTCATCGCGCCAGCTTCTGCGCCGGAGAACTTCTCGCCGGTCACCGAATAATACATCGCGTCACGATAGTTCATGACCTGCGTCACCGCCCACGCGACAAGACCGCCGGGAATGATGCCCCAGTTGACTTCTGACAGGCCGAAGGTGGCGTCGTCAGCGGCGATAGCGAAGTCGCACGCGATCACCGGCGTGAAGCCGCCGCCGAAGCAATAGCCATGCACCATGGCGATCGTCGGCTTGCGGAACATCGACAGCTTGTTCCAGCGCCACTCGTGAGCGGCCGCGCGGGCGCGTGCGCGCGCCTTGGCGTCGCCTTCCGTGCCGCGGAAGTAGAGTTTCAGATCCTGACCGGCGCAGAAGTTTCCGCCTGCGCCTGTCACGATGACAACGCGCGTTTCATCATCTTCTTCCACCCAATCAAGCGCATCGCACATATCCAGGTGCAATTGCGGGCTCATGGCGTTCCGCTTTTCCGGGCGGTTTAGTATAACGAAGGTTACCGGACCTTCCCGCTCGATTTTTACACATTCGAATGTTGGCACTGCGTCAGTCATGTTTCCTCCGTTGGTAGTCTCTTGTTGAAGTGTTCTATTAGTGCGGCGCCACCGCGACGCATTTTTCAGGATCGAGGCGCAAGTGGATGGCGCTGCCTTCTTTCGCATTGAGCGATGAATGTGCGCGGGCGAGCATCTCGAAGTCGCCGAGCTTCACCTTCATATCGATATACTCGCCCAGGAATACTGCCTGATCGACGATACCCGCAATGGAGTGTCCGCTACCGGTCTCGTGCGCTGTGTTGGACAGGTGCACGTCTTCAGGGCGTACGGAAACGGAGATGTTGCTGTTCTCCTGCAGTGCATGCTCGCTCTTCACTTTGAGCACGCCGATGGCCGTTTGCACGTTCCAGTATGCGTCGGAGCCTTCGCGGCCGAGCACTGTGCCGTCGAGGAAGTTCGTGGTGCCGATAAAATCTGCGACAAATTTTGTGCGCGGACGCTCATAGATGTCGCGCGGCGTCGCCAGCTGAACAATGCGGCCCTCGTTCATGACCGCGATTTCATCAGACAGCGCCAGCGCTTCGCTCTGGTCGTGCGTGACGTAGATGGTCGTAAGCTTGAATGTGTTCTGCATGCGCTTCAACTCGAAGCGCATCTTCTCGCGCAGCTTGGCGTCGAGGTTCGAGAGCGGCTCGTCCAGCAGCAGGAGTTTGGGTTCCATGACGAGCGCGCGTGCAAGAGCAAGGCGCTGCTGCTGGCCACCGGAAAGTTTCGTGGCTTCGCGCTCTGCAAGATGATCAAGCCCGACAGCCGATAGAACGCGCATCACGCGCTCGCTGATCTCGGACGGCGACGGCTTGTTCTTGCGCACTTCGAGCGGGAAGGAGACGTTCCGGAACACGTTCATGTGTGGCCAGATCGCGTAGGACTGAAACACCATGCCGAAGTTGCGCTCGTTGGGTGGCAGGAAGATGTTGCGCGTTGCCGAGTAGACCGTGCGATCGCCGACAACGATGTCGCCAGCGACGGGTTTTTCCAGTCCGGCGATCGAGCGCAATGTGGTTGTCTTGCCGCAACCGGAGGGACCAAGGAGCGTGAAAAACTTGCCCTCGGGGACATGGAAATTGACGTCCTGCGCCGCTCTCACGATGGCGCCATTCTGGCCGCGATATTCGGTGCAAAGGCCCTTCACATTGAGCATTCGTCGTTCCTGTTCCCGTCCCACGATGCTGGCCTGAGGCTGCGAGAGCCGACCGCAAATCAGATAAGATTCAGGAGGGAATCCGCGCCATGAGAAACATCCCATGCAGACCCGACGGCCTTGCCGCCTTTGGCGACATCGATTTCCTCCCGTCTCGTTGGTGCGCATTTGCGCACAAGGGGAGCGCCTGCGCAAGACAGAGGAGATGCGCCGCGCCAGGCGGCGAGGATTTTCGCAGACGGCTCTTGCGCGCTGCAATCGGTGAATGGATATTGCCCTCGGCGCGCGAAAGTCGCGCCACAAAAAAAAACGTCGAGAGGAAACATCTTGGACTTTGCCGCCGCCAGAGCGAGAGTGGGCGCGCTCGTAGCGCCCCGCAACGTTGTGCTCGTCGGCGCCAGCGACAGGCAGGGCAGTTGGGCGGCCCGCGTGTGGCGAAATCTCAATCGCTACGGCTTTGGCGGGCGTCTCTTCCCGATGAACCCTGGCCGCGCTGAAATCGGTGGCGAGGTTTGTTATCCCGACTTCGCATCCCTGCCTGAAAAGCCCGACCACCTGGTGATTCTGGCGCCAGCGGCCCACGTTCCCGCTGTCCTGCGCACCGGAGCCGCAGCGGGCGCGCGCTCTGCGACGATTTTCTCCGCAGGCTTTGGCGAAGGCGAAGGGGCGGGCAGTGCGCTAGGCGCCGAGTTGCGCGCGGCGCTGGAGGAAACCGGCATTGCCGTGTCGGGCCCCAATTGCATGGGCAATGTCTGTGCGCCGTCGCGTCTGGTGACGCTGACCGAAGACCGGCAGTTGAACATCTCCGGCGGCCCCATCGCGCTCGTGGGCCAGAGCGGCGGCGTGATGATTTTCCTCAACCAGTCGCTGGAGGAGCGTGGGCTCTTTGCGGATTATCTCATCACCAGCGGCAACGAAGCCGGTTTGTCGGTGGCCGATTACATCGCCTATTTCGCGCATGAGCCTCGGATCAAGGTCATCATCGTCTACATAGAGGCGCTCAAGCGCGCGGACTATTTCAGCGCGGCCTGCCTTGCAGCGCGCGCCGCTGGTAAATCTGTCATCGCGCTGAAACTCGGCGGGTCCAGAGAGGGGCGTTCCGCCGCCATGGCTCATACGGGGTCGCTCGCCGGATCGCTGGAGGCGTTTGACGCGCTGACCGCCGATTGCGGCGTGATTCGCGCCGACACGCTGGACGACGCTGTCGAACTGGCGGAATTGCTGGCCCATGCGGCGGCGCCTGCGGGACCGCGCCTCGGGGCGATTACCCTGTCAGGCGCCTATCGCGGATTGCTGCTCGACGCTGCGGCGCGCTGCGGGCTGCAGTTTCCGCAATTGTCGCCCGAGACGACGGCGCGCCTGCAGGCTGTCGTGGGCGTAGGCTCGCATGTGAGCAACCCCATCGACGGCGGCTTCAGCATCCTGACCAGCGATGCAGCCTACCGCGCCTGCATTGAAGCGATGCGCGCCGATCCGAACGTGGACATGGTGCTGCTGCAGGAAGCGTTGCCGCGCGCAGCAGGATCCCCGCGCGCGGAAAAATACCTCCGCATAGTCGAGGAATACGCGGCCCAGCCCGGAAAGCCCATCGCCTGCGTCACCATGGCCTCGCATGGCCAGAGCGATTACAGCCGAGCCCTGCGCGCGAACGCGCCCCATTTGCCGTTCCTTCAGGAGGCGAACAAGGCCCTGCGCGCCATCCAGCGGGTCGTCGAGCGGGATCGCAGGCTCACGCTGGCGGGCGACCCGGGCGCCTCGATGCCCGATACTCTGGCGCGGAAAGCAGCGCGCGAGCGGGTGCGCAGCCTTGCTGCCGATGGCGTTACGGCGTTGAGCGAGGTCGAATCAAAATCCATTCTCGCCGCGTACGGACTGGCCTTGCCACGCGAGGCGACCGCCGCCAGCGTCAATGACGCCGCCGTCGCTGCGCGCGAAATTGGATTTCCGGTCGTCGTAAAAGGCGTCTCAGGCGCGCTCCAGCACAAGACGGAAGCAGGCGCCGTTGTTCTCAATGTGATCAACGAGGCTGGGGTTCTCGCCGCCTGCAAGCAGATCGTCGCAAACATGCGAAGTGCGGGGATCATTAAGCCGCTTGATGGTTTCCTGCTCG
>JANPPJ010000039.1:0-16100 GCA_031428455.1 Hyphomicrobiales bacterium | reverse complement strand
CAATACGTCCATGTATGCTGCGGCGGCGTTGTTGAGCAGCGTCTGTTCTGAAAGGCGCATCTGCTCGCGCGATTGCAGCACCTGCGAGTCGGCTTGCCGGACGCTGTTGATGGTGCGATTGCCGTTCCAGACGTTTTGTTGAATCTGAAGACCATAACCGCGCGGCGTGGTGCTAAGCGACGTGGCAGGCTGCGGGCCGTTGGAGTCTCGTTCCTGACGAGACAGGCCGACATCGGCCGTCGCTGTGATGGTGGGGCGATAGCCGGATATGGCGCGCGCGATGTTTTCGTCGATGGCGCGGGTCGAGGCGCGCGCGACATTCAGATCGGGACTGAAAACGTAGGCCTTGGCCAGCGCGCCGGAGATAGTTTCGCCGTGAACCGGCAAGGCGACGCTAACCGCCGTGACAGTGAGCAAGAAAAATCCCGCCTGCGCGAGTTTGCGCTGGCCGCCAGGGCTCAATCGTTTTTTCCCTTTCTCTAAGATTACTTTGCGCAGGACTTTCAAGCGCCGTTCTTCCGCAGCCAGTCGCGCATTAACGCGATTTCCTCGTTTTGCGTGCGCACCACATCGTCGGCGAGCTTGCGCAGTTCCGCATCCCCGCCGAACCGCTGTTGCACCTTGGCCATGTCCACCGCGCCTTCGTGGTGAGGGATCATGCCCTTCATGAAATCGACGTCGGCCTTGCCGGAGAACGTCATCGTCATGTCCTTGTGCATCTTGGCGTTCACCTCGGTGAAGGCCTTGGCTACGGCGGGAGCGTCCGGTCCTGCGGGCAAGGACGGGTTCTTCTGCAGCCAGCGCTGCATCTGCGCGATCTCTTTCTTTTGTGCCGCGACGATCTCGTTGGCGAGCTTCTTCACCGACGGGTCGCTGCCGTACTTGAGCACGATCTCCGCCATGTCGATCGCGCCTTGATGGTGCGGGATCATTCCGCGCGCGAAGTCAATGTCCGCGTTGCCGCTAAACTGCATCGTCATGTCCTTGTGCATCTTCGCGTTGGCCTCGGCGAAGGCCTTGGCCGCCGGGGACATGCCTTCCATGTTCATCGGGCCGTGGCCCGCATGCCCGCCATGATTAGCGGCGGTGGGCTGATTGGGAGCCTGATGCGCCGGACCATGGGAATGCTGTGCGACGGTCGGTGCGGCTGCGAGCAGGCCAACGATAGCGCAAAAAGAAAATATTGTTTTCATTGGTCGTATTCTTTTTCCAGGGTAAGATTTTCAGCTGTCGCAGGCGCAAGCCGTTAGCCGGGGGCGGCAATGCCAAGTTGCATTGATCTCAGCTTTCGTGGCGCGGCTTAGTTGATGCGGCCCGTCGCGGTCTTGCCGTTCTTATCCGTCAGCTGGACGGCGCCTTTCAATGTGGTGATTGGGGCGGGCGCCGTGCCGATCAGCTTCGCGCCATCAGGCGACGGCTCAAGCACGATCCGCTGCGTCTTGCCGTCCACCACCACGATCGCCAGGGCCTTGAAGCCAGCGGCGGGCACGGGTTTGTCCATCGCATCGCTGATGAGAACCTCGATGGCGGCCCCCCTGCCAATCACTTCTATATGATAGCTCCCGGCGTCGACGAGTTCGCCGCCGTTGGGTCCTTTGCGCGGTTCATGAGCGAAGGCGGGGATAGAAGCGAGCGCAATGCCGACGGCAAGAATGTGCGAGCGAATGTTCATGATTGTCTCCGTAAAGTATGGGTTCAGAAGGCTTCGATGGGCTTGATTTCTTGGCCCGGCGCCTTGGCGGCTGCGGCGGCTTGCTCAGCCTTCACGCCGTCGATGAGGCGCTGCAGTGGCTTCGCGCCGTATCGCAAGAATAGGACTGGCGTCAGGAAGGTATCAAGCAGCGTGGCGCTGACCAGGCCGCCGAAAATAGTGATCGCGACCGGATGCAGGATTTCCTTGCCCGGCGCACCTGCGTCGATCATCAACGGAATCAGCGCCACGCCGGCTGAGAGCGCGGTCATCAGCACTGGCGTCAGCCGTTCAAGGCTTCCCCGCATCACCAGCTCGGGCCCGAACGCCATGCCCTCATGGATCGCCAAGTTTATGTAGTGGCTGACCTTCAGGATACCGTTGCGCGCCGCAATACCGGTCAGCGTGATGAAGCCGATCATCGAGGCCACGGACAGCGGCTGGCCGCTCCACCACAGCGCCGCGACCGAACCGATCAGCGCCAAGGGAACCGAGCCCATGATGATCAGCGCGAACAGCGTGGAGCGATAGCGCGAATAAAGAATGGCGAAGACCATCGCCATTGAGATGGCGGACAGAATGCCGATCGTTTTGGTCGCCTCCTCCTGTGCCTGGAAGGTGCCCTCAAAGCTGGTGAAATAGCCCTGTGGCAGCTGGCTTTGAGCGACCAGCGCGCGGATGTCGGCCACGATCTTCGCCATGTCCGTCCGGCCGTCGCTGTTGGCGAGCACGACGATGCGCCGCTTGCCGTTCTCGCGCAGGATCTGGTTGGGCCCGTCGGTCTCGCGCACGTCGGCAAGCTGACGCACCGGCACCCAGCCCAGCGGCGTCTCTATCAGCATGTCGGCGAGCGCTTGCGTAGTACGCATCGCATCAGGCAGGCGCATCACCACATCGAAACGGCGGTTGCCGTCAACGAGGCGGGAGACGACGCGGCCGTTGGATAGCCGCTCAAGCGCTTCGGTGATGGCGGCGGGCGGAAGGCCGAAGAGGGCGGCGCGTTCGTAATCGACCGTGATCTCGAGCTGCGGTATCCGCACCTGCTTCTCGACCTGCAAGTCAACTACGCCTGGCACGGCGGCGAATTTGTTGCGAAACTCAGCGGCGACACGGCGCAGTGTATCTAGGTCCTCGCCGTAAATCTTCAGCGCGATTTGGGCGCGAACGCCCGACAGCATGTGGTCGAGCCGATGCGAGATCGGTTGGCCGATATTGGTGGCGACCGGCAGGACGGCCAACCGGTTGCGGATGTCCGCGATAATCACCTCCTTGGCGCGCGACGATGGCTTAAGGTCCAAGTCGACTTCGGAAGAGTGGACGCCCTCGGCATGCTCATCGAGTTCGGCGCGGCCCGTGCGGCGGCCGACCTGGCGGACTTCTGGTATCTGCATCAGGAGCTGTTCGGCGATCAGACCGACGCGGTGGCTCTCAGCCAGAGAGATGCCGGGGTTAAACAACAGGCTGATCGTGAAGGAGCCTTCGTTAAACGGCGGCAGGAAGGACCGCGGCAGCTGCGTCGCCGCTACGCCGGCGGTCAGCACGCCCGCAAGCGCCCCAGCCATCAGTAATCTGGGATGGCGAAAACTCCAGCCCAGCAGGCTACGGTTGCCGCCTTTTAGCTTGCGGACCAGCCAGCCCTCGCGGTGATCCAGACGCTTGAGGCCTGGCAGCATATAAAAGGCCATCACTGGCGTAAGTGTAATCGAGACCACGAGGCTCATTAGAATTGAGATGATGTAGGCTTTGCCCAACGGCGCAAAGAGCCTCCCTTCTATGCCGGTCAGCGCGAACAGAGGCACGAACACGAGAATGATGATAATAGTGGCATAAACAATGCCGGAGCGTACCTCTTGGCTAGCCCCCACGACTACATCGAAGACAGAACGCGGGTTGCCCTGTTCGCGGTTCTCGCGCAGCCGCCGGAAGATATTCTCGACGTCAACCACCGCGTCGTCCACCAGTTCGCCTATGGCGATGGCGAGCCCCCCCAGCGTCATTGTATTGATTGAAAGCCCCATCCACCAGAACACGATGGCGGTCCCGAGTATGGAGACAGGTATCGCGGTGAGCGAGATCGCCGTAGTGCGCACGTTCAGCAGAAATGCGAACAGCACGACGGCAACGACGCCAACCGCCTCAATGAGCACGGTCTGGACGTTCTTGATCGACGTCTCGATAAAGTTTGCTTGCCGGAAAAGGATGTTGTCGACCTTGATGCCGCGCCCAAGGGTTGTGCTGAGATCCGTGAGCGCCGCCTCGACCGCTTTGGTCAAAGTGATGGTGTCAACATCTGGTTGCTTCTCGACGGAGAGGATGACCGACGAGCGGCCCATGTAGCCAGCATCGCCGCGCTTGAGCCGCGCACCAAAACCAACCTCCGCGACTTGGCGCAGATAGACCGGGCGGCCATTAACGTTCGTCACGGCGATCGAAGCGAGGTCTTCCAGCCGCATCGTCTTGCCGATGTTGCGAATCAAGAACTCCCGGCTGTACTGATCAGCAAAGCCGCCGCCTGTGTTGGCGCCGAAAGATGTCAGCGCAGTTTCGATTTGCGCCTGCGTGACGCCCAGCGCCCGCATCGCGGCGGGGTTGGGCGCAACTCGGTATTGCCTGACTTCCCCGCCGATAGGGATTACCTGCGCCACGCCGGGGATTGTGAGCAGCCGCGGGCGAATCACGAAATCGGCGATCTCGCGCAACTCCATGGCCGAGACGTCGTCGGGCGCGGTCATTGCAGCCAGCACGATCTGACCCATGATGGAGTTGATCGGCCCCATTTGCGGGATCACGGCCGCGGGCAACTGATCGCGCACCAGCGCTAGACGCTCCGCAATTTGTTGCCGGTTGCGGTAGATGTCCGTGCCCCAGTCGAATTCGACATAGACAATGGAGAGGCCGACGCCGGAAACTGAACGCACGCGCGTCACTCCCGGCAGCCCGTTCATCTGCGTCTCGATTGGGAAGGAGACGAGTTGCTCAACCTCGGGCGGGGCCAAACCCTCTGACTCGGTCATGATCGTGACGGTCGGCTTATTGAGGTCCGGGAATACATCGACCGGAAGCTTGGTGACAGTAAAGGCTCCGAAGACGATCATAACCGCTGCAAGGGCCAGCACGAGTAGGCGGTTGCGCAGTGACTGTGTGACGAGGAAGTTGAACATCGCGAAGGCCTCAGCGAATCTGATTCAGGAGTTCGACACCCTGCGTCACTATCCGCTTGCCGGGATCGAGGCCGGCAACGACCAGCACTCGATCGCCGTCTAGAGCCTCCACCCGTACCTCGCGCGGCATGAACCGCTCGGCGTTGGAGTGCTCGTAGATTATGGTTTGTCCGTTGCCAGCTCGCACGACGGACGTCCGCGGCACTGCGATGCCGGACTTGCTCTCCTCAGTCTCCGCAAGTACCGTCACAAGCTGTCCCATCCGCAGGCCGCTGGTGCCTTCGGTTAACGCGAAGTGGATCGGGATAGCTTGGTTGCGGTCAGCGAAGCCAGTGCCCTGGTAGGCCAGGCGCAGCGAACGGCCGTCGTTCAATCGGGCGGTGGCGTTCGTCGCACCGGCCACCGCATCAAAAGTTAGCGCTTCGATCCACAGACGGTCTGGGTCTATTATTTGGAAAATAATCGCGTTTACCTCGACCACCTGGCCAGGCGTCGCAGCAGCGGAGGCGATGACGCCACCCACGGGAGCAACCAGGCGCTCCGGTGCGCGGCTTGATCCATCAAGGCTAGCACGACGGCTCTGGAGGCCTTTCAGCTCAAGCTCGGCATCTTCGATCTGCGATCGGGCCACGACCTGAGCAATGGGCCGCAGTCGCTCGAGGCGCCGCTGCACAAGCGCGATTTGCTGATCAAGTTCTCGGGCTTGTTGCTGTTGGCTCGTAACGTCCGCGGCACCTATTGAAGGTTGCACCAGCGCCAGCAGATCGCCCGCCTTCACCCGCTGCCCCAGGCGGGGAAAACCACCGGGAAGCGGGGACAAGCGGCCAGTCACCGACGACTGCACTGAGCCACTAGCCGAAGGATTGGCGATTACTCGGCCGGCCAGTGCTATCGCCCGGCGGTGCTCCTCTGGATTAGCCAAGATCGTCCGTACGCCGAGGATGCGCTGCGTCGCCTTTGGCACAAACAGCGCACCGTCGGGAAAGCGTTGTGCTATGTCCACGGCAGCTTGCGCGGCAGGTGCGTTCCGCGGCGCGCTGTCGGCTTTTGCATCGCCAGGCGCGAGCGCCAGCGCCATCGTGGCGATCAACGCGGAGGTAATCGTAGTCGAAGTCTTACGACGACGCATAATGAGCATCCCTGCGATAAACGAGATGATACCGACTGCCGGCAGTGTCGGATCGTAGGTGGCAATGCGCTCGCGTACGCTGCTCGCCACCGCGCTCGCGACCAGCCAGGACGTCTGCACGACGACCGGCGGCCCCGCTTCGGTTGCCGGCAGTTTCAACGTGCCGGTGAGGACGTCGAGGTCAGCCCCGACCGTTACCGTGAAGATCAGATCGTATGAAACGCCGTTGGAGGCCCAGTCAACAGGCAGAGCGTAGCTTCCATCGGGGTTCTTCTTCGCCGTAACTGTGCCTTTCGGCGTATCGACCTCGACCTGCGCTCCGGTAACTGGTTCGTTCGTCATGAAGCGATCAATGAAGATCGTCAGCGCGTTGTCGCGATAGACTGCAATCAGCTCAAAGGTGGTGGACGAGGCGTCGATCCGCGGAGCGATTGTAGTGGAGACCGGTGTCGGCGGCGCACCATGGTCATGACCCTCGTGCGCGTGGAGGGCAGACGTCAACCAGACATTCGCCAGCAACGCAAGCGCGGCCGCTATCAAGCCATTGAGACGCGCAAACGAACGTGCTGGACTGGTACGCGGCCGCATATGGAAATCCCGGTTTCTGATCCAGTGTGGAGATAGCAAAAGCAAGTGCGCTGTGTCTGTTACAAATTGTTGCGATACATTCCGCGAAGAACGCGCAATATTTGTTTGATGCACGTTCAGTTCGTGCAGGAGTCTTAAAATATCGATGAAGACCGAGACGTTAAGCGCTCCACAGTCGGATCACGGTCATATTCTCGTCGTGGACGATGATCCACAGATCAGACTGCTGGTGTCACGCTTCCTTCAGCGCCATGGCTACCAGGTGTCTGGTGCGCCAGATGGACATGCGATGCGGGAGATCATGTCTCGGTCGCCGATCGATCTCGTCATCCTGGATCTGATGCTCCCCGGAGAGAGTGGGCTAGATCTCTGTCGTGCTGCACGGGAAACGACTCCGGTCCCGATTATTATGCTGACGGCGCGCGGCGACGAGAGCGACCGCATCACTGGCTTTGAGGTTGGGGCGGATGACTACGTGACTAAACCATTTAGCCCGCGCGAGCTGTTAGCGCGGGTCCGAGCCGTGTTGCGCCGCTTGCGCGGTCGGTCGGCGAGCTCGCACGCAGGTGGCGCCGACATTGTTGGCTTCGATGGCTGGTCGCTTGACATCAGGCGACGCGAGCTAACCTCGCCCCAGGGCGTGCTCGTGGACCTGTCGTCTGGCGAATTCAACATGCTAGTGGCTTTCATCGAGCATGCGAACCGAGTCCTGTCCCGTGACATGTTGATGGAATTTGCCAAGACACGAGCCTCCGAACCGTTCGATCGGACGATCGACGTGCAGGTAAGTCGACTCCGCCGGAAGCTCTCGGACGGAGAAGAAGACAACCGTATAATCAAGACGGTCCGCGGCGCAGGCTACATGTTCACGCCTAGGATCACCGCTGCCGAGCGCGAGGGGAATAAGTGAAGAGGCGTTGGCTCCCTGACACTGTCGTTACCCGCGCCATCACCATTCTCGTGGCGGCGCTCATCGCCGTCTATTTCATGAGCTATTGGGCATACCGGGTCGGAACGAGCGCCGTCGTCGAAAGCGCGCAGGATCGGGCGCTGGCGGAGCGGCTTGTCTCCATCAAGCGCGCTGTTGCGAACATTCCCGCGCCGGCTGAGCGTGACCGCGCCGCCCACGCCCTGTCGAGCAGCAGCCTCGATGTCCACTGGAGCAACATTAGCCTGGTGCTGGCGAACGCACCTCTGACCGAGCGTGCCAGGGTCACTGCGGAGCGTCTGAAGGAGCTCGTTCCTGATCTTGCGGGTGAAGCTTTCCGGATAGGTTTCGCTGATGACGGTGCTATCGGCTCGGGCGAGGCGGAGCCTTACCGGCACATGCTACTAATCTCCATCCGCCTCGACGACCAAAGCTGGATCAACTTTGCGACCCCTAGACTTGGCATGGTCAGCTCCTCCAGTCCGCCAATGCTAGCGCTGACGCTAGGTCTCGCCGTCGTTATCATTGTTATCGCGGGGCTATTACTTGCATGGGTGACTCGCCCATTGCGCGATCTCGCGATAGCGGCCGAACGCTTCAACCTCGATGGTGAGCCGGAGCCGCTGAATGAATCCGGTCCCTCTGAAGTCCATCGCGCCGCCCGCGCCTTTAATAAGATGCGCGAGCGCATCCGCAAGCTCGTTGCAGAGCGGACGCAGGCGCTTGCTGCTGTGTCGCATGATCTTAGGACGCCGATCACGCGTGTTCGGCTCCGTTCAGAGCTTCTGGACGATCCGCAGACCCGCGCCATGATCGAGGGCGATCTGCTCGAGATGGAAAACATGATTAACTCGACCCTCGAATTCCTGAAGTCAGGCGAGAGCTTGGAGCAGCGACGTCTCCTGAACCTTTCGTCGATCGCCGAGACCTGCGTCGATGACGCAACCGACGCAGGGCGCGACATCATGTTCGCGGGGGCCGAGGTTGTTTCCGTCGAGGGGCAGCATCTCGCCTTGAAGCGCGTGGTCGGCAACCTCGTCGGAAACGCTCTGAAATACGCGGAGACAGTGCGCGTGGAGGCACGGTACGTCGGTGGTCGGGCCGAGCTCGTCGTGCTCGATAACGGGCCGGGCATCCCTGACGACAGGCTCGACAGTGTCTTCGATCCATTCGTCCGGATAGAGGGTTCGCGCAGCAAAGAAACCGGCGGGGTCGGCCTCGGTCTGACGATAGCCCGCTCGATTGCGCGAGCGCACCACGGCGACATTGTGCTGGAGAACCGGCTCGGGGGCGGGCTGGCGGCGACGCTGCGCTTGCCGATCGCGGTCAAGCTCAACTAAACGCAAGTTGTAATGGCCAGCACCGTAGAGCGGGCCGTGGTCACACATCAGCGAGAAGAGAATGCCCAATGAAACGCCGCGTATTGCTGAAAGCGTTGCGAGAGCGCTGCCTTCGGGGGGCCTACCGATGGGGAGCGCGAAGCTTCCTACATAGCGAGCTTGAGTGGGTGGATGCTCTGCCCAAAGTTGTCTTACAACAAGGCAGGGTGCTCGCGCTTGTGGCCGCTACCAAGGTGCTCGCCAGTTACATTCGAGAAAAATACTCGTCATCGGAAGTCAAAGTGATTAATGTTGATTCAAAGGAACCAGGTTTTGGCGCAGGTGAGCATCAATTTGATCTGATCATTATGGGACCATTCCTCCACGAGCTGCACGAGCAGCGCCGTGCTGAGCTTTTCGCGTTAGTAACTACGGTGGCTCGCCCGGGAGCCCCCTGCTGCTCGCGGCAATTACGGAACCTAAAACACACTTACAGCGCAAAGTGTTTGTTTGGGCCCGCCGAGAAGCTGCGGCGCCTCACTTGCTGACCTCCGGCTGCTGGAGGCACGAACTCACATCGCACGGACTCCGCGGAGTCCGATATAAAGGGGAGGTTCCCATTAGGTTATTCCAAGTTGCGATTGTCCAAGCCAAGACACCTGATGAAAAGGGCGGCCTTCTGAGGCGGCGCTGATCACGGGCATTAATCCAACTTTGAGGCAGAACTTCCTACGTAATAAGCGGAGCTATCCGCAAGTTCAGCCCATCTTTGCGCAATGAAGCTCGCCCTTGAAACTTCCATGCGTGGACGCAGCATCCACATTTGTTACTGACTAACTCGCCGCCGCTCCTCCTGCATCGTGCGTACAAGATAGCGGACGGCTTCTTCTGTTCGCCCGACGGTCACCTTCACGTCTCCGATGTCGCGGGTGATAGTCTCGAATTTCGCGGCCGTACGATCATCTTTCGCCGCGGCGATAGCAGCATCCCGCAGACCGGCAGCCTCGATCTTGATGATCCGTTCATTCATCTGCTGCATGCGATTTTCGTTGGACGCATAAACGAGCCCGCCACCGAAGATGATAGCGGCCGTGTTGAAGGCGGATATGGGATTTTCCAAAACGAGGCGCACGATCGAACGTCGCGACCTGCCAGATTCATCCAGCTCTCTTCTGACTTCGCTCATTTCACCTCCTCATTTGTTAATCGTGCCGGCGAGCGCAGCGTCGCGCTCAGCGATAAATCTCACGAGTAATAGATGACGATCGTGGCATGTCTTAAGCGCGCCCCTGTCATCGCCCCACAGGCGCTCCGTGAGGCCGGCGCTCAACTGTCCGTCTTGAATGTCAGGCCGAATCGCGACAGGCTGTGCGCACGCCTGCCGCAGACGCGGTGATGGCCTAGCCGCCAGGCTTGCGAGCTCCACGATCGGACGACCGTCCACGGAGGCCGTCGAGGCGCAGGACGCTGGAATGAGGCAGACCATGTCCAGCCGGCGAGTGCGATAAATACGGCCGCGACAACGAGGACGACCTGCGCGGCCTGCGAGCCGATGCCAGCGGCCGGCGACGAAAAGCAGGGCGCCGATCATAGCTTCTTGCCTTTGCGATAATCCTCGACGATGCGCTGCTCGACCCTCGCGTTCATACGCCAGATGACGAGTGCGATGGCGCCGGCAATGCCGAACCACACGGCGGGATGGATATGGGCGAACGCGGTGCGGAAGGGTTCAGTGTGCTCGTTAGCGTCTTGAAACGACTCCGCGATTCCGTAGAAGGCCGCGATCGCGAACGAGATGATCGCCGACGCCATCGAGGCGACCTTGTTGCGGATCGCCATGAGGACTGTCTGACTTTTCGGCGAGGTCTGCGGCCTTCGCGCGGGCGCGTTCCGCCGTGACTACGCGAGGCGCGGCGCTGTGGAGCGCAAGCAATGTTTCGTCGTCGATTTCCGGCGTCAGCGGCAAAGCGTTATCGGCCTTGAACGCCAGCAGCGCGCCGCGCGTGCGGGACCCGAACTTGCCATCGACCTCGCCGACCTCGAAGTAGCCGAGTTCACGCAGCCGCTTCTGGACGTACTCGACCTGCGTAGTCGCGGCTCCGTCATCGTCCATACCGGCAGCGCGCATGGCGACGCCACTGTCGGGCCAGATCTTCTCAGCCTTCTTCAGATAGACGCGCGCATCCTCAAGCCCATGGGCGCCGCCGCATCATGGATCGACTGCAGGATACAGCCTGCTTCAGCAGTGATCGTGTAACGCTCGGGATCGACAGAAATGATTCTGTTTATGCGTGACAACGACAAAATGATCGACGGGCGCACCCCGCGCGGAATGGCCCCGCCGCATAATCCTGTCTTGCCGCCTTGCGGAACGATCACAGGATCGTGCGCGGCGCAGGTGCGCACGACGGCGGCAACCTCTTCAGCTGACGCAGGCCGAGCGAGCAACAATGCGGCCCCCTTGTAGGCGCCGCGAATGTCTTGCGTGAACGCGGCGAGATCGTCGCCCTCGATCACGCTCTAGGGGCCAAGCGCATTGCGAATGTCGTCAAGCGCGCGTTCATGCACCATGCGTTTCGTCGTTCATTGAGACCTTGGTTCGCCATGAAGCCGCTTCAAACAACGTAGCGTCCCGGTCGAGCGCCGTCGAGACGACAGCTTGGCAGCTTGCGGCGCGTTCTAAATCGCCATATGCTAATCTATACGGCACAAGGTCGGCGCAGGGAGGATATATGACCCGTACAGGTAGCCAGAGGGCCGCGCGCTTTTTTGCGCTCGCAGTTGTAGCCAGCGCGACTGCGCTTCTCGCGGGCGCCGCTTATGCGCAGCGCGTGCCATCCCAGATGAACCCGCTCGACCGTTCCGATTTGGGACGCAGCAAGCAAGACCCCAGTCTGCGCGGCATTCCTGTCCCCGCAACCGTCACCCCTCTTGAGCGCGTACCTTTAAACCGCGTCAAGCTGCCGGCAGGTTTCCGCGCCGACATATTCGCCCATGGCATCCCTGGCGCACGCACCATGGTGCAAGGCCCGAAGGGCACGATCTTCGTAGGCTCGCGAACCATCGGGCGTGTCTACGCAGTGACCCAGAAGGACGGCAAGACGGAGACGAAGACCATCCTTCAGGGCCTTACTTCGCCCAACGGTCTGGCGATGCGCGACGGCTCGCTTTACATTTTCGCCATCAACAAGGTGTTTCGCTACGACAACATTGAGGACAGCCTCGAGAAGTTGCCGGAGCCGGTTGACCTGAGCGCCGCCTTCAATTTGCCCGGCGAAACCCAGCATGGATGGAAGTTCGTCGCCTTCGGACCCGACGGCAAGCTCTATGTGCCTGTCGGGGCCAATTGCAATATTTGCGAAGTAAACCCCGCGACCCACGCCCACATCCGCCGCTACAACGCTGACGGCACCGGCATGGAAATTATCGCGCGCGGCGTGCGCAATACCGTCGGGTTCGACTGGCACCCGGTGACGAAAGAATTGTGGTTCACCGACAACGGTCGCGACTGGGCCGGCGACAATGGCCCGGACGACGAACTGAACCGGCTCCCCAAGGGCAAGGAAGGCGTCTCATTCGGATTCCCCTATTGCCACGCCAACGCGATCTCCGATCAGGACGTCGTCAAGCCGGGGGCCTGCGCAGGCGTCGTCATGCCAGCCGCCCTCATGGGCCCACACTCCGCCGCTTTGGGCATGAAGTTCTACACAGGCTCAATGTTCCCGGCGAAGTACAAGAACGCGGCGTTTGTCGCGCGCCACGGGTCGTGGAACCGGACCAAGCGCTTCGGCTACGACATCGTCGTCGCGATCCCGCAGAAGAACGGAAAGGCCAAAGTTGAGACTTTCTTCTCAGGGATGCTGGATGAGGTGAAGAACGAATTTCACATGCGTCCAACCCACGTGATGCAGATGAATGACGGGTCGCTTCTCATCAGTGACGAACTGCACGGCGCGCTCTATCGCGTCAGCTACAGCGCCCCCAAGGTTGCGGCGCGCTGATCGCATGAGACTCACATCAGTCGCCGTCGCGTTCGCAATATTTGCGGGCGCGGCGGCTGCGCAGCAGGCTGCGACCGGGCAACCTCCCCAACTGGAAACCTGCCTCAGCTGCCACGGTGAAGGGGGTAATTCACGCACGCCCTTCGTGCCCTCGATCGCGGGACAGCCGGAGTTCTTCATTACAAATCAGCTGATCTATATGCGGGAAGGCGTCAGGCCAACGCCGCCGATGACGCCCTTCGTTGAGAAGCTGACCGATGCTGAAATCGAAGCGCTTGCGCGCGCGATTGCAGCGCTGCCTGCCGCACGAAGCGAAGAAGTGGTCGATGCAGGGTTGGCCGCGCGTGGGCAGAAGCTCTCCGAACAATTGCGATGCGCCTCCTGCCACCTCCCCAATCTGCACGGCCAGGAGCAGATGCCGCGCCTTGCCGGCCAACGTATCGACTATATGACAACGTCAATGCTGGCATACCGAGACAGCCAGAGGCCCGGGGCTGACCCGATGATGAGTAATGTCGTCGTCGGATTGAGCGATGGAGATATCGCAGCGCTCGCCCATTTCGCAGCGTCCAGGGATCCCCGTTGACGCGTGGCGCTTTGGAAAATCCACAAACGAAAACGCCGCCCCGAAGAGCGGCGTAAATTTGGTTGCGGGGGCCAGATTTGAACTGACGACCTTCAGGTTATGAGCCGTGTCGAACAACCCATGAACAATCGCGCAGGCTTTCGCTTTCTTACGCTATTTCCGGAGGTTGGCGCACTAACGCGCGGGTCTGATTTTCGCTCGCACGCGCTTCCAAACGTGCCGTTTCTTTCCCTCATGCTTCCACAGTGCTTCCAGAATTCCGCCGTTTGATGGCGTGGAAGCAGTGGCTGCATCACCGCTATCGTCCGCTGTTTAGCGCAATCTCTGTGACCTTGGATTTGCCCGCGCAAGCCGGGAAGCGAAACCGGTGCGACCGCTGTCGGCGTTCAAAAGGACCACGTGATCGGCCTCGTCGCCCTTTGACGCATGGATGGTCTTAAAATCGATGCGAAGACGCGGGAACCGTCGCCGAAGATTCTGCACATCGGGCTCAAGAAAGCGGTACCGCCCCAGCAGGAGTACGCGGGCTGTTTTACCGGCGTCGTCCAGCGCGGCAGACAGGGAGGTGAGAATTTTCGAAAGGCTCTTCTCCTCTTCATCCCGCGGCGTCAGCACGACCCTGATGGCAGGTTCGGTCGCTGTCCCGGCGGGAAGGATCTGCTTTTCGATCTGGGCTGGGTTTCTGAGAACAAAGGTTCTGGCCGCAAACGCGATCTGATCGACAGAACGGAAAGTTCGGCCCAGATCGACCGTCATGTGAATGCCCGTCTCGTTATCGAAGGTGCCGCCGAACTCTGTACCGAAGTTGCGCATCAGATGAATGTCGGACCCGGCAAAGCGAAAGATTGACTGCCAGTCATCTCCGACGGCAAACATTCGCACGTCCGGATGCTGGGCCTTCAGCGCCTTCACCAGCTTTGCTCGGCTCTGCGAGATATCCTGAAATTCATCGACGAGGATGTGGCCAAACGGGCTGACGTACCTGCCAGTGTCCGCATAGTTGGCCGCCATAAGAATCATATCCTCGAAGTCGATCCGCCCCCCGAGCTTGAGCGGTTTGAGGCCATCCACATGGCGGTCCATCAGACTTCCGCGCCGCAGGCGAGCGACGACGAGAAACTTCGACATGGGGCGCCGGCTCGATTTGACTGGGATCGATTCTGGATCGAGGTCTGCGCCCGCGTACATGAAGAAGGCCTTCCAGCCACCCAGAGCGACTTCATCCGGCGCATGGCCCAATGGCACCAGGACAATCATCGCGCGGCGCCCGATGACAGCACGATAGCCAAGAAACTGCGTCCCCTCTGGGCGCGTCTGAAGGGCTAGGGCGACGCCGCGGCGCCATCTCCTGCGTCACGCCTGCCGGCGAAGCGCTCCATTTGACCGCGATCGTCCTGTCTCGAATACGAGGGCAAAGGAAGAGAGCTTGAGGCCAGGGCGCAAGCGGCGCGTGAGACGGCGGTGCTGGCATGCCCGCGCAATGGCTGCCTCATCGCTGATGAGAGCAAGGCCGGCATGAACGCGCCCGGCGCCTATGCAGCGCTAGGGCAAGGCGTCGGAATCGGCGGCGCGATCATCGGGTCCCTGGCGCCCTCCGAAACCGCGTCCTTCTGGGTTTATCGGCTTTGCTCGCCGTTTCGATCGTTTGGCGACCGCGTCGCGGCCTATGTTGAGGCGGTGCAATCGGGCGACCAGGAAAAGGTCCAGACCGTCAACAAGCCGTTTAGTTCTGTAGCATTGCTAGCCAATGAACTGCTTGCAAAAAATGGCCCGGCAATTTGCCAGGCCAACGTAGATCTTTGTAGTCTGATAACGCCGTTCAATAACGAGCGAGGACCGGGGCGCTGGACCCGCCACCGAACTTATAGTTGACGCCTACCCGCGCCACCAAGGCGGATGTATCAACACCGTGGCGGTAAAGGGACGAATCGTTATAGATCCCGCGCTTTTCGTTGAACTTGTAATAAAGGCCCTCAGCGCGCACGGTCCAGTTGTTAGTAATGGCGTACTCCACACCCGCGCCACCTACCCAGCCGGTCCGCCAGCCGTTGATGGTAAGTGGATCATAGCCCACGTAATACACCGTGTTTTTGATATTGGCGAAGGCGACGCCGCCAGTCACGTAAAGGAGCGCGCGGTCAAGGGCCAAGCCAACGCGACCCCGTACCGAGCCGAGCGCATCGAACTTGGTCCGCAGCTAATAGTCGGAAATTGGGTAGTCCGTGGACAAAACATACAGGAGGGCGTTAACAACTTCGCGTATGTTGACCGTGCGCTTGTCGCCCCCTCGCTTGGCTGGAGGGATCACAGGTTCAACCAGTCGCCATTCTTCATCTGTCAAATCACTCAGATAGCGCAACACGCAACGATCGTAATGTCCACGATTTTCCGTCGTCCACATCGGCGGCTCTCCCAAATCAGGCCGCCTCCCTTGAATCACAAATGACTCATATGATTCAATGTCTCATCGGACAGACACTAAAAGTGTTTGATCCCGGTTTTGATAGTGCAATCTTATCCGCCGAATGGAAGGATGCGCTATGGGACAGGTTTGACACGGCTGCACCACAACGACTGAGACAGTCCGTCGAGCAATACAGAATAGTGAAGAGAGCCTGAGGGCATTGTCAGCGCGCTACGGGATCAATCAAAAGACCGTGGCCAAGTGGCGCAAGCGAACCTCCGTTGTGGATATGCC
>JANPPJ010000038.1:0-2827 GCA_031428455.1 Hyphomicrobiales bacterium | reverse complement strand
CACGGTCACTCGCACCGAGAAGGGCGGCGAGGCTGTCGACGGATTTGGACGCAAGCTGTCGTCAGAACACAATGCCGTCATTGACGCGATCGAGAAGCTTGCTGACCGTAAGGCAGCATCGGCATCATTCGATGACCTGCTGGATGAAACCGTCAGTGAAGCCGACAAGGCGCTTGTTCAGGAAACGATGTTGCGTCTCGGTCTTTCCGGCATGTGCACATTTTTGAGCGAGCCGGTTCGCGCGGCCATTGCCCCGTCGAAGACGCCCGTCGCGACGCTACTTGCGCGGATGGATGCGCAAACAGGGGAAACTGCGACAACAAGCTTGCGCCACGAACGTATTGGCTTTGACGCGCTGGGCCAGTTTGTACTGCCCCTGCTCGACGGTACGCGCGACCTAGCTACCATCGCCGAACTGGTTGTTGCTGCGGCGAAGTTGGGGCGGTTGAACTTCGAGATGAATGGCGAGAGCGTGACAGACCCCGTTCAGCAGCGCGTGATCGCGGATCAGCAGGTGGAAGCCATTGTGCAAAATCTTGCGCGCACGGCGTTGCTTCAGGCCTGAGATGAGGCAAGCACTGCGCCGCCCGTTTCTGGCGGCGCTCGCACTTTGTCTTCCAGTGGCCGCTCTGGCTGAGGACAATGCGGCGAGAAGCGTCTCCATCCTCGTGGGCTTTGGGCCCGCCCAGGGCAACGACCAGCCCGCCCGCCCGGACGCTGCGACGGTCGCTTCCAATCGCATGTCCCCGGACATGAGTTACGACCAAACCGCGCGCTTTCTGGCGCGGCATCTGGGACGTTTTCTGCCGGGCGCGCCGGAAGTTTCGGCGCGACATGTTCCGGGTGGCGCGGGTCTTGTCGCTGCCCGCCGTCTGTCGCAAGCCGAGCCTGACGGAACGACCATCGCGCTTTTGTCGTCCAACGTCATCTACGCGACGGCCCTGCAATTGCCGGGGGCGGAGCCAAGCATTGCGCGGCTTGTCTGGCTGGGCGCCGTCGCCCCCGACTCGTGGGGCTGTATTCAGACGCGGGAATCCTTGGGCAAGTCGAGGATCTGGGCAGGGTCGCTCGGGGTCGGTTCTCGCGCTGACATTCATGCTCGCGCGCTGCGGGATTTTCTGGGCTATCCGCTACAGATTTCGAGCGGATACATTAGCCGCTTCGAACTGGTGCGCGCCATCGAGACTGGCGAGATTGATGCGGCTTGCGGCTGGCCGACCACCGACATCGACCGCCGACGCGGCCAGTGGTTCGATACCGGCAAGATGGATGTGGTCGCCAGATTCAGCCGCACAACGGCAGGGCTGACAGATCCATCGCCCCAGCCGTCGGTTGATGCTGCGCGGGTCTTTAGCGCTCTCTCGCAGGAGGCCGAACTTGCCTGGCCGCTCGCCGCCCCACCCGGCACGGCGCCAGACATCGCCGCCGCATTCAGCAACGCGCTGGAGCAAATCGCGTATGACCGCACGGCCATCGAAGACGCCATGCGGGCCGGCGTCGCGCTCGACCCGGTGTCGGCACAGACGGTTCGCGACGATGTCGCGCAGCTCATGACGTTGCCGGAGGCGACGCGCAAAAAGCTCGCGGACCTGTATGGCGCCGGTGGCAAATAACGAACTTTCCCCTTAGTCTGGCGCAACGGAGGAAACCCATGCACCAGACTGCGATTACAAACCTTGGCGGACGCGACCATCTCCTCGTGAGCGTTATCGGCTCCGGAGGTTCAATCGCGGATGAGGCGCGGCAGGCCATGACAGCAGCACTGGCGCTGACCGAGACTTTGGGATTCTCAACCGGGCATCTCGTGCGCAGCCGACTTTTCGCTCGTGACGCGAACGCACGGCGCATCGCCAGCGATCTTCGTGTTGAGATATTGAAAGGTGCGCTTCGCGCCGCAAGCTCCAGCTATATCGACCCCGCGCGCTTGCCCGATAACGCCCATGTCTGCGTCGATCTTGTGGCTGTGCGCGCGCCCTCAAATGAGCAGAAGATCGTGCGCGAGTATGAGCCTGTCATCGCACCTCCGATGTTCGTTTCGGTGGGAGGCATGGTGTACGTCTCCGGCTGCACGGACGTGAGTGAGGGCTTCGACGCGCAGATCGCCAACGTTCGCTCGTACATCGCGCGAAATCTGGAAGCCGCCGGGGCCAGTTGGCGCGATGTGGTCGGCGTCAGCGCGCACGTGTCTCGCACAATCGATGCGAGCGAGGCGTGGCGCAAACTGAATGGGTTGTTCCCCGATCTGGCCGGGCCTTTATCGCTTTCGCCGGTCGATGGCTATTCGTCGCCCGAAAAGCTGATCGAAATAGAAGCGACGGCGAGGCTTGCTTGATGGAGAAAGCGCAGTTGACCACACATCAGGACGGAAAAGTCGCGAGCGTCGGCGTCTCGTCGGCCCACACGTTTTCCAAACAGCCCTGCCCCGAGATACGGCTGGTCGCGGGCCTTGGCGTCGAGGGCGATGCGCACCTCGGCGTGCTGGTCAAACATCGCTCGCGCATCGCAAAAGACCCGACCCAGCCTAACTTGCGGCAGGCGCATATCATGCACGCGGAATTGTTTGACGAACTGGCGGAACGGGGCTTCAAGGTCCGGCCCGGCGATCTGGGCGAAAACATCACGTCGCGCGGCGTTGATCTTCTCGGGCTACCGCGCGGCGCGCTGCTGCATTTTGGCGATGAGGCGGTTATCGAAATCACCGGGCTTCGCAATCCATGCAAGCAGCTGAACGCCTTTCAGGCGGGGCTGATGCAGGCGGTCCTCGAGCGCGCGGAAGATGGCGGCCTCATTCGCAAATCTGGCGTGATGGGAGTGGTGCGCGTCGGCG
>JANPPJ010000037.1:0-2839 GCA_031428455.1 Hyphomicrobiales bacterium | reverse complement strand
GGCTCATACAGCGAAGTCTATCCCGACATCAGCCAGGACGAACCCGGCCTGAAAAAGCTGTTCAAGCAATTTTCCTTCCCCGGCGGCATTTCTAGCCATGTTGCGCCGTCCACCCCGGGGTCGATCCATGAAGGCGGCGAGCTTGGTTATTCACTTAGCCATGCCTTTGGGGCGGCATTCGACAATCCCGACCTCATCGTCGCCTGCGTCGTCGGCGATGGAGAAGCCGAAACAGCGCCCTTGGCGACCGCATGGCATTCCAACAAGTTCCTCGATCCGATCGGCGACGGCGCCGTCCTGCCGATCCTCCATCTCAACGGCTACAAGATCAGCAACCCGACGGTACTGGCTCGAATAGAGCATGATGAGCTCGAGCAGTTTTTCCTGGGATGCGGTTGGACGCCGCTGTTCGTCGAAGGCGACGACCCCGAAGAAATGCATCAACTCATGGCCGCGGCCATGGACAAGGCGATCGGGGACATCCGTCACGCGCAAGAAAATGCCCGGACGAAAAACGATGCCGCCCGACCCCGATGGCCGATGATCGTCCTTCGCTCGCCCAAGGGCTGGACTGGCCCGAAAGTGGTTGACGGCTTGCCGGTCGAGGGCACTTTCAGATCTCACCAGATACCGATTATCGTGGATTCCAAACATCCGGATCATGTCGTGCAGCTGGAAAGCTGGATGAAGAGCTACGGGCCCGAGGAACTGTTTGATGAACAGGGCAGGCTCGTATCCGAATTGGCCGAACTCGCGCCCACAGGCGCAAGACGGATGGGCGCCAATCCGCACGCCAATGGCGGGATGCTTTTACGTGATTTGCGTATGCCCGACTTCCGACTGCACGCCGTCGACGTGCCTTCGCCCGGTGCAGTCGATGCGCAGGACACTCGCGTACTCGGCGGCTTTCTGCGCGACGTTGTCGCGCTGAATGAGAAGCAGTGCAATTTCCGCATCTTCGGTCCCGACGAAACGCTCTCGAATCTGCTTGGCGCGGTGTTCGAAGTCACCGACCGGCAATGGAATGCCGACGAGGAAACCGGCGACGAGTTTCTGGCGCCGAGTGGCCGGGTTCAGGACGCGATGCTGAGCGAGCACCAATGCCAGGGCTGGCTTGAAGGCTATCTGCTGACCGGGCGGCACGGTCTGTTCAACTGCTATGAAGGCTTCATCCGAATCATCGACTCGATGCTCACCCAGCACTCCAAGTGGCTGAAAGTGACATCGGAGCTACCGTGGCGCCGGAACATTGCATCGTTGAACTATCTGCTCAGCTCGCACGTCTGGCAGCAGGACCATAATGGCTTCACCCATCAGGATCCGGGTTTTCTCGATCATGTGATCAGCAAGAAAGCGGACATCGTCCGGGCCTACCTTCCGCCCGACGCCAATTGCCTGCTGTCGGTGTTCGATCACTGCCTGCGCAGCCGACATTATGTCAACGTGGTAGTGGCGGGGAAACATCCCCTGCCGGTATGGCTGACCATGGACGCCGCCGTCGTTCACTGCGCGCAGGGCATCGGCATCTGGCAGTGGGCGAGCAACGACCAGGGTAGTGAGCCGGACGTCGTCATGGCGTGCTGCGGGGACACCCCCACGCTCGAGATCCTGGCCGCAGTTTCGATCCTCCGGCGACATCTGCCGGATCTCAAGATCCGTGTGATTAACGTGGTCGATCTGATGAAGCTCCAGCCGGCGACCGAACATCCGCACGGCTTAAGTGACACGGACTATGATTCACTGTTCACAAAGGACAAGCCGATCATCTTTGGCTTTCATGGCTATCCGGCGCTCGTTTATGGGATGACCTACCGACGGACCAACCGCAATTTAAACGTCGCGGGCTATCGCGAAGAGGGCACTGTCACCACCGCCTTCGATATGCGGGTACAGAATGGTCTCGACCGGTTCCATCTGGTCGAAGATGTGGTCGACCGTCTGCCGCAGTTGGGCGGGGCGGGAGCCTACCTCAAGCAGCTGGTTCGCGACACGCTGGTCGAACACAAGCTTTACATCGGCAAATATGGTCAGGATCTGCCCGAGATCCGCGACTGGGAGTGGGCGAGCCCCGAATGAGCGCCCAGGCGCTCGTCTCGGCCGCCCGGATGCTGGTGGCGGACGGAAAGGGGCTGCTCGCGATCGATGAGAGCAATGCGACCTGCAACCAGCGCTTTGCCGAGCTGGGCATTTCCCAAACCGAGCAGGCGCGGCGCGCTTATCGCGAATTGATCGTCACCAGCGCAGGTCTTGGTGAGTCGATTAGTGGCATTATTCTGTACGATGAGACGATCCGGCAACGCACGAAGAGCGGGAAGCCGTTTACGACAGTTTTGGTTGAGGCTGGCATCGCCTTCGGCATCAAAGTCGATATTGGCGCAAAAGACCTGGCCGGGCATCCCGGAGAAAAGATCACGGAAGGTCTCGATGGCCTGCGCGACCGTCTTGATGAATATCGCCGGATGGGCGCCCGTTTTGCGAAGTGGCGCGCCGTGATCACGCTTGACGAGGGGCTTCCCACCACCGGCTGTATCGACGCCAACGCCCAGGCGTTGGCCCGATATGCCGCCTTGTGTCAGGAAGCCGGACTGGTGCCTGTCGTCGAGGCGGAAGTTCTCATGGAGGGCAACCATGGCTTGGAGCAATCTCGCATCGCGACCGAGGATGTGCTGCTGGCGGTCTTCAAGCACCTGCATATCCAGCGAGTGCTGCTGGAAGGCATGATCCTGAAGCCCAACATGGTCCTTCCGGGCCTGACGAGCGCCACGCAGGATTCAATCGGCGCGGTTGCAGAAGAAACGCTGAGCACCCTCAAGCGCGTCGTGCCTGCCGCGGTAGCGGG
>JANPPJ010000036.1:0-73267 GCA_031428455.1 Hyphomicrobiales bacterium | reverse complement strand
GATGAGTTGTCTTAGCAACAGCTTTTCATGAGTAATTCGCCGCTGCTCGACCCCTTCCCGGTGTGCCTTGATTAAGCTGGAGCCGATTACTAATGCAGCGCCTCCAGCCATTAAGAACAACCATGCTGAAAAATCCATTTGAGCCTCAAATTCTCGAAGCAGCATTATATTCGGGTCCGCCTGGGAAGAAAGTCCACCCGATCTGATCAACGAGGTGCGTAAAGGGCGATTACAACAAATCGCATTTGGAGTGACCTTTGCTACCGGCTGCGGTAGAGAACCCCGAACACACTCAACAACGAGCATACGGCCTTGCGTTACATCTCCACTCGCGGCGAAGCCCCGGTTCTCTCGTTTACAGACGCCATGCTGGCGGGACTGGCGCGCGACGGTGGCCTCTACATGCCGGAGAGCTTCCCGGAACTCTCCGCCGCCGAAATCGCGGGCTTTGCCGGCCAATCGTACTGGCGGGTCGCCGAGCGGGTAATCGGCTCGTATGTCGGCGACGAGATTGCGCCCGCCGCCTTCCGGCGCATGCTGGAAGACTCATATGCGAGCTTCCGGCATCCGGCGGTGACGCCGCTGGCGCAGATCGGCGACAATCTGTTCGTGCTCGAACTTTTCCACGGGCCAACGCTCGCGTTCAAGGACGTGGCGATGCAATTGCTCGCACGCATGATGGACCATGCGCTGAAGGAACGCGGCGAGCGCGCAACCATCGTCGGCGCCACCTCCGGCGACACAGGCGCTGCGGCCATCGAGGCCTTCCGCGGCCTTGAGCAGGTCGATGTCTTCATCATGTATCCGCACCAGCGCGTCTCTGAGGTGCAGCGCCGCCAGATGACGGGCGTCGAGGCGCACAATATCCACACCATCGCGCTGGAAGGCACGTTCGACGACTGCCAGTCGATATTGAAAGGCCTGTTCAACAATCACGCGTTCCGCGACAGTCTCGCCCTGTCGGGCGTCAACTCGATCAACTGGGCGCGCGTGGTGGCGCAGACGGTTTATTATTTCACCAGCGCCGCCGTCCTGGGCGGGCCGCACAGGCCCGTTTCCTACGCCGTGCCCACAGGGAATTTCGGCGACATTCTCGCCGGATGGATCGCCAAGCGCATGGGGCTTCCCATCGAGCGGCTGGTGATCGCCACCAACGAGAATGACATTCTCGCCCGCACGCTCGACACCGGCTCCTATGAGGTGACGGGCGTCATGCCCACCTCTTCGCCTTCGATGGACATTCAGGTGTCGTCGAATTTCGAGCGGTTGCTGTTTGACGCCTGCGGGCGCGATGCGGCGCTGGTGCGCCAGTTGATGAACAGCCTGAAACAGGGCGGGCGTTTCGACGTGCCGCCAGGACCGCTCGCGCACATCCGCGACGAGTTCGACGCCTATCGCACGGGCGAGACCGGCATGCGCAAGGAGATCGAGCGGGTGCACAAGGAGTGCGGCATGCTGATCGATCCGCACACGGCGGTGGGCGTTCACGCCGCGCGCAAGGCGCTCGCCAAAGCGCCGAATACGCCGATGGTCGTGCTGGGCACGGCGCATCCGGCCAAATTCCCGGTTGCGGTGACCGCTGCGGTGGGTTCTGCCGCGCCCCTGCCGCCCCACCTTGCGCAACTGATGTCAGCGCGCGAACATTTCACCGTGCTGCCCAACGATCAGGTCGCCATCGAGCGCTTCGTCAGAGAGCGAGCGCGCGCGGCAAAGGCCTGACGGGCAGTCTGAAGGGGCGGAGTGATCGCATGGCGCTCTTTGGGATTGGCGCAAACTCGGACGAGGTCAATTTCATCCGCGGCGACGGGTTTTACCTGCGCCCCGGGGAAATGCGCGACCACGTGCAGTGGGCTGACCTTCGCGAGCGCAGTCGCGCCTTTCTCTCGCCGTGGGAGCCTGTGTGGCCAGCCGACGATCTCACGCGGCCTGCGTTTCGCCGCCGGTTGCGGCGCAATACCGAGGAAATCGAGCAGGACGAGGCCTACCCCTTCTTTCTATTCCGCGAGAGCGACCATGTTCTCATCGGCGGGCTGACGCTGGGGCAGATCCGGCGCGGCGTGGCGCAGGCGGCGACGCTGGGGTATTGGATGGGCGTGCAATACGCCGGCAAAGGCTACATGTCACAGGCCGTGCGGGCCACGGTTGTCCACGCGTTCGGCCCCATGCGGCTGCACAGGGTAGAGGCGGCATGCATCCCCACCAACACTAACTCGGCCAAGCTGCTGGAGCGCTGCGGCTTTATTCGCGAGGGGTATGCGCGCGCCTATCTTCGGATCAACGGCGCGTGGCAGGATCACATCCTTTTTGCGCTTTTATCGACCGATCCCATCCTGCAACGGGCGCCTCAGACCCGTTAATCACATGAGCCGGGGCTCGCAGCCTTGCCCGAAGCGGCGTCTGGTCTTACCAATCACATTTCCGACACGGTCGAAGTTCAGGGCTTCGGCTTTGCGGGCGCCGGAGCGAGAGGCGTAAGCGATTTCGAGAAAACCGGGGCTCACACCATGAGAACGGCGGCTCTTCTTCCGTGCCTGGCCGGCGCCTCCCATCGATTGATGGCGCTCGCCGCCGAGACGACAGGAAAATTGTGCGTCGCCTGATCCACCTGCTCTTGGCGATATTGACCCTCGCAGGCGCGATGACGCCGGCGGTCGCGGTGGATTCCGTTCGCGTGCCGCTGGATGCGCGCGCCATTGATCTGACGCGCGTCATCGACCGGTATTCCGGTCAGGGCGACCGCCTGCAGGTGTCTACCGCTCCCGGCGTCGACGGCATCGTGCGGCGCATCGAAGTTTCCGCCCGTGAAACCGGCACGCAGCCGGCGTGGATCGTGTTCGCGCTCACCAACGACACGAACGAGCAGTTCGACCGGCTCATCGTCGCGCCCCATTTCAGATTGTCTGGTTCGGGCGTGATCTGGCCGGATCTTGGCTCCTCGCGCATCGCCGCGATCACGGCCAGTCAGGGCTTTCCGCCGGAACGGGAAGACAGCGCGGAAGCGGACGTCTTCCGCATGACGCTGGACCCCGGCGCCACCGTTACCTACGTCGCCGAATTGCGCACGCCCGATCTGCCGCAACTCTACCTCTGGGAGCCGGACGCCTACCGCGACAAGGTCGCCAATCTCACCCTCTACAAAGGCATCGTGATCGGCATCGCGGGATTGCTTGCGCTGTTCCTCACCATCGTCTTCGTGGTGAAGGGCGCCGTGATCTTCCCGGCCGCCGCCGCGCTGGCGTGGGCGGTGCTGGCCTACGTCTGCATCGATTTTGGCTTCTGGAACAAATTGTTTGGCGTGGAGGGTGAAGCGGATCGCGTCTGGCGCGCGGGCGCCGAGGCCATCCTCGCCGCCACGCTGCTGGTGTTCCTGTTCGCCTATCTCAATCTCAACCGCTGGCATGTACGCGCCTCGCATGTGGCGGCTGTGTGGCTGGCGTTTCTGGTCGCGCTGGTCGCGCTTGCCGTCTACGACGCGCCGGTTGCGGCGGGCGTTGCGCGCATTTCGCTGGCGGCGATTGCGGGCGCTGGTTTCGCCCTTGTGCTTTATCTGGCGCTGCACGGCGTCGAGCGCGCCGTCATGCTCATTCCAACATGGTTCCTGCTGTTGCTCTGGCTGACCGCAGCGGGCCTTACGGTAACAGGCACCCTGCATCATGATCTCGTCGCGCCCGCACTGATTGGCGGACTGGTGCTGATCGTGATGCTGATCGGCTTCACCGTGATGCAGAACGCCTTTGCAGGTTCGGGGCTTGCCCATGGCGGCGTGTCTGATGGCGAGCGACGCGCGCTGGCGCTCATTGGCTCCGGCGACATCGTGTTCGACTGGGACGTGACCGCCGACCACATCTACGTCAGCCCGGAGGCGGAGACCAGCCTGGGCCTGAAGCGCGGCGCGCTGGAAGGCCCCGCCGCCAGTTGGCTGGAGGCGATCCATCCCTTCGACCGCGACCGCTACACCACCTGTCTTGATACCGTGCTGGAACAGCGGCGCGGACGCATCAATCTCGATTTTCGCCTGCGCGCGGCGGATGGGCATTACCTCTGGTATCTCCTGAAGTCCCGGCCTGTCGTGGGCGCCGATGGCGAGGTTATTCGCGTTGTCGGCACGCTCTCGGATGTGACGGAAGCGCGTACCTCTGAGGAGCGCATGCTGCATGACGCTGTGCGCGACAATCTCACCGGGTTGCCCAATCGCGAGATTTTCTTCGACCGGCTCGACATCGCCCTTGAAGTGGCGCGCGCCAACCGCGACGAGCGCCCTACCGTCATCGCCATCGACATCGACCGTTTCCGGCAGGTGAACGAGGCCATTGGTCGGCCGGGTGGCGATTCGATCCTCCTCACCATCGCACGCCGACTGCTGCGCCTCGCCCATACGCAGGACACGCTGGCCCGCGTTTCGAGCGATGAATTTGCGATGATCGTGCGCTCGGAAAGCGATCCGCAAGCCATCGTCGCCATCGCCGAGGCGGTGCGCAAAACGTTGCTCACGCCGATCACGTTCAATGATCGCGAGGTGGCGATCACGGCGTCGGTTGGCATTGCGCTGTACGATCCAAACCTTCACCAGCAGCGTGAAGACATGCTGAAGGACGCGCTTGTGGCAACTGCGCACGCCAAGAAGAGCGGCGGCAATCGCGTCGAGTTTTTCCGCGCCGGCATGCGCACCCATCATTCAGACCGCGTCTCGCTGCAGGCTGATCTGCAACGCGCGCTTGATCGCGGCGAAATGAACGTCGTCTTCCAGCCGATCGTGCGGCTTGAAGACCGCACCATCGCGGGCTTTGAAACGATGCTGCGGTGGGACCATCCACGCTTTGGGCGCCTGAGCCCCGTCGACTTTGTGCCCATGGCCGAAGAGGCGGGACACATCATCGAGTTGACGCTGTTTGCGCTGGAGCGCACGGCGCGCGAACTGGCTGCATGGCAGCGGGCGCTTGATGTCGTGCCGCCGATTTTCGCCAGCGTTGATCTGTCGTCGCGCCAATTGCTGCGGCACGATCTGCTGCATGATGTGAAGGGCGTCATCACCCGCTCGGGCGTGCTGCCGGGCACGCTGAAGCTGGAAATCGGCGAGCGCCTGCTCATGGAGAACCCGGAGTATTCCGTGCAAATCCTTGAGCGACTGCGCGAGCTGGGCGCTGGCGTCTGCCTTGATGAGTTTGGCGCGGGCTATACGTCGTTCTCGTATTTGCAGCGCTTCCCGTGCGACATGGTGAAGATTGATCGCGGCCTTGTGCGGCCTGAAACTTCGGGCGTGCGTCCGCCCATCCTGCGCTCGCTGGTCTTGCTGGCGCGAGATCTGGGGATGGATGTTGTGGCTGAGGGCGCCGAGACGGAAAGCGACACGATCGAGCTGTTCCAGATCGGGTGCGAGTTCGCGCAAGGCTACGCCTTCGGCAACCCTTTGTCGGCCACAGACGCGCGCCGCCTTGTTGGCGCCGCGCCCGACCAGATGGAAGCCAAAGCAAGCTAGCGCGATCAGGCATGGCGATCAGGCATGGCGATCAGGCATGGCGATCAGGCATGGCGATCAGGCATGACCTGCGTCACTCACCAGCAATGCCGGATCGATGCCCAGCTTGCGCAAGGCGCGGTCGTACTTCGACGCATGATCTTCATCGAACACGAGGCTTTCGTCAGCCGCGCACGTAAGCCAGCCATTTTGCTGGATTTCCTGCTCAAGCTGACCGCCCGCCCATCCTGCGTAACCCAACGCCAGCACGGCGCGCCGAGGGCCCTGCCCCGCAGCCAGTGCGCGCAGGATATCGACAGTCGCCGTGAGTGACACGTCCGTATCAATGGTCAGCGTCGCGGACGACGCGTGATAATCAGGAGAGTGCAAAACAAAGCCCCGTCCGCGCTCTACCGGGCCGCCTCGCAGCACAGGCACATCGCCAACGCGCGAGGAAAGGCCGACGGCATCGTCTTCCGAAATAACGTCAAGCTGAACCAGCAACTCCGAAAACTTGAGGCTACGCGAGCGCTTGTTGACGATGATGCCCATCGCGCCATCCTCGGAATGTGCGCACAGGTAAATGAGGGATCGCGAAAAACGCTGGTCGCTCATCGTGGGCATGGCGATGAGCATTTGCCCTTCCAGGCGTCCTGCTTCAGATGACTTTGCAAGTAGGTCGGTTTTGTTCATACCCATGAAGGTAAGGCGGTCCCCGGGCTCCAACAAGACGCGCTTCGCGGTCACGGAATCGTTTCTGGCGATAACGGGCGGCGCTAGCTATATGAAGCTCATGATTTTTCCCCGTATTCGGACGTTCCCGGCGCTTTCTGGGGCAGCGGCGGCGCTGGCGCTGGCGCTGGCGGGCGAGCCTGTGCGCGCTCAACAGTCAAACGAGGTTGGCGCGTCCGCTTGGTCGTCGGCGCCCAAATCCCGTGCGCGGCTTGTGTCCGCCGGTCCGCTGGCAAACGGGGCCTATCGCGCGGGGGTTGAGATCGCGCTCGACGGCGAGGCCCTTACGTATTGGCGCAACCCCGGCGATGCGGGCGTGCCGCCTGAGTTTGATTTCTCAGGCTCAACCAACCTCGCAAAGACCGACGTCGCCTATCCCGCGCCCGAGCGCCATGACGAGGATGGGTCGGAGGTATTTGGATGGCGGCGCAGCGTGATCTTTCCGCTGCAAATCGCCCCGAAAGATCCGACCAGGCCCGTCATCGTCAAGCTGGCTCTACGGTATGCGGCCTGCGATAAAATCTGCATCCTTTCTGACGGGCGCATGGAGTTGACCCTCGCCCCAAAAGCAGCCGCATCGCCGCACGCCGAGCGCATCGCTCAATGGGCGGCGCGCGTCCCCCGGCCGGCCGCGCAGGCGGGCGCCTCGCTTGAAATGGAAACCGTGGCGGACGCGGCCAAGCCGCAGTGGCGCGTGCGGATCTCGCCGCCGGAGGCCGGAAGCGATCTTTTCGCCGAAGGCGCCGACGGCTGGTTTTTCGATACGCGCCCGATCGCTGGCGGCGGCTTCAAGCTGGTGCTGGCCGAGCGTCCGGCAGGGTCCGCAAATCTGACATCGATCAGACTTACATTGCGACGCGCGTCAGGCCCCATAGAGTTTGAAACGAAACTCGACGTGGGCGCCGCGACGCCTTAAGTGTTGTAGTCGAGAGCCACGGGCTCCGATCATGCGAACGTTTTCGAGGGAGAGTTAAATGATTAAAGTCGGCGACAGCCTGCCCAGCGCCACGTTCAATATGATGACGGCGGAAGGGCCCAAGCCCCGCACCACCGATGAAGTTTTCGGCGGCAAGAAGGTCGTGCTGTTCGCACTGCCCGGCGCTTTCACGCCCACCTGCTCCAACAACCATGTACCCGGCTTCCGCGACAATGCCGATGCGCTGAAGGCCAAGGGCGTCGATTCCATCGTCGTCACCGCCGTCAACGACGCGTTCGTGATGGGCGCGTGGCAGAAGGCGCAGGCCTGCGAAGGCAAGATCGACTTCCTCGCCGATGGCAGCGCGAAGTTCGCCAAGGCTCTCGGCCTTGAACTCGACCTCACCGAGCGCGGCATGGGCGTGCGTTCGCGTCGCTATTCGATGCTCGTGGAAGACGGCGTCGTGAAGACGCTGAACGTCGAGGAAGGCGCTGGCGCAGAAGCTTCTGGCGCTGCGACGATGCTCGGTCAGGTTTGATCTGATCCTGGTTTGATTGCGAACATCACGCCCGGCTCAGCCGGGCGTTTTGCGTTTCACTTCTTGAACGGCGCCATGCCCTGGCGCGCCAGTTCATCCGCGCGCTCGTTCATTTCGTGACCCGCGTGGCCCTTCACCCAGCGCCACGTCACCGTGTGACGCTCTGCGGCCGCGTCGAGCTGCTGCCAGAGATCGACGTTCTTCACGGGCTTCTTGTCGGAGGTCTTCCAGCCGTTGCGCTTCCAGCCGTGAATCCAGCCAGTCACGCCGCCCTTCACGTATTGCGAGTCAGTGTGCAGATCGATCTCGCAGGGGCGCTTGAGCGCCTCCAGCGCCATGATCGCGGCCGTCAATTCCATGCGGTTGTTGGTGGTGAGTTGCTCGCCGCCGCACAAATCCTTTTCGTGCCCATCCCACGTGAGAATGGCGCCCCACCCGCCCGGTCCGGGATTCCCTGAACACGCGCCATCCGTCCAGATCACAATTTTGCTCATCGCATGTAGCCGTAGTCGCGGGCGCTGCTCGCCTGCCGATGGAAGCGCAGCTTCTTGAGATATTCGAGCGGGTCTTTCTTCTTCACCAACGCGCCATCGCTGGGCGCCACCCAGTCCACCAGCCGCGTCAGCAGGAAGCGAAGCGCCGAGCCGCGCGCGAGAATGGGCAGTGCATCGACTTCGGCCTGCGTGAGCGGTCGCGCGCGCGTATAGGCCTCAATCAGCGCCATGCCTTTCGTCACGTTGAACGAGGCGTCCTGTTCAAAACACCATGCGTTGAGACAGATCGCGAGATCGTAGGCGAAGAAGTCATTGCAGGCGAAGTAGAAGTCGATCAGGCCAGACAAGGCGCCACGCAGAAAAAACACGTTGTCGGGAAAAAGATCGGCGTGAATGACGCCTGCAGGCAAGTCAGCGGGCCAGCGCTTTTGCAGATAGGCGAGTTCGCTCGCGAGCAGGTTGGCAAGGCCCGGAGATACTTGATCCGCGCTGGCCTGCGCCTCGCGGCCCAGCGCCGCCCAGCCCTCAAGCGACAAGGCATTGGGCCGCGACAGGCCAAAATCCGCGCCTGCACTGTGTAGCCGCGCGAGCGCTTCGCCCACCATGGCGCAATGGCGCGCATCGGGCCTACGCACCGACATGCCCTCCAGAAAGGTGACCAGCGCGGCCGGCCTGCCGCCAAGCCGCCCCAGTGCATCGCCCTTCGCGTTGTGGACCGGCAACGGGCAAATGACGCTGCGGTCGGAGAGATGCTCCATGAGGCCGAGAAAAAATGGCAGATCGCCCTCCGCCACGCGCTTTTCATAAAGCGTGAGGATGAAATGCCCGCGCTCCATGTGCAGCAGATAATTGGTGTTCTCCACCCCCTCGGCGATGCCTTTGCAGGACATGACGGGGCCAAGATCATAGCCCGCCAGAAAGGCCGCAAGTTCGTCGTCGCTGACTTCCGTGTAGACGGCCATGAGTTGATTCCGCGCGGGGCTGGCGTTCGTGTTAGCCACGCGATGGCGCCGGGTCAAACCGGGCCTCGTTTTGGCGAATGGCGACCGGCTGCTAACGTGCACGCCGTCTCATGTTTGCAGCCCTCACCGCCTCAGCCTGGATTATTTTCACGCTCTCAGCTTCCGCCGCCCAGACGGCGCGGAACGCGATGCAGCGCGACCTCATACGCGACCTGGGGGCGGCGGGGGCGACTCACGTCCGGTTTCTGTTCAGCCTGCCGTTCATCGCCGCGCTGTTTGCGTTTGAAACGCTGGCGCTGGGCATGGAGCCTGCGCCCGTGCGCGGCGCAACGATCTTGTGGATCGTGGGCGGCGTGGTTTCGCAGGCGCTCGCCACCGCGCTGATGCTGCTGGGGATGCGCACGCGCTCGTTTGTGGTGATGACGGCCTACACGAAGATCGAACCGCTCGTCATCGCGATGTTCGGCGCGGCGTTTCTGGGGGAACGGCTGGGCTGGAGCGCGATCAGCGCCATCGTCGTAGCGACATTGGGCGTGACGATCATTTCCTGGCCCGGATCACATACCAGGGGGAGCGAAAGCGGCGCGCGCGACTGGCGACCGGCTGCGCTGGGCCTGTCGGCAGGCGTGCTTTTTGCGATGTCGGCGACCTGTTATCGCGGCGCGCTGCTCGACATGGGCGATCATCCGGTGGCGATGAAGGCGACGACCGCGCTCATCATAGGCCTGACGATTCAGTCCGCGCTAATCCTCGCATGGTGTCTGGCGTTTGATCGCGCAACGCTGCGGGCGATCCGGCGCGACTGGCGCCGTTCGCTGTTCGCGGGCTTCATGGGCGCGCTGGCTTCGCAATTCTGGCTGATGGCTTTTGCGCTGGCGAACGCAGCGAGCGTGCGCACGCTGGCCCTGCTGGAAGTGCTTATGGCGCAGGCTGTTTCGCGCAAACTGTTCAAGCAGAGCACGAGTCGGCGCGAGCTTGTCGGTATGGCTCTGCTGCTGTGCGGGATTGCGCTGTTGCTGAATGCGCAGAGATGATTGCGTAGTGCTCGTCATACGCGGACTTGATCCGGGCATCCAGGCTCTCACTCGCCGTAGTGCTGGATACGCGGGTCAAGCCCGCGCATGACGGCGGATGATGTGGTGAAAAACGCGCTGCTACACTCTCTCGCGCAATTCGCGCGGCAGCGGGAAGAACACGTCTTCCTTTGCCGTGGTGACCGTTTCAATGGTCACGTCATAGCGGGCGCGAAAAGCGTCGATGATTTCATCCACCAGCACTTCAGGCGCCGAGGCGCCCGCCGTGATCCCCAGACTCGTGACGCCCTCAAACATTGCGAAGTCAATCTCGTCCGCGCGCTGCACGAGTACCGCTGTGGGGCAGCCGTAATGTTCAGCCACCTCGCGCAGGCGCTGCGAATTGGATGAGTTTGGCGCGCCCACAACGATGAGCGCATCGACACGGGGCGCAATCGCTTTCACCGCCTGCTGGCGATTTGTCGTCGCATAGCAGATGTCGTCCTTGTGCGGCCCGACGATGTTTGGAAAGCGTCGCGTGAGCGCCTCAACAATGGCCGTGGTGTCGTCCACCGACAGCGTGGTCTGCGAGGCCCAGGCGAGGTTGTCCGCGTCAGTTGGCGCCAGCCTCTCGACGTCCGCGACTGTTTCCACCAGCATCACGGCGCCATCGGGCAATTGTCCGACGGTGCCCACAACTTCCGGGTGGCCCTGATGGCCGATGAGCACGATGGTGCGGCCCCGGCGGTGATGCAGCTCCGCCTCGCGATGCACCTTGGTGACGAGCGGGCATGTGGCGTCGATGGCGATGAGGTTGCGGGCCTTTGCGTCAGCGGGCACGGATTTGGGCACGCCGTGGGCTGAAAAGATCACCGGCGCGCTGGTCTGCGTCGCCTCGTCCAGCTCCTCGATGAAGACCGCGCCCTTCGCTTTCAGGCTCTCGACCACGTATTTGTTGTGCACGATTTCGTGACGCACATAGACCGGGGCGCCATAGAGCACGAGCGCCCTTTCAACCACATCGATGGCGCGCACGACGCCTGCACAGAAGCCGCGCGGCTCGCAGAGAACGATTTTAAGGGGTTTTCGGACAGTCATGTCCAGAAATGTGGCCGCGAAAGCGTCCAAGTCAAGCATCCGGCTCAAGCCTGGCGTTTAGAGCCCGGGCGTTGCGCGCTCGCAATCGCGCCGCAGATCATTATGTTGGCCTCAGCCCCCGCAAAGAGCCCCATGCCAGATCCCAGCCATACGGGAAGTTTTCTGCTTCCCATCCTCATCTTTCTCGCCGCCGCCGTCGTCGCGGTGCCCCTGTTCCGCGTCTTGGGCATGGGGGCCGTAATTGGCTATCTGGCGGCGGGCGTCGCCATCGGGCCCCATGCGCTGGGTTTGATCGGCGGCGCGGAAGGCACGATCCACGTCGCCGAACTTGGCGTGGTGCTGCTGCTGTTCATCATAGGGCTGGAGCTTAATACCTCCCGCGCGCTCGCCATGCGCAAGGACATGATGGCGCTGGGCCTGACGCAGATGGTGCTGTGTTCAGGCGTCATCGGCGGCGTGCTGTGGTATGCGGGCCTTGACCCGCGCGGCGCGGCGCTGGCGGGTATTGCATTATCTTTTTCAGGCACTGCCATTGCGCTGCAAATCCTGGAGGAGCGCGGCGCTGTAAACAGCGCCTATGGGCGGCGCTCGTTCGCCGTTTTGATCTCGCAGGACATCCTCGTTGTGCCGGTGCTGGCCATTGTGCCGCTGCTCGCGACGGGTGGTTCGGGCGGCGGAGACTGGCGGCAGAACCTGCTGGCCTTTGGCGGCATCATCGCCGCGTTTGCCGCTGTCATTTTCGCGGGACGATTCGCGATCAATCCGTTCTTCAGCCTGCTGGCGCGCACGGGGGCGCGTGAGGTGATGACGGCGGGCGCCCTGCTTGTAGTGCTGGGCGCTGCGTTGCTGATGAATGTTGCTGGTTTGTCGATGGCGCTCGGCGCATTTCTCGCCGGGCTGCTGTTATCAGAATCACATTTCAAGCATCAGCTGGAAGCGGACATAGAGCCATTTCGCGGCATGCTGATGGGCCTGTTCTTCATGTCTGTCGGCATTGCGATTGACCTTCAGCTCATTGCATCCAGCGCATTGTTGCTCGCGGGCGCAGCGATTGCAGTTCTGGCGCTGAAAGCGCTTGTGGTGTTCGCGCTCATGCGCAGCACGGGCTCGACGAAATGCGAATCAATTTCGGGCGCGAGCACGCTCACATCGGCGGGCGAGTTTTCGTTCGTCGTGTTTCCGCTGGCTGTGGGCGCGGCGCTTCTCACGCCGTCGCAGGCCGCACTTCTCACGGCGCTGGCCGCGCTGACGATGGTGGCGGGCCCCATAGCGGCGGGCGCGCTGGAAAAGTTGGCTTTGCGCATGCGCAGCGTGGGCGAACCGCCACCGTCGGAGACGCCGCCCGAAGGCCTTACCGGCGCAGCGCTTGTCGTGGGTTTTGGCCGCTTCGGTCAGATCGCCGTGCAGGTGTTATTGGCGGGGCGCGCCGACGTCACCGTGATCGACCACGACGTGCAGCGCATACGCAACGCGAGCCGCTTCGGCTTCAAGGTGTATTACGGCGACGGAACCCGGCTCGACGTGCTGCGCGCTGCAGGAGCCGCTCATGCGCGTGTCATCGCGGTGTGCGTCGACAAGGCGGAAGAAGCCAGCAAGATCGTGGAGCTGTGCAAAGCGGAGTTTCCCTTGGCCGAGATTCACGCGCGCGCCTACGACCGTATCCACGCGCTTGAACTCATCCGCCTTGGCGTCGACTCGTTCACGCGCGAAACCTTCGACGCTGCGCTGCTGTTCGGGCGCGATATTCTTGGCAAGCTTTCAGGCGACATCGAGGCCGCCGCAGATATCACCGCAGATGTGCGCCAGCGCGATTTCGACAGGCTCGCCATTCAGCAGGCGGGCGGCGTGTATGCGCCCGCCGCATCAGGCGAGCCTTCCGTGCGGCCCGAGCCGCTGACTGCGCCCACCCGGCGTGCGCAGGCGCTCAACGCCGAGGCTCAAGACATCGTGCAACAGGAGGAGCGCGTTGCAGCGCGCGGGGACGCGCCGCGATGAACGCTCCCGCATCGCCGACGCGTCCGCGCGCCATCTTCACCGAAGGCTCCATCATGCGCCACGTGGTCGTTATGACCGCGACGGGCTCCATCGGGCTTATGGCGATTTTCGTCGTCGACTTTTTGACGTTGCTTTACATCTCGTGGCTCGGCGATCCCCATCTCACCGCTGCAGTTGGCTTTGCAGCGCAGGTGTCTTTTTTCTTTGTATCGATGAACATCGGGCTCAGCATCGCCGTGTCAGCGCTCATGGCGCGCGAGATTGGCTCGGGCCGTCGCGAGCAGGCGCGGCGACTGTGCGCTTCGGGCGTTGTGCACACTGTCATTCTGGCGGGCGTGGTGACTCTCGTCGCTCTGCCCTTCCGGCGCGATCTGCTGATGCTGCTGGGCGCGACGGGACAAACGCTCGATGTCGCAGACACGTTTCTGCTCATCACGATGCCCGCAAACATCTTCATGGCAGTGGGCATGGTGATGTCCGGCGCGCTGCGCTCGGTCGGCGACGCCAAGCGCTCGATGTACGTGACGCTGTGGGGCGCGGCGGTGATCGCGGTGCTTGATCCGCTGCTGATTTTTGGCTTTGGCCTTGGCGTGCCCGGCGCCGCCATCGCGACATGCGTCTCGCGCGCGACTTTCGCTGTGGTGGGCCTGTGGGGCGCCATCAGGGCGCATAATCTGGTTGGCCGCCCGCAGCTGGCGCACATCATCGCGGATCTGCGGCCCCTCATGGGCATCGCCCTGCCCGCCATCGCGACAAACCTTGCGGCGCCCATTTCAACGTCGTATGCGCTGCGCGTCTTTGCGGGCTTTGGCGAACCGGTGGTGGCGGCGTTCGCGATCATCGACCGGCTGGTGCCGGTGGCCTTTGGCGTGCTGTTCGCTTTGAGCGGGTCGGTCGGACCAATCATCGGTCAGAACCTTGGCGCCGGGCTCTACGGGCGCATTACGCGCACGCTGACCGACAGCTTCATTCTCGTCGCCGGATATTCGCTCGTGGTCTGGGCTTTGCTTTTCCTGGCTGCGCCTTATCTCCCCGCGGTGTTCGCGGCGGAAGGTCGCACGGCGGACCTGATCGTTTTCTTTTGCAAATGGGGCGGCCTGCAATGGATTTTCCTTGGCGGGCTATTTGTGGCCAACGCCGCCTTCAACAACCTCGGCTACGCGTTCCTCTCCACCCTCTTCAACTGGGGGCGGGCGACGCTGGGCACCATTCCATTTGTGACGCTGGGCGCCCACTTGGGTGGGCCGGAGGGCGGCCTGCTTGGGATGATCGTGGGCGCGACGATCTTTGGCGCAGGAGCCATTGTGACAGGGTACGTCATCACAGCACGGCTGGCCGCCCGCGCGACAGCGCCCCACATCCCCAGTCCGGGGCCTCCATGATGATCTTGGACCAGGGTGCGTTTGCCTCATTTCACGGCGCAGCATATGAAGGCGCTTGTTCGAAATTACAGAGTTTCTGAAGGTTCCATGGCGCGCGACGTCACTGACACGACACCCATCACCTCGCGCGACGAACTCGTCGGCTGGCTGGAAGCGGGCTCCAAGGGCGCGGAGCCTCTGAAACTCGGCACGGAGCACGAGAAGTTTCCCTTTTACGCGGACGACCTGAGCCCGGTGCCCTACAAGGGACACGACGGGCGCGGCGGCATCGAAGCGATTCTGCAAGGCGTGCGCGAAACCACTGGCTGGGAGCCCATCGAGGATGCCGGCTCGCTGATCGGTCTGTTTGACGCGAAGGCTGGCGGGGCGATCTCGCTGGAGCCGGGCGGGCAGTTTGAACTTTCCGGCGCGCCGCTCGACAACGTGCATGAGACCGACAGCGAACTTGCCGCCCATCTCGATCTCGCAAACCGCGTCGCCGCGCAGCATGGCGTCCAATTCGCGAGTCTGGGAATGGGGCCGCTGTGGACCCTCGACCAGACGCCCCGCATGCCCAAAAGCCGCTATCGGATCATGACCGGCTACATGCCGAAGGTGGGCACGCGCGGGCTCGACATGATGTACCGCACTTGCACGGTGCAGGTGAATCTGGACTATCGGTCGGAAACTGACATGGTGCGCAAGCTGCGCGTGTCGATTGCGTTGCAGCCGATCACGACCGCGCTGTTCGCCAATTCGCCGTTCACTGACGGCAAGCTCAACGGACTGCTCTCGGCACGATCAGAAATCTGGCGCGACACCGACAACCAGCGCGCGGGCATGACGCCATTCGTGTTCGACGATGGCTTTGGCTTCGAGCGGTATGTCGATTGGGTGCTCGACGTGCCGATGTATTTCGTCAAGCGCGGCGAGACTTATCACGATGTGGCGGGCGCAAACTTCCGCGAGCTTCTCGCAGGAAATCTGAGCGCGCTGCCGGGCGAGAAGGCGACGCTGTCGGACTGGGCCAATCACGTCTCGACGATCTTCCCCGAAGTGCGGCTGAAGCGATATCTCGAAATGCGCGGCGCCGATTCAGGTTCGCGCGAGCACATCATTGCGCTGCCCGCGCTGTTCGTCGGGCTGCTTTATGACGAGGACGCGCTCACGGCGGCTGGGGATCTCGTCAAGCACTGGACCGCAGAGCAACGGCAGGCCTTGCGCGACGATGCGCCAAAATTCGGCCTCGACGCCATGATCGCCGGGCGCAGCGCGCGTGATGTGGCGCGCGATGCGCTGGCGATTGCGCGAGCGGGCCTCAAACGCCGCGCAAGGCTCGACGCGGGCGGCCATGACGAAGGGCGCCACCTCGACATGCTGGACGCGCGGGTCGCAACCGGGCGTACGGCGGCGCGGGAACTCATCGATCTTTACAACGGCGCATGGGGCAAATCGGTGCTCCCCGCCTTCCGGCATTGCAAAATCTGAATCTGTGTAAAATTTGATGCAATCGGGTGACGGGTGGTTTGCCACGCCCGGCGTTTTCACTGCAATAACAGCTATTTCAGAGGCTATTAACCACCGGCGTTAGCAAAACGCCGGGTCCGCCTGACCCATCATGCGATCAACGGGGCGACGATCCCCGGCCGCATGACAGGGTTACGCCATGAACGTCGCATTTCAGGACATCGAAGCTCCCAGAGCCGCCGCCGCATACCGCGATGCGCGGGCCGATGGCGGCCAACGGGACGTCACGCTCACCTGCCTGCAGGTGACGATAGGCCGCCGCCTGCGCGGCATGCGGATGAAAATCCGGGTGCCGGTCAACGCGTATGCGGGCGTGACACTCGGCCTTGATGCAACGGGGAGCGGGCGGGCTTGCTACCGCGTTTCACTCCGTCACGTTGACGCCGATCTGTCCGTGCAGCTTCTTGAAACGTTTGATGAGACTGAGGCCCGTCAAATGTGGCAGGGCTGGGCGCAGCATTTGTCGCTGGCGCAGATCGTGGAACGCGAAGATGGCGCGCTGGAACTTGTCGCTGCGGCGCAGCGCGGCGTTCAGACGTTTGACCGCAGCCGCGCCAACGTATCAACCAAGCGCAGCCGTGGGCGCTTTGCCCGGCGAAGGCGCATGGGCGTCTCGCGGGTGGGCGTCTCGCGGGTGGGCGTCTCGCGGGTGGGCGTCGCGCGGGTGGGCGTCGCGCGGGTGGGCGTCGCGCGGGTGGAAGCAGCCGCTTTTGAGGATGCTGACGAAAGCAACGCCTGCGAATAAGCAGGCTTAGATCAGTTGCTTCAAAAGGCCATCGAGCGCGAGGCCTGCAAACAGGATGAGACCCGCGTCGCGGTTAGCGCGGAACAGCCGCAACGCCAGCAGCGGGTCGCCAATGCGCACGACGGCGAGCTGCCATGCCAGATGCGCGATGAACCCGGCGAGGCCGACATAAGCGGCCCAGCCGCCGCCGACGAGCGCAATCGCCGCCGCCGCTGTAAAGATCGCCAGCACATAGAAGACGCCCACGCCCAGCCGCACATTGTCGCCAAAGAGCCGCGCCGTGGAGCGCACGCCAACAATGGCGTCGTCGCGTGCGTCTTGCAGCGCGTAAATCGTGTCGTAGCCAATCGTCCAGAAAATCGCGCTGGCGTAGATGAGATATGCTGGCTCGCTGAGCGAGCCTAATGACGCGGCCCAGCCCATCAATCCGCCCCATGCGAAGGCGAGACCGAGCACAGCCTGCGGCCAGAATGTGAAGCGCTTGGCGAACGGATAGATCGCCACAACCAGCAGCGACGCAAGGCCAACCGCAATCACGAACCAATCAATCGCGAGCGCTTCGCCTGACCCGCGCAAGGACAGCGCCAAAAGCACAAGGGCTCCGACAACCGATTGCGCAACCAGAAACGCGAGCGCTTGCTTGGGCCGTATGCGCCCGGACGCCAGCGGGCGATGGCGCGTGCGTTCAACCTGCGCATCGATCTTGCGGTCGATCAGATCATTCCAGGTCGAGCCTGCGCCACGCATAACGATAGCGCCCACCAGAAAGAGCGCGATGTGCAGCCAATCGGGCCCGCGCGCCTGCGCAATTCCGGCCAGCGCGTCAGACCACCAGCACGGAAGCAGCAGAAGCCACCACCCGGTGGGCCGGTCAATGCGCGCAAGCTGAACATACGGCGTGAACGACGCCGGCAACGCGCGGAGCAAAATGTTGGGGGCGACAGCGTCAGGCAGAGGCGAGGCGGACGACGCGGGCGTGCGCGCGTCCGTTTCGCTCAAAGCGGTCCTCGCGGCAGAGCCGGTGCGGCGGGACCGGCTGCGGAGGATTGCTGATTTTGCATCTGGCGCGCCTGCGCGGCGATCTTGCACGCCTGCCCGGCGATCTGGGTTGTGCGGTTCGCCCCGGTCTTCACCTGTTCGATGATCTCTTCGGGAATCGTGCACCAGCTCTGGTTTTTCTGCATGTAGCCGAGCATCTCGCGCTCAACAGAAACAAGGGTGCGCAAACGCGGGCAAGCGGCGACAGGGTCGAGCTTTCCGCCATTGGCCTTCGTGATCTTGTTGAGCGCTTCGAGGTGCCCGCTGCGCTTCTTCTGCAAGGCGCCAATGTCGTCATTGCAGCTTTGCGCATATGCGCCGACGGCGCTCAGGGTGAGCAAGGCGACCGACGCCGCTGCAGTGCGGATGAGGGCGCGGGCGGACCGTGGCGTGGAACATGCGGAAGCTGCGAGCATCTCGAACACCTTACTGGTAGCAACCGCGGACGTGATGGCCTCGAGCCCTGCGGGACCATGGTTTTATCAAGTCGAAGCATGATTTAGCAAGGGCGCTGGAACGTTGGCCCGAAATCATCGCTACAAATCCACTTGAATACGGCTTGATGATGACGCAATCGAGAGGGCGGCTTGGTGGCGCGGGCTGACCGGGACATGCAGCATCTCACAGGGAAAGGCGCAAAGCTTGGCGCGCTATGATTTCAATGCGCAACGGCTCTACATCGACGCTGACCTGCGACAAGGCGCGCGCGCTGAACTGACCCGCGAGCAGGCAAATTACTTGTTGAATGTTTTGCGGCTGCGGGACGGCGAGCCGCTCCACGTCTTCAACGGACGTCAGGGCGAATGGCTGGCCCGGGTGAGCGCCACGGGGCGGCGCGACGCTGCCCTGGACGTCGGCTTGATCGTGCGACCGCAGGACCCGCCGTGCGATATGCACTACCTCTTCGCGCCACTGAAGCACGCGCGGCTCGACTACATGGTTCAGAAGGCCGTGGAGATGGGCGCTTCAAAGTTATGCCCGGTGTTGACCCGGCGCACGCAGGCGACCCGCGTCAACACCGAGCGGATGCGCGCCAACGTGATCGAGGCCGCCGAGCAATGCGGCGTGCTCTCGCTGGCGGATGTCGATGAGCCGGTGAAATTCGAGACGATGATCGCCCAATGGCCGCAGGACCGGCTGCTGGTTTTCTGCGACGAGGAGGCGCCGCCGGGCGATCCGGTGTCCACCTTGCGCGCCGCTTGCAAAGGCGAGCGCACGCCCCTCGCCGTGCTTGTGGGCCCGGAGGGCGGGTTTGATCCCGCCGAGCGCCGCATGTTGCTCAGCCTCGATCAGGCAGTGGCGATTTCGCTTGGGCCGCGCATCCTGCGGGCGGACACGGCGGCCGTCGCTGCGCTGGCCGTCGTGCAGTCTGCGCTGGGCGACTGGCGTTAAATTTCACCCGCCTGCCGCAGATGTCTGTATGGTTAAAAAAAAGGCGGCTGAACGCCCTTCGCCATGATCCTGCCGCGAGCGCGGGGCCATATGAACGCAGATCTCGATTCGCGGATGGTTCCCATGGGCGCAGGCGCTCGCACATCACAGTTCCGGCGCGCCTATGCGTCATTCGGGCTTGCTGCAGGGGGAACGCTGCTTCTCGCGGCCACGGGCGCCCTGGCCCAGTCCAACCCATGCGCCGTCTATGGGTCGGGGTTTGTTGCGCTTAATGGCACGGATACTTGTGTGCGGATTGGCGGGCGCGTCCGTGTCGATGGCGTCGTCGTGCCCCCGCAGGATGTTTTTGGATCAAGCGGAAGTTTCAACTTTGCTCCCGGCCCACAAAACGGGCTCGACGGGCCAGACCGTGCGCACTTGCGCCTGCAAGGCGGCTCTTCCAACGGGATGCCGCGCACTCGCTAGACCTGCCCTGCCCAGAGCGGCCCGCATTCTACTCAATCGAATTGCTGGGTAAGCCTGCGTCCTCAAAGCGTGGCCCGGCCCTTGCTCGAAGGGCAAGCGACAGCTAGGACGACGCGTTCAGACGACGCGTCCGGCAACGAGGCGACCACAATGCTTACGCGACCCGAAACCGGGGAGCTGCTTTCCTTGATGCGAACGGCCGCGACACAGGCGGGCGCGATGGCGCTCGACTGGTTTCGCGCTGGCGAACCCACGCCCGCACGCATCGACTGGAAGGGGGGAGTCTCCCCCGTCAGCGAGGCTGATTTTGCCGTGGACAATTTTCTTAAAGGTCGCCTTGGCGCGATGATGCCGGAGGCGGGCTGGCTGTCGGAGGAGACCGCGGACAACGCCGAGCGTCTCAGCCGCAGCCGGGTTTTCATTGTCGATCCTATCGACGGAACGCGCGCTTTCATTGCGGGCGATCCCCGGTGGGCGGTGTGCGCGGCGCTGGTGGAGGATGGACGTCCCGTTTTGGGCATCCTCCATATGCCTGCCGCAGGTCTCACCTTTGAGGCGTGCGCTGGCGAAGGCGCGACGCTGAACGGACAGCGAATCACGACGTCCAGCCATCCGGGCATGGCGGGGGCGCGCATCGCGGGGCCGCCGCGGCTGATGGACAATTTGGCCAAGGGTGGGATCGCCTTCGAACGCGAGCCCAAGATCCCGTCACTGGCCTACCGGCTGGCGCGGGTCGCCGCTGGCGAGATCGACGTCGGCATCGCCTCGACCGATGCGTGGGATTGGGATATAGCGGCCGCCGACCTCATCATTCGCGAGGCCGGTGGCCTGCTGACCGATCTGGATGAACGCGAGCCTGTCTACAATCGAGCCAACCCACGTCACGGAATTCTCGGCGCCGCGTCAGCGCGCCTGCATGGCGAGATGATCGCCGCGCTGCGCGACGCAGCAAAGGCGCCGCGTTCATGACGAACCCCTCAAGCCAGCGAGAACCCTCAACGATGTCCGATCACCACCCGCGTGAATCCAAACAGCTTCTCCACATCGTGTTCGGCGGCGAACTCGAGAGCATTGGCGGAACGACCTTCAAGGACCCCAGCGCTCTCGACATCGTCGGCATCTTTCCCAATTATGCCGCTGCCGAGCGCGCGTGGCGCGGCAAGGCGCAGCAGACGGTGGACAACGCCATGATGCGTTACTTCGTCGTCCATTTGCATCGCTTCCTCGATCCGGCCTGATCGGGCAAAAAGAAAAGGGCGGGCATGCTCAAGAGGATCGGCCGTTCGCGCGCCGCACAAAGCGCGCTGGCCTTCTTTGCAGCCCATTATCTGCGGCTGGTGGAGCGCACGACGCGCTTCACGATTGAGCCGCCGGACTTCCGTGAACACGTTGTCGAGAATGCTCCGGTGATCGCCGCGCTTTGGCATGGCCAGCATCTGGGCGCCCATTTCGCCTGGCCTCCCGGCATCAAGGTCGCGGCGTTGATCTCGCGCAATCGCGACGCCGAGGCCAATGCGCTGGTGCTGGAGCGCCTCGGCGTCATCCCCATCCGCGGCTCGGGCGGGCGGGCGGAAAAGATGCGCAAGCGCGGCGGGTTTCAGGCGCTGCGAGAAATGCTGCGGCAATTGCAGGGGGGCGTCTCGCTGGTGCTGACCGCCGATGTGCCGAAGACCGCGCGCGTCGTCGGGGTTGGGATCGTAACCCTCGCCAAGCTCTCGGGCCGACCGATTTACCCCCTCGCTGTGGCCAGCGCCCGGCGGGTTGATTTCAACTCATGGGACCGGGCCAGCGTGCCGCTCCCGTTTTCCAAAGGCGCGATCGTGGTGGGCGAACCCATTACCGTCCCCCCGGATGCCAGCGAACAAGACCTTGAGGACGCGCGGCAACGTGTGGAACAGGCGCTCGACGCCGCCCATGCGCGGGCCTACGAGATTTTGGGATCAAAAGACCCCGGCGCGGGCCTTCGCGACATGCGCGCTGCGCTAGCCGAGCGTTCAACGTGACGCCGACGACCCTGCTCATCAAGGCCTATCGGCTGGTGACGACGGCGCTGACGCCGTTTGCGCCCCTATTGCTGTCGTGGCGGCTACGGACCGGGCGGGAGGACGCGGCCCGGACCGGCGAGCGCATGGGCATGCCCGCCATCAAGCGCCCGCGCGGGCCGCTTGTCTGGGTGCATGGCGCGAGCGTTGGCGAAGGCACCGCGCTGCTGCCGCTCATCGTGCGCTTGCGCGAACGCGGGTTCCTTGTGCTGCTGACGACGGGCACAGTGTCGTCCGCGAAGGTGCTGGGCGCGCGGGTGCCAGACGGAGTGCTGCATCAGTATGCGCCGCTCGACGCGCCGCGCTTCATGCAGCGCTTCCTCGAGCATTGGCGGCCCGACATCATCCTTCTGGCGGAGTCCGAGTTGTGGCCGAATCTGCTGATGGAGGCGGACGCGCGCAGGACGCCCATCGTGCTGGTGAATGCGCGCATGTCGCATCGCTCATATGAGCGCTGGAAGAAGGCGCCGCGCTCCATCCGCGCGCTTTTGAGGCCGATCCATCTGTGCCTCGCGCAAAGCGTCGCGGACTCGTCGCGACTGGCTGATCTGGGCGCGGCGCGCGTGCAGGTTGCGGGCAATCTCAAATACGACGTGCCCGCCCTTCCCGCCGATCCGCACGAGCTTTCGGAGCTGCGCGCCCTGATCGGCTCGCGCCCCGTGTGGCTCGCCGCCTCAACCCATGACGGCGAAGAGCGGATGGCCATGACGCAGCATCAAACGCTGCTGCAGCAATTCCCCGATCTGGTCACCATCGTGGCGCCCCGTCATGCTCCGCGCGGACCCGACATCGAGCGCGAAGCTGGCAAGTTGGGCATTGCGTGCGTGCGGCGCGCGGCTGGCCAGAAACTCCCCGCCAGAGGCCCGCAATTCTACATCGCCGACACGATGGGCGAGCTCGGCCTGTTTTACCGCCTCGCCAGCATCGTGTTTCTGGGCAAGTCGTTCACAGGCGGCGGCGGTGGACAAAATCCCATCGAGCCCGCCAAACTCGGCGCCGCCATTTTGCATGGGCCCGATGTGTCCAATTTCCTCGATGTCTACGCGGAGTTTGCACGACGCGGCGGGGCGCGTCAGGTAAACGATATGGATGATTTTTCGCGCGCGCTGACGCAGTTGCTGGGTGATGCGCGGCGCATGCGCGAGATGTCCCGGGCGGCGGGCGAGGCTGTCGACTCGCTGGGGGGCGCCTGCGACAACGTGATGAACGCGATCGAGCCATATGTGCTGCAGATGCAGCTGAGCAACCCATGATGCGCGCGCCGGCGTTCTGGTGGAAGCCGACGCCAAGCGTGTGTTCACATTTGCTGTCGCCGCTGGGCGCGCTTTATGGCGCCATCGCCGCGCGGCGCATGGCGCAGGCGGGTGAAAGCGTGGGCGTCCCGGTCATCTGCGTCGGGAATTTCGTGGCGGGCGGCGCGGGCAAAACCCCGACGGCTATCGCTCTCGCGAAGGAACTCATCAAGGCAGGCCAGGCGCCGTATTTTCTCTCGCGTGGCTACGGCGCGCAAACGTCCATCACGACGCCCATCCTCGTCGATATCGCCAAACATGATTCATCGCGTGTGGGTGACGAACCGCTCCTGCTGGCGCGCGCGGCGCCAACGATTGTGTGCGCTGATCGTGTCGCGGGGGCGCGGCTTGCTGCGGCGCGCGGCGCCAGCGTCATCATCATGGACGACGGGTTGCAGAATCCGTCGTTGGCCAAGGACTTCTGCATCGCGGTGGTCGACGGCGCAGTGGGCGTGGGCAACGAAAAGTGCATTCCAGCAGGCCCCCTGCGGGCGCCACTTGGCGCACAATTGAAGCAGGTTGATTGCGTCATGCTAATTGGCGCGGGCGATGCGGGCGCGTTGGTTGAAGAGTACGCAAAAGCCAGCGGCGTCGCCGTTGTCGCCGCCCATTTGGCGCCGGACACTGAGTCGGCTGCGCGCCTGGCGGGCAAGCGGGTCTTCGGCTTCGCAGGCATTGGCAGGCCTGAGAAGTTCTTCGATACGCTGTCTTACCTCGGCGCCGATGTGGCGGGCGCGCGCGCATTTCCCGATCATCACGCGTATTCGCCGGCTGAACTGGCGCAGCTTCAGGCGCAGGCGGATGAGGCGGGCGCCATGCTGATCACCACGGAAAAGGATCGTGCGCGCATCGGCCCCGCTTGCGCAATAGCGGTGTTGCCGGTGTCGCTTGAGACTGATGACGCCGGACTCCTGGCGCGGCTTGCGCAAGCCGCCTTGAGCGGCGCCCCTTTCAAAGTTTAACGTCGACGCCCAGCCGCTCCAGCTTGGCCTGCGGTGAGCAGTAGGCTTCCTGCAGATCAACGTCCCAATAGCGCAGCTCCTCGAGCGGTATCGGCTCGCCGGTGAGCGCGCAGCGAACGAAGGAGCCGGGGCGCATCACGCGGTAATCGCCATCCAGATAACGCACCTGCGCCTCGGTGCCGGAGTGCGGCGGATTTCGGTCCATCAGGTTCATACTCTGCCACCTTGTCGGGCTACGCAGCGCAACATAGGCGCCCCGATGCGCAGAAGGAAGCGTACGGACACGATACGCCGCGAAAAAGTAAGCCCCGGGGCCCGAGGCCGCAACTCAGGTCACGTCACTGGCCGCCGTAGCCTCGACAGCCGCATGCTTGCCAGCCCCGGGGTTTGGCGCGCGCACCAGCGTGACAGTGCAGGAGGCGCGTAATGCGACTTCCGACGACACGGAGCCCAGAAACCGGCGCATCTGCGAACTGCCGCGCGCGCCCATCATGATCTGATCGGCATGGTTTTTCTCGGAAAACTCCAGAATGGCCTCGGCTGCGTCCATGTGCTCGAGCACGTGATAGCTCACCTTGTCGGTCGACAGACCGAACGGACGCGCCCAGTCTTTCAGTTCCACAAGGCGCTGGATGTGAATGTTGCGGCCTTCGGAGTCGAAGGGATCATTGAGGAAGACCGAACTGAGTTTCAGCACATTGACGCAGGCCAGACGCACGTCTTCAGTTGACGCCAAAGCGCGCTGGGTTTGAATGCGCAGCGCCTGCGCGAGATACTCAAAGCCCTCAGACAAATCGACCGCAACGACGATGATGGCGCCCGCCTCCGCCACATAAGGCGATGGCTCGGGCGGAGGCAGTGCGCGCGTGCGCAACCAGCGACGCAACGCAACGGGCAGGGAATCACGCTTCTTGCGTTCCGCACGGGCCGTGAGAATGACCGCATCAGGATTTTGCAAGGCGAACGCCAGTCGCGCGGGCGTCTGGTAGCGTTTGGCGGGGTCAACCTCAAGGCAGCGCAGGATGATTTCCTGCAACCATGCCGAAATATCGGCGCGGATGGCGCGCGGGGGAACCGGATCTCGCCAGAGCCGTGTGCGCAAAGCTTGCTGCGAACGCGGCAGGCCGAATGGGCGCTCGCCGGTCGCCAGATGATAAAGCAGCACGCCCAGCGCAAAAATGTCGGAGCGCGGATCAGACCGGTTCTGGCGCACCTGTTCGGGCGAGATGTAGGGCGCGGTGCCCATGGGCAGTTGAAACTCGGCCTCCAGCAGGTCAGGCATTTCGAGGTGCCGCGACAGACCAAAGTCGATGAAGCACGCTTCGCCGCTCTCGCGGATCATGATGTTTGAGGGCTTCAGATCGAAGTGAATCACTTTCTGACGATGCAGATCGACCAGCGCCGTCGCAACCTTGGCGCCGATATCAGACACGTCCATCGGCGGAATGGGCGAGCGCTCGAACGTGGGGTAAAGCGTGTCCCCCTTCACGAACTCCATGGCGATGTACGGCCGGCTGGAATAGTCGCCGACGGCGTATACCTTGGGCACGTGCACGCCGCTGAGGCGCGGCAAGATCATCATCTCCATCTCAAAACCAACGATGACGGTGGGATCATCGCCGTCGAGAATTTTGGGCACCTTGAAGAGAACGGGGCCTTCGATATCAGCGTGGGAGGCGCGAAAGATGATCGCCATGCCGCCGACGTGAATGCGCTCCTCTATGACATAGCCGTCGATGATCTCGCCGACATTGACGTCCGTCTTCTTCATGCGTTCACCGTCCGATGTAGAGCCGCGCCGCAAGGATTTGCGGCAGGCCTGCGTGGTGAATTTTTCGCGCAGCGCCTTCGATGTCGTAAGGCACGCGCATGTAGCTCATCTCGTTGCGCTTCACATCAAGAAGACCATATGCCGCAGCGGGATTTTTGTCGCGCGGCTGGCCGACGGCGCCCTGCACCATTAGCCATTTGCGGCTGGCAACCAGAGGCACGGGCGAGTTGTTCTGCGGCTTGAAACCGACCGCCGGCTTCTGCGGCGCCATGTGATAGAGCTGCGGAACATGAATGTGGCCGCAGAACGTAAGACGCTTGTCGGTCGCCAGCAATGAACGCTCTGCGTCTGCCGCCTCTGTGACGTAACGCCATTCTGTTGGCGCAGCGGCTTCCGAGTGGACATAGAGCCGGTCTTCTTCTTCAATCCGCATCGGAAGAGACCGAAGCCAGTCGCGCGCGTCGTCGTCCAGCTCGTCATAGGTCCAGGTGATCGCCTTCGTGGCGTATTCGTTCATTCCGGCGGCAACGCCGGACGACGCCGCCGCATCGTGATTGCCCTTGATGACCACGCCGCCACGGGTCGCAAGTTCGCGCACGCGATCCACCACGAAAGCAGGATCAGCGCCGTAGCCGACCAGATCGCCCAGAATGACCCAATGGTCGACGCCAGCGCGCTCGGCATGGGCGATGCACGCCTCAAGCGCCTCCTTGTTGCCGTGAATGTCCGACAGAAATCCTATGCGCATGAACGAGCCATCTCCCGGCGACCCTTATTGCTTTGCTTGTCCTCAGCATTGACCTGCCACAAAGCCCAAGTCGGAGTCACCCTGCTTTATGCCCGTCAGCGCAGGCGGATATTACCCTGTCGTCAAAACTTTAGAAATTAAGCTTAAAAGCCCCATTGACGCTTTGACGGTGCGCGCATTGAAACAAGGTCGCAAGTTCATTTTGCCCCCATCCCTCCTGTCCGCGCTTTACATCGGTCTGATCGCGTCCGCTTTGGTCGCGACGGCCATCGCAGCCCCGGGATCCGGCTCCTTCGCGCAGGAAGCCGCGCGGGGGATGGGCGTCGCCGCTGCGGCGATGCTGGCGGCTCAATTCATCTCATCAGGACGCATCAGGGCGCTTTCGTCGGGCGTCGGGCTCGACGTCGTCCTCGGCTTTCATCGATTTGCGGCAACGATGCTGGTCTGGTTCGTCACGCTGCATGTGCTGGCGTTCGTCGCGCCGACGCTGGCGCAGGGGCCAATGCGTGCAGGCCAGCACCTGCTGACATTGCTGACCTCGCCGCGCATGCTCACGGGCGTTCTCGCCATTGCGGGAATGGCGGCAATTATTGTCGCCAGCATAAAGCGCGACGCGTGGATGAAATACGAAGTCTGGCGGATGACCCACGGCTTTGGCGCACTGCTGGTGCTGGGGCTGACAGGCCATCACGTCATGACGACGGGCACAGCCTCATTCTCCCCGGGCCTATGGGTGTACTGGCTCGTTCTGTTTGGCGCTGCAGGGGCGGCGTTCACGCACATCTATGTGGGGCGTCCCTTGCTTGCGCGGCGGGTGTCGTGGCGGCTGGACGGCGTGACGAAGCTGACTCCCAAGCTCCTCGAAGTGACTATCACCCAGACGCGGGGCCCGGCGTTTTTATTCATCGCGGGCCAGTTTGTGTGGCTGAACTTCCGTCCGGGATTGGCGCAGCCGTTCGACAATCCCTTCTCAATCGCCTCAGGGCCGGAAGAATTGCCGCGCATGCGCTTTCTCATCAAGGCGATTGGCGACCTCACCCGTTCTTTGCCGGACCTGCCGCCCGGCGCGGATGTCGGCGTTGACGGGCCGCACGGCAATCTGATCGTAAACGGACGCGATGCGGGGGCGATGCTGCTCGTTGCGGGAGGCGTTGGACTCGCCCCGCTGATCGGCGTGTTGCGCTCGCTGGCGGCGCAAGGCGACACGCGACCTGTACGCTGCATCTACGCGGCGGGCTTACCAGACAACCTCGTTTATGCGCAGGAAATGCGCGCGATGGAGTCGCGGCTCAACCTCGTCAACTTCTTCACTGTCGATGAAGCGCCGCCCGACTGGACTGGCGGCGTCGGCGCCATCGACGCGACGCTGATCCGCCGGGCGCTTGAGGGTCTCGACCGCGATCTGGTGCTTGCGCTCATTTGCGGGCCAACGCCCATGATGATCGCGACCGCCGACATGATTGCAAACGAGGGCGTGCCGCTCTCAGGCATCATCTACGAAAGATTCGCCTATGACTAGCAAACGCAGCCGCCGCGACAATCGGATTGTTCTCGGCTATCGGCTCATCGCGGCAGGCGTTGCAGGGCTTTTGCTGCTTTATGCGGCTCGACCTTTCTAGCCGCTATTTTGCCTGATAGAGGAAGTCGACCACGTCGGCGCGTTTTTGCGCGTCAGGCGCATAATGACTGACCAGAAATGCATCGAGCTTCGCACGCGCTTCGGCCGTATTGGCCAGTCGCGCGGCCAGGCGTTGCGGTTGCTTGTGGCACGACAGGCAAAGCTCGTCGTAGGCAGCTTTGGGGTTCGTCTGCCCGATGGCTGTCGCGGAGAATGCAAGCAAGGCTGCCGCAGATATAATCGCGTTCCCGATCATCATCGTCTCCTTTGAATCTGCACTTGAGCGTGTCACGCCATCGCGACAGCACGGCGACGTTTGCGCTTACTCAGGAGTTGAACACGGCGTCCTTCATACTCACATGATGTGGGACAAACAAGGGAGTGGTCGATGACCGAGCAATCCAGCACGTTCGCCAGCACATTCGTGTGCCAGCATTGCGGGGCCATCAATCGCGCGCCCGACGCGCGCCTTACTGCCGGAGACAAGCCTGCGTGCGGGAAATGCAGCGCCGACATTTTCGCTGGAAAACCGGTTGAGGCGCGCAGCGACGATGATTTCGAGCGGCACATCACGCGCACGCAATTGCCGGTGGTGGTTGATTTTTGGGCTGAGTGGTGTGCCCCATGCCGCGCAATGGCGCCACAGTTTGTCGCTGCAGCGCAGGCGCTGGAGCCGCGCGCGCGCTTCCTGAAGGTTGACACAGAAGCTCTGCCGGGCGTTGCTGGGCGCTACAATATCCGCACCATCCCGACGCTGATCCTGTTCAGGAACGGCAAAGAAGCGGCACGTCATTCGGGCGTGATGGACGCGCGCGCGATAGAGCGCTGGATCGCCCAGGACCGTTAGCGACGCCCGCGACCGCGCGCGGGAAGACGCACAGGGATCGGCACAAGCCTGTAACTGCGGCCGCCGTCGCTGTCGTCATCATCCTTGATCATCATGATGGCCGTGGCGGCGACAAGCCCGCCAAATGTGATGGCGAAACCACCGAACAGGAGCACAAGCGCGGGGATGGAGATCGTGTGTCCCCACATCAGGCCGCGAAGACCGCCAACGTCGACCGCCAGCATGAGCGCGGCAAACGCGACGCCGAGGCATGCCCCGAGGATCCAATTGACGATGACAATGCGAATAAGCGGATCGCGACCAGGAGGCGGACGAAGAGCAAGCGCCAAATCAAGTCTCCCTTTCGAAGGGGTCAGAACGGACCAAACCGCCCAGCGCCTCAATGTTCCTTACGAATTGTTCAAACACCAGATCAGGCGCCGCCTCAAGCCTTGGGATGGAAAGCAAGCGCCACGCCATTCATGCAATAACGAAGCCCGGTTGGCTTCGGACCGTCAGGGAACACATGGCCCAGATGGCCGCCGCAACGGCTGCAATGCACTTCCGTGCGCGTCATGAAAAAGGCCCGGTCCTCGGACGTTGCGACGCCCCCTTCGATAGGCTGGAAGAAGCTCGGCCAACCGGTGCCTGACTCGAATTTCGCGCCAGCCTCAAACAATTCCTGCCCGCAACCAGCGCAGCTGAACATGCCGGGACGCTTTTCCGCGTTCAGCGGGCTTGTGCCAGCGCGCTCGGTGCCATGCTCGCGCAGAACGTAAAATTGCTCTGGCGTCAGCTCGCGCCGCCAATCTTCAGGCGTCTTCTCAACCGAGAAGGTTTCGCTCTTGGCGTCTTTCGACGATTTTCCAAACAGGGAACTGATGCCGGGCATGAAGGCCTCCAATGCGCACAAGATAGGCGTTTGCTCGCCAATGAACAGCAGGCGCGCGCGAAATCGTGAACGAGGTCAGAACAAGGAACCCTGATTTGCAGGCGGTTTGCCAGAGGGCTTTGGCGCCTTGATGCTTTTCGTCCGGGCTGCCCACGCGTCATCGGGGCCGTGGCCCGACTCGCCGCTATTCGCTGTGGCGGCGACCGAGCCATCCGCAAACTGAAGGTCAAGCGCCTGACCGGCGGCAATCGCTGCCGCGCTGCGGATGGGCGGCCCGCCGACGCCCATCCGCACCAGCGCAAATCCGCGCGCAAGAATGCTTTTGTGGCTCATGGAGTCGATGAGCTTGAGAACAGAGGCGAGATTGCGGCGGCGACCTTCGTTGCTTGTCCGCAGAGCGTTGCGCATGCGCGCCTGCGCGGCGTGGAGGCGCTCACGCTGGCGTTCGCACAGCGCCTTTTCAGATTCGCGACGCGTGATCAGCGCGCGTCCCAAGCGGATGCCCAGGCCCTGCAGTTTTTCACGCCGCGCTCGCAATTCCGCCTGCGGGGAGTGGCGGGCGACGAGGGCGCCAAGGCGATTGACCTTGAGATGACGATCTCCCAGTGCAGCAGCAATGCGGCGCGGCAGATTTTCGCCGGCGCGATCCAGTCGCTGGCGCGGCATGGCCAGCACATCCTCGGCGGACGGCAATGCGCGGATCAGGGCGCGCACGCCAGAGCGGCGTTGCTCTGACAAGCGCATGGTCACAGCCATCAGGCGTCGCGCTAGACCATCGGTCTGCGCCGCCATTTCCGAGCGCACGGGAACGGTCATTTCCGCCGCAGCCGTGGGCGTGGGCGCGCGCCTGTCGGCGGCGTGGTCTATCAGCGTCCAGTCGGTTTCATGGCCGACGGCGGACACCAGCGGGATCATGCTTGAGGCCGCCGCGCGCACGACGATCTCTTCGTTGAAGCCCCACAGATCCTCAAGCGAGCCGCCGCCGCGCGCCACGATGATGACGTCGGGCCGCGCGATCTTGCCCCCCTCGGGCAGCGCGTTGAACCCTTCGATGGCGCGGGCCACTTCCGCCCCGCTCGTCTCGCCCTGCACGCGCACCGGCCAGACGATGACCCGCAGCGGAAACCGATCCTGCACGCGATGCAGGATGTCGCGGATCACGGCGCCGGTGGGCGAGGTGATGACGCCAACGACTCTGGGCAGGAAGGGCAGCAATTGCTTGCGCGCATCGTCGAACAAGCCTTCCGCCGCCAGCCGCCTGCGGCGCTCTTCCAGCTGCGCCAGCAAGGCGCCAACGCCTGCAGGCTCAATGGTCTCGATGACGATCTGATAGGTCGATTTGCCCGGATAGGTCGTCACCTTGCCGGTGGCGATGACCTCCATGCCCTCTTCGGGCTTTACGCGCAGGCGCTGGAAGGCGCCCTTCCACATGACAGCGTCAATCTTCGCGCCCTGATCCTTGAGGCAGAAGTAGACATGCCCCGAGGAATGTGGACCGCGCCAGCCGGAGATTTCCCCACGCACGCGCACATAGCCGAACTGGTCCTCAATCGTCCGCTTGAGGGCGGAAGAGAGCTCCGTGATCGTGATTTCCGGCGCGTTGGTTTCCTTGTTCGTCATTTGGACATTTGATCCGATTCAGGCGGGTGCGCAAACCTCAATCGCCTGCAGGGGGCACCGGCCGTGGCCGCCCGGTTTCATCTATGGCGACGAAGGTGAAGGTGGCGTCCGTCACCTTTTCGCGGGTGTGGGTGCGGAATCTGCGCGCCCACGCTTCGATGTGGATTTTCATCGACGTGCGCCCCACCGACTCAACCTGCGCGTATACGCACAGGACGTCGCCGACCTTTACGGGGCGGATGAACGTCATGGCGTCCACGGCGATCGTGACAACTCGGCCTTGCGCCCGCTCGACGCCTGCGATGCCGCCAGCCTGATCCATTTGCGACAGGACCCAGCCCCCGAAGATATCGCCGTTGGCGTTGGTGTCTTTGGGCATCGCCATGGTGCGAACGGTCAGTTCGCCACGGGGTTCATCGGTTTGCGTTGTCATCGCTGCCTCACACCTCTCTCGTCCTGTCCATCCAAACCCGCCCGGGCGCCGGTGGCAAGCCATTCGCGTGGCAGCCTCCTTGCCCGCTCAGCATTGCGCCAAGCGCATGGCTTGGCGCCACAGGCTTGACCCGGCATGCATAACAGGCGATTTCTTGCCGAAATCAATTCGCAAGAACCCAGACCCTGCGGGAGAAATCATGACGGCTGTCGTCAGCGCTTCTGAAAAGGAAGCCAAGTCCGAGCGTTCGTTTCTGGAAGTCTGGGTCATTACGGTCGGCCATTCGCTGACCCATTGGTATCCGTCGACCTTCTATGTGCTGCTGCCGCTAATCGGCAACGAGTTGGGTCTGAGCTTCGCGCAGATCGGCATGATCCTCACGGCGCAGGCGTTGGCGGGGGCCATCTCCAACGTCCCCGGCGGCATCCTTGTCGACTCGGTCGCCCGCAAGGGCATCCTGATGGCGGCGTCGCTGTTCTGGATCGGCGTGCCTTATTTCGTCATGGGTTATTCAAACGCCTATTGGGTGCTGCTGGCCTGCTCGGTCATGATCGGGATCGGCAACAATCTCTGGCATCCCGCAGCGATCCCGTGGCTTGGCCGCCGCTTCCCCGAGCGCAAGGGCCTTGTGATGGCTTATCACGGCATGGGCGGCAACGCGGGCGACGCGCTGGCGCCACTGGCCGCTGGCGTACTGCTCACCACCTTCGCCTGGATGACGTGGCGCGACGTGGTGATCATCAACATTATACCCGGCTTGGTGATGGCCGTCGCCATCCTGTGGTTTCTGGGCAAGATGACGGCCGAGAAGCCCGGCGCCTCCGCGAAGCCGGAGGAGCAGAAGACGCTGGGCGAAGTGCTGAAGGCGCTGCCTGCGCTCTTCCGCAACAAGACGCTTATCTTCCTGTCCACCAGCTCCGCCTTCCGCGCCATCACGCAGGGCGGCATCATGGCCTTTCTGCCGCTCTATCTGGCGAAAGACCTTGGCTACAATCCGTTGTGGGTTGGCATTTCCATGTTCGTGCTGCAGGCGGCGGGCTTCATCGCCGCGCCCATCGCCGGTCATATGAGCGACAAGGTGGGCCGCAAGAACGTCATCATGGCATCGATGATCATGACGGCGGCGGTGCTGGCGATGATGTTCTTTGCTGGGGGCACATCGCTTTTCGTACTTTTTGTTGCGATGCTGGGGGGCTTCCTGTTTGCAATTCGCCCGGTGCTGCAGGCGTGGCTGCTTGACGCCACGCCCAGGGAAATGGGCGGTTCGGCCATCGGCGTGATGTTCGGCATCCAGTCGCTCGGCGCCGCCGCCGGCCCGCTCATCTGCGGTTTGATTGCAGACAGCTGGGGCCTGCTGATGACATTCTGGTTCCTCGCCTTCACTATCATCGTGGCGAACATGCTTGTGTTCTTCATGCCGATGGATGACGAGAAGAAAACGAAAGCGGCCTGAGGGGATCAGAGCCCTTCCTGGATTGCCCTAAATTTTTTCTGGAGCGCGCCATGGAAACGAAGTGGATCGAAGTTGTAGGCAACACCAATGTTCCAATTGGCGCAGTTGCGGTTCATGGACACAACATCCCCATCGTGATCGCGTATTTCGATGACCTGGACGGCAACCGCGACGGCGTTGTGAGCACTGGAGAAAAAGTCGCGGGGTTCCTTGCCAAGGGCGTGGGGCTTGGCGGAGCGCTTTCTGGCAGCAGCGTGCTTTCCGTCCTGATGGCGGCGCGCCACGAGCCTGAGATTGCCGTTGGCACTGATTTTACGTCCGGCGTCTTTGCGCAAACGTACTCCGAGTGGAGCAAGCGCACGATACTCGACGCCGCCTACGGGGTTTACTTCAAACCGCTCATCGGGATAGGCGCCGGTCAAATCGCAGGCAACCTCACCAGCAACGCCATCAAGGCGTTTGCGATCAAGAAGGGGATGGAGGCTGTCGCCGCCGCAATCCTCAAGCCGATCTTGAAGGCGGGCGCAGCCTAGCGGCTCGTCGCCATTCTCCTGCCTTCGGGTTAGCCACAGCGCAAAGCATGCGCTTGCTGCATGTGCGCAGCGTGGCTAGACAACGGCAACGGGGAACGAATCCATGAAAATCCTGCTCATCGGGTCCGGCGGACGCGAACACGCGCTCGCCATCGCCATTGCCGCATCGCCGCTGACGCAGCACCTCTACGTCGCCCCGGGCAATCCTGGCACAGCTGCGCTCGCGACGAACGTGAACATTAATATCGAGGATCACGATGCGGTCGTCGCCTTCTGCCATCTGCAGAAAATTGGCCTTGTCGTGGTTGGCCCAGAAGCCCCGCTCGTTGACGGCATAGCCGACAGCCTTGCTGCGGCAGGCGTGCCGGTGTTTGGCCCAAGCAAGCTGGCGGCTCAGCTGGAAGGCTCGAAGGGCTTCACGAAAGACCTCTGCAAAGAGGCATTCATTCCCACCGCCCCCTATGAGCGCTTTGCAGACGCCGACCGCGCGAAGGCATACATTCGTGGCCGCGGCGCGCCCATCGTCGTGAAGGCGGACGGGCTGGCTGCCGGCAAAGGCGTTATCGTCGCCGAGCATCTGCCCGATGCTGAAGCCGCTATCGACATGATCTTCGGGGGCGCCTTTGGCGCAGCTGGTGCCGAGGTCGTGGTCGAAGATTTTCTTGAAGGCGAGGAAGCGTCTTTCTTTGCGTTGTGCGATGGCGAGCGGGCGATCGCGCTGGCGTCAGCGCAAGACCACAAGCGCGTCGGCGAAGGCGACACAGGCGCCAATACGGGCGGCATGGGCGCCTATTCGCCCGCGCCCATCATGACCGACGCGATGGTGGAGCGCACGATGCGTGAGATCATCGAGCCCGCCGTGCGCCGCATGAAAGAACGCGGCACGCCCTATCGCGGCGTGCTTTTCGCGGGCCTGATGATTGGCGCGAAGGGCCCGCAGCTGATCGAGTTTAACGCGCGCTTCGGCGATCCGGAAACGCAGGTCATCCTGCCCCGGCTGGATCAGGACATCGTGCCGTTGCTCCTGGCCTGCGCGCAGGGCGCTTTGCCTGATGCGCTGGTGAAACTGAAAGATCAAACTGCGCTCACCGTGGTGTTTGCCGCGAAGGGATACCCGGATGCGCCCGAGCGCGGCAGCGTGATCGGCAGCCTCGATCTTGCATCGAGCGTCGACGACGTGACGATCACCCACGCAGGCACGAAGCGCGATGGCGACAAGCTGCTCGCCAATGGCGGGCGGGTGCTCAATGTCACAGCGCTTGCAAGCAATGTGTCAGATGCGCGGGAGAAAGCCTATCAGGCGCTGGCGATGATCGACTGGCCGGGCGGTTTTTTCCGCAACGACATCGGCTGGCGCGCGGTGAAGCGCGAACGCGGCGAGGGATAAGTATCGGCCGGCCCGAAAGTTGTTACGCTTTCGGGCCCATTTAACACTTAGAACTTGATCATGTCCGAGCGCGTGAGCGTGGTGCGCTGGCTGACGCCCGGCGCCGTTGCAAAATGGAACGCGACATACTGTTCGTGAAAGATCGTCTCGGCCGACATCAGGTCAACCGGCACGACAACGCTCATGCCAGAAAGCGCTGCGGCGCTGCCGGTATAAAGGACGGCGCCCTGCGCAGCAGTGCCAGTGACGATCACGGTTTTCACGCCTCTGTCGGCGAGCATCTTCTGCAATTCCGTCCCACGGAATTTATCAGGCCCCGCCTGAACCCAAGGCTCGCTGTCGAGGGGGGCTACGTCTGGCCACACATCCATGGTCGTGGTGTTGGCGACAATGGCGTAGACCACCGGCATTCCAGCCTTTCGCGCGCGCTCCAGAAGCGCCTTCGCCTTCGGCAGGCTTTCGACACAGCGCGGGCGACGCTCCGTGTTGCAGTTGGTGCGCATGAAATCCAGAACGAGCAAGGCCGTTGTCTTCGGGTCCACTGTCGCGTCTTTCAGCGCGGGCGCCGGTGGGGCCTTGGCCAGCGCCCAATCCTCGATGACGTCTCCGGCGCGCGCGGGAGTCTGCGCAAGAACTCCAAACGCGATGGCCGCACAGGCTGCGAGATGAGAAAGCTTCATTGATGTATCCCTTCGTGAGCGGCGCGCCCGCATGTGTCTTCTGCTGATGGTCATGAATTCATCCCTTCGCGATGGTCCGTACATTAGACGGGTGTGCGCCCGCACGGCTTTTCCCGCGCGTAGCTGGATCTTAACTTCTCACGTAGGTGGGGCGACCGCCATCGTTTGCCAGACAGAAGCGCCCGCGCCATGTTCACAAATGCGCGAAACATCGGACCGAAGGAGCGAACATGACCGCCGCCGATCTTTTCCCCGGCTATGCCGCCCACTGGATCGACACTGACGCGGGCCGCATCTTCGCCCGCAGCGGCGGCTCTGGCCCTCCGCTGGCCCTTCTGCATGGATTTCCGCAAAACCACCTGATGTGGGCGAAGATCGCCCCGCAGCTGGCCAAGCGTTTCACCATCGTCGCGATGGACCTGCGCGGCTACGGCTGGTCCTCGGCGCCGCGCAGCGAGGGCGGCGAGCAGTATGCCAAGCGCATCATGGCGGCGGACCTTGTCGCGGTGATGGAGCATCTGGGGCATGTGCGCTTTTCAGTGGCCGGGCATGATCGCGGCGCACGGGTCGCGTACCGTTTGGCGCTCGACCATCCGGGGCGGATCGACAAGCTGGCCCTGCTCGACATTTTGCCGACCTGCGAGGTGTGGCGCGCTATCGAGGCTGGCGCCATGCCCGCCGCCCACTGGGATTTTCTGGCAGGGCCTGCGCCGAAACCTGAAGACGAGATCAGTCGGCAAATGCCGGACGCGTATTTCACCCGGCTGATCAGCCAGTGGACCAAATCAAAGGAGCTTCGCGCGTTCGATCCGCGCGCCTTGTCTGGCTACCGCGACGCCTGGCGCGATTCCTCGCGCATCCACGCGTTCTGCGAGGATTATCGCGCAGGCGCGGGGGCCGATCGACAGGCCGACGAGGCGGACCTCTCGGCGGGGCGAGAAATCCAGTGCCCGACGCTGGTCCTGACCGGGGACTTCGTTCTCACACGCGGCCAGAAGCCTGCGCTGGACGTATGGCGCTCTACATTTTCCCCACAGGCGCAGGGCGTCAGCATCGACGCGGGCCATTTCATCGCCGAAGAGAACCCAAGCGACACCACCGAGGCGCTGTTGCGGTTTCTCTGAGAGCGCAAACCATGCACGAAGGCGCATTACACACATGAGTTTACAAGACGGCACGAACAACGCGGCGAGCGGCGGCGCCAGCAAACCGGGCGTCTGTGTGGCGCTTGGCGCGGGCGGCGCGCGAGGGCTCGCGCATATCCTGGTCGTGGAGGCGCTTGAAGAGGTCGGCGTGCGGCCCAAGGCCATCACGGGCGCCTCCATGGGCGCGGTCGTGGGCGCGGCGTGGGCGGCGGGGCTGCCCGCAAGGGACCTGCGCCAGCACCTGCTGAAACTGCTAGCCAGCCGTGCGGACGTGATGTCGCGCGTGCTGATGTGCCGGGTTGGTCGCCTCGCCGATCTGTTCGGCGGCCAGTTTCAAAATCCGATGCTGCTCGATGGCGAGCGCATTCTCGATCTCTTCTGGCCCAAGGCCGTGCCGGACCGTTTTGAAGATCTCGCGATCCCGTTCACCGCCGTCGCGACGGATTTCTTTGGCCGCCGCGCGCGGCGTTTCTCAAGCGGCCCGCTGGCGCCCGCCGTCGCGGCGTCGATGGCGATTCCCGGGCTCATCAAGCCCATCGAGATCGACGGGATGGTGCTGGTTGACGGCGGCGTCACGGACCCCCTGCCCTATCGCACGCTGGTGGGCCACGGCGACTTCGTCATCGCTTGCGACGTGACAGGCGGACCCGCCCCCGAGGCAAAGGCGACGCCATCGGCCTTTGAGGCGATGTTCGGCGCCGCGCAGATCATGCAGGGCGCCATCACGGCGGAAATGCTGAAAGTGGCAAGGCCGGACCTGCTGCTGCGGCCCGCTGTGGACCGTTATCGCGTGCTGGACTTCTTCCGCGCCGCCGACATTCTCGCCGCGGCGGAGCCGATGAAGGACGAAATCAAGCGCGAGATGGAGCGACTGCTGGGCTGAAAAAGCGCCGCCGCTACATATTGACAGCATACATACAAATCGTATGCTTACGATAGAATCTGCGCTCACAACGGCGCGCATGCGGGGGCGACAAGGGATGAGCGCGGGCAAGGACAATCGCATTATCGTGGTGGGCGGCGGCATCGGCGGCATGGCCTGCGCGCTGGGGCTCAACCAATCCGGGTTTGACGTCACTGTTCTCGAGCAGGCGCCGGAAATCGGCGAGATTGGCGCTGGCATCCAGCTCGGCCCCAACGCCTTCGCCGCCATGGATGCGCTGGGCTGCGGGCCGCGCGCCAGAGCACGCGCTGTTTACACAGACGACCTCATCATGATGGACGCGGTGGACGAGAGCGTCGTGGGACTGGTGCCCGTGCGCGAGGCGTTCCGCGAGCGCTTCAACAACCCTTACGCGGTCATTCACCGCGCTGACATTCACACGTCGATCTACGAGGAAGTGCAGACGAAGAAGAACGTCGAGGTGCACACGTCCACGCGCATCACCGCCATCGACGTCAACGACAAGGGCGTTCGCGTAACGGACCAGAACGGCCGCGTATTTGAAGGCGCCGCGCTGATCGGGGCCGACGGCGTGCATTCAGTTGTGCGCAAAAACACCATCGGCGACGGCATCGCACGCGTGCCGGGACACGTCGTCTATCGCGCTGTGACGCCGCGCGACGAGTTTCCCGAAGACCTGCGCTGGAATGCGGCCACCATCTGGGTAGGGCCACGCTGCCATCTTGTGCATTACCCAATGCGTGGCGGCGAGGTTTACAACATCGTCGTCACCTTCCACAGCCGCGAGAAGGAAGAGTGGGGCGTGCGCGAAGGCTCGCGCGACGAGGTCATGTCCTACTTCACGCACATTGCCGCAAAGCCGCGCCAGTTGCTCGACAAGCCGACATCATGGAAGCGCTGGACCATCGCGGATCGTGATCCTGTGACCAAGTGGGGCGAAGGCCGCGTCACGCTGCTGGGCGACGCCGCCCATCCCATGTTGCAGTACATGGCGCAGGGCGCGTGCATGGCGATGGAAGACGCAGTGACGCTGCGCGAGGCCATGCGCGTGTGTGATCGCAATATCGAACAGGCCTTCCGCCTCTACGAGACAAAGCGCATTCCGCGCACAGGCCGCGTGACGCTTTCCGCCCGTGAAATGGGCCGCATCTTCCACGCCGATGGCGTTGAGCGCCTCATCCGCAACGATTGGTGGAAGGGCCGCACGCCTGACCGCTATTACGACGCGATCGAATGGCTTTACGGCTGGACGGTCGACAAATGTCTCGACTGAAAACAGGCGCGCACCGCGCGAGCCACGAGACGCCCGATTATGCAGACACAGCGGCGAGCGATCTGCCGCTGCACCGCATGCCGGGCCATCACATACGCCGCTTGCAGCAGGTCGCCGTGCGCCTGTTTGCGGAAGAAGCCAACGTCGATCTCACGCCCGTGCAATACGCCGCGCTCTTGGCCGTGGCGCAACGCCCCGGCGTGGGGCAAGCGCAACTGGCCGCCCACATCGGCTATGATCGCGCCACGATAGGGGGCGTGATCGACCGGCTGGAACAAAAGAAATGGCTGGCGCGCATGGCCTCCGTCGAAGACCGCCGCGTCAATCTACTCACCATCACGGAGGAAGGCCGCGAAGCGCTAACCCACGCCGCCGCATCCGTGCGCCGCGCGCAAGAGCGGATCATCGAGCCGCTCAGTGAGGACGAACGCGAGGCGTTCGAGCGCATGTGCCTGAAGATGCTGGCGCATCATTTGGGGTGATGTGTTAAGGAAGGGTCGAGAATGTTTTTCCGCCGTCTCGTTTCCAGGCCTTGTCGTTCCAGGCCTTGTCGTTTCCAGGCCTTGTCGGAACATCTAGCAGGGGAGCGCTGGCATGAGCGAGACGTCTAAAAGAAACGCTCACGCTTCGCCCGAAGCCCTCGCTGCTGCGGAGGCGCGCCTGCCCTCTTTCGCGGAGGCGCTGCGGGTTTGGACCAAGATCGGATTGCTTTCGTTTGGAGGACCAGCCGGGCAAATTGCATTGTTGCATCGCGAGGTCGTCAAGGATCGTCCGTGGATCAGCGACCGCCGCTTCCTGCACGCCCTGAATTTCTGCACCCTGTTGCCGGGGCCGGAGGCGCAGCAACTAGCTACCTATTTAGGGTTGCTCATGCATGGCGTTCGCGGTGGGCTGGCTGCGGGCATACTGTTCGTGTTCCCCGGCGCCGTCGTTATGCTCGCGCTTTCGCTCATCTATGCAACATGGGGCGAGGTTCCGCTTGTTGCAGCTTTGTTCTACGGTCTGAAATGTGCCGTCCTCGTCCTCGTCGTCGATGCCCTGATCCGCGTAGGTCGGCGGGCCTTAAGCGGTAATGTTGCGTGGACACTGGCAATCGCAGCATTCACAGCTCTTTTCTTCTTTAACTTGCCTTTCCCTGTTGTTGTGCTTGCTGCGGGACTGGTTGGTTATTTCGCACCCGCCGCTTTTACTCCCGCGAGCCACAGCAAGGCGCAAACCGAAAGCCCCGCCCTTATTGACGCGGTATTTGCACTTGATCCCAATCGCGCCACCCGTTTGGCGACTGGCGCTCGGCGCGCGGGCTTGATTTGCCTGTTTCTGTGGTTGGCGCCCGTTGTTATCCTCATGACAATTGTAGGAGGCACCTACGCGGATGTGGCGTGGTTCTTTTCCAAGATGGCCGTCGTCACAGTGGGCGGAGCCTATGCTGTACTGGCGTATGTCGCCCAGGATGCCGTGCAATACTATCGCTGGCTTACAGCGCCCGAGATGCTTGCCGGGCTCGGCTTGGCCGAGACTACGCCCGGGCCGCTCATCCTCGTTTTACAGTTCGTTGGTTTCCTCGCGGGATTTCGTGCGCCTGAAGCTCTCACGGGTGTAGCGGGCGGAGTCGTCGCGTCGTTGCTTGTGCTGTGGGTGACGTTCATTCCGTGCTTTGTCTTCGTATTTCTTGGCGCACCATTAATTGAGCGTTTGCAAAGCAATCCGGCGCTCTCCGGGGCCCTGTCGGCAATAACAGCGGCTGTGGTCGGGGTGATCGCCAATCTGGCGGTATGGTTTGGACTGCGGGTGCTCTTTCAGCAAATGCGATCACTGCAAATGGGGCCGTTGGCAATCGATCTTCCTGTTCCAGCCAGCGTGGATCTTCTCGCCGTGGGGCTGGCCATTATCGCCGCCACCTGTCTGTTCAAGTTCAAATTCGGAGTCCTTCCCACCCTTGGCATTACCGCGACGGCCGGGCTGATTGTTCGCTTGGGTATGGGAATGGGAGGTATATGATTTTGATAAGGCAGGACGCGTCAGGCCCTGCAAAAGTCCTGGAATGAGCAACATGCAGAAAATCAATCATCCCGTGTGCTGCTAAAGATAAGTTCGCTATTTTGGTTTCGCCACGCTCGCAGCAGGCCCGTCGCCATCACTTCCTTCGCGCGGGCAAGCACTGCTGGCGAGGACTTGTAGAGATCGGCCATCACAAACGCCGCTTGCAGCAGGTCGCCGTGCGCCTGTTTGCGGAAGAGGCGAATGTCGATCTCACGCCCGTGCAATACGCCGCGCTCGTCGCCGTGGCGCAACGCCCCGGCGTGGGGCAAGCGCAACTGGCCGCCCTCATCGGCTACGATCGCGCCACGATAGGGGGCGTGATCGACCGGCTGGAACAAAAGAAATGGCTGGCGCGCATCGCCTCCATTGAGGACCGGCGCGTGAACTTGCTCACCATCACGGAGGAAGGCCGCGATGCGCTATCGCGCGCGGCTGCATCCGTGCGCCGCGCGCAGGAGCGGATCATCGAGCCGCTCAGTGAGGATGAACGCGAGGCGTTCGAGCGCATGTGCCTGAAGATGCTGGCGCATCATTTGAGGTGATAGGCCAGTGGGGTTGGCGGGAAGGATTGGTACTGTGGGAGATGCGTGCGGAGGCGAAAGTGCTGCCGCATTTAGCAACCGAGTTATGCAACAGAATAACCTCTTCCAAACAGTGATTTAGTTCTGTTGCACAATTTTTGAATTACGCAATGTGCGGGTAATGGGAGTTATGTTCTTGCGCTTTTTTTTGCGAAGGGCGTCGCCTCGCCAGTGTCGGCAACCTGAGCCAAGCCGGGTTTCCGTCCCGCCTCTGCCCGGGTTATGCTGACGTTCACGGCAGGAATCGTCCCCATGAACCTGAGGCAACTCGGATATTTCATCGGCGTTGTCGACGCCGGCAACATGACGCGCGCGGCGGAGAGCCTGCACGTCGCTCAAACCGCTCTCGGCGCGCAGATCAAGGCCCTGGAGGATGAATTGGGCGTACCGCTGCTTGTTCGCCATTCGCGCGGTGTTGCGCCCACCAGTGCCGGGACGCTGCTATACTCCAGAGCGCATGAAATTCTTCGTCTCGTCCGGGAAACCGCGAAGGATATCGCGCGAAGCGAGAGCGCGGAACGAGAGTCGATCCGCTTTGGGATCACCCCGGCGCTTATGTTGGTGTCCGGAACGGAACTGGCCCTAATCGTGCGGGATCAACTGCCGCTCGTCGATCTGCAGATTATTGAAGCTATGAGCCATATACTGACCGAGACGCTATCGCGGGGCGAGGTGGATTTTATCCTTTGCTACGATGTGCCGGATACTCCCCAATTTGCACGCATCGCCATGTTGCAGGACGATCTGGTTCTGGTGACGCGCGGAGATGCCGAGCATGGCAAACCGATATCCCTGACGGAGGTCGCACAACGCGAACTAGCGATGCCCGAATCTGGCGACAGCGTGCGCACGACAGCAACGCGCGCCGCACGCGATCTTGGCTTTGAACTCAACATTGCGCACGAGGTTCGCTCGATCACGGCCATGAAAGCGTTAGCGGCGCGTGGAGCTGCTTGCAGCATCCTTCCGTATTTCTCCGTGCTCGATGAAGTGCGCGAGGGGCGGCTGGGTGCAAGGCCGATTGTACAGCCAGCTTTGCGGCGCACACTGTTTCTCGCCTCGCGCAACGACCGTCCGCCATTTCAGCACGAAACTGGACTTTTGGGCGCTGTTCGGCTGTCGCTCCTGGGATTGCTCGATGCGCTCGGTTCGCTAGCGCAGCCCCTGTTCCCGATAACGCGCTGATTTTCCGCGGACGGCTCGCAGTAAACAAACTTGGACGTAGAGCCGCCCCCTCGGCATGTTTTCGATGCGCTCAAGATGCGCATGAAACCAAATGTCGAAGTGGAGATAATCATGATCCATTCAGCCAGTTCCAAAGTGTCTTTGGCCGCCGCGTCCCTGCTCTTGTTCGTCGGAATGCAAAGCCTATCGTCGGCTCAAGCAGCAGGGCCTGATATCCTGCTTGCCACACTTGCCGAGAAGGACGCAGCCACACCAGAGGTCAATACGGTCCAGATGCGCGAGATTCTCGCAGAGAAAAGCGCACTCGTTCTGGACACACGCTCGCGCCCCGAATTCGATGCAGGTCATTTGCCCGGGGCTTTGCATCTGGATGCGCAAGGCGCGCAATATGTTGAGGCCGTGATCCAAGCGGCGCGGGGCGATAAGGCACGCGCGCTGGTCCTCTACTGCAACGGCCCCTATTGCCAGGCGAGTCGGCGACTTGCCGAACAATTGTCAAAGGCTGGCTTTGCCAACGTGCGGCGGTATCAGCTCGGTATGCCAGTGTGGCGTGCGCTCGGAGGGCCCACGCAGGTGGAAGCGTCAGGCGTAGGTCGCATTTTCGGCAAGGACCGTACCGCTGTCTTTATTGACGTGCGCGCGCAAGCTGAGGTCAGCAAGGGCACGCTCGAAGGAGCGCTGAATGCGCCCCTCGAAGACGTCATTTCTGGCAAGCTTGCCAAGATTGACTTGCCGGAGGACGATTTTAATCGCCGGATTGTCATCTTTGGTGCTTCAGGGGATCAGGCGCTGAAACTCGCGCAAATTCTGAGCAAGCGGCCTTGGCACAACGTGATGTTTTTTGGCGGAGGCTATTCCGAGTTAAAAACCGCCATAGCCGCGCCCTAGACGAGTTTCATGTGAAAGGCCAAGAACTCGGGTGGGGGCTTTTCTCCCGCCCTGCTGGAAGCTGCACTTCCAATCATTGCCGCTGTGGGCCGGAACTTCAAACAGCTAGGAGATCGTTGCATAAATCTTGAATTATGCAACGCGCCGAAACTCCCGCCATCGCCGCATACGTAATTTCACCTTCTTCCCGCTGAGACTACGGAGCGCTATCAGGCTTACCGCCTACTTCGGCTTCGCCACGCTCGCCGCCGGGCCTGCCGCCATCACTTCCTTCGCGCGCGCCAGCACCTCTGGCGATGACTTGTAGAGGTCGGCCATAAGCTTCTGCATGTCGGCGCCCGACACCGGATCCACGATTTCAAGCTTTAGCTTGTCGGCCTCGGCGAGAAACTCCTTGTCCTTCATCGTCGCGTCGAAAGCCTTGCGCAGCGCATCGATGCGGTCGGCGGGAACGTCCGGCGGCGCGGCGAAGGGCCGCGCGATGATCTGCCTGCTGACGATGAGGCGCACGACCTGCTTGTCGCGCTCCGACCTGGTGAGTTCATAGATGGTCGGCACGTTCGGCATTTCCGGGCTGCGCTCCACCGACAATTGCAGCAGCACGCGCAGCGCATCCGGCCCGCTCACCCATGTGGGGCGCGTGGCTTTCACCGAGCCCCATGACCAGCCGCACCGTCCATCAAGCTCGCCGCGCTCTGTCGCCAGCGCCATGTCGTTGCCGCCGGGATAACCCGTGACGAGTTTCAGCTTCGCGCCTGTGAGCGCGCGCACGAGATTGGCGTAGGTGTCAGGATCGGAGCCGGCGCCTTCGCCGCCCATGGCGATCTCTGTGGTCAGCATGTCCTCATAGGTGCGCGCTTTTGACTTCTGCGAGACGGCGCAGACGCTGAGTTCGGTGGATGCGCTGCCAATCCAGTTGAGCCTGGTCGCTTCAAACTGGAATTTGCCGGAGCCGATCAAAGGCTCCATGGGGATGCCGCGCCCGAAGGTCGCCATCGCCGTGCCGTCCTTGGGCGCGATGTTGTAGATGTAGTTCACCGACGTCAGCGAGCCCGCGCCCGGCATGTTCGTGACAATGACGTTGGGGTTGCCGGGGATCTGCCTGTTGATGTAGCGCGCAATGGCGCGGGCATACACATCATAGCCGCCGCCTGCGCTGTAGCCGACAATGATCGTGAAATTCTTGCCGCGATAAAAGTCCGCGACGGGATCGGCCTGCGCCGTGAGCGAAGACAGCGCGCCAAGAGCGAGGGCGGCGGCGCCGAGGCATTTCATCACGGGCGGCGTTTTCATACTGGTGATCATGCGCGAAATCTCCGACGTTCATCTGGCAGACGCCAGACTATCCAAATACAAGCGCTGTGCCAAATTTGGTACTTTTTCCTTGTCTCGAAACGACGGGGACGCCAGTATGGCGCGCACATGCATTGAGAACAGAAGCACAGGGTCACCCGCTTGAAGCCAGCCCCGTTTACCTATCACAGGCCACTCAGCGTCGATGAAGCAGTGCGTATCCTGTCGGATGTCGCCGAGCATGACGGGCGCATCCTTGCAGGCGGCCAAAGCCTCGCCGCGATGATGGCGTTTCGCGTTGCGCGGCCGCAACATCTTGTCGACATCAACGAGATCGCGGCGCTCGATGTGCTGAGCATGGAAGGCGGCGTGCTGCGCATTGGCGCGCGCGTGCGACATGCGCGCTTCACCCCCGGCGCGATTGCGGGGCCGACGGGCGAACTCTTCGCCAGGGTCATGCCCAACATAGCCAATTATTCCGTGCGCTCGCGCGGCACATTTTGCGGCAGCCTCGCCCATGCGGACCCCGCATCCGAATGGTGCGCGCTCGCTGCGCTTCTGGATGCGGACATCATTGCGCGCAGCGTGCGCGGCGAGCGGCGCATTCCTGTCAGCGCCTATTTTGATGGCGCGATGAGCACGACGCTGGCGCCGGACGAGATCGTCGTTGAGGCGCGCATCACTGCATTGCGCGAGGGAACGCGCACAGGCTTTTATGAATTCAGCCGCCGCAAGGGCGACTTCGCCATCGCCATGGCCATTGTCGCCTTCAGCGTCGAGAATAGCCGCATCACATCCCCGCGGGTGAGCATCGGCGGCGCAGAACCATATCCGCGCCGCATCAGCAAGGCCGAAGCCGCGCTTGAAGGCGCCGCTTGCAGCGCAGCCACATTTGACGCAGCAGCAAATGCAGCGGCAGCAGCCGTCGACCCGATGGAAGACGCCATGACAGACGCCGCCTACCGTCGCGACGTTGTTCGCGCGGCCACACGGCGCGCACTCGAACAGGCCATGCAATGACAAGGCATACCATCCAGCTCAAGATCAACGAACAGGCGCGCACCATCAGCGTCGATGCGCGCAAGACGCTGCTCGATGCGCTGCGCGAGGATTGCAACCTCACCGGCGCGCACGCAGGCTGCGAACATGGCGTGTGTGGCGCGTGCACCGTGATCGTGGAGGGCGAGCCCGTGCGCTCCTGCCTCATGTTCGCCGTGCAGGCGGAAGGCAAGACAATCCGCACAGTGGAAGGGCTGGCGCAAGGCGGGATGCTGCATCCCATGCAGAAAGCGTTCACCGAACAGCACGCCGTGCAATGCGGTTATTGCACGCCAGGCTTTCTGATGCTGACCATAGCCGCGCTCGAAAAATCACCCGACATGGACGATGAAGCGCTGCGCGAAGTCGTCGCGTCCAACCTCTGCCGCTGCACGGGCTATGAAAACATTCTCGTCGCCGTGCGCATAGCCGCTGACGACATGAGGCGGCGCCCATGAACGCGAAACCACAAGGCGTCATCGGCCAATCGGTTCAACGCATTGAGGATCGGCCGCTCATCATCGGCAAGGGAATGTTCGTGGGCGATATTTCCTTCGCGCACCAGTTGCACATGCGCATTGTGCGCTCCACAAGCGCGCACGGGCTGATCAAACGCATTGATGCGAACGCTGCGCGCGCCCTGCCCGGCGTGCATGCAGTGTGGACCGCAGATGATATTCCCGAGATCGGCCCCATCGATTTTCGGGAAGGCAAGATCGAGAAGCTCGAGCCTTATCGCCAACCTGTGCTGGCCATTGATCGCGTGCGTTATGTCGGCGAGCCGGTCGCCGCGATCTTCGCCAGCGACGCTTACATCGCGGAAGACGCAGCCGACCTTGTTGAGGTCGAAATTGAAGATCTGCCTGTCATCATGGACGCGCGCGCTGCGACGGGCGACTTTGCGCCGGGGTTGTCGAGCGAAGCGGCCATCATTACGCAAGGTTTCGGCGATACGGCAAGTGTGTTTGCAACGGCGCATGCCGTGGTTGAAATAGACGTAACCGTCGGTCGTCATTCCGGCGTACCGCTGGAGACGCGCGGCGCCATAGGGCGATACGATGCAGCGCGCGACGTGCTGGAATTGCACGGCGCCGCAAAGGTGCCGCACAAGAACAAGGAAACGCTGGCGCGCCTGTTTGGCCGGCCCGCTGCAGGGTTGCATCTGTTCGAAACCCATGTCGGCGGCGGCTTTGGCGTGCGCGGCGAAATCTATCCTGAAGATATTCTTGTGCTTGCCGCTGCGCTGCGCTTTGGCGGCGCGGTAAAATGGATCGAGGATCGCCGCGAACATCTGATGGCGGCAAATCAATCACGCGAGCAGCATCACAAGACGCGCGCGGCGGTTGATGAAAAGGGCACGCTGCTCGCCATCGAAAACGAGTTCTGGCACGATCAAGGCGCGTATCCGCGCACGCACGCCATGCGGGTCGCCGAAACAACATGTGGCATTCTGCCAGGCCCATATCGCGTTGGCGCCTACAAGGCGCTTGGTCATTATCGCCTCACCAACAAGACACCTGCCGCCACGTATCGCGCGCCGGGCCGCTATGAAACGAATTTCGTGCGCGAGCGTCTGCTCGACGCCATAGCGACAAAGCTCAACATTTCGCGCGTTGATGTGCGCAAGCAAAATCTCATCTGCTCCGACGAAATGCCCTACGCGCGCCCGCTCTGCGTGCTCGAAGACGACGTCTCGTATGACTCGGGCGATTACGCTGGCCTTCTGGACAAATCGCTTAAAGCAATTCGGTGGGACGAGCTGCAGGGAGAACTTGCGGAGCGCCGTGAGCGTGGCGAGCTTGTGGGCGTTGGCCTTGCAACGTTCGTGGAAAAAAGCGGACTGGGCCCAACTGACGGCGCGCATGTTTGCGTCGACACCACGGGCGCCATTGAAATCATCACGGGCGGCGCGTCCGTTGGCCAGGGCTTTGAGACCGTCATGGCGCAAGTCTGCGCCGAGGCTCTTGGCGTCGACTATCGCAACATTCGCGTTGTGCATGGACGCACGGACCGGATCGACTTTGGCATTGGCGCGCACGCATCGCGCGCAACCGTAATGACGGCCAACGCCGTACACGCAGCAGCGCTGATCGTGCGGGAAAAAGCGCTGTCGTTTGCCGCTGAACTTCTTCAAAGCGACGCAGCAGCGCTCGACATCATCGACGGTCGTGTGATCCGCCGCGGCCTAAGTGACGGCCCTTCGATCACGCTTGGCGAAATCGCAAACCATCTGCGGCCCGCTGCAAAACTGCGACGCGGGCGTGAACCTGGCTTAAGTGCAGACGGCTGGTTCGACACAGACCATCAGGTCTATCCATATGGCAACCAGATCGCGGTTGTATCAATTGATCGCGAGACTTGCGCCGTCAACGTCGAGCAATATGTGATTGCCTACGACATCGGCCGCGCCATCAATCCTGTGCTTGTACGCGGACAGATTCTTGGCGGTTTTGCACAAGGACTTGGTGGCGCGTTGTACGAAGAGTTTCTCTACGACGAGCGCGGCGAACCATTGTCCGTGACATTCGTCGACTATCTCATGCCAACGGCAAACGAAGTGCCGAAGGTCGAAGTCATCATCGCAGAAGACGCGCCAAGCCCGCGTAACCCGCTCGGCATCAAGGGCGCTGGCGAAAGTGGCATTGCCGCCGTGGGCGCAGCCATCGCGTCGGCGATTGATGACGCGCTGGGGCGCCCGGGCGCGATCACGCAACTGCCCGTCACGCCGCAAAGACTGAAGAAAATTCTCAACAGGCTGGAAAGCGCCTGAGGCCTATGCCGCAGGCGTCTTTTCACCGCGCAGAACGGCAGCCGCGTCCAGCGCAGCATTCACGATGCCTGCGTATCCCGTGCAGCGGCACAAATTGCCGGAAATCGTGATCTTCACGTCCTCTTCGGTTGGCGAAGGGTTGTCAGCAAGCAATTCCATCAGGGTCGTCAACATGCCCGGCGTGCAGAAACCACATTGCAACGCGTGATGACGCTGAAACGCTTCTTGCAGTGGATGCAAGGATCCGTCCGCGTTGGCGATGCCTTCGATGGTGAGGATTTCGCACCCCTCAGCTTGCACTGCGAGCATCAGGCACGCGCGCGCGCTGCGTCCATCAACCAGCACCGTACAAGCGCCGCAGACGCCGTGCTCGCAACCCACATGCGTGCCGGTCAGCCGCAATTCGTGGCGCAAGAAATCAGACAGCAACATGCGCACGGGCGCGGTGCGCCGATACTCAACGCCATTCACTTTTACCGCAATCATGCGTGTATCGAGGGCTTCGTTCACGAGTGGCTCCCTTTGGCGCGCGATGCCGCGGTTTCCAGCGCGCGTGCAACGAGCTTGCGGCAGAGGTGCTTGCGATAATGGGGCGGTGTATAGGGGTCGTCGTCAACCTCAATGGCGCCGCACAAGTCTGAAGCGGCCTTGATTGCCTGAGCGTCAAGAGGTTTGCCCACCAATGAGCTTTCAATGTCATGCATGCGCATGGGCCCCGAGCCAACCCCGCCGAGTGTGAGGCTCACACGTTCGATGGCGCCGTCCGCGTCCATCGCCACAAGCGCGGCAACGGAGACAATCGCGAAGTCTCCATGGCGGCGCGCGAACTCAACAAAAGACGCGCTTGAATGCGTGGGCCAAAGCGGAAAGCGAATGGCTTGCACCAACTCGCCCGGCTCCAGCGACGGCGTCAAATAGCCAAGGGGAAATTCCGCAAATGGAATCTCGCGCGCGCGGTTTTCGCTGACCACATCGACGACCGCATCATACGCGGCTGCAATGCAGGGCAATTCGGCGGCAGGGTCAAGATGACACAACGAGCCGCCGATCGTCCCGCGATTGCGCGTCTGGCGATGCCCAACAAATTGCAGCGCCTCATGCATGAGGGGAAGATGCTCACGAATAAGCGGGCTGAATTCCAGGTCACGCTGTCGCGTCATGGCGCCGATCACGACTTCGTCGTCGCGAAGTATGATGCCCGCAAGATCAGGAATGCGGTTGATGTCGATCACGTGGTCGGGCGTCGCGAAACGCATGTTCAGCATGGGCAGAAGTGATTGCCCGCCCGCAAGTACGCGCGCGTTATCCAGCGATCCAAGAAGAGCGACAGCCTCCTGCACGGAGGCCGGCGTGTAATAGCTGAACGGCGGCGGCTTCATCTCGTCTCCCGTCGTTGCATCACCAGCCCAGAATTTGCGCCGCGCGCTTCAACACATCGGGCGATGTCCTGGACGCTTTGGCGACCATGTCCTCAAGCTCCGCGCCGCTCTTGTAGCGAATGTCGAGCGAAATTTTCTTCGCTTCCGCCAGCAGAGCGGGATCTTTCATGGCGACCTCAAAGCTCTTGCGCAAAGCTTCGACACGGTCAGTCGGAACTTCCGGCGCAGACCAGTAATTATAGCCGATTTCGACGGGCAGCGTCACGAGCGTGGCGATCTGCCGATCCTGTTCGTTGGTTACAAGATCAAGCAACGTCGGGACGTTGGGGAGGTCTGGCTCTTTCTCCAGACCAATCTGCACAAGCAGAGAAATCGTGCCGTCTTTCAACCACTGCGGCCGCGTGGTCTGCAGGCTGGAATAAGATCCACCGCCGCGCCCCTGCACTTCTCCGCGCTCGAGCGCGAGATTGCTTTCATTCGTGCCCGCGTATCCATTGATGATTTTGAAGCGCGTGTTTAGCAGCCCGTTTAGCACGTTCGGATAGATGTTTGCGTCGGAGATCACACCGCTGCCGGCCATGATCACTTCCTGCTTCTTTGCGTCTTCTATCGTGCGCACGCCGGACGCTGTCCATGTGTAGGCGACGTTGTTAGAGGACGCCATGCGGCCTATCCAGCGAAACTTGCTGGCGTCGTATTGCGCGCCCTTGCCACCCAGTTGCTGAAACAACGCTGCGCCCTGGTTGACGCCAGCTATAACGGCGCCGTCCTTGGGCGCTGTGTTGTAAACAAAGTTTGCTGCGTTCACGCCGCCTGCGCCCGGCATGTTCTGCACAATGACGTTCGGCTTGCCAGGAATGTGTGGGCCATAATAGCGCGCGAGCAGACGGGCATACAGATCATATCCGCCGCCGGGACCAAAGCCGACGATGACGCTGACGTTCTTGCCCGCGTAGAAACTTGCTGCATCTTGCGCGTGCGCAACGCCTGAGAAACTGGCGCCTGCAAGCGAAGCGGCCAGCGCCAATGTTGTTTTGCTCATCGATCTCATACGCGTCATGCTCGCAACTCCTGATCGAGAAAGATGTTTAGTGCAAGATCACTCCGTTGAGGACTTCTTGCGAAATGCCTCCTTACCGGCGCTCCACAAACCCTGCGCAACGACTTTCGCGAGCGAAATGTCACCCGCAGGCGCCGATTGCCCGCCTGTCAGATCAACTTCAAGATTCTTTGCGAACTGATTCATGATGGCCTGTGCAGTGCTCTGGATCAGCGCGGCGCCCCGCCCATACTGGGCGATGAAGCCTGCTAATTGAACATCACTCTCGACTACAATTTTCGTGCCGCCGTTATCATCGTGCAGTTGAAACACGACATCGGCGGATGCTGTGCCACGTGCTTTTTCTTCTGCGCCCTTGGCCTTGGCGACGACCCGGCGCGCCGCCTCATCACGCTCGGTGAACTGCACGCTGCCTTTGAACTGGAGTGAGACGGGACCAAGCTTGACGCCCACGCGGCCTATGCACGTGCCGTCCTCTTTCTGCTCAAGAAGTTCGGCGCCTGGCGCACAACGCGCAACGCGCGGAATATCATCAAGCGTCGCCCAGACGGCATCAATTGGCGCAGCGATCCTGATTTCGTTTTTTATCTTCATCCGGCGGCCTTCACCTTGGGCTTGCTCTGGGCGGCAGCGCGGGCGTCGCTATCCTCCTGCCGCTCCAGCGCGTAGCGGATCAACGCAGCTGATCGATAGAGTCCATGCACCATCTTGCTGTAGGGAATAGCGATGAAGAAGGCGAGCACAAACCCCAGATGGATCGCCAGCAATATCCCCATCGCGCCGGTCTCGCGGAGCCCGAGCAGCAGCAGCCCGGTGACGGAGATGAGCAGCAGCAACATCAGGAGCGCATAGTCGCCGCCGATCATCTTCTTCGACAAGGGCGCTGGATCGCTGATGATCTTGATCCAGATGAGGCCAACGGGCCCTATCACCAGGCCTATGCCGCCAATTGTGCCAAGCAGCACCGGAAGGCTGAAGAATGGATACGGCGCCTGGAGGCCAAGCACGTGGTCGTAAACCGTGGCTACCGATGTGGCTGCGAAACAAAGCATGAAGCCATAGAACGTGAAGTGGTGATAAATCCGCCGCCGCATGGAGAACTGATCGCTCACATCATTGCAGCCATGGCCGCCGCCACCGAGATACCTCAGCGTCAACACATCATGCAAAGCCTGCCCGAGCGAGCGCGGTCGCACAATGTCTGACGCAGGTCGCTGCGACGCACGCCAGAAATTGCGGAAGCTCATGATGAGTGAGAGGATGGCGAAAAGAAACGTTGCGCCTGCAAAAGCGGTCATCACGCCCCAAGGGATGACCTTGTAAAAGGCGCCTGGTCCGACATGACTTGCGAAGATGACACTGGAGTCCTGAATCAGCATCATTGCGATAATGACGCCTGCAACGCAGAGCGCAGTCAGCAAGGTGAGCAGCGTTCCATTACGTTCAAAAAACTTCGCCATCGGCTGCGGCCATGCATAGTCCGCATAGGTCTGCAGGCGCAGCTCCGCGAAGGCTTTTGGCACATTGATGCCAAAGGGATGGGGCGGCGCATACTGGCAGGAATGATAACAGCCCTGACAATTGTGACAAAGGTTGGCGAGATAATCGAGATCGCCATCGGAAAACTCGCGGCGCATCTCCATTGCAGGAAAGACTGCGCAATAGCCTTCGCAATAGCGGCAGGCGTTGCACACTTCCATGGCGCGCCGCGCTTCGTCGCGCAGATTGTTTTCCGCCAGATCAATCAAATTAATTGAGGACACGTCGTGCTGCCTCCCGTCCTGCGATGCGGCCAAAGACTGTTCCAATCGACATGCCAAAGCCCGCCAGATAACCCTTGCTCAGAATGTTGCCGGCCATGATTTCACCCGACGCATAAAGGTTGGCGGTGGGCTCGTTGTTGGCCATCAAGACCCGCGCGCGATCATCCACTTTAACGCCCAGATAGGTGAAGGTGATGCCCGGCCGCAGCGGATACGCAAGGAAAGGCGCCTTGTCGATCGTCTGCGCCCAGTTGGTCTTGGGCGGCGTTAAACCCGCGGTGGTGCAGCCGTCAAGCTTTGATGGGTCAAATACGCCGGGTTGAACCGCGGCGTTGTATTCCCTGATGGTCTTTTCAACCTTGTCAGGATCAAGTTCAAGCAGGCCTGCGAGCTCTCTGATGGTGTCGGCCCGATAGGCGGGGAAGACCGACGGCATGAAGAGCTTTTCAGCTTTGGAGTCGACGATGGAATAACCGATCTGGCCGGGTTGCTGGGCGATGAGACGGCCCCAGATTGCGTAGCGTTTGGGCCAAACGTCTTCGCCCTCGTCGTAAAAGCGATCTCCGTTCTGGTTGAGCATGACCGAAAACGGAACAGAGTCGAGACGCGTTGCAATGCCGCCATCGAATTTCGGCGCGCGCGCGTCAATGCCAACTGCGTGGCATTGCGTGGGGTCGCCGATCTGATGCACGCCCTGATCAAGCAGGCTGCGCAACACGCGCCCCTTGGCGTAAGGCGTGCCGCGGATGAGGAAATTCTCGGCGGGCGCGCCCCAATATTCCTTCAGCCATTCGATATTGGCCTGGAAGCCACCGCTTGACGCGACGACCGCCTTGGCGCGAATGGTTGCGGGAAAGCCCTTGTTCACGATCTTCACTTCGCGCACGAAGCCATCGTCAATGATGAGATCCGTCGCCTCGGTATCGTAGAGCACCTCGACGCCGATGCGTTCTGCATGATTGAAAAGCGCATTCACCAGCGATTTGCCGCCGCCGAGAAAAAACGCATTTGTGCGCGACAGGTTGAGCGTCCCTGTCAACGACGGCTGAAAACGCACGCCGCGCGCCTCAAGCCACGGTAGAGAGCCTTCCGTTTCGCGGATCGTGATGCGCGCCAGCTCTTCGTTTGTGTTGTTGCCGGTGACTCGCTTGAGGTCGTCCCAATATTCATCTTCGAGATAGCTCTCGGTAAGAACAGACGTCGGCTCAGAATGCATGGCGCGCAAGTTGCGCGTGTGGCGCGTGTTGCCGCCACGAAACGCTTTTGGCGCCCATTCGATAAGGAGCACCGATGCGCCGGCCTCACGCGCAGTAATTGCAGCGCATAACGCTGCGTTACCGCCGCCAATGACAAGAACATCATACAGTCGTGTGAGTGAGACCATTCAGATCGACCTTTTCCCCCAAGCGTATCGCGCAGGCCTTAGACCGCCACCTTGCGCGTAATTACGCACCGAAACGTAAGGCGCGCCTCCGGCCAGTGTCAAACGCGCAGACGTCGCATCCAGCTGAGCGCGCATGTTCATCAGTACTCCGCCTTTGGCGTGAGAATAACGCGATCAAGCGTTGTTCGCTGCTCTACCATGCGCATGGCCTGCGCAAATAGCGACAGCGGCATCTCCACAACTGGGCCGGGATCGATGAGGCCGCGCTCATACATAGAGAACACATCGCGATAGCAATCCTGCAACATGTCAGGTCGGCGCTTGCGATAATCACTGATTTGCAGGCCGCTCACCTCCATGTTTTTCAACATGAGATAATTGACCTTGAGGGTCGCAATTCGGCCCGCCGCGAAGCCTACGATGACAACACGTCCGCGCCAGGCGACGGCGCGGATGGCGGCGTCGAATAAATCGCCGCCAAGCATGTCAACGACAACATCAGCGCCGCGTCCATCAGTCTGCGTGAAAACGTCCCGACGCAAACTTTCGCGCAGGTCTTCCACGCCAAGATCAACGACGCCGTCTGCGCCGCCGGCGTATGCAGCCGGCGCGCGCGATGGCGATGAGATGGCCGCAATGACACGTGCGCCCATCGCTTTGCCCAGTTGCATGCATGCGCGACCTACGGCGCCTGTCGCGCCCAGCACCAGAAGCGTTTCACCTTTTTGCAAGCGGCCCCGGTCCGTTAATGCGAAATAAGCTGTGTCGTACGCGAGCGAAAGCGCGCCTGCTTTCGAGAAAGAGAGCGTGTCGGGTATGTGATAACAGTCCTTCGCAGCGACCTTTGTAAATTCGGCGTAGCCGCCCACTTCCGCCATGGCGAGCACACGGTCGCCAATTTTAAAATCCACAACTCGTGCACCGGTTTCGACCACGACGCCAGATGGGCCCTTCCCGGGCGTGAATGGTAACGGCGGCGAGAACTGATACTTGCCCGCAACGACGACCAGATCAACGTAATTGACAGGCGCGGCGTGCACCTCAACCACCACGTCATCGGGACCTGCAACCGGGCGCGCGACTTCAGCAACGCGGGCGTTCTCGAAAGGTCCGAACTGATCAAAGACCACCGCGCGCATGGTATGCCTCACTTTGCCTGCGCGAGCAGCGCGCTGAACACAGCGCGGCCCACGGCCACCAGCTTGCCAGAGGGATCGGTGATCTCCACATCCGCGCGGCCAATGGAGCGGCCAAGGCGAAGTAGCTTCCCCTTCGCAACAAGATCGCCCCGCGCTGCAGCGAGATAATCAATTCGCAGATCGATGGTTGGCGCAAAGTCGCCAAGGCGCACAGCAACGGCTGCATGGGCAGCAATGTCGCACAGAGCCGCGATGACGCCGCCGTGCCAATCGTCGCTATCATGGGCCCGACGGAATTCTGGTTTGGCGCGAAACAGTATGCTGACTTCGCCCACCGTTTCATCGATACTTACCGGATCAGGCGACAGAAAAGCGTGATACGGCGCACGCGCCATTTCTACTTTCAAACGCTCAAGCAACGCTTGCGACATCACGCGCGCTCCTTGAAACGAACCGGCTGGGGCGTGACTTCGCCCTCTGCGATGGCGCGTACAAGTTCACGCTTGAGGATCTTGCCGCTGGCAGTCAGCGGGAGATCTTCCATCGCAAGATAGTATTCAGGCATGTCGAACTTCGACAGACCGCTTTCATCGAGATGAGCCAGAACAGCGTCGGCGTCCAGCGCTTGCCCAGGCCGGAAAGCCACTGCAAGACAGACCTTCTCGCCTAGCCGCTCATCTGGCACCGGCACAGCGGCCACGCGCATAACGGATGCGTGCCGCAGCGTGAGCGCTTCGATCTTTGCAGGGAAGATATTATGTCCGCCGCGAATGATGATGTCCTTCTTGCGGCCTGTGACACGAAGGCAATTGTCGCTGTCGATCAAGCCAAGATCGCCAGTGATGAACCAGCCGCTCGCGTTGAAGCTGCCTTCAGTGGACGCCTGATCGTCAAAATAACCAAGCATCAGGCTTGCGCCACGCCCACATATCTGTCCGGCTTCGCCGCGCGCAGCTTCCTCATCCGAATTTTCTGTTTTGAAAATCTTGATCTCGTAGGAAGCGCATACGCGACCGGATGTTTCGCAGATCGTCGCAGCGTCATCGTCAGGCAGCGTGTAATGATGCGAGCCGGCCTCTGTCATGCCAAAGCCGCTTTGCGGCTTCACGCCATGTTCAAGCAATCCTGCTGCAACAGTGGGCGGCACGGACGCGCCGGAAATGCGAAATCCCTCTACGCGTCCAAGGCTCGACATGTTGCGACGACGCAACTCCGCAAGCATGTCGATGGCGTGGGTCGGCACACCGATCACGAAGCTCGCGTTGGTCTCCACAATGCGGTCAACAAGGCTCGCGCCGCGCGCAAGATCGTGAACAACGAACTCGCCACCACGCGCCAGCGTCATCACCAAAGCGCCGAAGCCCAGATTGTGGCTGAGCGGGCTCATTGAATATGTCACGCCATCAGCGCCGAGGCTCCAGTCCTTCGACATGGCAAGTGCGTTGGCAAGCAGCGTGTTGTCAGAGTGCATCACGCCTTTGGGCTCCCCCGTCGTGCCGGACGTGAACGCGAGATACACGATCGTGTCAGGGTTATCTGCGCGCTGCGATCCGCCCGCGTATTGGGGCAAGGCGTCGCCTTCAAGATCGTAGACGGCGCGCAGCGACGTGATGCTCTTGCACGCTTCAAAAATATTATTGCGCTTGGCGTCGGCGCCGTAGCCAGCTTGCGCGAAAAGCACGCTGGCGCACATGCGCGTCAACAGCGCCGCCACATCCGCCACGGTGTGATCACGATGCAGGGACGGACAGCACACATAACCATTGCGCGAACACGCCAGCACAATGGCGGCAATCTCGACGCGGCTTGGCAACCAGACCGCAACACGCTCACCGGGGCGCACGCCGCGCGCATGCAAGCCGGCGGCGAGTTCGTCGGCGCACGCGAGCAATTGCGCGTAGGTCCATCGGCGGTCGGCGTCGCGGATGGCGAAAGCATCCGGCGCGCGCTCGGCCTGTTTGCACGCGTGCTCGTAAATACTGTCATCGCCCCAGTGGCCCTGACGGCGAAATTCCAGCGCCTGCTTGTAGCCGAGCAGGGTCAGGGTCGTGTTCTTCATGCGTCCGGTTCCATGCGTAGAGCGGCTACGTGCTGCATCCAGAGCGCCGCCTGCAGAAGCTTCCTGTCGTCCCCTGCCGAAGCAACAAACTGTATGCCGACCGGCATGCCATTGGGCCCGCGATGCGCCGGCAAAGTGATGGAGGGAACGTGCAGGAGTGTCCAAAGCGCCTGGAACGACGGGTCTCCCGTGTAGTGCAGTCCCACCGGCGCTTCGCCGTTGACGGCTGGCGTGACGACGACATCGTAACGACGCAGGATCGCATCAACCTCAAAGCGCGCTGAAGCGACCTGCTGTAAGGCGAGGCGATAATCCCTGTCATTGATAGCCACGCCGCTTTCCATGGTCTGCACGAGACCGGGGCTGAGCTTGTCGCGTTGCGCCGTCCACTCCCACGCGAGAGAACGGGCGCGCTCAACGTCGTTGATGATGCCACGCGCTTTGGTGAGATCGGCGAAGTGCGATGGCAGCTCAAATTCCTCCACGCTCACGCCTGTTGCCTCAATTTGCGCGACAACCTTGGCCACGCAGTCACGTGTTTCGCTTTGCGCAAGGCTCCACGTATACGTGCGGCAAAGCCCGATGCGCGGGGCTTTTACTAGCGGCGAAAGTGTGGATGGCGTCGCGCCGCGCAGCATGTCGTCGCAATAAGCAACGTCTTCGACCGTGCGCGCAAGAAGTCCAATGGTGTCGATGCATTCTGCGGCGAAGCGCAAGCCTTCGCGATTGTAGCCGCCGAACGTCGGCTTGAAACCTACAAGGCCGCAGAACGATGCAGGCCGCAACACGGAGCCGCCTGTCTGCGTGCCAAGCGCAATGGGGGCCATGAAGTCAGCGACCGCTGCAGCAGAGCCGCTTGAAGAGCCGCCGGGCGTGCGCGATGCGTCAAGCGGATTGGTCGTTACGTTGGGGTGCGTGCCGGCGAACTCGCAGGTGATCGTCTTGCCCAGCACGACGGCGCCAGCGTTGCGCAACATGGCGACACAGGCAGCGTCGTTGCGCGATTGCCAACCGTCATAAATAGGCGAGCCCATCTGGGTTGGATAATCGAACGTGTTGAGCACGTCTTTGACTGCCACAGGCACGCCGCGCAGCGGGCCGCTCGTTTTGCCTTCATCGCATGCGCGCGCCTGTGCCAGCGCGTGATCCGCGTCGAACGCTGCCCATGCGCGCACAACGCCCTCGCGCGCCTCAATACGTTCAATCAAGGCGCGCACGAGTTGCTGCGACGTGATCTGGCCACGCGAAATGGCGTGCGCGGCCTCCACGACGGAAAGCTTTTGCAGACGAGCCGTGCCGAAAGGTTCGCTCACGCGCTCACCACTTTCCACGGAATCTGCTCCCCGCCACGATAGATGAGCGCGCGTTCTTCGGGTCCGTCAAAGAGAACTTCTTCAGGTGCGGTCCATGATGTTTTTTCGAGTGTGATCGTGTCGGAGTTGGGCTGTAGTCCGTAATGGCGGGGGCCATTGAGGGAGGCGAATTTTTCAAGATTTTCGAGCTTGCCATCCTCATCAAAAATCTGCGTGTAGGTTTCCATGCAAACGGGAGAGTTGAACAGGCCTGCGGAGCCAATGACGCCAAGTTTGCGCGCGACCGGATGTGGCGCTGAATCAGTGCCCAGAAAAAAGCACGCTTCGCCCGATGTGGCGGCCTGACGGATCGCAATGCGATCCTGCTCGGTCTTGATGACAGGCATGCAATACATGTAAGGACGATTGCCCCAGCCCAGCCAGTCCGTGCGATTCAACTGCATATGATAAGGCGTGACGCTGGCGCCAATTTGCGGCGCGGCGGAGCGCACATAGTCGATGCCAATCTTCGATGAGATGTGCTCGAAGACTATTTTCAACCCGGGGAATTTTTTCGTCATGGGAATGAGGCGACGGTCGATGAACGCGGCCTCGCGATCAAACACATCGACCGTCGGATCAACTTCCTCGCAATGGATCAGCAACAACATGCCGATCTTTTCCATGCGTGCAAGAACACGCTCAATCTTGGCGTAGTCAGTCACGCCGGCCGCTGAATTGGTTGTCGCGTTGGCGGGATACAGCTTCACTGCAGTGAAGATGCCTTCCTTGAAGCCATGCTCGACATCGTCTGGATCGGTGTCGTCGGTGAGATAGCATGTAATCAGCGGCGTGAAATGCGTGTCGGCGGGCAGAACAGCCATGGCGCGCTTGCGATACGCGGCGCCGTCTGTGGCAGTCAACACGGGTGGCACGAGGTTGGGCATCAGGATCGCGCGGCCGAAAACGCGTGCGGTGAACGGCAGCGATGCTTTTAGCATGGCGCCATCGCGCACGTGCACATGCCAGTCATCCGGGCGGATAATCGTAATGCGCGTCGTCATGAGGAGCCTCCTCTAAAGTCTTGTGCGCTCACGGGGGACTTCCCGCCACGAATGCAATGATGTCATGCGGCAAAATGGGCGTGCGCACGACGCGCGCGCCGAATGGCGAGAGCGCATCGTCCACCGCTGATGCAATCGCAGCCGTCATGGGAATGACGCCGGTTTCGCCTACGCCCTTCACGCCAAGTTCGTTCAGCGGCGTCGGCGATTCCTGATGCAGGAGCTTGATGCGCGTTGGCGTTTCTGTGGACGTGACTAGCAAATATTCCGCCAGCGTCATCGAGAGCGGCTGGGCGTTTTCATCATACGACATCTGCTCAAAGAGCGCGTTGCCAATGCCGTGAATGATCCCGCCGATAACCTGTCCTTCGACGATCTGCGGATGAATGACGCGTCCGCAATCATGGGAAAACGTGATGTCGAGGATATGCACCTGTCCCGTCGCAATATCGACCTCGACTTCGACAACTGCAGCGCCGTTGGCGTAGGTCATGTCGTTGATGATGACACGCTCGGTCGCCTCAAGGCCCGGCGACACGCCGCCGGGCATGTAATAACCCGGCAGGCCCGCAACGGCGCGCGAGATCTGGCCTAGCGAAAGCGAGCGAGCATCAGCGCCGCGCACGCGCACGCGATCGCCTTCCAGCTCAAGCGCCTGCTCGCCAACGTCCAGCAAGGCGCTGGCGACTGTCAGCGCCTTCTTGCGCACAGCCAGCGCGGCGGCATGTGCAGACGCGCCAGCCATTACGGTCTGACGGCTATTGAAGCCGCCCATGCCAAGCTCAATAGACGCCGTGTCGCCGGTGGTGATGACCAGATTGTTTACGTCGCCGCCGAGTTGCTCAGCCACGACCTGCGCAATCATCGTCTTTGTGCTCTGCCCCATGGCGGCGGCGCCGGTGGCTACATGAATACGGCTGTTTTCGCCAACGCGAATGCTCACAGGCTCAAATGGTCCGCGTCCTGTGCCTTCAACATAGTTGGCAAGGCCGATGCCAATGTAACGGCCCTCTTTGCGCGCCTGGGCCTGACGGACGGGAAAATCATTCCAGCCCGCAGCTTCCAGCGCTTGCGCCTGACTGCGTGGATAATTGCCGCTATCAAGCACAACCTGCATGCCACCGCGCGTCTTCATGGGCGTCGCGTAGGGCATCTTGTCGGCAGGCACCAGATTGCGGCGACGCACCTCTGCGCGATCAATTTTCAGTTCGCGGGCAACCTTATCGAGCAGGCGTTCCATCACAAACACAGCCTGCGGCTGACCGGCGCCGCGGATAGGGGTCACGGGCGTCTTGTTGGTGAGCGCCAGCTTGATATCCAGTTTTAACGCAGGCGTCACATAGGCCAAAGTCAGCGCTGCGGCTGAGCCATAAGGCACGTTGACGCCGCGCGCCGTCCACGCGCCGTGATCGTGAACGAGATCGCCGCGCAGGCCAAGGATGCGCCCTTCGCCATCAACGGCAATCTCCATGGTCCAGATTTGATCGCGCTCTTGCGTCGTCGAGACGAAATGCTCGCGCCGATCCTCGATCCATTTTACAGGCCGCTTGAGCAGCCGCGCCGCCAGCGTGATCGCGACTTCCTCAGGATAAAAAACAAGCTTGGGACCAAAGCCGCCGCCAACGTCCGGCGTGACGACGCGCAGCTGGTTTTCATCAAGGCGGAGAATGTCGAGCAGGTAACGCTTGGCCGCGTGGGGCGTCTGCGTCGAGCTCCACATCGTCGTCTTGTCGTCCAGCTCATCGTAGGCGGCGACAACGCCGCGCGCCTCGATGCTGTGCGCCACACCGCGATGCTGCGTCAATGTTTCCCTGAAAACATGAGCAGCGTTTGCGAATGCAGCATCAACGTCGCCAAAGTTGAAATCAAATTGCGCGCACAGATTGTGCGGTGAGGCCGCATGGGCCGTTGGGGCGCCGGGCTCCAGCGCCGCGACGCAATCGGACACAGCGGGCAGTGGATCATAGTCAACCATCACCATCGAGGCGGCGTCTTCCGCGACATAACGATCGCAGGCGACAATCATCACGATGGGCTCGCCAACATGCACCACTTCATCTTCAACGAGTATGGGTCGATCCAGCTCCTGCCGGAAGGCGGGGCTTGGCAGGGCGACACGAAGCTTGTTCTCACTGACGTGCGGGAGAATGTCCGCAGCAGTCCATATGGCGAGCACGCCGGGCAAGGCGCGTGCGGCGTCGCAATCGATGGACAGGATTTTTGCGTGCGCGAAGGAGCTGCGAACAAATGCAACGTGAGCCATGTCTGGCAGCGCAATGTCGTCGACAAAACGACCCTTGCCGCGCAACAGCGGCGGATCTTCCAACCGCGCTATGCTTTGCCCGAAGACACTGGCCATGGAACGCGATCCTCCTCAGGCCTGCTTGCCATCCAGGCGGGATTTCATTCAGGTAGCAAAGGCCCGGAAGCTTGTCACGAATTTTGTTGCTCGTCACAATTTGTGGACAATTCCCTAAAATCGGACTAACTTGCCAAGAGACATTGCGGACGCTCCAATAGGGTCCGGCAGGCGAACGCTGCTGCACATTTTTCATACCGGAGGAGACGTCGGTGGACGCTATCGTACGCAAGGTGCAAAGCCAGGATCTGCGCGACTGGATCAAGCAGATGGAGGCGGCCGGTGAACTGATTCACGTGAGCGGCGCCGACCGTGAATCGGAAATTGGCGGCATCATCGACATCGCGATGCGAAAAATGGGACGTCCGTCCGTCCTGTTCGACAATGTGCCCGGCTACAAGCCCGGCTTCCGCGTCCTGTCGAACCTGCTGACGTCCGTCCGGCGTATTTCGCTGATGCTTGGCCTGCCCGCCAATACGTCCGAAGTCGATCTTGTCCGCTTCTGGCGCGACTATATGCGCGATGCGCCCACCATCGAGCCAAAGGTCGTGAACACCGGTGCGCTGCTCGAAAATTCCTTTGAAGGCGACGACATCGACCTTCTCTCCATCCCCGCGCCACGTTGGCATGAGGGAGATGGCGGTTATTTCATCGGCACCGGCTGCATGGTGATCATGAAAGACCCCGAGTCAGGTTGGGTGAACTACGGCGCTTACCGCGTACAGGCGCATGATAAAAAGACCGCCTCTGTCATGATCTCGAAGGGCAAACACGGCGACATTTTGATGCGCAAGTATCATGACGCTGGCAAGCCTTGCCCCATCGCGGTTGTCGTCGGCGTTCACCCCGGCCTCTTCGCTGTCGCCGGCCTCGAAATCCCCTACGGCAAGAACGAGTTTGACGCTGCGGGCGGCCTGCTGGGCGACGCTGTGCGCGTCATTCACGGGCCCGTCACCGGCCTGCCGATTCCTGCGGAAGCGGAAATCGCGTTCGAAGGTTACGTTCACAAGGACGACCTTGTGGAAGAAGGCCCGCTCGGCGAGTGGACCGGCTATTACGCAGGCGGGCGCGCCATGCGTCCCGCCATCCGCATCGAGCGGCTGTGGCACCGCAACGATCCGATCCTCACAGGCGCCATTCCGGGCATTCCGCCCAACGATGACACGTTCTATCGCGGCACGGCGCGGGCGGGTGTTGTGTGGCACGAGCTTGAAGCTGCAGGCGTGCCGGGCGTCATGGGTGTGTGGTCGCACGAGGCTGGCGGCAGCCGCATGTGGCTCACCGTGTCCATCAAGCAGATGTACGCGGGCCACTCGAAGCAGGCGGGGCTCATCGCGTCGCAATGCCACGCGGGCGCCTACGCCAATCGCGTCGTCGTCGTGGTGGATGACGATATCGATCCCGCCGACATGGACAAGGTTGTGTGGTCGATCTGCACACGCTGCGATCCGCGCGACGACGTGCAGATTCTGAACGGTTGCTGGAGCACGCATCTCGATCCGATGTCGTATCCGTCCGACAAGCACAACATGAATTCGCGCGTTGTAATTGACGCCTGCACGCCATGGAACCGTCTGGACACATGGCCGGCAGTTGTGAAAAACAGCGACAAGCTCGAAAAGCAGGTGCGCGACAAATTCGGCTCGTTCCTGCCCACCGAGTGGTGAGCTCAACGCAGTCACTTGTGCTGTTGGACGCGGTAAACCGACATGGCTTTTCGCTTTGATGAAATCGGAAACAGGCTCCGGGCCTATCGTATGGGCTCGGGCCTCAGCGCGGACGAGATCGCCAAACAGCTTGGCATATCGCGCACGGCGCTCTACCGGTTTGAAAAAGGCGAACTCGCCAAAATCGAGACGCTCGACAAGCTTGCTGAATTGCTTGGCGTCTCAATCCCCACGCTGCTGGGCGTTGGGATTGAATACATTCCCTCTGCGGTCAGCTATTTTGAGCGTGTGCGGCAGATTGAAGAAACGGCGGAGCATATTGTGGTGCTCGCTGGACCTATCTCATTCTTGCTGGCCTCGGACGCGTTTTTGCCGACGCTGCAGGACGTGCTGACCGAAAATATCAGCAAGAATGCGCCCGAACGCTCAAAGGCGATGGGCGATATCCCCAAAATCATCGACATTCTGCAGGCGCGCAAAAGCTGCTATCGCGAGCGCACGCCGCACGTCGTCAACCTGATTTCTGCCTTCGAAATCGAGCGCTTTCTCAACCATGGCTTCATTGGCCGCGCGGGGCTGAGCGAATCCGTGCTCGCCAAGCGCAAGGCTCTTGCGCGTCGCGAGATTGAGCATTTCGCCAATCTCATTGAAGAACAGCCCATGGGCGTGCAGGTCGGCATTGTGCTCGACACCTTGCCGCACACTGGTTTCCAGTTGATCCGGCAGCCGGACAGGCGCTGCCTGGTGCTCAGCCCATTTCGTCTGGGCGGCGAACCCAACGTCAGCGTTGGCGTCGCCATGATAACGTCGGCGCCCGACGCGATTTCACTACACGAAAAAGCGGTCAGCGAAATGTGGTCGCGCGCGCTGAAAGGGCCTGCGGCGCTGGCCTGCATTCGCCATCTGCTAGATAACGCGAACGCGGGGAAGCGCGTCGACGTTGAGGACTTCAGCAAGTTTTTAGCTGCGCGCCAGAAGACGCGCAGCGCCTGAGCTTCAGACAGCTAGACCTTCGGCGCGCATCGCACGCAACGTCTGCGTTTTCCACAATTCCCACGGGCGTCCGACGCCAGCAAGATTCACAGCGTCAGCCAGTGCGCCTTCGCGCGCGTTCAGCGGCTTCATGCGCCCGCCCAGCAGCTTCGCGTTGAGCTGCAACTTCGCGTTTACCTCGGTATAGACGGCGCGCATCACCGCGTGTTGAAGGCTGGGCCCAACTGCAACCGAGCCGTGGCCGCGCATGAGGCAGATGCTCTTGTCGGCAAGCGTGCGCGCAAGCGCAGCGCCTTTCACGCGGTCGCTGATCAGCATGTCCGTTTCACCGAACTCGTCTTCGATGTCGAACACCGGCGCGCCCGCTGCGACATGAGCAGCGGTGTGGAAGATGGCCTGCATGGGCTCTTCCACCACTGTGAAAGGGACAACCGACAGGGAGTGACTGTGGACGATGGCGTTCACGTCCGGGCGCGTCTTGTAAATCTCGCCGTGGATGAAACGCTCCAGAAAGAGCGGCTTTGTATTGCCAGCACAACCGTTGGATTCGAGATCAAGCTCGACCACATCTTCGCTTGTCGCGAGCGCAGGCGGCATTGAGCGCGTCATCAGGAAACGATCCGGCGCATGGGGATGACGCACGGAAAGGTGGCCGTACGCGTCGAACACGTCTTCAGTCGCACAGATGCGACTACCGATCGCGATATCGAGTTTGAGCGACGGGTCGATGGCGCCGCCAGAGGCCGGGCCATGGGATGCGTCGGATGACGCTGGCGCCGCAAACTGTGCGCCGTGGCAGGGACAAAAAGAAATGCGCATCGGGCTCGCCTTGCGTCTGTGTGAACAATGAAGCAGGCGCAGGCCCGCTCCATCATCATAGCGGAATTTTACTCTGCGGCCTTCTTCGCCTTTGCAACCATCTCGGGCGGCACAGCGTAAATGCGCGCGGCAAGTTTCTCCGCTTCCACGCCGGAGATTGGATACACAGGCATCAACGCCTTGGCGGCCTCGGCGAGATAGTCCTTGTCTCTGGTCGTGGCGTCAAAGGCCGCCCGCAGCGCTTCCACGCGGTCCACAGGAACTTTGGGCGAAACGATGTAAGGACGCCCCAACTCGCCCGCGGCCGTCAGCACCTCCAGTATCGCCTTCTGTTCGTCTGTCCTGGCGAACGAGCCGATGTAAGGCAGGTCCTTTGGCATGTCGGGCGCGCGCCCTGTCGTGAACAAAACAAACGGCGTAATTTTCTGGTCGCGAATCCAGTCTTCGGGAATGCTGCTCCAGGAGTTGCAGTCCGCGTGGAGTTCGCCGCGCTCCAGTGCAAGACGGGTTTCTGCGCTGCCGGGATAGCCAAGAATCTGGCGCACTTTCAGGCCGAACACATTCCGCAGGATTGCGCCGTTAATATAAACACTGGTGCCCGGTCCTGTTGTGCCAAACACAACCTCGTCCCGCTTGGCGACATCGGCCCAGGTCTTCATTCCGGTTTCGTGCCATGCGTAGCAAACACGAAAGTCTCGCGTGATCGATCCAATCCAGCGATATTGCGTGAAGTTGACGTTCGTCTTTTCAGGATGCGTCAAAGACTCTGTAATAAGGCCGTAGTTGAACGTAACGATATTTGTACCGTCGGCGGCAAAGGATGCATCCAGACGCTTCACCGCTGTCAGGCTCCCGGCGCCCGGCGCGTTCTGTACAACGACATTGGGGCGTCCGGGAATGTGCTTGTCAAAGTGACGCGCGAAGACGCGGGCGTATTGATCGTAGCCGCCGCCCGGCGTGAAGCCTACAACCAGATTGACGTTCTTGCCCTTGAAGAACTCAGCCGGCGTCTGGCTCAATGCTGCAGAATAAGTGGACGCCGAGAGGATGGACGCAAGCGCCAGCGATCCAAGCCATGTGTCACGCATGATGTCACCTCATCAGCGCGCCGCAGGACTGCGAGGCGCTTTGTTAGGAAGCAAAACTTCATCGTGCACGGCGAAGAGCGACCTTCTGGCCACTTTTGAAAAACTAACCCAATTTTGGGACGTCAGCAAGATCTTAAGTTGCGCAAGTTGCTTCACCTTTTTGCACCTGATGATGCAATTTGCCCAAGCGGGGTGCTGATTTTCCAAAACCCGTTAGTTTGCAAGCGGGTACGAAAAAGGCCCCGCAGCTGAGTTGCGGGGCCTTCAACTAAAACCGAATACGATTACGCGCGCTGGCGCGCATCTTCGATCATTTCCCAAACGCGCGAGGGCGTGAGCGGCAGCGTCTTTGGTTGTACGCCGAACGACGACAGCGCGTTGGCGACGGCGTTCGTGATGACGCCGCCGACCGGGATGATCCCACCTTCGCCCGCGCCCTTGGCGCCAAGTGGATTGGTTGGAGACGGGAACTGCTCCATCGAGACGCAGCGCACGACCGGGTAGTCAGTTGCTGTCGGGATCAGGTAATCGGCGAGAGAGCCGACCAGCAACTGGCCTTCGTCGTTGTAGATCAGCTCTTCGGTGAACACGCTGCCAAAGCCTTGCACCGCAGCGCCCATCACCTGTCCGTGCAGCGTCATCGAATTGATGATGCGGCCAACGTCGTCGACCACGACGTAATCGACAACGTCCACATGGCCGGTGCCGGGATCAACAGCAACGTGCGCGAACGCGGAACCGTAGGTATACGTCGGCGTCGAGTTCTTGAAGCTGCCGTCAACTTCAAGATGATCGGACGCAACTTCCGCCAGCGGCACTGAGCGGCCGTCAGCTACGCGCGCGACGCCTTCAGCAATCGTGATCGATTCAGGCTCAACGCCAAGGCGCTTTGCGGCAGAGATGCGGAACAGCGCCAGCAGTTTCTTGCACGCGTCGATGACGGCTGATCCACCCATCACCGTTGCGCGCGAACCGTAAGATCCCCAACCCTTCTTGAGAAGGTTTGTCGATCCGTGGAACACGGTGATGCGCTCCATGGGGATTTCGAGATAATCCGCAGCAATCTGCGCCAGGATGGTCTCGATGCCCTGCCCGATGCCCGATGAGCCGGCGAAGAGCGAAATGTCGCCGTTCTTCTCCAGCACCATCCGGGCGTTTTCCTGCGGCCCGGATGCGCCGCCTTCAATGAAGCAGCCGATTGCGATGCCGTGATAACGACCGTCGATCAGTTTGCCTTGCAGCTTTGACTTCTCGGCCCAGTTGGCTTCCTGCACACAGGCGTCGAAACAGACGCGATAATCGCCGGAGTCGCATTGCGTGTCGGCGCGCCCGTCGCTGGGCAGCACTGTCGCGAGCGAGTAAGGCATCTCTTCGTGCGTCAGCAAATTGCGCCGACGAATTTCAAGCCGGTCTACGCCGAGCCCATCGGCCGCCTGATCAATCAAGCGCTCGATGAAGAAATTACCCTCGTAGCGGCCGGGCCCGCGATACGTGCCAGCGGGCGTCTTGTTCGTCACGCACGCATAGGCTGAAATGTGGATGGCGGGCATGCGATACGGCCCGGACATGAACTGCGCGGCGTTGCGCACAGGCGTCATGCCGTTAGGCCGCACATAGGCGCCAATGTTGATGAACAGATCGCCCCGCATGCCCAGCATCACGCCATCCTTGCTGAAAGCAAGTTCCACGTCGCAGGCTGCTTCACGCGCATGGCCGATGGCCATGAGATGTTCGCGGCGATCCTCAATCCACTTTACGGGCCGGTCAAACTTGCGCGCACCGAACGCAACAAGAAAATCTTCCGGATAAAACTCGCCGCGTGCGCCGAAACCGCCCCCGACATCAAGTTCGATATAATCAACAGCTGTTTCCGGCAGGTTCATCATCGCAGCCATGGTGGTGCGGTTGAAGAACGGCAGCTTGGCGGCGCCAGAAACAGTCAGTTTGCCGTTCTTTGCGTCCCATTCAGCCAGAAGGCCGCGCGTCTCCATGGGCAACGCAGTCTGGCGCTGTGTGGAAAGCTGGTCGCGAATGATGAAGTCCGCGGAGGCGAATGCTTCGTCCACATCGCCTTTGTCCGCGTTGAATATGGACGCGAGATTTGAGCCCGTGACGTCGAATAGCAGTGACTTGTCCGCCATCGCCGTCTTGCAATCGATGATGACCGGCAATTGCTCGATATCAGCGATCACGCCCTGCAGCGCGTCTTCAGCCAACTCGGGCGAGTCCGCGAGAATCATTGCGATCGGCTCGCCGAAATAGCGCACCCTGTCGCGCGCTATGATTGGTTGCGCGTAGGGGCCAATCGTGGGGTTGGGACGGCGGAATGGAATGGTCGGGATATCGCCTTCGATATCAGCGGCGGTGACGACCGCGCGCACGCCCGGCATGGCGAGCGCCGCCGAGACGTCGATAGAGCGGATGACGCCGTGGGCGATCTGGCTGCGCACGAACGCTGCGTGCCACTGGCCTTCGCGCGATATGTCGTCGAGGTATTTTCCCTCGCCGCGCAGGAAGCGATAATCCTCGACGCGCTCGATGTGGGCGCCAATGTAAGTGTTGCTCGTGTGAGCGCCGTGATGCGGTTTCATTCTTTGTCACCCCGGCTCTGCTGATAAGATGCGCGCGCATCCATCGCCGCTTCGACAATTGTGATGTAGCCCGTGCAGCGGCAAAGATTGCCGGAGATCACATCGCGGATGCGATCTTCATCGGCGTGCGGCTCTTCACTCAACAGCGCGTGAATCGTTGTGAGCATGCCCGGCGTGCAGAAACCGCATTGCAGCGCATGATGCATCTTGAACGCTGTCTGCAGCGGTGAGAGGCCTTCTTTGGGAGAAAGGCCTTCGACTGTGGTCACCTTTGCGCCATTGGCCTGCACGGCAAGCATGAGGCACGAGCGAACGGCGTCGCCATTCACGATCACGGTGCAGGCGCCGCAGACACCGTGTTCGCAACCCACGTGCGTGCCGGTGAGATGCAATTCATGACGCAGGCAATCTGCCAACGTCGTGCGTGCCGAAACATCAACGGAAACGGACTTGCCGTTCACCTCAAAGCGGACGGACATGTTACCTCGCTGTGCGGGCGGCGGCGCGCGTGAGCGCACGGCCAAGGAGAGTGCCGACGAGCGCCTTGCGATAACGCGCGCTCGCATGAATGTCGCCTGCCGGATCAACCTCTGCCGATGCAGCTGCGGCGGCGGTCTTGATCGCCTCTGCATCAATAACGCGGCTGGTGAGTGCAGCTTCGGCGCCCTTGAGGCGGATCGGCGTGTCAGCGATGGAAAGCGCTGAGGCGCGCACGTTTGTCGCCTTGCCCTGCGCGTCGACGTCATAGCAAACAGCCACGCCCGCCAGCGCAAAGTCGCCGCGACGGCGTGCAAACTCTTCGAAGGCGTAGCGACGCGCTGCGGGCCAGGCCGGGAAGCGCACGGCAACGATAATCTCGTCATGGGACAGCGACGTGGACAGCGATCCTGTGAAGAGATCGGCGGCGGCGATATCGCGCTTGCCCTTGGCGCCAACAACTTCGACGATGGCGTCCAGCGCCAGCGCCACAGCGGGCATCTCGGACGCGGGGTCAGCATGGGCGAGGCTGCCGCCAATGGTGCCGCGATTGCGAACCTGGTAATGCGCGACGTGCTCAATGGCTTCGGGCAGAAGTGGCAACGCGTCTTTCAGTTGCGCGTTGTCGAGTATGTCGCGCCAACGCACCATCGCGCCAATGCGAACGCCCATTGCACTGACTTCAATGCCGCGCAGATCGGGAATGTTGCGAAGATCAACGAGCAAGCTTGGCTCGGCCAGGCGGAACGCCATGACCGGCAGAATGCTTTGTCCACCTGAAAGCGGGCGGGCGTCGCCATTGCCCGCCATCAAAAGCGCAACGGCTTCTGTAAGGCTTGCGGGCGCCTGGTAGTCGAATTGCGGAAGTTTCATTCTCTCTCGCGCCGTTCGAAGGAAATGAGCGGCGCGCGTGACGCGCCGCGGCGTCGTATCAGATCAAACGCGGAAGACGTGACCGCGCTTGTGGCCTTGTGAGACCGGCAGGAACAATTCTTCCAGCGGAATCTCGCGGCTTAGCAAGCCCTGCTCGTGGGAGAAGCGCACCAGCATTTCAAGCTGATTGCGGTTCTTCTCGGTGAGGCCGTATTCCCACGGATCGGACCCCAGAATTTCTTCCTGCTCTTCCCATGCTTCGCGATACCATGCGAGCGGCGCGACGCGCGGATTTTCCATGCGCTTCATGCCCACGCTCTTTGCTGCATTGAATGCGTGGAAGAGATTAAGGGGCACCCACGGGTATTGCTCCACGATTTCTTTCTTGATGCCGACAACATGCATGATCGGGAAGATCTGAGTGCGCTTGTAGAAGTCGACCTCTTCCTGCTTGTAGTTGGGAAAGAGCCGCCCGACACGGGGATCTTTATCGAGCAAGGGCTGAATGAGATCTGGATGAATCAGCGCGTCGATCTCGCCTTCGGCAAGCATCGTCTCGATGGATTTGTCGTCGGGAATGCGTTGCAGGCGAAGGCCCTCCGGCTTTTTAAAGTCGATGGCTTCTTCAAGCTCGGTGTACCAGTCAATCGACTTGAACGGCACGCCATACTGATGATCAAGCAAGCCGCGCAGCCAGAGGATCGCGCTCGATTGATATTGCTTGAGGCCAACCTTCTTGCCGATGAGATCCTTCGGCTCCTTGATGCCCTTCGTCGTGTTGATGAAGATGAAGCCGTGACGGAAGCGGCGATGCAGGAACACCGGAATCGCCTCGAACGGGAAGCCCTTGTCCTTTGATGCGATGTAGGACGAGCAGGACACTTCCGCGATGTCGAAGTCCTGGTTGCGCAGGAAGCGCCAGTGGCGCGTCGTGGAATCCATCGCGGTGAGAACATTCAGCTCAATGCCGTCTGGCGTGACGGTTCCGTCCTTCAGCGGTTTGGTGATTTCATAGTCGCCAACTGCGAGGGTGAGTTTGAGCTTGCTCATCCGTTTTGGTCCTCCCTCAGCCGACGGTCGTCGGCGCGTGTCCGAAGCATGCGCAAGCTGTGCGCCTCATTCCATCTTCTTTTTTTGGACATACTCCAGAAATGGTACGCTCGCAACCGCCACCGAGCGGCAAGAAGTTGCGCAGCAGACGTACACCATCCAGGCGCCGATGAGCTAATATCAACAAATTCAGTGTATTGATATTTCCTCTATCGCATTTTGTTTAGCGTTGACGCGTCGGTAGCGGCGTGGTCCAATTTTGTTACAAATGACGCATGCTCTGACTGTCTTCCATATCGAACCTGCGAAAGGTGAGCAGATGCTGACGAAGAGCCTGACTGCGGCAGCTGTGGCTGTTCTGGCCGGGGCGACCGCCCTGCCAGGCCCCTCCCTGGCGCAAGTTTTCTACGTGGGTAAATCCGTGCGGATGATTGTCGGCAGCGACGCTGGCGGCGGGTTTGATACATTCGCGCGGCTCTTTGCACGACACCTTGATCGGTTCGTGCCGGGCGCTCCCAATTTTGTGGTGCAAAACATGCCGGGCGCTGGCAGCGGCAATGCGGCCGCCTACGTCGCGCATTCGGGGCCCAAGGACGGCACAGTCATCGCAGCCCTGAACCCGGGCGGCCTCATTGCGCCATTGTTTGCAGGACGCGGCGCCAAGTTTGACGCTGCGAAACTGCAGTATCTCGCCAGCGCAGACACAACGGCGCGCGTTTGTTTCACGATGAAGAATAGCCCGATCAAGACTGCGAAAGATGCGCAGGCGAATGAGGTCATCATCGGCGCGGGCGCTGTCGGCTCATCTTCATTCGACTACGCTTACATGCATCAGCGACTGAACAACATGAGGTTCAAGATCGTCGCTGGCTACAAGGGAATGGCCGACATTTTGCTCGCGCTTGAGCGTGGCGAGGTGCAGGGCATATGTGGTTACGACTGGACCGGCCTGAAGGCCGTGCGTCCGCAAATGGTCGCGGACGGCGCATTCAACTATCTGCTGCAGGCGCCTGTTGAGCCTGTGCCGGAGCTGGATGCGCTGAATGTCCCCAAGGCCGGTGATCTTACCGGCTCGGTAGAAGACAAGGCCGCGCTTGAACTGCTG
>JANPPJ010000035.1:0-4355 GCA_031428455.1 Hyphomicrobiales bacterium | reverse complement strand
CGGACGGCGCTGTCGTAACCGCGAAGATCGGCGATCTGGCGGTCACGAGCGCAAAGCTGGCCAACAGCGCAGTCATAGCTGGCAAACTGGCCGATGGCGCCGTCGACACGACCGCGCGCCTTGCGGACAGCATCGTCACCTTCGCCAAGATGGCTGCGGCGGCGATTGCGAGTGCCGCTGAGTTTATCTCGAACACGGCGTCGAAGGTCTTGACCCCGGCCGCCGTATGGTCGGCCGCGGCTCCAATCGCGATCACGGACTCGGCTACGATTACGCCGAACATGGCGACTTTCATCAATGCGACTGTCGCCAAGACGATCAACGGCACGCTGGCTAATCCAGACAATCCGAAACCCGGGCAAGCCGGTTTTATCGTTTTCACGCAGGACGGGGTGGGCGATAAGACGCAGGCGTTTGGGGCCAACTGGAAGAATGTCGGCAGCAAGACGTCGCTGAAAACCGGCGTGAGAAAAAAGACGCGACTCGATTACTCCGTGGTGAGCACGGGCGAGATCCATTTCTCGCTTACGTGGGTGCCATAATGCTCCCCGGACTTTTCAACGCAATCATGATGGCAGCAGGCGGTGGTGGACCGATCAGTCTGAGTTTCCTGTCCGGCAATGAAGTTAATACAGTCGCGAACCACAGTTCCGGTTCTATCTCTTTCGGGGACGCGCACGCAGACAGGCATATTATCGTCGCCTTTATGGCACTGGATGGTTTATCCGACGTTGTGACTGGTGTTACGATCGGCGGTGTATCCGCAGTAATCACCGGGAACGCAGTCACCCTGACCCCGGGCGATGGCAAGTCTTACAATCTACGTGTTGGTTTCGCGATAGCAAGAGTGCCGTCTGGCACAACCGGATCTATCAATTTCGCACACAACCAACTAAACAACATTCAGTATTACGTGTTCCGCGCAGTTGGAGGCTTTGACAGTCTAAACGGCACTCTGTCCGTGGACGGGGTTAACGCGATCAACGTAGCCGCTAGATCGGTCTCCATCAGTGTGCCCGCAGGTGGGATCGCGGTTGGTGTTGCGTTCAGTAATAAAGATAGCGCAGATTTGATAACTTGGAGCGGTCTGACAGAGCGTAACCGACAAACGGACGGAGCGGAGAACTGCGCCTCAGAGGCCGCAGGAGATCAGTTCGCAGAGGCGGTTACTCTCACTGTTACGGCTACAAATTCGGTGGCGGCCAAGGGCCATGTTCTAGGCGTCTCTGTGTGGAGATAGTCGAACGCCGCGGCCATTGAGGCCGCTTCACGAAATAGCCGCTCCATCCCGGACGGCAAACCCCTGCCCCGCCCTGTGGCGGGGTTTTTTATTGAGCAAGGAGCAATACTATGACCGCGCCGCAGTTCGGAATCATCAACCTTCGGCCTGAAAATGAGCCGATCCCGGTCATGGGCGCCGATTTCTCAAAAATCGGCATCATCACCACCAGCGCCGACGCCAACGCCGGGGTGTTTCCGGCAGCGACGCTGGTGAACTTCTCATCTTCCGATCCCGTCTATCTGGCGGCATTGGGAACAGGCTATCTCGCTGACGCTGTAAAGGGCATCAACGCGCAGCTCGGGCCGCTCGGCGTCGCCGCAGATATCACCGTCGTGCGCGTGGCTGAGGGTCTCACCGCCGCCGCAACGTTGACCAACGTCATCGCTGGCGTAAACCTGATGAAGAGTGCGCCGGAAGTCGTCAACCGCACGCCGCGCATTATCATCTGCCCCGGCTACACGGCGTCGCGTCCCGACAATGCCGCAAACCCGGTGGTCGCTGCGCTGCCTGCGGTCCTGAACGCGCTTCTGGCGGTGGCGATCGTCGACGGCCCGGATTCTTCGCGGTCTGCCGCTGAGACATGGCGCGAGGACGTCCAGTCCGAGCGCATCATCGCTGTGGCCGTCTCCGCGCGCGTTTGGGAAGTTGACGAGGCTGTCACCCGCCCGATGTCGCCGCGCATTGCCGGCCTCATGGTGCGCATCGACAACGCCAACAGGGGCGAGCCCTTCCACCCGATCGCCAATCGGCCGATTTTTGGCATCGTCGGCACAAACCGCCCGATCGCATTTTCACTCACCGACGGCGCCGTCGAAGGCCAGCTCATGCTCGCGGCTGACCTGGGCATCGTGGTGCGCGGCGAGATCGGCGTCGACACGGCGATCGCTGATGGCGGCTTCGTCTATATCGGCACGGAATCCTGCGCCGAGGGTGAATTGTGGTCGCAGTTCCACCAGGTGCGCGGCGCTGATTCTCTCACCGTGAAAATGATGCGGATTACACGCCAGTTCCTTGGCCGGGCGATCAACGCCGACATGGTTGAGGCGTGGCTGAACAGCATCAAGTTCATGCTGCGCGATCACAAGGCGGCCAACGACATCCTCGGCTACGACCTGGAATTTCCCAAAAGCCTGAATAGCCCGGAACAGATCCGCCTCGGCCGGCTGACGGTTCGCCCGAAGATCGAGCCCGCGCCGGTGTTCCGCGTCGCCACTCACGAGGTGCGCCGCTATCGCCCGGCGATCGACGAACTCGTCGCCACCATCATCTCGCGTCTGTCCGCCGCGTCGTAACGCGCGGTCGGAGCCATCAACGCAGATACATCCTCAACCATCAGGAGATATGAACCATGGCCCAGCCTCTCTACGTTCTCGAGGCGGTTGACGTGCGGCGAGCGGACGAACCCGACTCCAGCCGCGCGGTCACGCTCTCGAAACTCGCACTCCCCGAAATCAAGCGCAAGACGTCTGGCTATGCGCCGGGCGGCGGCGTCGGCGAGGTGAATTTTTCATTCCCGCAGATCGACGCAATCGAGCCCAAGTTCGAGTTGAAGGGCTTTGATCCTGACATGCTGCGCAAGATGGGTTTTGCCGCAGGAACTTTTGACAAGTGGACGTTTGCGGGCGCGGTCCGCAACAAGCAGGGCGGCCAGATCCTCGCGGCGCGCGCCATCATTCAGGGCGTGATTTCTTCGTGGGCGCCGGATGAATTTTCGGTGGGCGAGTTCTTCGGCTGTAATTATCTGCTGCACGAAGTCACGCACTACGAGTTCATCCTCGACGGCGAAGAGCTTTGGTATTGGGACTTCTACGAGCGTGAGGGCCGCTCTGGCGGCGTCTCGTGGTTCGGGGGCATCCGTACAGCGCTCGGCGGCGGCTGACGCCTGTGCGCGCCTGTGCGCGCCTGTGCGCCGTCCTTCGTGACCCGATACTCCAGCACTCCATGGTGACACATGACCGAGATTACGCTCTCCAAACCATTCATCTACGAATCCGTGACATATGCCCTGGTTGAGATCAGCGAACCCAGCGTCGGCGGGATCGAGGCTTACGAGAAGGCGAAAGCATCGGGGGCCACCGACCTGACGGCCATGATCGACATGCTCGCTGTTGATCTCGGCTGGCCGGCGGCCGCCATCCGCAAGATCAAGGCGTCTGATCTGGCGCGGATTTCAGAGGCGCTGGCCCCTTTTGTGCAGGAGGTCGCGCAGGCCTCTGGCCCTGCTGGCGCGCCATCTGCGCCCATGTCGCCCACTGGCTGAACACGCCGATCCATGAGCTCCGGCGTGAACCATGGTCAGAGCTGATCGCATGGTACGGCGAAGCGCGCAGAATCGCCGCCCGCGAGGGTGTCGATCTTCCCGACCTGGAGCAAGATTTGGAGACCATTGATGGCGACCCTCACTAGCCAGCTGATAGTCTCGCTCATCGATCGGGTCTCCGGTCCGGCGCGACAGGCGGCGCAGGCGCTACGCGGCATCGGGCAGGCGGCGTCCGGGTCCGGGATCACCGCCATGCACGAAAGGCTCCGTGCGGCGGCGGCGGCGAACACTCAGACCCTCGCGCGCATGCGTGCGAGCGTGCTGGACGCTGCGGGCGCCGGCTACGCCCTGTATCGCGGGCTGCAAGCCCTGCTCTCGATCGCGGCGAAATTTGAAACCTCGCTGCTCGACATCGCGCAAAAGGCAGAACTGTCGGACGCGGCGATGAAGGCGCTTGGAGCGCGCATTCGCGCCTTGGCGCCGATGGTCAATCAGTCCTCGCAAGAGGTAGCCGGCGGCATGGACGTACTGCTCGGCATGGGCCTCGATCCAAAGCGCGCGGAGGGCATCCTTCCGGTCCTTGGCAAAACGGCGACAGCCTACCGGGCGGGGATCGACGATCTGGCCAAAACCGGTATGGCCGCGATCGACAATCTCAAGCTCAAAGTTGAGGAGATGCCGAAGGCCATGGACATGCTCGCGGCTGCGGGCAAGGCCGGCGCGTTCGAACTCAAGGACATGGCGCAACATCTGCCGGCGCTCTCCGCCATGGCGGAAACCCTCGGCATGCGCGGGCTTTCCGCCATCCTCGAG
>JANPPJ010000034.1:0-11769 GCA_031428455.1 Hyphomicrobiales bacterium | reverse complement strand
AGCGCCAGATCGCCAAGATCCGTCGAAGGACCGTCGGCAATGATGTCACCCTTGCGCACGAAGTCGCCAACCTTCACCAGCGGACGCTGGTTGATGCAGGTCGACTGGTTGGAACGCTGGAACTTCATCAGGCGGTAGATGTCGACGCCCGCCTTGGTGGGGTCGAGATCCTGCGTGGCGCGGATAACGATACGCGTCGCGTCTATCTGGTCGATGAAGCCTGTGCGGCGCGCGGCGATGGCGGCGCCGGAGTCTCGGGCCACAATTGCTTCCATGCCGGTGCCGACGAGCGGCGCATCGGCCTTCACGAGAGGCACGGCCTGACGCTGCATGTTCGAGCCCATGAGGGCGCGGTTGGCGTCGTCGTTTTCAAGGAACGGAATGAGCGCCGCGGCGACCGAGACGAGCTGCTTGGGCGACACGTCCATAAAGTCCACGCGATCGCGTGGAACCATGATGACGTCGCCCGAGTGGCGGCAGATTACCAGGTCGTCTACCAGTCCGCCGTTCTTGTCGAGCGCTGCGTTCGCCTGCGCGACGTAGTGCTTCGCCTCTTCCATGGCGGAGAGATAGACAACGTCTTCCGTGACTTTGCCGTCGCGCACGCGGCGATACGGGGCTTCGATGAAGCCATACTTGTTGACGCGCGCAAAGGTCGCCAGCGAGTTGATCAGACCAATGTTCGGGCCTTCGGGCGTTTCAATCGGGCAGATGCGGCCGTAATGGGTGGGATGCACGTCGCGCACTTCAAAGCCGGCGCGCTCGCGGGTGAGACCTCCGGGCCCAAGCGCCGAGAGGCGGCGCTTGTGGGTGATTTCCGACAGCGGGTTCGTTTGATCCATGAACTGCGAAAGCTGCGAGGAGCCGAAGAACTCACGCACAGCGGCAGCCGCCGGCTTTGCGTTGATCAGATCCTGCGGCATCACAGTGTCGATATCGACCGACGACATGCGCTCCTTGATGGCGCGCTCCATGCGCAGGAGGCCCAGACGATACTGGTTCTCCATGAGCTCGCCGACCGAACGCACGCGGCGGTTGCCGAGATGGTCGATGTCGTCGATTTCGCCGCGACCGTCGCGCAAGTCAGCAAGCGCGCGCACAACGGCAAGGATGTCCGCCTTGCGAAGCACGCGAACCGTGTCTTCCGCATCAAGGTCCAGACGCATGTTCATCTTCACGCGGCCAACCGCTGAAAGGTCGTAGCGCTCGGAGTCGAAGAACAGCGAGTGGAACATGGCCTCGCCGGTGTCGACCGTCGGCGGTTCGCCGGGGCGCATCACGCGGTAGATGTCGAACAGCGCTTCTTCGCGCGTCGAGTTCTTGTCGACGCTGAGCGTGTTGCGGATGTAGGGGCCGATGTTGACATGGTCGATGTCAAGAATTGGGAGATCGTCGAAGCCCTGTTCAATGAGGCTCACGAGCGACTTGGCGGAGATTTCCTCGCCAGCTTCCGCAAAGATTTCGCCGGTGTTCGGATCATAAAGGTCTTCGGCGAGATATTGGCCGTAAAGATCCTCATCCTGCGCCTTGAGGAACTTCACGCCGCGTTCTGCGAGCTGGCGGGCCGTGCGCACGGTGAGCTTCTTGCCAGCTTCCACCACGACTTCGCCGGTGTCGGCGTCGATGAGATCGACCGAGGCCTTCACGCCCTTCATGCGCTCGGCGTCGTAAGGCACGCGCCAGTAGGGCTCGGAGCCCTTCTTCTTGTCGGCGACGCGCACGTAACTCATTTTGTTGTAGAAGAAGTTCAGGATCTCTTGGCCGTCCATGCCAAGCGCGAACAGCAGTGACGTCACCGGAATCTTGCGGCGGCGGTCGATGCGCGCGTAGACAATGTCCTTCGCGTCGAACTCGATGTCGAGCCACGATCCGCGATAGGGAATGATGCGGGCAGCAAACAAAAGCTTGCCCGACGAATGGGTCTTGCCCTTGTCGTGATCGAAGAACACGCCGGGCGAGCGATGCATCTGCGAGACGATGACGCGCTCGGTGCCATTGACGACGAAGGTGCCGTTCGACGTCATGAAGGGCATGTCGCCCATGTAGACGTCTTGCTCCTTGATGTCGCGCACGGACTTGGCGCCCGTATCCGGGTCCACGTCGAACACGATCAGACGCAGCTTCACCTTCAACGGCGCGGCATAGGTCATGCTGCGCTGGCGGCACTCGTCCACGTCGTACTTGGGCTGTTCAAATTCATAGCTGACAAAGTCGAGCTGCGCCGTGCCGGCAAAATCGCGAATCGGGAACACCGACTTGAAAACGGACTGCAGGCCCTCGTCCCCACGTCCGCCCTTGGGCTCATCGACCATCAGAAATTGATCGTAAGAGGCCTTCTGAACCTCGATGAGGTTCGGCATTTCCGCGACTTCCCGGATGTGTCCGAAGAATTTGCGGATACGCTTACGGCCGGTGAACGTCTGGGATGTCTGAGCCGGGGTCTGAGCCATATCGCTTCTCGCACCTTCATTTAGGCGGGCCCGACGGGGCCGCACGCCTCGCGCAGATCCCGGAGACCTACGCGCCTGGAGCCTCATCGGCCCCCCTGTCTACCTGCGTCCGGCGCAGGCTGTCCCGTCACACGCCCTGAAAGGCACATTTCGGAACGCTTGAACGGCCCCGGAGAAAACTCCGGGACCGGCTCTTATTTGTCAGTCCGAAGAGGCGGCGGACGCCGCCCATGCGGGCATTACTTGAGTTCGACCTTGGCGCCAGCCTTCTCGAGCTGAGCCTTGAACTTCGCAGCATCTTCCTTCGACACGGCTTCCTTGACTGCCTTCGGAGCGGCTTCCACCAAATCCTTGGCTTCCTTGAGGCCGAGACCGGTGATCGCGCGAACTTCCTTAATCACTTCGATCTTCTTGTCGCCGGCGGCGACAAGCATCACGGTGAATTCAGTCTGCTCTTCCACCGGAGCGGCGGCGGCGGACGGCGCAGCGGCGACCGCAACTGCAGCAGCGGCCGAAACGCCCCACTTCTCTTCAAGCATCTTGGCGAGTTCAGCAGCCTCGAGAACGGTGAGGCTCGACAATTCGTCGACGATCTTTTCCAGGTTAGCCATTTACATAATTCCTTGAGTTTGTCGGTTCGAACCGGTTGTTGGTTTCGGCCTCGATCAGGCCGCGTCTTTGTCGGCATAAGCCCCGAACACGCGCGCAAGCTTGGCTGCGGGCGCTGTGACGACCTGTGCGATTTTGGTCGCGGGAGCGTTGAGCAGCCCCACGATCTTGGCGCGCAGTTCGTCCAGGGACGGCATCGTGGCGAGAGCCTTGACACCATCGGGATTCAGGACGGTCGTGCCCATCGCCCCACCAAGGATGACAAGCTTGTCAAATTCCTTGGCGAAAGCGGCGACGACCTTCGGAGCAGCCACTGGATCGTCCGAATAGGCGATCAGGGTCGGTCCCGTCATCAGGGAGCCGATGCTGGCTACGTCCGTGCCTTCAAGAGCGATCTTGGCGAGACGGTTTTTGGCGACCTGAACCGAGGCGCCAGCTTCGCGCATTTTGGCGCGCAATTTCTGAAGCTGGGCGACAGTCAGACCAGAGTAATGCGCCACGACAACGACCGACGTCTTTTGAAAGATGCCGTTCAGTTCCGCGACGAGCTCTTTCTTCTCCGCTCTGTCCACGTGTACTCTCTCCGGTTGACGAGGCGAAAGAACGCCCCGTCGGCTGCATGAACCGCGAACGCGCCTTGCGGCGGTTGCGGCTTCGAATGCCTGTCCCCGGAGCGATGGTTGTCGCCACGGACAGAAGGTTCGAACCAAACCAGGGAATGCCTCGCGGCGTCCCAAAAATTCGCTTCTCCCCGTCTATGCTGGCCGCCTGATGCTGGAACTAACCAGCTTTCAGTCGATTAAGCCTGGATCGGATACCCAGGCGCCGGCAGTCTCGGACAAGGCATGGCCGACGCGTACGAAGCTTTCACTCCGGACCCGCCGACCGATCTGCCGCGTGCAAAAGCCTTTCGTTGAAACGCTCTCACCCACGGAAGCTGGATTGAAACGGGGTCATCAAATTTCCGGACCCCGGGTTCTGCTATGTAACCGGCTTCCGGGCCGCTGCCAAGGGGCTGCGGACCGGAATCTTCATCGCAAATGGCGATTAACCGCGAGAAGCGGCCAAGCCTCAGTTCTGCGAGCCAGACGACAATGTGGACGGCTCGACCTTCACGCCGGGGCCCATGGTCGAAGAAATCGCCACGCGCTGGATGTAGGTGCCCTTCGCGCCGGCGGGCTTCGCCTTCGCGACAGCGTCCACGAACGCCTTGATGTTTTCAACAAGCTTGTCCTCGCCGAAAGAGGCCTTGCCCACGAGGCCCTGCACGATGCCGGCCTTTTCAACGCGGAACTCGACGGCGCCGCCCTTGGAAGCCTTCACGGCCGAAGCGACGTCCATGGTCACCGTGCCGACGCGCGGGTTTGGCATCAGGCCGCGCGGGCCCAGCACTTTACCGAGACGACCTACAAGGCCCATCATGTCAGGCGTTGCAATGCAGCGATCGAACTCGATTGTGCCGCCCTGAACGAGCGTGACGAGTTCCTCAGCGCCAACAATGTCCGCGCCAGCGGCCTTCGCCTCATCAGCCTTGGGGCCGCGAGCAAAAACAGCCACACGGACCGTACGGCCCGTGCCATTTGGCAGATTGACCACGCCGCGGACCATCTGGTCAGCATGCTTGGGGTCCACGCCCAGGTTCATCGCAATTTCGATCGATTCGTCGAACTTGGCGCTGGAGCTGGACTTGATCAGCTTTACCGCGTCATCAACGCTGTAGAGCTTGGTGCGTTCGACGCCCGCACGGGCTTTCGTGATTCTCTTGCCGGTCATCGCCTTACTCCACAACCTGCAGGCCCATGGCCCGCGCAGAACCCTCGATCATCGACATTGCCGATTCGACCGTATGGCAGTTGAGGTCAGGCATTTTCTTCTCGGCGATCTCGCGGATCTGACCCTTGGTCACCTTGCCAATAAAGCCGCGACCAGGCGTCTTGTGGCCGGAAGCCGGCTTCTTGCCAATCTTCAGGTTCGCCGCCTTCTTGAGGAAGAACGTGACGGGCGGCTGCTTCATCTCGAACGTGAAGGAGCGATCCTGATACGCCGTGATGATAACGGGGATGGGCGTCCCCTTGTCAATCTGCGCGGTCTTCGCGTTGAAGGCCTTGCAAAACTCCATGATGTTCAGGCCGCGCTGACCCAGCGCGGGGCCGATGGGGGGCGAAGGATTCGCCGCGCCCGCCGGCACCTGAAGCTTCACGTAACCCGCGATCTTCTTTGCCATCTTACTCTCCGAAACGCCTTGGGCTCACGCCCTGAGGCTGGTGAAGTTCGTGGTGCAACGCTGGTCGGACATGGCGGTCCGGGGCGTCTCCCACGTGATCCCGCGCGAACGCGGGCTTCGCGCCAGCTTGCGCTGGCGCTGTCTGCTCAGACCTTCTCGACCTGAGCAAATTCCAGTTCGACCGGCGTGGCGCGACCAAAGATCGACACGGCGACCTTGACGCGCGAACGGGCCTCGTCGACCTCTTCCACAACGCCGTTGAATGAGGCGAATGGCCCGTCGGCCACACGCACGGTCTCGCCCACTTCGAACGAAATGGTCGACTTGGGACGTTCAACGCCGTCAGCCACCTGGCCCTTGATCCGCTCGGCCTCGCGGTCGGGAATGGCCATGGGCTTGTTATCGGCGCCAAGAAAGCCGGTTACTTTCGGCGTGTTCTTGATGAGATGGTAGACGTCGTCGCTCAGATCACACTTTACCAGCACATAGCCGGGGAAGAACTTGCGTTCAGTGTTGATCTTGCGGCCGCGACGGATTTCCACGACCTGCTCGGTCGGGACCATCACTTCTTCAAATTTGTCAGCGAGGCCGCGCTGCGCAGCCTGTTCGCGAATCGATTCCGCGACCTTCTTCTCGAAGTTCGAGTAGGCGTGAACGATGTACCAGCGGTTCGTCATTTTTGGTCGCGTCCCCGTCAGCGTCCGAGCGCTGTGATGTAGCCGAGCACGATGCGGATGGACCAGTCGACAGCAAGGAAGAACATGCTCGCCACGAGGGCCATGAGGATGACAAGGCCGGTCGTGATGAGCGTCTCGCGCCGGGTTGGCCACGTGACCTTGGAGCCCTCGGACCGAACCTGCTGAATAAACTCAAATGGATTGGCCATCGGATCCTTCCCGCCTTTCGCCCGCCTGCCCCACCGCCGCGGGCGTCAGTCTCCGGGCAAGCGCCCAAAAAGATCGCGGCGCGGGACCGGCAGGTCACGCGCCACAAGCATGGGCCTTATAGCGGGGCGCTGCGGCGCCGCCAAGCGAAAAATCGCGGACATCCATCCAGCGCCCGGCCGGAGGAACGAGACCTCGGTTAGTGCCTGTCCGCAGGCGCCCACGTCTCCTCGGCGACCGTCTGGGAGCCGAGCGAAGTCCAGACGCCGCTGGTGATCTTGTCGCCGCTCACACTGTACACAGCCAGTCCCGGGCGGGCCGGCCCGGACGCCGTAAACACGACCGACAAGACATTGTCGACCATGACGCCGGTGCCAATCTGGGCGCCCTCGCCGATCTTCCACACCACCGTGTATGTGCGACCGGTCTGCTTGATCTGCGCTTCGCCCTTGTAGGATTGGGGCGCCCCAGGGTTGCGCCCCTCGACGGTATAAATCCCCTCGATCGCCAGCGCCGGAGTTGCGGCTGCGAGCAGCAGGCCGACAAGACCTGCGCGCAGATTGCATCTAGTCATCACAACGCCTTTCCCGAAAGCTCTTCGGTCTGAAGTAGGCAGAAGCAAAAGATTGACCAGTTCCGCTTTGTACACAATAGCGATACTCAGACCAGAAGGGCGAAAATTACTCGCCCGCCAAAACGACAGAGGAAACGCTCATGACGCCTATTCGCTTTCGCGCTGACCATATCGGCAGCTTCCTGCGGCCTGCAGCACTGCTTGATCTGCGCCGCGCCCATGGCGCAGGACGCGTGAGCGGCGAGGAGCTTCGCGCCGCCGAGGATCAGGCGATCCGTGACGTTGTGACGCTACAAGAGAACGTCGGATTGCCAGTGATTACCGACGGCGAACTGCGCAGGCGCTCCTACCACAGCTACTTCTTTGCGCATCTGGGAGACATCGTGCCCGATTACGTGCCCCCCGAAGAGGAAGGCGTCATGGCCGGCACGCCCAAGCGCGGCGTGCAGCCTGTGGCGAGAATCGGCAGCAAGATCTCGCGGGCAAAGCCCATCCAGCTTGATGATTTCCGCTCTCTTTCAGCCATGACGAAAGGGGTTGCAAAAGTCACAATTCCGGGCCCTTGCGCGTTGCATTTCCGTGGCGGCGACGCCGCTGCGCTGGCCAGCGCCTACACGGACATTGACGCTTACTGGAATGACATTGTCGCCGCCTTCCGGGCCGAATTGATAGATCTTGCTGCGGCGGGTTGCGAATACGTGCAGATCGACGAAACCGCCTTCGCAAAATTTGGCGATCCAGAAGTGCAGGCGATGCTGGGCGCGCGCGGCGACGACTGGCGCGAAGTTCTCGATCTTTACGTCAGCATCACGAACCGCGTCTTGAAAGATATTCCGAATATGCGCATCGGCGTTCATTTGTGCAGAGGCAATCGCGGCGGGCAGTTTCATGCCGAAGGCGGATATGACGTGGTCGCCGAGAAGCTTTTCAACGATCTCGCCGCGCATCACTTCCTGCTCGAATATGACTCGCCACGCGCGGGCGACTTTTCGCCGTTGCGATTTGCGTCTGGGTCAAAGGGAATCGTGCTGGGGCTTGTGTCAACCAAGTCGCCGAAACTTGAAAACAAGGACGACCTCAAGCGCCGTATCGACGAGGCGGCGAAGTTTGTCCCGTTGGGAAATCTGGCGATCAGCCCGCAATGCGGCTTCGCGAGCGTGGACACCGGAAATCCAGTGAGCTTCGCGGATCAAGAGGCGAAACTGCGCGTGGTCGTAGAGACCGCACGCGACGTGTGGGGATGCGTTTAGTCATACAACGCTGGCCAATTCGAGAGCGACCGCAATCGCACCCGCATCGCGCCACGATCTTGGACTTAAGTGTTCGTGGGGCTGATCTGGCCTGACGGAGCCACCTGATGCGCATGTCTGCCGCCGCACTTTTGACCGCAGTGGCCGTGAGCTTTCCTTTGCCAGCTTTCGCAATAGCCGGGTCCGCGCAAACATGGATCTTGCGCGAGGTCGATGGTCGTCCTGCCGTCGCTGAGGCGCAGACGATCATGCGATTGTCGGACAACAGGATCACGGGGTCTGGCGGCTGTAATTTCTATACAGGCGTCGGCAGTATCGCTGACGGTCGTGTGAGCGTCGGCCTGCTGCTCATGACCAAAATGGGCTGCGCCCCAGATGTTTTGGAACAGGAAGCTCGCTTTGCCAGCGCCCTGCCCTCATCCGTGCGATACGAAATCGACGGCGGCGGCGCCATGCGGCTGTTCGATGCGCGCGGGCGAATGACGATGCGCCTTACGCCGACGCGCTGACGTCGCCTCATTCAGTTTCAATTCAGGATGTTGTTGTATACTCACTTTGCTATTCCGCCTTCTCCGACGGGAGACGTGCATGCGCACTTTGACGCTGGCTTTTCTCGCTGCTCTCGCTGCATCCGCGCCGGTCAACGCGCAGGGCGATCTCACGGGCTCCAGTTGGCTGGCGGAAGACATCATGGGCGGAGGCGTCGTGGACCGCGCGCGTTCGACGTTTCAGGCATTGCCTGAGGGGCGTGTGGCAGGATCAAGCGGCTGCAACAGGTTTACCGGAAATGGCGTGGTCAGCGGGGGGAAGGTCGCCATCGGAGCGCTGGCAACGACGCGCATGGCTTGCCCCGAGGCGTTGATGAAACAAGAGGCCAAATATCTGAAGGCTCTTGCCGCTTCGACGCGCTACGAGATCGGCGCCGATGAATTGTTGCGGTTTTATGATGCGACCGGCGCCGTCACCGTGCGGTTCTCTCGCGTGACGTGAGCGCAGGCGCGCAAAGCGCGTGTCTGCGAGCGTTGGGCCAACTTTGCGTCCGCAAAAGAACTACCTTGATCACGCCGTGATCTGCATCTTGAATAGCGCCAGTCATTTTTGAAAGGGCATCCATGCGCCGCTTGTCCACTCTGCTCGCCGCTGCATCACTGGTTGTGGCCTCTGGAGCTGCGCTCGCGCAAACGCAACGCATGGGCCGCTGCCACATGGGAGAATGCGGATGGACGCGGGAAGTCTTCCGCGACTTCGTCGGGACATCGGCGCGAGGTTATCTTGTGCGGCTCGAAATACTGCGTGGAACCTCGACAAACCCGGGCGGCGGCTCCGCGCAGAAGCGACCCATCAAGTGGGAAAAGAAGCCCGAGAATACGTTCGTGTTCTGCTCAAAAACCTTGCCAGCCGTGATGTTCACGCTCGACGGCGAGTTTAACACGCACCTTCTCGACCTTCTTCCGAACGGCTCGATCCCTGGCTATCAGGAGGCGAGCCTCGCGATTTACATGGCCGTCTGCCACAACGTCGATGTCCACGCGAAGTATGAAGACCCGAAGGTTTACGTCGAGCGGTACAAGTATGAAGGCGAGCGCACGCGCTATCGGGCGGTTGAAGAGGCTGTCAAAGAGGCGGCAGATATTTTGCGGCAGTAGCGCGGGTTCAGCTTTGATAGCAAATCAACTTAGAGCGGCGATCAAAGCGATGGCGCAACCTATCGCTATTGTGGTGACGAGAAAGATGTCACGAACTGCAGCCTTTGAAAGCCCGGTCCGGAGCGCAATCCGACCCGTCAATGTCCGAGCGCGGTATTCCATCCTGCCACTCCAACTCACTGCCGAAATTACGCATGCACAGCATTCAGCAACGGCTAAGATATTTCATGTTTATCCGGCTGTAAACTATCGCATTTTTTAGATTGCGAATAATGTTAACTAACGCGCCGCCGCGCGAAAAAGGGCGTGAGCAGGCGTCGGCAGGGCGCCCGCACGTCAAAAATCCACCAGAGTTCTGCTTTTTTGGTTGGTTCGCGGTCGAGTGGGTGCGGGTGTGGGGCGAACGCTAGAGTGGCGCCAATCAGGCTGCGGCGATATGGAGAGCGCTGGGGGCGGACATGAAGGGCCGCATAAGGCTCCAGCAGGAGCAACTGGCAGGAGTGGAGGGACTCGAACCTTCAACCCCCGGTTTTGGAGACCGGTGCTCTAACCAAATTGAGCTACACTCCTGCAGCTCTGGCGCGAACGCCAGAACGGGCTTTCTCTCCCACAAGAGCGGCGGCGAAGCAAGGGGGCAGCGCACGGCGGGCGCAGTTTAAGACGCCGTTCAAGCCTCCTGTGCATGATGAGGACGGCTGTGAGGCCGCACTTGCGCACTGGAAAGCTCGTCTCTTGACCGATTTTGTTCCTGCCCACCCGCTCGACGCGCAACGCCCGGGTCCCGACGACCAGCCGCTCACCGCCGGGCGGATTGCCGTCTACGCCGCTGTGGCGGGGTTGTTTGTGTGGATGCCAGCGCTTGTGCTGGTTTGGCGCGAGTGGGACACGTTGGCGACCCACCTGCATCTGGGGCCGGACTATCTCAGCTTTTACGCCGCCTCGCTGATGGCCCTGGAGGGAATGCCGGCGCGGGTCTACGATGTCGCGGCACATGAAGCAGTGCAGAAGGCGCTGTTTGCCCAGAGCGGCTACAGCTGGTTTTTCTACCCGCCGGTGTTCCTGCTCGTGTGCTGGCCGTTGGCGTTGGCGTCGTACTTCGTGTCGCTCGGCGTCTGGCTGGCGGCGACGTTTGCCGCCTACTTCGCGATGGCGCGCAAACTCGCGCCCTCCGCGGTTGGCGTGGCGCCGTTTCTGGCTTTCCCGGCCGTGATGATGAACGCGACCCACGGCCAGAATGCATTCCTCACCTGCGCGCTGATGGGCGCCGGGCTCTTGTGCCTTGCGAGCCGCCCCATGCTGGCGGGCGTGCTTTTCGGCGCCCTCGCTTTCAAGCCACAACTGGGTTTGCTCATTCCGGTCCTGCTGGCGTGCGGCGGCCATTGGCGCGCGTTTTTCGCCGCAGGCGCGACAGTTGTGGCGCTCTGCCTCGCGTCGCTTGGCGCGTTTGGGCTTGAGACATGGACGGCGTATATCGCCGCCCTGCCCGAAGCCCGGCGCGTGCTGGAGGACGGCGTCTTCGGGCATGAAAAGTTTCAGAGCGTATTCGCCATGCTGCGGCTGGCGGGGGCCTCGTTGGCCGCGTCCTACGCCGTCCAGGGGGCCATCGCGTTGATGATCGCTGGCGCCCTCGCCATCGCTGCGCGGCGCAGCCGCGACGCCCTCGCGTGTGGGGCGCTGATGTGCGCGGGCGCCGCGCTCGTGACGCCCTTCATCCTGCGCTATGATCTTGTTCTGCTTGCCATTCCGCTCATGTGGCTGGCACGCGATGCGCAGCGCGCCGGGCTGCGCTTGCATGAAGTTATCATTGCAGCGCTGGCGTTTCTGTTGCCGCTCGTCCCGCTTGACTTCACAGATGCGACGCGCGTTCTCGTGGCGCCGTTAGTCATCGCAGCGTTGTTTGGCGTTGTGCTCACGCGGGTGTTGCAAGCCGCTAAATAAAAAGGGGCGCCGCACGGGCTCCCCTCACTTCAAGCGCTCTGCGCATCCATCATTCAATGATGGATGCAACCACGCCGGCGCCAACCGTGCGGCCGCCTTCGCGGATGGCGAAGCGCAGCTTCTCTTCCATCGCGATCGGAACAATCAGCGCGACTTCCATCGTCACGTTGTCGCCGGGCATCACCATCTCCGTG
>JANPPJ010000033.1:0-24071 GCA_031428455.1 Hyphomicrobiales bacterium | reverse complement strand
AGCGCCGCGCGAGGTATTTGCAACAGCATGGGGCATGGCGCTGGCCGCAAAGCTCGGCGTCGTCGCGATGGTCTCGCTTTTTGCGCTTCTCAATCGCGCATTTTTCACGTCTGCGGTGATCGACGGGGATTCCTCAGCGCTCCAGCTCTTGCGCCGCTCCATCCGTCTGGAGGCGGCTTTCGCGCTCGCCATTTTCGCTGCGGCGTCGGTCTGGCGCATCACGCCGCCGCCGACTTCGCTGGGCGCGCCGAACGAGCGCGCCTTCCAGATACACATCCACGGTGTGCAGGCGATGGCGAGCATGACAATCCGCCCCGCGCGCGTCGGGCCAGTTCAGATTCGCATTGAGCCCAAGGCGATTGATCTGTCGCCGTTGCGTGTTCAGGAGATTGACCTGTTCCTGACGCCGGACGCGCCGGACATCGCGCCCATTCAGCGCAAAGCGCGGCTCGTGTCTGGCCCCAATGTATGGGAAGTGGAGGGCGTCACCGTGCCTGCGCCCGGCGTGTGGCGCATCCGGGTCGATCTTCTTATCGACGATTTTGACCGCACGCGCCTGGACGCCGTGATCTCGCTGCGGCCCTGATTATTTCGCAACCCGGCAATCAAGCGCGATGGTGGTGGCGAGTTTCGAGCCAAAGTTGGCGGCTAGCTGGTTCGTGCGCAGGGAATCGTCGAGCTGGCGCGCGTCGTTTGGGTCGAGCGGCCCCGCGCGCAAAAGTTTGTGCGTGCAGCGGGCAGGGCCGCGCACCCGCACGCCATCCTTCACCGAAACAGCCACCACATATTGCGGATCGAAGACCTGCACATTGACCCTGTCCGCCGCCCCACCAATCGCCCGCAAGGTCACGGTGAACGTGAGGCGAAGCCGTCCTTCATCAAAGGTTGCGCGCGCCTGCTGCGCGCCTGTCGCCTGCAGCTCGTGGCCTTCCGCCGCCGCCTTCGTGAAGTAATCCACATCATCAAGCTTCTCGATAATCGAGTCGGCGACCTTGGCCAGCGCGGCCTCGGTGGGCGCACCGTTGACTTTGGGCAGCCCCTGCACTGCGAAGGTCGAATACATGTCGTCGAACGTCCAGTCGTAACGGATGCCGCGCAGACTGCCGTTCTCGGCCACATCCAGCTCCATGTCTACGTCGACGAAAACATGGGGATGCGCGGTCGCTGGCGCCTGAAACGCCAGAAGTCCGATCAATCCGATAAACGCGGCAAGTCCCGTGCGCATCTTTTCTCCCGTGCCCAGAATGAGGGACAGGCAGCGCCAACACAACTGCGCCCGTGGGCGCGAGACGCTAAAGCTGCTCTGATTCCCGAAAACTGAACCGTTATTGAAGGGCCGCAGAGATCAGGCAAAAGCCTGCTTTGCTCAGCGATCAAATCGATCATTGACCCGAACCAGGCTACGCGCCAGCGCTTGCCGGACAACGAGCGTGATCTGATGATCCATGCGAAGCAATATCACCAGCTTGTGTATGATAACGCCTCGGGCATGAAACAACGTATTTCCGATGCACTTTGTACGCTTGCGACCGGGGGCGGGGCGCCGTTCGCAAGCTTTATTCCGACGATGAGTTGCAGGTATTCAATTACTCGAAGCCCTTCATCATAAACGGGGTCTTCGGGCATGCACGGGGCATGGATCTTCTGGAGCGCTCTATTTTCATCCGTCTCGAGGCGATGCGGATGAAAAGCGACGAAGGGACGCGGAGGTCGTGGGGGCGCTCCATGCTGCTCGGCAGATCCTTGGTGCACTCAACGACGCCGCATCCGCCGCACTTCGTCGCTTACCAGGCATTGCCGCCCCGGATGGCGTCCGTATGGCTGATGCGGGCCTTTGGATAGCGGCGGCGGAGACGGCTTTCGGCTTTCCCGAGGAAGCACTGGTGGCTTCGATCCGCGCGGCGCAAGACGAACTCTTCGTCGAACGCATCAAAGGAGCCGTTGCTGATCCAGCTACGCGAAAAAGTTGGTCAAAGACGGGCAGTTTGAAGGGTATGTCAGCGAACTTGATAAACTTAGCCGCCGTTACCCGCTGTACAATGAGAAGCCCCGGCCTAGGGCTGCCAGGAGCCAGCGGGCGCCCTGTCAACGTAACGTTTCAGGACAGTCCCGCCGCCCGGTGAATCAATGGCGTTGCAGATGGAGTGAGGCTGCCGTCTTTTTTAACTCGGAAACCCCATCAGCCGACCAGCGCAGTATCGCCCAGAATCTGTCGCGGCGGTCGTTACGTTCTGCCGGGCAGATTTCCCTCCCGGCTTTTGCAGGCAAAAGCGGGGGCTGCCGCGACACAATAAGCGCGTTGGCGCGTGCGCCCCGAGTTTCCCGCAGCGGTAAATCGATTGCTATCTGTACCTCTTCAACCGGCCAACCCGGACGCGGTCGTTGAATGGGTACCCTGTTGTTGCAGGCCGGACAATCCGCCCAGTACGAGCCGATCACTATCGCGAGCTGTGTAAATGGCAACATGGCGCATACGAATAAGCTTTAGCACTGCGGTCTAATGCAACGACCAGCCATTTGAGCAGTCGAGCGCCGCGCCTGTAGTTAGCGCCGCTTTGTCGGAGAGAAGAAAGGCGATCGCGTCCGCCACGGTAGCGTTAGCATCACTGCGACCCGATTGCGCGAGCGACTCATGCGTTGGAGGAATGATTGAGTTGACGCGAATGTTGTCTGGCTGACACTCGCGCACAAGTGTTTGCGTCAGCACAGCCACGGCTGCCTTGGCGGTCGAGAACACTGCCGATGAAGGCAGGCCGCGGAAGGCCTCCACGCTTGAGATTGCGATCAGTGCGCCGCTGCCGTGGGCGCGCATATGCGGCAGCGCCGCATAGTATGAGTTCAACACGCCAGTCAGATGCAGCTCAATGATCTGCGTCCAAGTATCTTGAGGCGCCTCTATGAATGGGCCCACGTTGGCGCCCGTGCGTCCACCTGCGGCAGCAATAACGGCGTCCAGGCTTCCGTGATCCTTCACAACAGTCGCGACGCCCTCGCGCACCTGCGCAAGATCGGTGACGTCCACGTGAACAGCGCTCGCGTGGGGCCCAAGCATTTTCGCTGCGCGCTCCGCCGCAGCAAGATCGACGTCCGCTAAGGCAACGGACCAGCCTTCTAGCACAAGCCGCTGCGCTACGGCCACCCCCAGCGTTCCTGCGCCACCCGTAATCAATGCAACAGGCATGTGTGTCGTCCTAATGTAGGCGGATACCGCCGGTCAGATCGAGGCAGCAACCCGTTATGTAACTCGCGTGCTCAGACAGCAGGAACGACACCGCTTCCCCGATATCGTTTGGCGTGCCGAAGCGCTTGAGCGGCGAGGCGCGCCCGCTTCCGGGCACTTCGCCCTCTTCCTTTTTCTGCATCTCAAGCATGCGAGCCAGCGGCTTTGCGCGGGATTCATTGCGGCCCGGCGATACCGCGTTAACCCTCACGCCGAATGGTCCGAGCTCTTGTGCTAGCGCTTGTGTGAACCCAATGACACCGGCCTTTGTCGCAGAATAAACTGCGGCTCCAGACTGGCGACTTGCTGGCGGCCCACCCTGCATGCCGGCACCCGATGCGATGTTGACAATGCCGCCGCCTCCTGCAGCCTTAATGTACGGGGCTGCCGTGTGCGAACAGTTGAAAGTTCCGTATATATTGACGCCAATAAATCGCGACCAATGCTCCGGGTCGCTCTCTATTAAAGGCCCCTTTGAGACCCCAAGCGCCATTGCGCCGCCCGCGCAATTTACAAGAGCCTTCACTCCCCCGTGCTCAGCGGCGATCTCCGCAAATACGCGGCGCACATCCTCCAGCCGTGTCACATCCAGCGTCTTCCACGGCACTCCGCCTAGATCATCTGAAACCTCACGCGCATGTTCGGCGTGCAGGTCGGCGAGAACAACATTCCAACCTGCCGACAACAGAACGCTTGCGATGCCCTTGCCAAGGGCGCCGCCGCCTCCAGTGATAATTGCAGCCGCCATCGCATTTCCTCCGTCACCCTACACTAGAAGCGAACCGCAAAGTTGAAAAGAGGGTGTTTACAGCTGATGTTCCCCGACATACGCTTTGGTCCAAATCCTTCGGGAGACCAAGCTCATGCCAACGTTGGCGGCTATAAATAGACTGCGCGCCCTTGTAGGAGGGATCATCGGGCTTGCGTTCGCAGCCACTGCTGCATTCTCTCAGGAGACCGAGGCCTTCTACAAGGGTAAGACGGTTGAAGTTTTCGCCGGGGCGAGCCCTGGCTCTGGTTACGATGGATATGCACGCATCGTTGCACGCCACATCGGACGGTTTATTCCGGGCGCTCCCAACGCTGTCGTCAAGAACATGCCTGCTGCTAGCGGACTCGCGCTGGCCAATTTTCTTTACAATCAAGCCGCGCGTGACGGCTCGGTCTTAGCCATAATCCACAACAACCTCACAGTTGAGCCGCTGATCGGCAACAAGAACGCGCGTTTCGACCCGGAGAAATTCGGCTGGGTCGGAAGCGCCAGCAAACTGACAAATGTTTGCGTAACGTGGCATACGCTGCCCTTGCGCACGATCGAGGACCTGCGCCGCCGTGAATGGATGACGGGAGGAACGGCGGCGCGTTCGTCGACTGTGCAACAGGCGCACACATTCATGGTGCTTGGCGGCGCAAAGCTCAAAGTCATACCAGGCTATGAGAGCACGACGTCGATGATCATGGCGCTAGAGCGTGGTGAGATCGAGGTTGCTTGCGGCATCGGCTTTGACAGCGTGAAGTCGAGCACGTCCTATTATCGTGAGGGGAAGATCATTCCCGTCATGCAGCTTGGCTACGAGAAGCATCCTGAATTGCCTGACACGCCATTCATCTATGACATGCTGACGGCCCCAGCATTCAAAGACATCGCCGATTTCATTACCAAGAGGCTCGCGATTGGGCGCGCCTTCGCGACGCCGCCCGATGTGCCGGCGGCGCGTCTTGACATCCTTCGTGATGCCTTTTGGGCGGCTTTACAAAGTCCCGAGCTAATTGCCGAGGCGAATGTACAGAGCATGGAGATCGAACCACAGCGCGGGCAGGCGATCCAGAAGCTAATTGGCGAACTGATGCAGACATCCCGCGCGGTTGTCGATGTGACTGACAGCGTACTTGAGAACAGGTTTCAACCGGCAAAGAAATAAGCGCGGCGGCGCAGGGAGCATGAATATGGACAGCGCGCTGGAAATCACTGCGGAAGGCGGTGCCCTCAACCCACGGGACGTCAGTCCTGATTCGCCGACGCTGAAACTGTTGCGCTCTTACTGGCAACCGATTTACGCGTCAGAGAAGTTGCCCAGTAACAGGCCGATTCTCCTCAACGTCCTGGGTCAGCAGATGACGCTGTATCGCGGCGAGAGCGGCGCTCCTTATCTCGTTGGGCCATATTGCGCGCATCGCGGCGCGAAGACATCAAGCGGGCGGGTGCAAGGCGAGCATCTTGAATGTTTCTACCACGGCTGGACATATAACGGCGCGGGGCGATGCGTGCGACAACCAGCCGAACCTGCTGGGGGCGAAAGCCGCAGCAAGATCGAAGGTTGGCCTGTGCGCGAATATCTCGGTCTCGTCTTCGCCTATCTTGGTGAGGGGGAGCCGCCGGCTATGCCCTATTTCGACGCGTATCACCGTGACGGGTTTACGCAAGTGCGCGAAAGCCGCAGACCATGGAGCTATTTCGATCAACTTGAAAACAGCGTGGACGAAGTGCACTTCAATTTCGTTCACAAGAAGTCGAAGTTTGCAGACGTTGGACTTACGGCCGAAATACCGGAACTGTCCTGCGAGGAGACAGAGTACGGCATTTTGCGTATGGGTAGGCGCGGCAACTACGTCCGCAGGTCCCATATCCTGATGCCGAACTGCATGTACAGCATGGTTTTCGAGCACTTCAAGGGTTGGGCTGAGCATCTATCGTGGCGCGTGCCAATTGATCGGCACACTCACGTCAGTTTCATGATCGAGTGCATTCATAAGGAAGGCGATGCAGCGGTGGAGTTCAGGAGACTGCGCGCCCAGCAGCGTGAAGACCTAAAGAAACTTGAGTCGGCAGACTCAGTGATCGCCCGCATCCTTACAGGAGATCTGCACGTTGACGACGTCGAATGGCGCCCGGATATCGTTGTCATTCAAGATGGCGCAGCGATGGCGGGGCTCGATCCCGCACGCGATCCGGACAAGGATCAGCTTCGCAGTTCGGATCGGCAGGTCGCCATGTTGCGGCGCATCTGGCGGCGCGAACTGGAAGCAATTGTTGAAGGCAAAGAAAATAAGCAATGGCGAATTCCGCCAGAATTGCGCCCGACCTCTGGCACGCCATTGGAGAGCTGATTAGTTAAAAACTCGGCTCTGCCTGCATGTGGAGCGGCGCGACTTTACGAGCAGTGATGGTAAACACATGATTGATCGGCTTGTCTGTGAGAAGAATTTGTGAAACGCTTTGTTTTGATATCACACTAAGAAAGTGAGGCGTTTGGAATGTCATCGCACGCCGAGCTCGCGGAAAAAGGCAGCGTGCGCGATGACGCCAGGCCCTCTATGCATCAACCGACGTCAGTTCTCGCGCGCGCGGATTGGCGACTGATCGTTTACATCGCGCTGTTCGGTCTTTTACTCTATCAGGTTGCACTCCCGTTTCTGATGATTATCTGGACAAGCCTGAAAACGGTGCGGCCGGGAGAGCCTGAATTTCTTTCCATTGCTTTTTCACTGAATAATTTTTCACGTGCGTTCGCCAGCGAAGCGTTCTGGGTTGCGTTGCAAAACACGCTGGTATTCGCAAGCCTGTCCACGCTTCTGGCTTTCGTTCTTGGTGCCTTCGTGGCATGGGCGGCTGAACGCACAAACATGCCGTTGGCGCGCTTTGTCGGAATAATGATGATCGCACGGATCATCATTCCAGGCATTCTGATCACCATCTCGTGGATACTTCTGGCGAGCCCGAATATCGGGATCCTGAATCATCTTGTGCGCGATATTTTTGGGGTGCGTAATTTCTTCAATATCTATTCGATGGGCGGGATGATATGGGTCCACGCCATCGAAATGGTGCCGCTGACCTACCTTTTACTGGCGGCTTCCTTTCGCTCCATGGACCCGCGCCTTGAAGAGGCGTCCACGATGGTGGGCGCCGGAAACTGGCGCACGCTTCGACGCATATCGCTTCCGCTCGCACTGCCCGCCGTTGGTGCGGCCCTGCTACTTCTGTTTGTTACCAGCATCGAGACTTTTGAAGTCCCGCTGCTGATGGGCGGGCGTGCTGGCGTGCGACTGCTGACGACGGAAATCTTTCAGGCGACATCTCGAACTCCTGTCGATTTTGGGCTTTCCGCGACTTACTCCGTCGCGATGCTGACGCTCTGCATCATCCTGCTGATTGGCTACTTTCGCCTCGTGCAGCATGGCGAACGCTATCAGACTATCACCGGCAAAGATTTCAGGCCGCGCAAGATCGACCTCGGCGCGTGGCGGTATCCGGTGAGTGCGTTCTGCCTGTTCATCGTTTTCTGCATCACCGGCATTCCCCTTATCGTGATTCTCTACGCGTCGTTTCTGCCCTTTTATCAGGGGCCGGGCGTTGCTGCGTTCAAGAGTATGACGTTTGAAAACTACACGTCCCTTTTTACGGGTGACGAAATCTGGCGGCCCATGCTCAATTCATTTCTCGTTGGCGTCGGTACGGCGACGTTTGTCGTGATCGTCGTCGCGCTGATCGCCTATTACGTCCACAAGACGGATATGCGCGGACGACGCTTGCTTGATTATCTTGCGTTTGCGTCCATCGCGATCCCGAGCGTCGTTCTGGGCGCCACCTTCATGTGGTTCTATCTGCTGCTGCCGCTACCGGTTATTGGCACGTTGCTCATCATCATGCTTGCTTATTTGACAAAATACTTGCCGTTTGCGCTTCGTTTTGTCTCTAACTCGATGATGCAAATTCATCGCGAGCTTGACGAAGCGGCGCAGGTCGCCGGCGTTCCGTGGGCGCGCAACTTCATCAAGGTCGTGCTGCCGTTGCTCAAGCCAGGCCTTCTGGCCGCATGGTTCTGGGTCATGGTTCACGCCTACCGGGAACTCACCGTGGCGTTGATGCTGGCGCGTTCAGACAACCGCACCGCCGCTGTCCTCATCCTCGACTATTGGGAGCAGGGTTCGTTCCTGAAGCTTTCGGCATTCGGCGTCATCATGTTTGCCGTTCTTTTGTTAATCGTCCTCATTTCGCACCGGATCAGCCGCAACTACGGCGTACAAGAGCAATACTAGGGTCGCATGATCAAGGTTGGAAATCTCCGCAAGGCCTTCAGCACAAAAACCGACGTGGTGCACGCGGTTGACGGCGTGTCGTTTGAAGTGGCGACGGGCGAAACTGTCACGCTGCTGGGGCCTTCTGGCTGCGGCAAGACGACAACACTGCGCTGCGTTGCGGGCCTCGAACGCAGCTCATCAGGCTTCATCCGTATCGGCGATCAGATGGTCGCGGACCCGGAGACGGGTGTGTTCGTCCCGCCGCACAGACGCAATCTGGGCATGGTGTTCCAGTCGTACGCGATCTGGCCGCACATGAACGTGTTTGAAAATGTCGCCTACGCTCTCGAGGGGCGGCGTCTTGCGAAAGCCGAGATTGCGCGCCGCACGACGAAAGCGCTGGACATCGTGAAGATGGGCCACCTTGCCGATCGCCCGGCGCCGCGACTCTCCGGCGGGCAGCAGCAGCGCGTCGCCATTGCGCGCGCGCTCGTCAGCGAACCCATGGCGCTGCTGTTCGACGAACCCTTGAGCAATCTTGACGCGCAGCTGCGCGCAGAGATGCGCAAGGAGCTTCGGCGACTGCAACAGCAGATCGGGCTCACTTCGATCTATGTGACGCACGATCAGGCAGAAGCGCTCGCGATCTCGGACTGGATCATCCTGATGCGGGATGGAAAGATCATCGAACGTGGCAGGCCCGAAGATATTTATCGCAGGCCCATGCACGTCTTCACCGCACGCTTTCTGGGAACCAGCAATCTGCTGCCCGGTTACATCAGCGCTCGCCGGCAGGGGTTTGCGCTGGTTGATACAGCTGCAGGCTCGGTTCTGGGAGAGTGCGCGGACGAGACGCTGGCGACAGGCGACAAGGTCGAAGTGTCCGTGCGGCCCGAGGACATTAGCGTGCTGGCGCGCGCCGAGCGTAGCGACGGGACGCCTGAAAACAGCCTTGATGGCCGGGTCGTTCTCAGCGTTTTTGCGGGAAGCACGACTGATGCCGAAATCGATTGCAATGGCGTGACATTCTCCTGCCTCCTGCCGCACAGTGCCCGCGTCGGGGAGGAGGTCGCCTTGAGCTTCAGCCCGGGGAACGCCAGGGTGTTGCGCGCGGAGGCGGCAAGCGATCTATCATCATCAAAAGCCACGGGCGCAGAAGTGCCTGCGAGTTAATGTCCGAGGGAGGACTCCATGGTTGAAGCCGCACCTGCAGCACGCTTCAAGCCAGACGAAGTCTGGGAACGCGAAAAGGTCATCCGCGTATCGAACGAGCTGAACGATCGCACGTCCTGCAAGGCTGTGCAGCGTGAAGACGTCTTCCGCCTGCATGCGCTGCGGATGGACTGGGACATTGGCCTCCAGATCCATGAACCTTCGGACGGACACATCAACTCTGGCGCGGATGGCAAGAAAGTTGGCGTGTTTCTGCTGCAAGACGGCGCTGGCGACTTCAAATGCATGGAGCGGCTTGCGACGCTGTTCGTCGAGAAGTTTCGCTACAAGGTTGTCGTGATGACATTTCCCGGCATGCTTTATCTGGATGATAAATCGCGCGATTGGCCGGGCGATACGATGAACGCGGAGGGAACTGTTCGCACGCCTTTTTGGCTGAAAGGCGAACACGTCGCGTCGGATCAGTATGAACTGGTACGCGACGCCTCCAAGCGCACGAAATATGGCGTCAGAACCCATGCCCGCGCCAAGCCTGGCACGCGCTTCTATGACCGCATGGCGTCATGGCCCGTCGCGTTCGAGAAGGGCATGAAAGAGGCCTGCCGGAGCCAGTTCCCCGAAAGCGAATACTTGATTTATGTGCAGGGGCACTCGACCGGCGGGCCTTATGTCTCGATGCTGACACAGCGCGTGCCAAACATTGCGGGCGTGCTCGCCATCGAGAATTCGACGTTCGGATATGTCAACGAACGCAAGCATCAATGGGGCGGGCACGTCGGGAGGATAGAGGTTTACGAGGCGGTCGCGACGAAGACCGAAGAGTCTTGGAAAGACCCCTTTAACGACCTCTACATCCGCACATGGCGAGATCTTGCGCGCTACCGGGGGCCAGAAGCTCTCGGGCAGGAAGGTCCAAACGCGCTGATGCGGTTGCCATGGCTCATGGAAGAAATACTGGATGCGTGGGACGTGGCGAAGAAGCGGCCGCAGTTCAAAGCTGAATACATGATCAAGCACAACATTATCAGTGCGCTGGAAAACGCCGCGCGCGCGACCGCCCAACGCATGAACATGTCTGCCGCCGAGCAGCAGAAGCTGATTTCAACGAAGCGATCACCGGCGGATCTTTTGTCGTCTGACTCGCAAGCGACAAGAATGGAGCAACACCATGCATACCGGCGTCCAATGGCCCCAACCGCGTCTGCACTGGCCGGACGGCAAGCTGATCTGCTGCACGTTTCGCGTTGCCTATGAGGCCTTTCGCAAAAGCGGACGTTTCAAGAAAACGCCAAAAATTCCTGTCAACGTATCGTCTCTGTCGCACGCCAATTATGGCGGCGCAGTGGGCGCATGGCGATTGATGGATATTTTCGAACGCCACAAGATTCATGCGACAATCGGTGCAAACGGGCTGGCGGTCGAAAAATGGCCGGAGACGATCAAGGCGTTCCATCAGGCCGGTCATGAAATTTGCAGCCATGGAATGACCAATGATCATCACATGACGGATCTCACGCCCGACCAGCAGCGGGAAGAGGCGCGCGCTTGCGCTGAAATGATTCAACGCTGCACGGGAACGCGTCCCGTGGGATGGGTTGGGCCCGGCAATCTCGTCACAGCGGAGACGCTCGGCGTTGTGGCGGAGGAAGGCTACACCTGGTTCGGCGACGCGTTCGACGATGACGTGCCGTATATCGCTGAGGCCAACGGCCGCAGCATTGTCGTCATCCCCAAGCTCAATTACGCAAATGACTGGCGCGCATGGTCGGGCGGGCTGGGCAACGGCTCTACATACTTCGAAGGTTTCAAGACCTCTTTCGATTATGTTTATCAGGAAGCCCTGCGCGGGCGGCCAGGCGCCATGGACGTGATCGTTCACTGCGAACTTGGAAGCCGCCCGCACCTAGCCTGTGCGTTCGAGCAGATGATCGCCTATGCGAAGCAGTATTCGCGGGAGGTGTGGATTCCGACGCGTCAGGAACAGGCTCGGTACATTTTGGATGAATCCGGCCTCAAGCCTGAGCCCTATCGTCCGCTAGACTGATCTTACGTAAACTCAACGCCTGATGAGGTGAGCCATGTTACGCAGCATTATTGCAGCTGGTTGTTTGTTAATCAGCGCAGCAACGTCTGTTGTTGCGCAACAACTCTCCGAACTCAGTCCTGCCGAAAAAATCTATGCGGAGCTCGCCAAGCTCTCGCCCGAAGAGCGGCAGAAGAGACTGGAAGAGGGCGCGCGCAAGGAAGGGCGTGTCGTTATCGTGCATACCTTGCGGGGTGAACTTGGACGCTCGCACCTTGCGATTTTTCGCAAGAAGTACCCCTTCCTGAACGTGGAGGCGACCACAGATATTGGCTCGCAGGATGCCGCCGAAAGGCTCTTTGCCGAATCGACTTCGGGCCGCAATTTGACAGATGTCATTTCAGTCAGCTTGACCGATCTCAGCGAAGTCCTGCGCCGCAACTACATTGCGCGCAACCCGACGCCGATGACGGCTGCGGTTCTGCCTCAGATGCATAAATACAATGATCCTGAAGGCCGATGGGCGCTTTTTTTCTGGAGTGAACACGGCATGTCCTACAACTCCAACATGGTGCCAAAGGATAAGGCGCCCAAGCAGTGGGAGGATCTGTGCAACCCGTTTTTCAAGGGCAGCGTATCATTCGATCCCGCCGAAGCGCGCTTCATCGCCGGTCTCTACGCCATCATGGGGGAAGAGCGGCTGATGAAGTTCATGGAATGCATCGGGAAGAACAACCCCATTATCCAGCGCGGGCACACACAACGCATCGAGCTTATGCTCGCCGGGGATCACATGGTTCAAGGTGACAATTATCTGTACCATGGCCTGAGCATCAAGCGTAAGCAGCCCTCTGCTCCCTACGAGATGGTATTCAGCGCGCCAATCATCGCCGGCATGGGCGTATCTGCGATTAATCGCACAACTCAGTTCCCCCATGCGGCTGCGCTTTATGTGGACTGGACTCTTACGAAGGAAAGTCAGGAGTTCATCGCCAGCCGCCTGCGCGGGCCGGTGACGATCAAGCATCCATATCTGCCTGAAGAGGTCACGCTGGTAGAAGCGGCCGACCCGCCCAAGGCGGTCGCCGACCGGCTGATGGAAGCGTGGCTTCGCCTTGTTGAACGCAAAAGATAATGCCTAGGGAGACCCTATGAGACCGAGAATTCCATATCCGGACGGAAAGATGATCTGCGCGACATTCACTGTCGCATTCGAGGCCTTCACGCGCGGCGGCCATTTCAAAAAGGCCAAAGGGATGGAGGTCAATCTTGTGTCGATCTCGCATGCCAATTACGGCGGCAACGCGGGCATCTGGCGCATTCTCGAAATTCTCGTGCGCAATGAGGTGACGGCGACAGTCGATGTAAATGGCCTTGCGGTGCAGAAATGGCCTGAATCGATCAAGGCGTTGCACGATCAGGGCAGCGAGATCACAGGACACGGCACCACCAACGACATCAAGATGACGGACCTTAATCCTGAGCAGCAGCGCAAGGAGATCCAAGAGGTAAGCCGCATCATCAAGGACGTGACCGGCGCTGCGCCGCGCGGCTGGGTGAGCCCCGGCGGGCACCACACGCGCGAAACTCTGAGCATCCTCGCCGATGAAGGTTACATCTGGTGCGGCGACCAATGCGACGACGATCTTCCTTATGTCGTTCAGGTTGACGGCCGCAAGATGGTAGTGATCCCCAAGCACTGGTTCTACAACGACTGGCGCATGTGGAACGGCGGCGCGAGCAACGGCGCCATGGCCGTGCAGGGGTTCACCGATGGCTTCGATTTTGTGGTGGAGGAAGCGCGGCGCGGCAAGCAGGGCCGCGTCGATGCGCTTGTTCATGCCGAGCTGGGCGGGCGCCCCTACATGGCGCACGCGTTCGAAAAAATGATCCGTTATTGCAAGCAGCACGAAGACCTCGTGTGGTTTCCCACTCGTGCGGAGCTCGCTGAATATATGCTGAAGAACGCGACCTACGTCGAAGATTATTCTGCCATCGGATAGGAAAAATCTATGCCTCTCGCTCTCATCACCGGAGGCGCCAGCCTGCTCTGCGAGGGCGTGGCGCAAAGCCTAGCCCGCGACGGCTGGAGCCTTGCAATTACGGACCTCAATCTTCACGGCGCGCGAGCCGTCGCGGCTCGCGTCGAAGGCGCCGGACACGTGGAAGCGCATGCGCTCGATGCGCGCGATATCGCCGCGGTTCAAACGCTCGTCCTCGACCTGTCGCAACGCCACGAAGCGATTGACGGGCTTGTCAACGGCGCGGGCGGCGCACGTGGCATCGGCTTTCAGCGAAAGCCGTTTATGGAAACAAGCCAGGAGGAATGGGAAAGCCTGCTCAATTCCAACCTTAACACCGTGCTGAATGTCACGCGCACAGTTCTGCCGGTGATGGTCAAGGCAGGACGAGGCGCGATCGTCAGCATTGCAGCAAGCCGCGGACTCCGAGGCGGGCCCAATGCGTCGATCTATTCGGCCGCGAAGGCGGGCATCATCGTGTTCACGCAAGCGATTGCACAAGAAGTCGGCAAGTACGGCGTGCGCATCAATTCCATCGCTCCTGGCAACGCTGAAGCGCGCTGGAAGAACGATGATTCTGATGTGCGCTCTCCACTGGGGCGCAATACAAATGCGCAGGACGTGGGGGACGCAGTCGCCTTCCTGCTTTCAGCACGCGCTCAACATATGACTGGCGCGTGTCTTGATATCTCGGGGGGAACTGCGCTTCACTAACAACTCGCAAAAGCGAGGGAACTTGGCATGATCAGGGCACGTTTGAGCGCTCTGCGCTTTAGCCCTGCTTTCGCGGCCCCACTAGTTTGCACAAGCATTGCTTCGGCGCAGCAGCCAGATCATTCCACCTTCAAGGCGAAGGAATTATCATTCTACATCCTGTCGGCCCCGGCGGCGGCTGCGACCGTTACGCGCGCCTTGTAGCGCGGCATATCCCGAAGCACCTTCCGGGCAGACCTGTCACAGTGCCCAAGAACATGCCGGGCGCAGGCAGACTCGTTCTTGCTAATTACATGTTTGAACACGCACCCCGCGATGGTTCTGCGATCGCGGGCATGCAGAACGAGCGCGTGCTTGATCCCATTCTCAAGACCGCCGGGGCCAAGTTTCAGGCCTCCAAACATGGATCGGAAACGCCAACTTGCGTCGTGCGTGAGTTTAATGCCACTCGACGCCCGTCTGTTCGACTCCGCACAGCTCTGCTCGTCAGCTCAGTATTCCGTAGTCCGAGACGATCATCAGGGGTCTGCCATGCAAATTACAGAGGCGGTCCAACTCCCGAGTGCCGCGCGCGCCCGATAACCGCACCCTCGACCTAACTCAGGGCTCGTCCATAATTAATCGTTCGCGATCGTGAAGTTGTGGGATCACCGATGGGGCGCGGGTTCCGGCCTCCGTGGAACAAAACTAAGCTCGCTTGAAATTCAAAGTCTCATTCAAGCGAGAAATCTCATGAGAATTGATGATTATAAGGGCGGGAGCCCGGAGTTTCTGCCGGAACGGTTCTTCGACGGACATATTCAAGGCTGGGCCATCCTCGAAAGCCTGACCGGAACGTTGCAAAAGCGCGCGACAATCAGCGCCCATGGCCAGTGGGACGCGGGCTCACAGACCGTTCATCTGGTAGAGACGCATCGCTTTGACGACGGTCCCGAGGACGCTTTGCGCTGGACCATCCGTAAAATCGCGCCGGGTCAGTATAGTGGCGCCGAGCCGCGTGTTGAGGGTGAGGCGAAAGGTGAGCAGGCTGGATTCGCGTACAACTGGAAATACACGCGCGAAACGCCGCAAGCGGATGGGACGTCGGTCAAGTTGAATTTTGACGACTGGTTTTATCTGATTGAAGAGCGCGTGTGCATCGTGCATGGATCAACCGGAAAACTTGGGCTTCCTTTCGCCACCGCGCACGTGACATATCGTAAAATGAACTAGTTTGCGTGCCATAAGGTTCGCTGGCTTAATCGTTCCACTCACTTTATTGTTTACTAATATCAGGAGTTGCGAATGAGCGGTAAACCAAAACGTGATATTGAAAAAGACTACCCTCTCCCGCAATTCATTGAGAAGCTTCGGCGTTTGGCCGATGCTCTGGAAAATGAGCAAAGGTTTGAAATACAAGTCGCCGGAGAGCGAGTTTTTGTGCCTGTCCGCGCAACCTGTAACATTGAACATGAACGCGGCGACGGCGAAGAAGAACTTGAATTTCAGATCAAGTGGTCTCTCGCCAAATAGTCAAAACGAACCTCATATGCGCGCAAATACAATCTCGGTATTTGCGCGCGCCGTCGCGCCAAGGCTACTTGCCCCACAATTCGTTGAGCCGCTTTGCACGACCACAACTCGTGCTATAATATTTATATCTAACCGGATTCTTAATATAATAATCCTGATGGAATTCTTCCGCAGGATAAAACGTCGTGGCGGCGACAATCTCGGTCACGACAGGTTGCTTGAAGCGGCCGGATTTTTCAATCGCCGTTTTCGTCGCCTCGGCCACGCGTTTCTCCGCCGCGTTGCCGTAGTAGATCCCGGCTCGATACTGCGAGCCCCTGTCGCAAAACTGCGCATTTAGCGTAAGCGGGTCGTGGTTGCGCCAGAATACATCAAGGAGTTTTTCATAGCTGATTTTCGATGGGTCATAGACGATCTTCAAGGCTTCCGTATGCCCTGTCTTGCCGGCTGACACCTCTGCGTAAGTGGGGTTAAGCTTGGTCCCGCTGGTGTATCCTGAAGTCGTGGAGATCACACCATCAAGCGCATCGAAAGGCGGCTCCATGCACCAGAAACAGCCGCCCGCAAAAATGGCGGTGGCTTGTCTGGCTTCGGCGTTGGGCGCTTTCTGAGCCTGCGCGCTGGCCGAGAAGGCGGGCATCATCGAGGAAAGCGCGATGCTTGCGCTGAAGATGAATGCTTTCTGTTTCATGTGGATTCTCCCGTTCTCGCCACGTCTGCCGCTCAAAACCGCTACGTGGGGAGGAACTTCATGGCGACGCCGTTCATGCAATAGCGCAATCCTGTCGGCCTCGGCCCATCGTTGAAAACGTGACCGAGATGGCCGCCGCAGCGACGGCAATGGACCTCGGTGCGAACGCCGAGCCAGCCGCGATCTTCCGACGTCGCGATGGCCCCCGCGATGGGGCGCGTGAAACTGGGCCAGCCCGTCCCGGAATCAAACTTGTCGGCCGAGCTGAAGAGCGGGAGATCACATCCTGCGCACGCAAATGCGCCGGTTCGCCGTTCATGATCGAGCGGGCTTGAGCCAGGGCGTTCTGTCCCCTGCTTGCGCAGCACGTTGAACTGGGCCGAGGTGAGTAAACGACGCCATTCTGCTTCCGTGCGTGTAAGTTCAAATTGGCCTGCTGCGGAGCTGGGGGCTGACCAGGCGGTGTGCGTTGCTTTCCCCAAGGCCAACAGCGCAGCCCCTCCAAGAAGCAGGGAGCGTCGATTCATGACATTGATACCTTTCGCAAGCGCGACCGAATTGGTTTTGCTGCTGGATATACGCTGCGACAGGGTGGTTTGTTACGCCGTAAGCAAAATGCGGCATTCAAGGCTGCGTGATCGGAGTAAGATTTCTCGATAGGCGCCGATTCAATTTCAGTCGCCGCGACTCGAAGTTTACATTACACTTCGATTGGCGCTGCTTCGTTTTTCGAAGTCTTTGCCGCTTTAACGTCAAGGAGCTTAACGACATGGCGAAGGGTCAGCAGAAGAAAAACAAGGAAGTGAAGAAGCCCAAGGCCGACAAGAAGTCCAAGGGTTCCGGGTCCGCATATAAGCAGGGCCAGGAAAAGGGATCTGGTCTCGTCGACTCGTCAGGGCGCAAGTCCTGACGTCCGGCTCCCGGTTTGATGCTCCAGCGAGCGGAAGCTGAGCGGTAAGAGCGCGCGAAATTTAACGTGCGCTGCGAACGCTGTAACCTGATTGCGCTACGTTTGTCCGCCAAAGTCACGCAGCACTATCCTCGAGCAGTAATTTCTGCAATGATGTGCTGCGTAAACAAGGAAAGAGATTATGCCAAGCGGTACAGTTAAGTGGTTCAACGGTGAAAAAGGCTACGGCTTCATCCAGCCTGACGACGGCGGCAAGGACGTTTTCGTCCATATTAGCGCTGTCGAACGCGCCGGGATGCGCACCCTGAATGAAGGCCAGAAGGTCGAATATCAGGAAGAGCGTGACCAGCGGTCGGGTAAGACCTCCGCCGGAAGCCTTGCCGCCATTTAACGGCGCTTGCCATCTGAGAACATCGCCGGCAGCTATGGATCGACTGAGTCGATCACATTGCTGCCGGTTTTTTTGCGCCCTTGGCGGTAGCCAGAACAGCGGTTTCGCCAGTTAAGTCTTTTGACGTCCGCCTGACAAGACGCGATCATGGTCCGCGTGCGCGGCGAGGACGAAGCGGATTTACCGCTGGTTTCGCTTCGCAGAAGGCCGGGGAAACGCATGTACGAGGTCGAGGCGATTGTCGTAGGGGCAGGGGTCGTAGGCCTCGCCGTCGCTCGGGAATTGGCGTTGGGCGGGCGTGAGGTCGTCGTGCTCGAAGCCGAGGCGCACAAGGGCGCCCATGCCAGCTCTCGCAACACAAGCGTCATTCATGCAGGCATCAATTACCTACCCGGCAGCCTCAAGAGCAGGCTCTGCGCGGCTGGCAAGAAGCGGCTGTATCGCTATTGCGCGGAGCGTCATATCCCCCATAAAATGATCGGCAAGCTGATCACGGCGGGTGCTCACTCCGGCGAAGAGGGCGTCGATGCGCTGAAGAGGATGCAGCAGCGGGCGGCCCAACAGGGGCTCGTTGACCTGCACCTGATCTCCGCCCATGAGGCGCAGCAGATGGAGCCCGAACTGCTGTGTGGCAGCGCTCTGTGGTCCCCAACATCCGGCATCATTGACGTGCACGCCTACATGGATGCTCTTGAAGGCGATCTGTGCGATGCGCGCGGCGCCATCGCCTTTTCATCGCCCGTGCGCTCAGGAAAGATCGCCGGCGATCAAATCCGGCTGTTGCTCGGAGACAATGATGCAACGCAGATTGCCTGCCGCTTGCTGGTGAACGCTGCGGGCCTGAATGCGCCTCTCGTTGCAGCATCCATCGCCAATCGCCCACATGACACATTGCCTCCGCGATTGCTCTCGAAAGGCTCTTACTGCGTGCTGCGGCGCGCATCGCCGTTTTCGCATCTCATTTATCCCGCGCCCCATGGGGTGCATTGCAGTCTCGACCTGGGCGGACAATTGCGCTTCGGACCGGACTCGCAATGGACTGACGAGATTGACTACACGTTCGACGAAGCCCGCATTGCGCCATTCTACGAAAAGATACGCGGTTTCTGGCCAAATCTGCGCGATGGCGACCTTGCGCCGGGCTGGGTTGGCGTCCGCGCCAAGATCAGCACGGGGAAGACCAACGAGGTCGACTTCAGGATCGACGTGTCCCACTTCGGCGCCTGCCGCGTGATTGATTTGTTTGGCGTCGACTCGCCCGGGCTCACGGCATCAATGGCTATTGGGGCGGAAGTTGGCGCTCTGGCCGTGTAAAGCGTTGGCCCCTCGCGATGTAACCGCCTGCCTTGCAACTCTGCAGGAAGCTTGTCACGTTGGGGACCCTGTGATATTTCACAGGCTCCGGAGGCATGCATGTCCAGCTTTATCGACGTCAAACTGGTTTCGGCAGAGGGCGAGCGCAGCGCGCGCGTGCCGATCAAGCGTCTTATCGTCGCTGGCTGGACAGGCCGGGACAGGGCGGCGGTGGAAAAACACATCGTCGAGTTGGAGGAGTTGGGCGTAAAGCGCCCCTCATCGACGCCGGTGTATTACCGCATTGCCGCGGCCCGCGTCACGACAGAGCCGGTCATACAGGTGTCAGGCTCTGCTTCGAGCGGCGAGGTGGAGTTCGTCCTCGCCCAGTGGGAGGGCGAGTTATGGGTAGGCGTCGGCTCCGACCACACGGACCGGCAGGCCGAGGCATACGACGTCACAGTCTCCAAGCAGATGTGTGAAAAGCCGATCTCGCCCGTTTTCTGGCGGTTCCGGGACGTTGAAGCGCACTGGGACGACATCGCCATGCGCTCGTTCATCGAGGAGAAGGGCGAGCGTGTCGCCTACCAGTCCGGCAAAGTCTCGGGCATGATCTCGCCGCGTGATCTGATCGCCGGCTTCAGCGCGCAGGGGCTCCCCGAAGGCATACTCATGTTCTGCGGCACATTCGCCGCCATCGGCGGCATTCGCGCCGCATCGCGTTTTGAGGGCGAACTTGACGACGCCCGTATGGGTCGTCGCATCTCATTTGCCTACTCTGTAGAAGACCTCCCGGTGGTATCGTGAGCCAGAGCGCTCGGCTGCCTCTTGAAGGGCCCGGCGCTCATCCGCCCAAGGCGCTTCGCGACATGGCTTACGATGAGATCAAGGCGCGCATCATCACGTGCGTGCTGAAGCCGGGCGAATACATCAACGAGGCTGCTGTGTGCGCGATGACGGGCTTTGGACGCACGCCCGTGCATCAGGCCATTGACCGCTTGTGTGTTGAGGGCCTCGTCGACGTCATTCCGCGCAAGGGCGCCATCGTCAAACCAATGAGCTTTGACGAAATCATGCAAATCGTTGAAGCCAGAAGCGCAAACGAAGCGCTCGGCGTGCGGCTCGCTGCGCAGCGGGCGCAATCAGACGAGATTGCGCGCCTGCGTGAAACGCTCGTCGACGCGGAAGCAGCGCTCGCTGAAAGCGCGACGGAAAACCTTATGCGGCTCGATCGTGATTTTCATGGTCTGATCGCGCGCGCATCGCGTAACGTAGTTTTGGCGGACATCTTGTCGAAGCTGCATGACCGCTCCCTGCGCGTGTGGTTCGTCTCGTTGAACTCACCTGGTCGCAACCGGCTCGTTCACGAGGAGCATGTTGCGATTTGTGACGCCATCTCCCGACACGATCCTGACGCGGCCGAGGCGGCGATGCGTTGGCATATCGAGTCCTTTCGAAATCACCTCAGGCAGAACGCCTGAACGCTTATGTTGGAGTAGCCTGATGCAGAAAGATCGTTCTGTTCTGATTTCGGGGGGCGGGCCCGTTGGGCTGTTTTGCGCGTTGTTGCTCGGTCGCGCGGGCGTCGACGTCACGCTGTTTGAAGCGGGCGCACAACTTATGGACGATCCGCGTGCAGCCACCACGCACCCCGCAACGCTTGAGGTGCTCGGCAAGGCCGGACTCGTCGACGACATGATGGCGGCTGGGCTCGTCGCCCCCGTTTTCCAGTTTTGGGACCGGCCGACAGGGCAGCTTGTCGCCGAGTTCGATCACGCCTTGCTTGCTGACGACACGCCGTATCCGTTCGTCATCCAGTGCGAGCAATTCAAAACGTCGCGCATCATCATGAAGCGTCTGCAGACGATGCCGAACGTGCGCGTTATGATGAGCCACGCGCTGCAGAGACTCGAGCAGGACGCCCAATCCGTCACCGCGCAAGTCATGACGCCTGAAGGCGTGAAGACCTTTCGCGGTTCATATCTGATCGGCGCTGACGGCGGGCGCAGCACTGTTCGCAAGCAAGCGGGAATTCCATTCGAGGGCTTCACCTGGCCCGAGCGTTTTCTCGTCCTCACCACCACGTTCGATTTCGAAAAAGAGCTGGGGTACTGCTATCGCAGCTATTTCGCTGACCCCGAAGAATGGTGCAATTGCTTCAAGGTGGCGGCGGAAGGTCCTCCAGGTTTGTGGCGGACCGTCTTCCCCGCCAACGCCGAAGTCTCCGAGGAGAGCCTGCTGCAAGACGATGTGGTTCACGCTCGCCTGCAGCGCTTTTTCCCTAAGGCCGAGCCCTATGACATTGTGCATCGCAATCTCTACACAACCCATCAACGCGTCGCCGCGACATTCCGGCAGGGCCGCGTCTTGCTTGCTGGCGATTCAGCGCACGTCAACAATTCCATTGGTGGCATGGGCCTGAACGGCGGATTGCAGGACGCCGCCAACGTGTCGGAAAAACTGGCGCAGGTGCTCATGGATAACGCGCCCGACAACATGCTCGATTTGTATTCCATGCAGCGGCGCACAGTTTGCATTGAGTTCGTGCAGGAGCAATCCATCGCGAACAAAAAGCGACTGGAAGCCAAGGAGCCCGCCGAGCGTGCAAAGAACTTGGACAATCTGCGCAAGACTGCCGCCGATCCCGAGCGCGCCCGTGATTTTCTTCGGCGGGGCGCAATGATCACCATGCAGCGGCGCGCAGAATCCATCACCCTTGAAAAAGTCACCGCTTGACAGTGTAAGGAGCCAAAATGGCCATCAACAAATTGCACGATGAGTTCAAGACGCTGGATATGAGCGTTGGCTGGGAAGTGCCTGCTGGATATCCGGAAGGCATCAAGCAGAAGATTCTCTCGGGCGCGCTGGATGAAAATGCCCACACGGGAAGCCGCACGCGACTGCTCAAGTTTGACCCCGGCGTGTTCACGACCGCGCCCTTCGTGCACACTTATTGGGAAGAGGTGTTTCTCGTCACCGGCGACCTAACCGTGGGTAACGACGAGAAAGGCGAGGGTGGCGAATCTTTCAAGCCGTTCACGTATGCGTGCCGTCCGCCCGGCGCGTTTCATGGCCCCTTCAAATCTGTGGAAGGTTGCATCCTTCTCGAAGTTCATTACTTCGATCCAGCGTGATTGAAGGGGATGCGCCGATGAAAATCTTGAAACCACAGGAGCCCTGGATCGGGAAGCGGGGACGCATCGGCGTCATTCTTCCGTCCACCAACATCGGCGTTGAATACGATTGTCAGCAGCTCATGGCGCCGGGCGTGACGTGGCACTTCGCGCGGTTCTTCGTGAGCCAGCCTGATTTGTCATCGGACAACATGTTCCTCGCGTTCATCGAAGAAATAAGAAAAACAATTCCTGACGCGATGCGCGATGTGATGACGTGCGAGCCCACGTACATCATGATGGGCATGTCTGCTGAGACATTCTGGGGTGGACTTGCAGGCAATGTTGAATTTGAAGAGCGCCTGCGTGAGCAAGTTGGTCCTGACATCGGCATCACAAGCGGCGCTGCTGCCTTGAAGGCCGCGTTGGACGCTTTTGGCGCCAAGCGCGTTGCAGCGCTCACGCCCTACCAGCCAGTTGGAGACGAACAGGTGCGTCGCTTTCTGGAAGAATCCGGATATGAAGTGACCAACGTTGTTGGCCTCAAGTGCGACACCGCGACATCCATTGCCCATACGCCGCCGCAACAGGTGATTGACACTATTCTGCGTGAGCTAGATGGAAAGGACGTTGACGCCATCGTGCAGGCAGGCACCAATCTGACTGGGCTCGATATTTTTCCCACGCTTGAAAAGCAACTTGGCAAACCGGTTATTCCCATCAACGTTGCAACCATCTGGCATGCTTTCCGCGCCACCGGCGTCAACGACAAGTTCTTTGGCCGAGGCTGGTTGCTCGAACGACACTGAGGTTTGAAGGAACATGGCGAACGATCCCGTACTGATCGCAGGCGCAGGGCCAATTGGTTACACGACTGCGCTGTTGCTTGCCCGGCGTGGAATACCTTTCGTCTTGTTCGAGGGTGGCGACAAAATTTTTGATGATCCGCGTGCGGGCACCATCCATCCGCCGACACTTGAGATGTTCGAGGAGAGCGGCGTCACCAGCGCCATGATGGAGCAGGGCTTCATCGTCAATAATTATCATTACAGGGACCGCAAGGCTGGTCTGATCGCAGACTTCAACCTGAACATTCTCGGAGACCAGACGAAGTTTCCGTTTCGTCTGATGCTGGAGCAGCATCGCATTTGTTACATCCTGCGTGACATGCTGAAGGCGATGGGCAAGCACAATGTGCACATGCGCCACCGCGTCACAAAGGTTGAGCAGGATGCCGATGGCGTTACGGCGACAGTGCAGTCGGACGAGGACGAACGCACATGGCGCGGATCATGGATGATTGGATGCGACGGCGGCCGCAGTCAGGTCCGCAAATCCATGAGCGTCAACTTCGACGGCTTTACCTATCCCGAGCGGTTTCTCGTTCTCAGCACCCGCTATAACTTCGCCCAGCACGGCTATGCGATCACAAACTACATCGCTGATCCTGAGGAATGGTGCGCGTTGTTCAAGGTGCCCGGCAACGATGGCAAGGGCATGTGGCGCGTCGTGTTCCCGGCGCCGCCAGACGCAAGCCAGGAAGAGCTTTTCGACGAAGACTCCGTGCAGGCCCGCATTCAAGGCTTCAACCGCAAGGAAGGCGCTTATGAAATGCATCATCGCAATTTATATGATGTGCATCAGCGCGTGGCCTCGCGGTATCGCGATGGTCGCCTGATGGTTGCAGGCGATGCCGCGCACATCAACAACCCGCTTGGCGGCATGGGCATGAATTTCGGCCTGCACGACGCTTTTAATGTTGTCGACAAGCTGTCAAAGATCATTCTTGAGGACGCCAGCCACGATCTGCTTGACCTCTATGATCGGCAGCGCAGAACTGTTGCGCAGGAATATCTGCAGCGTCAGACCATCGAGAATAAACGCAACATCGAACAAAAAGACCCTGTCGAGCGCGAAAACTTCTACAATGAATTGCGCGGCATCGTCGCCAGTCCCGACAAGCTCCACGCCTATCTGATGCGCGTCGC
>JANPPJ010000032.1:0-3267 GCA_031428455.1 Hyphomicrobiales bacterium | reverse complement strand
CAGCCTTGCTGGTTGTGGAAGGGACGCGCTTTGCGTTATTGGCGAAACAGGAGTTGGTTTCAACACCAGTTCTTTTTCGTGTAGGTGGCGATCCTGTTACTTCTGGACTTGTTAAAAGTCTGAGAACCCCTGGCGGGAATTTGAGCGGCGTTACCTCGACTGGAGGGGCTCTACAGTCTAAGCGGATTAGCTTCCTCGTCGACCTCACGCCGAGAGGTAGTAACATCGGCGTTTTACATAATCCGCAGAATCCTAATCACGCACTAGAGATAATGCACGCGGAAGTCGCCGCCAGGAGTTTTGGGCGTGATATTTTTGCGGTGGGTGCGTCCGACCCGGGCGAGATTGAAGCTGCATTGCGTCAGCTGGCAACGAATAGTCTCGGTTCGTTACTGGTTTTAACCGACCCATTTTTGAACGCACATAGCAAAAATATTGCAGGCCTAGCCCTGAAGTACCAGATAGTTTCTGTTTTTGGCGTTCGGGGCGCCGTCGAGGCAGGAGGGGTTGTATCGTATCGAATGGATGTAACCGAGATGTACAGTCAGCTCGGGGTTTATGGCGCTGCAATACTGCGTGGCTCTAAACCGGCAGACCTACCGGTAGTCGCGGCGCGCAAATCAAAGCTAGAAGTCAATCTGCGAGTGGCAAGGGACTTAGGTTTGACCGTACCGACTTTCTTGCTCGGACTGGCAGATAACGTAATCGACTGAGCCGTGGCTCGATGGCTACCGCCGCGAAATGCGAATTGGGTACGCGCGGCGAATCGGAACGCGTTGTCTTTTCATTCTATTTCGTGCGTTGTTGCCCGCACATCAAACGCTGCCCTCTTGATGAAGCGGACGTCTTATCATTATCCTCGGCCAAAATGGCGGATGTTCTATTCAATTACCTCATCCGCCAGCGCCAGAAATTTGGGGGGAAACTGCATCCCGATAGCGCGCGCCGTTTTGAGATTGATTACCAGTTCGAAAGCTGTAGGTGCTTCAAACGGCAAATCGGCGGGTTTCGCGCCCCTTAATATGCGATCCGCATGCTTTGCCGCATCTCTATATATTTCGTTTAGATTCGGTCCGTAGCTGATGAGCCCGCCACCTAAAACAAACGCCCTGCCCGAAAACATAGTTGGAAGGCGATGCTTCGCCGTATCCGTCCGCTGCAGGCCGCAGGATTTGCGGCCTTGCCTACCAAGGGTAAAGGATACCGTCGGACCTAAGGGTTTCGATTGCCTTCATCAGAGTAAGGCCGGGATGAAGGCGGTACCATTGTCCGGTGTGCCGATGCCATTGGATGTCGAAGCGGTCACGGCTGATCCAGTCGAGGCGGGCGAAGGGAGCATCGAACTCCTCGCCGATATTTTCCTGGAAGCCGGAGCGATAGCGCTTGATGAAGCGGTAGTTGTAGCCGTGCCATTTGCCGATGATATCGATGGGATAGTTGAACTGTGAAGGCCGTATATCGGGCAGAAATCGTGGCTTCAGGAACTCGACGATCAATCGTTCGCATACCTCGGTGACGCTGGCCTTTTCCGCTTCGGAGATTCGAGCGGTCGGCCTAAGCTGCTTCCGCATGGCTCATCCTTAATTTCCACCAGTTCCAAGGCAGCAGCTCATCAAGTCGGTGCACAGGGTGGGCGGCGATGCGCGAGAGGATGTCGGCGAGCCAGGCTTGCGGATCAACGCCGTTCATCTTCGCTGTGACGATGAGGCTATACATGGCAGCTGCGCGCTGCCCGCCACGGTCGGATCCGCAGAACAGCCACGATTTTCGTCCCAGTGCGATGCCCCGCAGACCGCGCTCGGCGGCATTGTTGGAGAGGCAGACGCGTCCGTCTTCAAGGAACAATGTGAACGCGACCCAACGCTTGAGAAGGTAATTGATGGCTTTGACCAGATCGTGCCCGCGGGCGAGCTTGGGAAGCTGAGCGCTCATATAGGCCTTGAGGTCGTCAACCAACGGCGCGCTCAGCGTGCGGCGTGTCGCGAGGCGCTCTGCCGCGCTCTTTCCATTGATGGAACGTTCGATCTCGAACAGGGCGTCGATCCGGCGCACGACCTCGATGGCGATCGGAGACAAAGGGATTTCTTTCTTGCCTGCAGCCTTACGGCGCGTGTTTTCCTCGAGATCAGCCATGGCGAAGAACGGACGCCGTGCGTGCACCCAGCATGCCGCCTCCTTGATCGGACCCGGTTTGCGGTCGCCAAGATAGAGCCTGTTGTAGCCGTCATAGGCGTCGGCCTGCAGGATCCCGGCATAACCGGCCAGATGCGCCTGAGGATGCTCGCCCCGGCGGTCGCGCGAGTAGTAGAACATCGCCGCGGGCGGCCCCGCGCCGCCAAAGGGCTTGTCGTCGCGAACATAGATCCAGCAGCGGCCAGTGTCGGTTTTGCCCTTGGCCAGGACCGGCACGGTCGTATCGTCGCCATGCAGCCTTTCCGCCGCCATGACGTGCGATTCCACCAGGCGAAGAAGCGGATCGAGCGCCGTGCAGACCGAGCCCACAGCATCGGCCATGGTCGACAGCGCGATCGGCACACCTTCCAGGGCATACCGCTCAGCCTGCCGGTTCAAGGGCTGGTGCTGACCGAACTTCTCGAACACGATCATCGCTAGCAGGCTCGCCCCCGCCCAGCCCCGCGCAATCACATGGAACGGCGCCGGAGCTTGCGAGATCTTCTCGCACTCCCGGCAGCTGAACTTCTCGCGCACCGTCTCGATTACCTTCCACTGACGGGGCTGCGATTCCAGCGTCCGGGTGATGTCCTCGCCGAGCTTGCGCAGGCGCTTGCCGCCGCAACATTCGCACGCCGTCGGCGGTTCGATCACCACCCGTTCGCGCGGAAGATGGTCGGGGAACGTCGCGCGATCGGGACGCTTGCGGGTAAATCCACCAACGATCGTCGTCCTGGCGAGCGCCTGTTCGGCCGCAAGCTCATCCTCGGTCGCGCTGGCTTCCAGCTCTTCGAAGGTGAGCGCAAGTTGCTCGATCAACCGCGCCGAGCGCTCTGAACGTTGTCCGTAGATATGATGCTCGAGCTTCGCGATCCGAAGCTTCTGCTGCGCGATCAGCGCCATGTCTTCCGAGGCTTTCGCGCGCGCGATTGCAAGGTCAGCCTTCAGACTGGCGTTTTCTTCAGCAAGAGCAGCGCGATCAGCATCCATGAAGCAGAGTGAATCACAAAACGCATGATTTGAGGCGCCCCAAAATGCACGCAGTCCCAGATTTTTTCGGCACGATCGGCGCGCACTAACCAGCACTCTCTAACC
>JANPPJ010000031.1:0-3587 GCA_031428455.1 Hyphomicrobiales bacterium | reverse complement strand
CGAGGAAACGCTTTGCGGACACGCGGCGCAGATCGACGTGGATAACGTTCCCTATGAGGCGGTCGTCGTCGACGTAGCGTTGCGTTTGCGGTGTTCCCGGTGCGGATCAAAGTCGGTCAGCACGAGGCCCAACTGGCTTGAGTATCGCGCGAGTGGAACGCCCAATAGACCGCAGGAAACAACCTCACGCTAGCGACAGGCCAACCAACTGCTCGACACTAATCTCTCGCCGCTGAAGTCTCAACGGTCTCCGAAGGTGGCCAACATTTTTCGATGGCGTCCAACCTTCATTCTGGGTAGCGGGCGGGGTCGGAGATTTCCACGTCGAAGATCACGTAAGCGGGCATTGCGATAGTCCTTGTCTGGGGTCAGCTTATTCAGGGCCAGAAGGCAGTACTAAAAATCAGGTGTCAGGACTGATGTAGGGGCGTCGGAGACGGGTCGATATCAACGCCGTAATTACCTGCGGGCAGCTACTTGAGGCATTGCCCGTCGCTATAATAGCCTCTTTTTTGGAGTCGCAAAGCTCGTCTAGTTCGGGCCCGGTGCCCCTCGCGTGCGTGCGCGCATTTGGTGCGAAAACTCCTCCAACTACTCCAACTCCTCCAACTTGCCACCATGATGGTGGAACCCGGCGCGGCCTCATGCACTATGCAGGTGCGGACCTCCTCGCGCGCACGCGCGTACAGCTCCGCTAGGGTCTGCTCAGGGGGCCGGTTGAACCATCGGACTCTCGGTGCGGTAAACGTACGTAGACGGCATTACAGCGGCGAGCGCGCCGCACACCCGTCCCTCAGCATCATGAGTTTTGTGCACCCTGATAGCACTCAAAGCGAATAGGCGCCCTTAAACTGGCTGTCTTGAAGCGTATGCAGTTGATGGGCCGCATGACGCGCGAATGAGAGAAGCACGGGGCGTCTCCGCGCTCCAGCCATGAGTTGATGCGGCGCGACACGCACAATTTCACCGCTGTAGAGGTCAGCAAGAATGAGGCCGACATCGGCGGGTATCAATTCGATTGGCCCGTCCTCGGCCAATGCAAAGTAAAACTGGTCGCAATAGCAGAGGTATTCAGGCCATTTTGTATCGGCCCTGAAATCTGCGGCCGATGTTTTGATCTCGACGATGATCACGCGGCCTGTAGGGGAGATCCCCACAACGTCTGCGCGGCGTCCGTTTGGCAGGACAAGTTCGCAAACGGTCGAGTAGCCTGATGTCGCAAGCAGGCGACGAACACCTCGTGTAATTTTTTCTGAGGCCCTGCACGTTTTCAGTGGTTCAGTTACAAACACGATGTTTACATCACGGGATTGGGCGGACGCCGAATGGTGCCGCTGGCGATTTTCGCGGGTTCCGGACGCCTTAACATGGTTAGAGTTTGATGTGTCGTCATATGTCAGCGTTCCCCACTTGATTCTCCCAACTTCAGCTTGACCGCTTGTCCGGAAGCTTCGCCGGGACGTCGATTTTTGATGTGAGGCTCTGTAACCGAGTCGACGTCCGGCTGGGATTGAAATCAATGCGCCGCTGGATAGGATCGAGTTAATCTCGCTGCCCAAGAAGTCGGGGACGTCCTAAATCATAGCGGAAGGCTTAACCCGAAACACATAATCCGCCCCGGAGTATGACTATGCCATACAACATCGCAGTTATCGTCGGAAGCTTGCGTCGAGACAGTTTCAATCTTCAGCTAGCAAGGGGCGTGACTAAACTTGCCCCAACGGACTTCTCTTTCCGTGAGGTGCCCCTTGGTGATCTGCCCCTCTACAATCAGGACGATGATGCTGCCCCAAGTGAAGCAGCACATCGGTTTAAGGAGCAAATCAGTCAGTCGGATGGATTGCTCTTTGCAACACCGGAATACAATCGCTCGATCCCCGGAGTCCTCAAGAACGCTCTCGATCATGCCTCCCGGCCCTATGGTAAGAACACATGGGCAGGAAAGCCAGCCGGCGTTATAGGCATCTCAGTTGGGGTCATCGGAACCGCTGTAGCACAGCAGCATTTGCGCACTATCCTCGCCTACCTTGATGTCCCCACGCTCGGCCAGCCCGAGGTCTTTGTGCAGGCGAAGGACAACCTTTTTGAGGCCGACGGCTCTATCGGTCCTACCAGCCGCGATTTCCTGCAGCGTTGGATGGACCGTTATGCGGAGTGGGTGAGGCAACACGCACCCAAAGCATGAGTGAAGGTCTCATCTCGCAAAAGGCGTTTTGAAGAAATCCACTTAGAATCGATGGTCGGCACCGGAGTGATTAGATCGGGAACCTGACCAACGAAACTCAAGTTAGGCGGGATGATATTCCGCCTTGGGCTCCGTGGCGCGGAATAGCGGTAGCTTTCCCTCGCATCCGCTCGAGGACCTTGGCGCCCGCTTCCTTTCTCTGCAGCGGCCCCTGCCTGACCACGCGCTGCGCATCGTTGCCCGAGGTGAGCGACTGGATAATGCCTAGGCCTCCCCTTTCTCCTTGGGCAGCGCGCTATTCCAATCGATAACCCTTGAAAACATGCGGTCGCTTGGCGTGCGGTCTCTCGATGCAATCTGCGAGGAAACGCTTTGCGGACACGCGGCGCAGATCGACGTGAATGCGCTGCCCGAGGGCGTCGCCGTCATTGACGTAGGGCTACGTCTGCGGTGTTTGCGGTGCCGATTGAAGTCCGTCAGCACGCGGCGGTTCGAGTACCATGCAAGCGGTACGCCCAATAGTCCAAAGGCCCACGAACACCCTGATTTCGTCAGGCCGATGACCGCGCAGTCTGGCGAGAACAGCCGCGCCTCTGAGGGCATATGAACGAACGGTTCAGCTCTCGTTCATTCGAGCTGGCGCATTCTCGTTTTTGTCGGTGAAGGTTTTCGCCGTAATGGAGAGTAAGATGCACAAGAGCCTTTTTGCAGCACTCGTTCTCGCCGCCGCTGTTTCTGGTTCCGCGATGGCGCAGGCCCCTGCGCAAGCCCCTGCAACCACGCCAGTCAAGCCAGCGGTGACGGCGCCCGCAGCGACCATGCCAGCAAAGCCGGTTGCGACCCTCATCGACATCAACTCAGCGTCCCTTACCGATCTTCAGACGCTCAAGGGCGTCGGAACCGCCCGGGCGGAAGCCATCGTCAAGGGTCGGCCCTTCAAGGGTAAGGATGAACTCCTCGCCCGCAAGATTGTGCCTGAAAGCGTCTACAACGACATCAAGGATGGCATCGTAGCCCGCCAGAAGAACTAGGCGACAGCTTAAACTAGCAGACGCGCGGTCCTCACGGGCCGCGCGTTTTGCTTTAGACCATGCGGCCGCTCGCTGCGCCTGTGTGAGGTCAGTCCTTGATCGCTTTTGCCGCCAACGCCACAACCTCGGGCGACGAAGTCAGGAACCGTTGGAAAAGCTTTTCAACCGTCGCGCCGTCGCTGGCCTTGATGGGCAGGTTGGCCTTTTCCGCTTCGGCTAGAAACTGCGGGTCGGCAGCCATCGCCATGAACGCCGCGCGCAGTGTCCGGGTGCGGTCAGCGGGCAGTCCGGGCGGGGCCGCGATGGGTCGGCCGAGCACGTGGCTGCCAAAGACCAGATCGAAGACCTGTCGCATCTCGTCAGTCTTGGCG
>JANPPJ010000030.1:0-3818 GCA_031428455.1 Hyphomicrobiales bacterium | reverse complement strand
CGCGGGGGCCGTCGCGAGCATGTCGTCGGCGATGACTGCGCCAACACCAATTTCGACGGCGTTCGCCAGTGATTGACGCGCCGGCGAGATGGTTGCGTAACCGAGTTTCGCGAGAGCCAGCGTAACGGCCAGATGCCGCGACGGGTTGTTGATGACGACCGCCACCGGCTTATCGGTGTCGAGATCCAACGTCGCGATCCGCTGTTCTACGGAGAGCACCGCACGTAAAAAGTCGCCGTAAGTGATCACAGTGTCCGCGGTGACGATGGCGGGCCGGTCGGCGTGAAGCCGGCCAAAAGCATAAATGGAGCTCAACACGTCGAGCATCGGCCGCCCTCCCAAGCTGTCCGAATGAATACAAAAAGCCTGGCGTTTCCGCCAGGCTTCGTTTTCTTCGGAAGGATCCAGAGCTCAGTAGCGGGCGAGGACCGGAGCAGACGCCGCCCCGCCGAAGCGGTAGTTCAGGCCTGCGCGCACTAGGTGGAAGCGCGCGTCGACCCGGCTCGTCGCGCCCGACTTGCCGGTGTCGTAGGTCCCTACCGACTTCTTGCCGAGGTCGACATAGAGGTACTCGGTCTTGAAGCTGAGGTTTTGTGTCAGCATATATTCGAGACCCGCGCCAACCGTAAATCCACTCATGTTATTTGAACGCGAGAACGAAGTGCTTTCGGATGAGTAACCGGAGTAAAGGTCAAGATAGCCGCTGGTCTTCACTCGGCCAAAGGCGTAGCCGCCGGTTACGTAAAGCAGCGAACGATCGAACCCGTAGCCGAGTCGAGCGCGAACAGTGCCAAAGCTGCTGACCTTCGAGCTGAGGTAGCCTTCCGCGCCGTAGGTGCGGCCGTAGCCATCTGACTCAAGATAGCCGAACGTGCGGCCGTCGCCCTTGATGCCTGAAAATTGATAATCGGCCTCCAAGCCAAGCACCATACGGTTGGCGAACTGCCAATTGTAGCCGATCTGTGCACCCGCAAAGCCACCGCTCGAGCGAATCTTTCTCGTGTCATAATAGTCTTGGCAACCGTCGCCGCAGATATAGGCTTCCGTCCTCGTTGAGAAGCGATCGCCGCCGTAGCCGGCGTTCACGCCGACATAGAAACCCGACCATGTGAAGATCGGAGCGGCATACACCATCGGAGCCGGAGCGGCGGAGCGGACGGGAAGGTCAGCAGCGAGCGCGCCGCCGGCCAGCAATGCACCCGCCGCAGCGGAGGCAAAAAGTGTGTTATAAAATTTCATTTTCGCTCCTTGTAGTCTTCAGCCAGCGCCAGCAGGAGGCGCCCCCCAAAAAATAAAGACCCACGCGATTGAAATTACCCTAATATGCCGACGGAATCTGTTGCTTTTAGGTAACAAGTATGAAGTTTTGAATTTGCTTCCGGCGGCAGACCTAATTTTGCTCGCGCAACCCGGTCGATGATACGATTTCGGCCCACTTGCGTCGCTCGTCGGCGATACCCTGCGCGACGGCAGGTCCCTCCGAGAACGACGGCTCAATGGAAAGATTGCGAAGTATTTGCAAGACTTTCGGATCTTCCACAGCCGCACGGATGGCGTGAGAGAAGCTTCTCCTGACAGCTTCCGGCACACCGCGCGGCGTGAGCAGCAAGAACTTAAATCGAGCGTCAAAACCAGTGAGTCCCGCCTCCGCCGCCGAAGGTGTGTCCGGAAGCATGGGTAAGCGTACGTCGGTTGAAACGGCCACCGCATGCAACGTGCGAGAGCGAATCAGCGGCAGCGCCGGTGCTACGCCGATAAACCCAGCGTCAACCGCGCCGGAGAGGATGTCCTGGAGAGCAGGTGCGGCGCCACGGTAAGGCACGTGCAGTCCCTGCAGACCGGACACCGTCCGCAGGTACTCGAACGCAAGATGAGCCGGCGTACCGGCGCCTGCGGAAGCAAAACTGACGGGTTTCGATCGGGATTCCGTCACGAGGGCGGCGAGCGTCTTGACGGGAGCGTTTTTCGGATTGACAACAAGGACGAGCGCGCTGTGGGCAATAGTTGCGACCGGCTCTAGATCGCGGTCGGGATCAAAGCCCATGTTCTTGTAAATATTGGGGTTCACGGTGAGCACTGTATCCAGGGTGAGAAGCCAGGTCAGCCCATCGGGAGGGGCTCGCGCGACCGTCGCGGCGCCAATGTTGCCGCCAGCTCCGACCATGTTCACAACGACAATCTGCCGCCCGGACGACTTCGCGACGACATCGCTGATGATGCGCGCCAAAGCATCGACCGGCCCGCCGGCGGCCAGAGGCACGACGAGATTGATCGTGCCCGTTGGCCATGCGGCTTCCTGCGCGCTGACAGAGTTCACGCAGGCGACCATCAGAAGGCCAGTGAGACCAGTTCGGAGGAAGCACATCGCAACATCGCTCCGTTTTCTCAGGAGGCGGAGAACCGCCGCTCGTCAACTGGCGGGATGCAACCAGTTGAGGGCAGCCCGAGCGATTGTGTAATCGCGCCGGCCGATAAAGCAATGTTTTCTATGAGTTCTAAATTTGATTGCACGCTTTGCGCGCTGAGAGGCAACGTGAGGCGGCGCTACGCGGCGGACATCAGGCCAACGACAAAAGAAGCCGCAGCAAGTCCTCGCGTGCGATCTTCCCATTCCGGGCGAGCGGAATTTCCGCTACGCAAAACGTCCTGGCGATCTCAACGCCCGCAAGTTCGCCCCGCAGGGGTCGGACGATCCAGTCGTTGATCTCCTGAACCGTGACCGGTTCCGGCGACATCACCGCAAGCCAGGGTTCGTGGTTGGGCATTCGCACGACGGCGGCGCTGGCCAGTTTCGGGTGTCGCCGGATATTCTCCTTTATGATTTCGGGTGTGAACTTTGCGTCGCCGCAATTGATCACCTCGTCGCGACGGCCCGCCACTATCAGCAGACCATCGTGATCGATGCGTCCGATGTCGATGAAACCAGCCGTCGCCTTTTACCGCCTCTGTCTCGACAAGATTGCCTGCATAAGGCCAGGCCATGGCTTCGCTGCGCACGCGAATGCGTCCTTCCTCGCCCCGCGCCATCGCGACTCCGGTTTCGTCGACGATCGCAATTCCGTCCACACCTCGGCGGCGTCATCAATCCCAGCGAGCCGGCGATGTTTATCGTGCCAAACGCCGACACGTTGCGTGTTGAAGTTCGTATCGCGCCGCAAGACAACGACAGTGTCCGACAGGATCAAGAAGCCTTGCTCCGCTTCTCAGCGTTCAATCAGACCACGACACCTGAACTTACGGGATCAGTCAGCCTCGTCAGCGCGGACGTCGCGCAAGATCAAAAGACGGGGGCGCCCTACTACCTCGTCCGCATTAAACTCGAAGACCAGGAGCTACGTCGCCTGATAGGCTTAAAACTCACCCCCGGCATGCCGGTTGAGGCGTTCATCCTGACGGGCAAGCGAACCGTCATTAGCTATCTAACCAAGCCGTTGACGGATCACGTGGCGAAGGCGCTGAGGGAGAGGTAGGCTCCTGCGCGCATGGCTCCATCCAATCGCCCTAAGCACGCCGCTTGTGCGCGCGAGCACTGGCCTTCCTGGGCATCATTCATCACGACATCTATGCACCCCGAGGACAGATGCGCGCGACGGCGGCAACAATGCGTTCGCAAAAATCGCTCGATTCGGACATGCCCTGCGATTTAATCAGCCCGGAGACTGCTCTAGCGATTCGCTTGACACGTTCCGGAGGATTTTCCTAGTTTGGATTGAAGTCTTATTTGAAACAACCAAGTCTATATTTACCAACACGCCGCCTTTAGAGTCTGTCCGAAGAGATCACACCGGATTGCATAGTTTTCTGAGCATTAGCCTGAT
>JANPPJ010000029.1:0-13265 GCA_031428455.1 Hyphomicrobiales bacterium | reverse complement strand
CTCCTCGGTCACACATGACCATGGTGGCTTCCGATCAGACAGCCATGCCTGTTCCCGGTGGCCGCCGGGAACAGGCCGTTCCTTCACGGAACCAGACCAGTTTGCCACAGGTCGATGTTACAAGGTGGCCTCCGCGCAGCGGAGGTCGGATGAGGGGGCGCCCGCGCGCTTTATCCAAAATAGTGCGGTAGTCATCCTGAAGAAAAATGAGACGTCATGAATTATCGCCACGCCTTCCACGCCGGCAATTTCGCTGATGTTTTCAAGCACGCCATCCTCGCGCGCATTCTCGATTATCTGATGCGCAAGGATGCGCCGCTGCGCTATCTCGACACGCACGCAGGCGTTGGCCGGTATGATCTTGCGAGCGATGAAGCGTCGCGCACGGGAGAGTGGCGCGACGGCATTGCGCGGGTGATGAAGGCGGAGCGCTCGCCGCAGATTGCTACGCTGCTGGCCCCTTGGCTCAAGACGCTGGGGCCCTGCGATGATGAGGGAAGACCAGAGTCCTACACAGGCTCGCCTGCGCTGGCGCAGGCAATGTTGCGCAAACAGGACCGGCTGACACTCTGCGAACTGCACGCGATCGACGTTGAAAAGCTGCGGCTTGCCATGGGCCGCGATCACCGCATGAAGATACTCGCCCTTGACGGCTACATGGCGCTCAACGCCTTCGTGCCGCCAGCCGAGCGCCGGGGCCTTGTGCTGGTCGATCCGCCATTTGAAGCGACGGACGAGTTCGAGCGGCTGGGCAAGGCTTTTGCGTCCGCCTACGCCAAGTGGCCCACGGGCGTTTATGCGCTTTGGCATCCGGTGAAGGATGGCCGGATCATCGATGATTTCTATCGCAGCCTTGCGCAAGTGTGTGACGGCAGGTTGCTGCGGCTGGAGCTGGCGGTGGCTGCGCCCACGCCGGAGGGACGGCTTGTCGCCAACGGTCTGGCGATCATCAACCCGCCGTTCGTACTGGCGCAAGAGGCGAGGGTGATGCTGCCGTGGCTTGGCAAGGTTTTGGCCCTTGGGGCCGGGGCCGGCGTGCGCATCGAGCAGGGCCCGCTCTAAAAATCGTCGTTGAGCTAGCTGCTTGCCAAACGCCGCGTAATGCACCAGCTTTAAAGCTGGAGCGCAGGCTCCTTACCTGCTGAACGAGGGGACCGGGCGCTTTGGCGGATCGGGGCCGTGAAGCCGAAGAGCGGCGGGCTTCACGAATTGCAGGGCGCCCGAATGCTGATCCTTGTGATCGGCCGGAAAGGGGCGCGTCATGCAGCAGGGGGCGGTCAAATTCTATAAGCCGGAGAAAGGCTATGGCTTCATCAAGCCAGATGGCGGAGGCGCCGATATTTTCGTTCACATCAGCGCTGTGGAGCAGGCTGGTCTGCCGGGCCTCGCAGAGCACCAGCGCATCGGCTTCGACATCGAGCCGGACAAGAAAGGCAAAGGGCCGAAGGCTGTGAACCTCCGGCCCCTGTAACGAATAACAAACCTGAAGATCAGAGCGATGGAACGCGCAGGATCTGGCCGGGATAGATTTTGTCGGGGTGCGACAGCATCGGCTTGTTGGCTTCAAAGATGATGTTGTACTGGCCACCCTTGCCTTTGCCGTACATCTCTTCCGAAATCTTCCAGAGAGTGTCGCCCTTCTTGACTTCGTAGGTGCGCGACTCGGCAGTGGTCTTGGTGACAGCTACATTGCTCTCGACCTGCGCAATGCCAGTTGTGTTGCCGACGGCGAGCATGATCTTTTCAAGTTCTTCCGTGCTCACGGCCTTGCCGGAGAGCACAACCTTGTCGCCTTCAACCTTGACGTCAACGCCTGACATGTCGAGGCCGTGCTTTTCAGCTTCCTTCTTCAGCGTGTCGGCGTCGGCCGCCTGCGCCTCGGACGCGCCGAACAGTTTCGCGCCGACGGACTTCGCGAAGTTCCAGAGGCCCATGAAAATCTCCCTTGATTCAACGTAACGCGCCGATGCTCCAACGCGCGCAGACCATAGCCGAATGTACTGTGTTGTAAAAGCAAAAGGCCCAGCGTGAGCCGGGCCTTCGCAATAACTGTGTAATTGTAATATAATGCAATTAGAACCGGTAGTTTACGCCCGCGCGCACGAGGGACACCGTCAACTCGCCGCGCGTGACATAGGGCGTACCGACGAAGGCATCCTGCGATCCAAATGAGGTATAGAGATATTCGGTCTTGGCGGAGATGTTCCTTGAAAAGGCGTATTCGATGCCGCCGCCAACCGCCCAGCCGTTGCGCCAGGCAGATTCTTTGCCAGCCACAGGAAGCGTCAGGTTGTCGTAGTTCATTTCAAGGGAGGCGCCAGCGTAACCAGCGGTCGCGAAGATAAGCGCGCGATCAAGCGAGAAACCAACGCGGGCCCGCAGCGTACCCATCCAGTTCACGCCAGCGGTGTTCACAGACGTTGTGGGCGGCAGGCCAGGAATCAGCGTGCGTGCGGTCGAGTCAATGTTCGTCCAGTTGAGGTCGCCTTCGACGCCCATGACGAACTGGTTGACCTGATAATTAAAACCAACGGTTCCGCCTAGCGTGAAACCAGACGGCTTGCCGAATGTGGTGTTGCCGATGTTGCCGAGCGATCCCCAGCCGTATCCGCCATTCAGGCCGACATAGAAACCGGTCCACGAGAACGGGGGCGGGGTGTAGAACGCTGCGGCCGGAGCCGGGGCAAAACCACGGTTCGGGATGTCAGCCGCCTGCGCCGGGGCGAGGGCCAGAAAGGGAAACGCCAAAGCGGCCAGACGAAAGGTACGCATCAAATTTACTCCAACAGAAGGGCCGCCAGATGGGCGACCGTCATGTGCGACGACGCCAGAATGCGCGCAGTCGATGGGTTGGATTCATAGACGGTAAAGGTAAGCAAATTCGTGATGCGGCAGGCGCACAAAGCGGCGTGACTGTGGCGGCGAAGCTGATTCACGCCGCACGCCTTAAAATTGAAAGCGTTCAGCTTAAGGCTTTGCCTCGCGCACAGTTAACCGCTGGTGTTGGTATTTTGATAACTAACAAATGTTGGCCGCCCATCGAGTTAGTTAGCTTAACGATCTGTTAAAGGGATGCCGTGACGAGACGAGGCAGTGTCTAGACTTGCATGCGAGCAAGTGAGGTTACGAAAAGCAGCGCTCGTTTATTGAAGCGGCGAATGTTGAATGCGCGTCAATCTGCAGTCGGCAGGCGGCGAATTGTGAACTCGATGACGTCATCATCCAGTTCGCGCCAGAATTCGATCTCGGTCATGTACGCAGCTTTGGGAAAGCGGTCGAACCATTCGCGCGTTTTCGCCCGCGCTTCACCGCGGGGAAGCATGTAGGTTTCGCGCCGCCAGGTCCCGCTACCGCTGGCTTTCATGTCCCGCGATTTTTCCGACATGCGGCGGGCGATGTCGCGCGGCGATTTGCGCGAGGATTCCATTACACAACTCCCGATGCCAGCCCGCAAGATAACGCCCGAAAGCTGCGATTGCGAGTCGCAATGCCCGGTTGCGATTCCGCCTGCAGGCGCACTGTTGCGCTTGTGGCGACGTCGAAGCCATTTGGCGGCACATGGATCGGCGCGCGCGTCGTGCATACAATAAAAAAGGCGGGCACGAGGCCCGCCTTTGGTATCTGTCAAAGCAGTTGTTAGTGCGTCTGCTCGTTTTCGACCTGCTGGATCGCTGCGAGCACCCAGGCCTGTGGCCCGGAGTCGTTCTGGCGCAGGAACGTCCAGATTTCGGTGACTTCCGTCGGCGTCGTGAGGTTGCCGCTGACGACCTTGTTGGTCTCGCGCTCAAGCACGGCGTCGAAGATCTCGTAGCGCATGGCGACGGTGGCGTAATCGCCGTTTGTCTCGCTCCAGGCTTCCGAAAGATCACCCTGCAAGAGCTTCACGCCACCGGTCTTTGCGATGAGGCCCTTCGCCTGCTGTTCAGCGATGTCCTCTTCGAAGTAACCGGCCATCTCGGGTGTCGAGATGCGGCGCAGGTGACCGATGTCCTCCTGCGAGTAGGCGCCCTGTACTTCCTCGAGCACCTTCTCGAAGCGCTCGAAATCAACGCCGTCCAGCTTCAGGGGCCGCGTCGGGGTTCCGAAAGCCGAGCCGCCGCCAGCGCTTGTCGCGCCGCCGCCCATTGCGCCGCCGCCCATTGCGCCGAGGCCGCCCAGGCGACCCATGCCGCCAAGCGCCGAGCGCGGGGCATCTGTCTGAGGCTGCGCGGGCGCAACCGGGTCAGGGCCCGTGGCGCGCTGGTAGCCCATCGGAGCCGCCATCTGCGGCTGCTGGCGACGACGCCACCAGGACACGGCCAGCCATACAACGCCGCCGATGAGGGCGAGCTGCAAAAGGAGACCGAAGATGCCAGCGAGGCTGCCAAGACCGTTAAGCAGGCCGGAGCCCATGAGCATGCCCATAATGCCGGCGCCAATCAGGCCACCCATAATGCCGCGCGCCAAAGGCGACGAGAACATGCCGCCCGCTGCGGCTGCAGGAGCCGCTGCTGCAGCAGCGCCGGGACGGGCCGCGCCCGCGGACGGGGTGGACTGGGCAGGGTTGGAGCGCTGGAACGACTGCGCCGCGCCGGGCGCCGTGTTGGTGCTGGGCGCTGCGCTCTGCGTGCGCTCACCGCGGCTGCCAGAGCTGGAGCCTTTACCGGCGCGAGCTTCGGCCAACACGGGGGCAAACGCGAGGACCAGCGCTGCGGCGACTGCCGTGAAGCGGCCAGCGGTACGCGTGTTCTGCGAATTCATGTATCATCTCCCTTTGAGACGCGCGGTTTCAATGCACGCTCGAAACACCAATATCGGGCTGCTTGCGTCTGCCTGCAAGTGAGGCAGATACGGTGTGGTTGCTACCGTGTTATAAAGATTGAGGCGGCGAACTTCAGAAAACGCCAAGCGCGATCGCCCCTATAAAGAGAAGAGACGCTACGATTCCCACGAATTCCAGACTCTGGCTTCCGATCATCGTTCCGCTCCCTCGCCTGGGGCGTGCATCCGGGATGGAGGCGGCCCGCACCTGGGATTAAAGAGTGTTAACTTGTAAATAGCATTCGGCCAAGCGCGGTTCCGCCGCGTGCAATGCGGCATGACTGGTTTTTGTGCGGCAAGAGCCTGATACTCAAGCCCGAGAAAAATTTGAGCGGTGACACCTTGAACGGCAGTGCAGCAGACGAAAGGGGGGAGGCTGATGCTGGAACGGGGCGCCGGGGCTATCATCACGGTCGGCTGAAAGAGGCCTTGATCGAAGCTGCGCGCAACCTGATCGAGCAGCGAGGGCCGAGGGGCTTCAGCCTGGCGGAGGCTGCTCGTGTCGTGGGCGTGACGCCAGCCGCGCCGTATCGCCATTTCAGCGATCGCGACTCGTTGATGTGTGAGGTCGCCCGACGCGGTTTTGACCTCTTCAACGAAGGATTGAAACAGGCATGGGACGATGGCCGGCCAGACCCCGAGACGGCTTTCGCCCGCATCGGTAGGGCGTATCTCGATTTTGCCCAGCAGGAGCCCGGCTATTATCGCAGCATGTTCTCCCGCGCGCAGGAACTGGACGCTGCCTGCCCGCGGGGCGCGGCCGGTCCGCCTGTCGCCGCCGCCCAGTCGTTCGCGTTGCTCAATGAGGCGGCTGGCGCGGTGCTGCGGGCGCAACGCCGCAGCGGTTCGGATTCCGAACATCTCGCTTTGCAAGTCTGGGCGCTTTCTCACGGCGCCGCGACACTTATGCTTGGCGGTTATCTGCCGGATGCGGGCGGCTCAGACGCCTACAGCTTGCTGAACTCCGGCGTGCAGGCGCTCGTGCGAGGCGGCTGAGGGATCGCCCCGGGGCTCGAGAGCTTCGCATTCGCATTAATGTCATCCGATTATGGAACTTTCGGCCATTTGACGCATTTCGTACAGAGCGGAGGGGCATGCTGGTTCCGCGAACGGAGTGTGGTGTGCGGATTCTCATCGTTGAAGACGATCCTTTTGTGGCTTTTGACCTCGAATGCATTGTGAGAGACACCGCTGACGCAAATATCCGCATAGCCTCAACGCTGGCTGAAGCGCGCCGTTGCGCTTACATGCCGATTGATTTCGCCTTCCTCGATATCGACATGCCGGACGGCAAGATTTTCCCCGTCGCGGCCGTATTGCATCGGCGCAAGGTTCCCTTCGTCTTTGTTTCGGGCGCGCTGAAACACGAGATTCCGGCGTTGCTGCAGGATGTCCCGTTCATTTCCAAGCCTTACAAGGTCTGGCAGATCGCACAGAACCTGCGGCGCGAGGCGCTCGCTTCCTGAGCGGCTTTTCGACCGAACTTTGTAAAGTTTGCGAAACCTGCGCCCGGCCCCTTGAAGCTGGACCTATGTGAATGTAAATTACATTTACATGCCATCCAGAAGGAGCCCGTGACATGAATTCGCCTCCCAACGCCTGGTCTAACTCCTGGTCTAACTCCTGGTCCAACGCCTGGTCCGGCGCCGCCAATGCGTCGGCTGAGTCAGCAATGCCTGCGCGCAGCGCCCAGCCACGGTGGCGGGTCATTGAAATCGCAGCGGTTGTTGTCGGTTTCATGATCTGGTGGGCGGTCGGCCTCGCCCTTCTTCTGGTCAAGCTCTGGCGCAACCGGCAGGGCTATCCCACCGATATGGTCACAGCCGCGCGCGGCGCCTTTGAGGAGAATGTGATGAAGCGTTGGCCTGGACTGACCCGCGGCTTTGCCTGTCGCACGAACAGCACCGCGCCGGCCGCGCGGGACTGGGGCTTCACGATGAGCCGCTCGTCAGGCAACAGCGCCTTCGACGGCTGGCGTGAGGGCGAACTTGCCCGCCTGGAAGCAGAGCGCCGCAAGCTCGAAGCCGCCGAGCGTGAATTCGCCGACTATATCGAGAGCCTGCGCCAGGCGAAGGATCGCGAAGAGTTCGAGCGTTTCATGCGCGAGCGCCACGGGCCCACAGAAGACCGCGCCAGCGCATAACCACTTGCGTGAGACAATGAAGACAGATCCCCGTCGAGAGGCGGGGATTTTTTTATGCTGTGCACATGATTGCGCGCCGCTGAGGCGGAGGTTGCAGAGCAACGCATCGCTGTTTCCGCATCTTACCCAGCGTTAACCGTCATCCTTTAACAGCGCTTAATCAATCGCGCGCAATTGTCGCGAATGGCGCGTAGAGTTCTGCCTTTCATGCTGGTCGCGGGCGTGATCGCGACGCTTCCCGGATGCGGGCTCTTCGAGCGCCCGCAGCGTCCGGCATGGCGTGAAGCCGCAGACAAGGCCTGCATGGCGCGGCGCGCTGTGCGCATGAACGCCTATGTTCAGCCGGCCCGCGCCATCGATGGCCCCGGCATTTGCGGACTGAACCAGCCGTTGAAGGTCGCCGCGTTGAAAGACGGCACGGTCGCGATCTCGTCTGCCGCCACATTGAACTGTCCCATGACCGAAGCCCTCGAAAAGTGGATGCTGGACGTCATACAGCCTGCCGCATGGGCGCGTTTCAAACAGCCGGTCACACAGATCGATACGATGGGCTCCTACGGCTGCCGGCCCATCAACAACAAGAGCGGCGCGAAGCTCTCCGAACACGCGTTCGGCAACGCGCTCGACATCGGCGGCTTCCGCCTTGCCGACGGGCGGACGGTTACCCTCATCAAGGGTTGGACCAGGGGCGACGAGCAGGAGAAGGGCTTTCTGCGCGAGGCTCACATTGGCGCCTGCGATCATTTCACCACTGTGCTGGGGCCAGGCTCCAACGCGCTCCACTACAACCATTTCCACGTCGATCTGGCGATGCATGGAAACACATCGCAGGGTCCGCGCCGCTATTGCCGGCCTGTGTTGCGCGACCTGCCGCCGCGTCCGCGTCTCGATGATCTGCCGGACCCGCCTTTGCTGGAGCCCGAAATCGACATGGCGCGCAGCATGGGCGGCAATCGCAACCAGGTGGCCATGAGCCGTCAGGCGACTGCTGCGCTGGTGCGCCCGGGGCTGCTGCCGCAAGCGCCCATGGGCGCTACCGCCCGGTATGGCGCGCGGATGGGGCTGGATATTACGGCGCCCCTCCAGATGCAGCGTCAACCCGCACTCGCCGCGCGCGGCGGCATGCTGCGCGACGATGGCGTGTTCGTGCCGCCCGGCGAAATCGGGGACTAGCAAAGGACGTTATGGCGCTGCGTCGTGGACGCAATTGCGTCAATCCCTCCGCGCGTCATAGCCGGACTTGATCCGGCTATCCATGCGAGCAGCCTGGAGTCTGGATACGCGGGTCAAGCCCGCGTATGACGCGGGGCGCGAACGCCCCGATCCTTACTGCTGCAGCCGGACGTTCGCCTTCTCGACGACGTCGGTCCAGCGCTTTGATTCAGAGGCGACCAGTTCCGCCATCTCGTTGGGGCGCAGGCCCAGAGGCACGACGCCCAGCTGATCGAGCCGCGCGACGATCGGCGCCGAGAAGATGATCTCGCGAACGGCCTCCGCGAACTTCTCGCGAATGTTGAGCGGCGTGCCCGGAGGTGCGGTAAAGGCGGTCCAGGTGTCTGACAGCAGCAGCGGCAGCCCCGCCTCGGCAATCGTCGGCACGCCGGGCGCCTGTTTGGGGGTTTCCTTCATGGTGGCGGCGAGCATCTTCACCCTGCCGGCCTGCGCGAGCGGCATGATTGTGCCGATGTCCGCGAACATGAAGTCAACGTGATTGGCCGCAAGGTCGTTGAGCGCGGGCGCGGCGCCGGAATAGGGCACATGCGCGTGCTTCGTGCCGATCAGCATTTCGAACAAAGCGCCTGTGAGGTGGCCCGTCGTGCCAATGCCTTGCGATGCGTAGGACAGTTTGCCCGGATTGGCCCTCGCATATGCGATGAATTCCTTCGCGGTGTTCCACGGCGCGTTGCCGCGCACCACCAGCATGTTGGGGATGGACGACGAGACCGTGACCGGCTCCAGCTTTTTGGGATCAAACCGCAGCTCCTTGAACAGCGCCGCGTTGACAACCAGAGGAGCCGGCGGGGACACGAGGATCGTGTAGCCATCAGGGGGCGCGCGGAAGACAAACTCGGCGGCGATGTTGTTGCCGGCGCCGGGGCGATTTTCCACCGTGACCGTCTGGCCCCACCTGTTCTGTAGCCGTTCCCCAACGATGCGGGCGATGAGATCGTTGCCGCCGCCTGCCGCTGCCGACACGATGAGACGCACCTGACGGCTAGGATATTGCGCGACGGTTTCGGCTGGCTGCGCCCAAGCGGCGTTGCCTGAAATGACCAGAGCGCTGGCGACCAACGCACATGAAATGATGTTTTTCATAGTCCCTCCCAAGGCGTTTTTTTCGAAACGCCTGCGCAGGCGTTCTGCCATGGCGCAGCCCGATGGGGAAGGGTCGATCTTGCAAATGCACAAAAGGTCATATGCGGCCCCAGCCGCCGCCGGTTGGCGTGACGATGGTCACGCTGTCGCCCCGGGCCACATCATTGAAGCCGCAGCCTCCAAGAGGCTCGACGCTGCCGTCCGCGCGGTGCAGCTGATTTTCCCCCAGCTCGCCCGCTTGCCCGCCCTCGACGCCGAACGCGCGAACGCGGCGACGACCCGAGAGTATCGCCAACTCCATGTGCTCGAGAAAGCGGATCGTGCGGCTGACGCCATCGCCCGCATTAAAACGGCCCTTGCCGCCCGAGCCGCGCCGAATGTGGAAGTCTTCGAGAACGACCGGAAAGCGCAGCTCCAGCACCTCCGGGTCGGTGAGGCGTGAGTTCGTCATGTGCGTGTGCACGGCAGCGGCGCCGTGGAAGCCTTCGCCCGCAGGCGCGCCGGAACAGATTGTTTCATAGTATTGATGGCGGGCGTTTCCGAAGGTGAGATTGTTCATCGTGCCCTGCGCGGAGCCAAGCACGCCAAGAGCGCCAAACAGGCAATCTACGACGGCCTGACTCGTCTCGACGTTTCCAGCCACAACGGCGGCGGGCCAGCGCGGCGCCAGCATGGAGCCCTCTGGCGCAATGATTTTCAGCGGACGCAGGCAGCCTGCATTCATGGGAATGTCGCTATCCACCAGCATCCGGAAAACATAAAGACACGCCGCGCGCGTAATCGGCTCGGGCGCATTGAAGTTATCGGGCTGCTGGGGCGACGTGCCCGTGAAGTCGATTGTCGCTTCGCGCGCAATGCGATCCACCTTGATGGCGACGCAGATTTGCGCGCCCTGATCGAGTTCGACCTTGAAAGTACAATCGAAAAGTCGCGCGATGACGCGGCGGACGTTTTCTTCTGCGTTGTCCTGCACGTGGCCCATGTAGGCTTCGACGACAGGCAGCGAGAACTCATCAATCATCTGCTGCAAAAGCGCGGCGCCGCGTGCGTTGGCCGCCACCTGCGCCTTCAGATCAGCGATGTTTTGCGCAGGATTGCGCGCGGGATACTTTGCATTTGTCAGCAGCGCGAGCGCTTCCGCTTCTGCAAAACGGCCGCCCGAGACGAGCGGAAAATTGTCGATATACACGCCTTCCTGCTCGATGCTCGTGGCGCGCGGCGACATGCTGCCCGGCGCAATGCCGCCGACGTCTGCGTGATGGCCACGGGCGGCGATCCAGAACAGGATGCGCGTGCTCTTCTCGTCAAACACTGGCGTGCAGACGGTGATGTCGGGCAGATGCGTGCCGCCGCTGTAGGGCGCGTTGATGGCGTATACATCGCCCGGCCTGATGTTCGCGCCATTGCGGCGCGCGATGGTCTCCACCGAGCGGTCCATGGAGCCAAGATGCACGGGAATGTGCGGCGCATTGGCGACAAGGTTTGCGTGCGCATCAAAGATCGCACAGGAGAAATCCAGCCGCTCTTTTATGTTCACCGAAGACGCCGTGTTCTGCAACGTGACGCCCATCTGTTCTGCGATGGACATGAAACGGTTGTTGAACACTTCCAGCAAAACAGGATCGGCTTTTGTGCCGATGGCTGTGCGCTTTTCGCGTGGCGCCACGCGCGTCAGAAGCACGTGATCCTTGGGCGTGATCTGCGCCTGCCAGCCGTGTTCAACAACGATGGTCTGGTTCACCTCAATGATGAGCGCAGGTCCATTCAGCGCATGGCCGGGGTATAAGTCTTCGCGCACAAACAGTCGCGCTTTACGCCACTGCGCGCGTGAATAGAATTGCGTTTGCGCATGGGCCTGCGGGTCTGTCTTCACTTCATCAAGCTGCGGCTCGTCGCGATCTTCGCCGCCGCCTGACGCCTCAACGCTGACCGCCTCGATGACAAGGCTTTTTGACGGATCGATGAAACCAAACCGTGCGCGGTGCAGGGTTTCAAAAGCCTCACGCATCGCGGCAGCATTGCCGAAAGGCTCATCGAGTTCGAGCGCTGCGTCTGAGCCTGCATAGCGGACCTGCACGCGCGCTTGCGTTGTGATGAGCTGGCTTGCAAGGCCCTGCGCCTGCAACCCGGCGCGCGCGTCCTGCGCCAGCGCGTCAACTCCGGTTTCGAGTGCAGCAAGGCCTTCTGCATCAAGCGCGTGTTCCACCGCTGCTGTGCGCAGCGCGCTCATGTTGGCGAGCCCCATGCCATAAGCTGACAGGACGGAGGAAAGTGGGTGCAGCAGCACAGTGTTCATGCCAAGCGCATCGGCGACAAGGCAGGCGTGCTGGCCACCCGCGCCGCCAAAGCAATTGAGCGCGTAGCGCGTCACATCATATCCACGCGCCACAGATATTTTCTTGATCGCCTCGGCCATGCCCGCAACGGCAATTTCGATGCAACCGTCTGCAACAGCTTCCGGCGAGCGGCCATCGCCGATGCGTTCTGCAAGTGCCGCGAAGGCTTCGCGCACGCCCTGCGCATCGAGGCGTTCATCGCCACGCTCGCCGAAGAGCGCGGGAAAATGCGCGGGCAGAATCTTGCCCGTCATCACGTTGGCGTCCGTCACTGTGAGCGGTCCGCCGCGCCGATAGGAGAGCGGGCCCGGCGATGCGCCCGCTGATTGAGGCCCTACGCGCAAGCGCGCGCCATCGTATGAAATGATGGAGCCGCCGCCCGCCGCCACGGTGTGGATGCGCATCATCGGCGCGCGCAAACGCACGCCTGCGACCTCGCTGTCGAACGCGCGTTCATAGGAGCCTGCGTAGTGCGTCACGTCGGTTGACGTGCCGCCCATGTCAAACCCGATCACACGCGAGAACCCGGCGCTCTGCGCGGTGCGCGCCATGGCGACGACGCCGCCCGCCGGGCCGGACAGGATGGCGTCCTTGCCCTGAAAGAAACGCGCCGACGACAAGCCGCCTGCCGATGACATGAACAGCAGGCGCGGGCCGCCGTCTACTTCGGCCCCCAATTCTTGCGCCCCAAGCTCTTGCGCCCCAAGTTCTTGCGCAACTTGATCCACATAGCGGCGCAGGATCGGCGTGAGATAGGCGTCGGCCACTGTGGTGTCGCCGCGTGGCACGAATTTCACGAGCGCGATTGTCTCGTGGCTGGTGGAGACCTGCGTGAAGCCTGCTTCGCGCGCGAGTGCGGCGACGCGTTGCTCATGCTTCGGCCAGCGCCATGCGTGCATGAAGACGATGGCGATGGCTTCATAGCCCCGTGAGTGCGCCTGACTCAGTGCTGCGCGCGCGGCTGTTTCATCAAGCGCGTGTTCAATGCCTCCATCGGCGCGCACGCGCTCGTCGATCTCGATGACGCCTGTGTAAAGCTGTTCCGGCTTGATGATGTTGCGCGCGAAAATGTCCGGCCGCGCCTGATTGCCGATCTCCAGCGCATCGCGAAATCCGCGCGTCGTGACCAGCAAGGTGCGCGCGCCCATGCGCTCAAGCAACGCATTGGTTGCGACGGTCGTGCCCATCTTCACGCTATGAACCAGCCCGCGCGGAATAGGCGCGCCGTCCTCAAGCTTCAGCAGGGCGCGAACGCCGGCAACGGCTGCGTCCGTATAGGCGGCGGGATTTTCCGAGAGCAGCTTGCGCACATGCAGGCGCCCTTGCGGATCACAACCCACCACATCGGTGAACGTGCCGCCACGGTCGATCCAGAAGCGCCATTTTTCATCGTAAGCCATTGATATAAAGCCGTTTTACTTATTGACATGATATTCACAAATTTGGTACGCTGTTAGCGATTTCAAAGGCTTCAACTCACTCGCTTCCAAGCATTTTCACAAACAATTCACGGGAAGCAACAGGCTGCGGACCAGCATGGGAGACGCAAATGTCCCTCCGAATGAAGCGTATCGCAATCTATGCCCGAGTCTCGACGACGCACCAAACGGTCGAAAACCAGTTCATCGAGCTTCGTCAGGTCGCCGAGCGAAATGGATGGCATGTCGTCG
>JANPPJ010000028.1:0-3990 GCA_031428455.1 Hyphomicrobiales bacterium | reverse complement strand
GCAGATGCTGGCCGATCTTCCCAAAGCCTGCAACGTCGGCGCGAAACGCAATTCGAAAGGCCACACGGTCAGCTGGATCGGCTACAAGCTGCACATCGACACCGCCGACGGCGACATTCCCGTGTCGTGCCTGCTGACATCCGCCTCCGTGCACGACAGCCAGGTCGCGCTCCCGCTGGCAGAGATCACGGCGCGGCGCGTCACGAACCTCTACGATCTCATGGACAGCGCCTATGACGCGCCGGAGATCGTCGCAAAAAGCCGCGCGCTCGGCCACGTGCCGATCATCGACGCCAACCCGAGGCGCGGCGGCAAGGCGGAGGCCGACGCCGAGCCGCGCGCGCGGCGGCTTGTCGGCCATCCGACAGCCGAAGACATCCGCTACAACGAACGCAGCTCGGCGGAGCGCGTCAACGGCGCGCTGAAGGATAATTACGGCGGCCGTTTCGTGCGCGTGCGCGGTCCCGCGAAAGTGTACTGCCACCTGATGTTCGGCGTACTGGCGCTCACCGTCGAGCAATTGATGCGGTTGGTGGCGTAGTTCGCCTCCCACGGCGCAAATCAGGCGCGTGCCGCGCGGGCGGCGGATGGCGCGCGCCCGAAATCACGGAAAATGGGCCGCGCGAAGCCCGATGACCCCGCCGACGCCGCGAAACCGCCCTGGCGAAAGCAACCAGGCCCCGACCGCCAAATTCCGCCGCGAGTTTTGCAAGAGGCTCGGAAGTATACTGCCTGACGATGCCCTAATTTGCTTCGCTTCTGACGACGCATATAATCTTGGAGTCCTAATCTCTCGTTATCATTTGAAATGGGTTCAAGCCAATGCATTTTCCATTGGTATTTACAAGGGTGACGTTCGATATAGAAAAACGAGAACATTCGATCCCTTCCCCTTCCCCAACGCCTCGGAAGACCTCAAATCCAAAATCCGCGCCGCTGCCGAAGAGTTGGATGCGCTGCGCAAGCAATGTCAGGCCGATCATCCCGGCCTCACGCTGACGCAAATCTACAACGTGCGCGAAAAGCTGCGTGGCAATGAGCCGTTGAACGAAGCCGAAGAGGCGATCAAGACCAGGGGCCTCGTGCTGATCCTCAACGAATTGCACGACAAGATTGATGCGCTTGTTGCGCAAGCCTATGGCTGGCCTGCCGACCTGTCCGACGAAGACATTCTGGCGCGGCTTGTCGCCCTCAACGCCCAGCGTGCAGCGGAGGAGAAGCGTGGCCTCATTCGTTGGCTTCGTCCCGACTATCAAAAAGCGCGCGCCGGGATTGCCGACACGCAAGCCGCCGCCGAATCCGGCGCCCAGATTGTCGCGACACTGGTTGCGGAAACAGGCAAGACGCAGAAGCCGTCCTTCCCGACCAGCGAAGTGGACCGCACGGCGGCAGTCTTCGCCGCACTCGCGATGCCCACAAGTTCGCTGGACGCCGCCGCCATCGCTCGCATGTATCGGCAGGGCGCACGCGTGGAGCCCGCCGTCTTCCGCGTTCTCGCCGCACTGGCGCGGCTGGGCCACGTCCATTCGTCCGACGGCAAAAGTTTTGCGCTCCGCCGGGCTGCGTAGTCTGTCAGGCGGCCCGGCGCTTTTCCATGCGCTTCAACAGCGCCCGCACGGTTTCGAGGTCGTCTTCGGTCACCGGCGCGTCGGCGGCGCGCTGGGTCAGCCGCTGCATGACCGCCGCCTGTTTATGCTCCGGGAGGGTTCCGTAGCTTTCGCGCGTTGTCCGGACGCTTTCGTGTCCGAAGTTCTGCGACCATGCCTTTTCCTCTTCGCGCGTGAGGTCCAGTTCATCGGCGAACAGCGCCAGCGTCTTGCGGAAGCTGTGCGGATTGAAGGCGGGCAGGCCGACCGCTGTGAAGGCTTCGCGGAAGATGCGGCGGATCGGCTCCGTTGTGCTCCATATGTCCCGCGTGAGCCCTTGGGCCTGAAATTCGCCTTTGGCGTTCAAAGCTACCGCAGTTGACGGGAACAGCGGGTCTTCCGGGCGGAATCCAAGTTTGTCCTTCAGCATCCGGACATATCCCGCGAAGATTTCCTCCGGCTCCGGCCCGACGGGGAAGAATACCGACTTGAATGTCTTGCGCGCCTTCGTCTTCACGTCCCGGCCATCGTGAAAGACCGTGCGCGCGTCAAGGTCCACATGCTTGAGGCGGAAGCTGGCGATGGCCCCATCGCGCGCGCCGGAGAGGATGGCGAATGCGATCACCGCCCGGTCGCGCTGTTCGACGTGCGTTGCGCTGGGCATGGCTCCCAGCGCCTTGCGAATATCGTCCAGCGTCGGCACGGGCCTTTCACGGCGCGCGCCAGCAATGCGGCAATCCTGTTCGGAGGGCGCGAAGTATGCCGTATCGTTCGCCTTCACCGCCTGCTTGTAGCCAGGCTCACGGGACAGCCAGAGAAAGAAGGCGCGAAGGTGCTTCAAGGTCGTCGTGATCGTCGAGGCGCTAAGCGGTTGCCCGGTCGGTCCGGTTTCCTCAACAAGCTTGTCGCGGAAGGCGAGCACTTGCGCCCGGTGGAAGCTTTTGAACGGCTTGTAGCGGGTCGCGATTTCGAAGCGTTCGATGGCCTTCAGAACGGCATCAACAGTGATCGCCTGCTTGCCCTCCGCCTTCTCCAACCAGACGGCGTATTCGGCCTTTTTGCGCTCGTTTTCGGGGCAGCATTTTCTCATGGTTCAACGGTCCTTCTTAGAGTGTGGATTGGGGATAGGTTCGGGCGTCTCAACTAGGCTCGATTCCGCTGTCTGGATTGAAACGGCGAGTCCGCGCGTTGCGGCGTCGAGTTTCGCCGGAGAGCAGGCCCGATACATGAGGCGTTCGCAGGTCGGACAGATGCCGATGAGGACGCCGCGCTTGGGTGAGGTTGGCCTGTAGTCCACCATGCCTTCACCGGGCACTTTCGGGACGCGGCACTTCACGCAATAGATGCGTCCCGGCCCGCTAGTCTGCTTGCGCTGGGCGTCGCGCTTTTTGAAGAAGTCAATGATATCGACGCCTCGGATGGCGAGCGGCTTGATGCCGGGAAGCGCCGTCAGACCATTGCGCAGCCAATGCCGGATGGTGTTGGGCGTTGCGCCTACCACCTTTGCTACGCCGCGCACGTCGTAGAGCCGTCGCCGCTTGACGTGGCGAGTCGTGTGTCGCTGGTTCGCCATGGGGCTACTCCCCGAGGCGCTTGATAAGGTCGCGGATATCCTGAACGCGCCAAACCGTAGTCTTCGGCCCTAGCTTCACTGCTTGGGGGAAGCGGCCATCCTTGACGCCTTGCCACCACGTAGAGCGGCTGACGGGGATTGGACCAAGCGGCGCGATGATGAAACGGAGCCGTACGAATCCTTCGGACGGCAGGCTTTGGGGCAATTTTGCACCCGACGTAATGTCAATCGACAATCAACCAGACCTTGATTCTGGCTGTGGATCAGATTGGACAACTGGGAGAATGCTAGAAATTTCTCCCATCTCAGGTAATGTTACCTCGCTCGCCTAGAGCCGGGGTTTCTTACCCTGTCTAGAGCCGCGCTACCCTTGGCGGGGTATGCGCGGCTCGCCCAACAATCCTCAGCAATACCTTCAGGCGGAAGGCGCGCACGCGTCCGATACCGAGCAGAATCATCTGCTTCTGTTCAAGATTGTGAGCGGCTTATTGTTTTAGCGCGAGGGGTTGTGTGCGGTATGACCGCTGATTTCCGCGCATGCCCCATGATTCACAGGGTGCGCGCAAGCGGGCTTGCGAACGCAGGCTAAGCCAGTGCAGACCTGCGAATCGGCTGAAGCGAGACACGATGTTGGTATATTTGTTGGTATAAAAAAATTATTCTGATTTTAATGCAAATAATATCAACATGTTAATCCATCAATGCGGCTCCTGCAGCCGCACCAAAAAAACGACTTCGTGTAATTTTTCTGGCCAGATTGCCTTTGGCTCCGGTTCGCGCCTGCGTACTGAGAAGTGAAGTGGCGCCCAGTCTCACGAGGCCTGATATGTC
>JANPPJ010000027.1:0-2834 GCA_031428455.1 Hyphomicrobiales bacterium | reverse complement strand
GAATCGCGCCAGGTGGGAGCGGGGGAGCCAGCTGCCAACCCCAGTGCCAGGCCGAAGGCTGTGAGTATTAAGAACAACGCTGCAGTTACAAGGGCGCCTGCGATGACTGCGCCCCAAGCCAGATCGGTTTTCTGCGTAACCATTTGCTTCTCCTCAGCGCAAACCAAGGAATGACAAAATAGCCAAGATTATAACTATTGCCCCAATCAACCAGACGATACCGTGCATATCAACCTCCCATGTTAAGCCCATGTGAGAACGGGACGTGCACCGTTCGGTTCCGGCTTCTCGCGCATTCACCTAAAGAGGGGGGCACCAACAGAGCGTGTGCCGCGCGCGAGTGGGGCCTCGATGGAGACTTCGAGGCTCCTCGTGATCAGGCTGCCTGATGCACGGTGAAAGCCATTTTTCCGGGCACGAGGACGACGAAAAAGGCAGCCCTTTGCGTGGCCGCCTTTTTTATTTCTCGCAATCTCGTGTGGCTCCTCAGCGCGCGGGTTCCACCTTCAACAGCGGCGTGATCCGGCGCACAGTGACTCGTCGATTTTCTTCTGACGGGCCCTGAGTTTGAACCTTGAGATACTGCTCACCAAAGCCTTGAGTCGAGAGATTTTCTGGTGGCACGTTGTAGTTCTGCGTCAAGATTGTAGCCACCGATTGTGCGCGACGATCCGACAGGGATAAGTTGTCGACCGGCGTGCCTACTGCGTCTGACCTGCCCCGGTTTTTCGGACCATTTAGAACTGGAATTTTCCACTTATGATCCCCTGCTGGGGACAAGGAGAGTTCCATGAAGGCATCGAAGTTCACAGAGGCGCAGATCGCCTTCGTTCTGAAGCAGGCCGAGGGCGGCACGCCCGTGCCAGAGGTCTGCCGCAAAGCGGGCATCAGCGACGCCACCTTCTATAACTGGCGTAAGAAGTACGCCGGACTGATGCCGTCGGAGATGAAGCGGTTGCGGCAACTTTAAAGCTGTGGAGGACCCTGATCTCAGAGCTAAGGCGGAGAAGACCAGCCTAGCCCCGGATCCGATCTGGGGTAAAGAAGCGCAACAGATTGTCTCCGAAAATTACAAAACCGATACGTCCGTGATTGAGCGGGTCCGCAGGGTTATCAGGGTTGGTAACTGATGCGCTCGATCTCACTGGCATGGACCGAAGATGAAACGCTGCCCCGAATTGTCTGGCTGGTTCTGCGGATGGTGATCTGGCAAACCTTCCGAACCGCGTTGACCGTCAGCCGCTGGTTTCTGTCTTCTTGCTTCACCCGCTTCACGTCCGAGGACGTCAGGCGACCGAGATTCCCGTTTGATAGTGTGAGAACGTCTGCCGACGTAGGGCCCGGAAAGCCGTCAAACCCACCGCTGTCGCGTCCTGTTTGTCGAACGCGCTTATGATCGCGAGCGGTAATTGACCCTGTTACACGAAGTCAACCAAGCGGGCTCACTACCAAAGCTCCCCACAGTGGGGAAACAGGCGGGGATTCAAGACCCCCGCCATGGACATCCATGAAACAAACAACCCGCAAGTCGCAGGGAGCCAGCCGGCCTCAACAACCTGCGCCGGACTGGCGTAGCATGCATCGCATGATGCTGCTGATACGGCATTTCGAGGAGGCGGTGCGGACTTTGGCTACGGCCGGCATCGTGCCGGGCCTTGTGCTTTTATGCGCGGGACAGGAGGCGACGAACGTCGGCGTGATCGCAGCGCTCGCAAAGGGCGACATGGTTGCATCCATCATCGCGGCCACGGCCATTGCCTTGCCAAAGGCGCAGTCGCTGAGTCGCTGCCTCGCTGCCTGCAGAAATTCTTGGCAAGGAAACAGGCCTCTGCGGGGACGCAGCGGCTCCATGCATTTCATCGATCTCGACAATGGCAACCTAGGCACGAACGTGATTGTTGGGGGCGGCAGCCACTGGCGGCGGGCGCTGCACTGGCCGCCCGCGCCCGCGGCAGGGGCCTTTCCGGACCAGCCGGTTTAAACGCCCAAGCGCCAATTTATGACCTAAGCCTCTCATCGAGTCAGGCCACTTGTCGGTGGGAAACCTAGGGAAGTAATGAGCTAAATCAACATCTATTCTGCGAACCTACTGTTGATGTATTAGTTAGGTGTGGCCGTGAGCTGTCTCGTGGGAGTGCGAAGTATGACCGAGTCGAGCGTCGAGGCGTTGGCGCAGCTGATTGCATATTCGCCATCGAGCGCGATATCTGCTCCACAGCTTCGGCAGGCGTCCCTGCTCCTACTTGATACAATTGGATGCGGCATTGCCGGACGACAGGACGACGGGGCCTCAGCAGTCGTACAAACTGTGGCTTGCTGGGGTGGTGAGCCGAGCTGCCAAATAATCGGCCACCAAATTCGGACAAGTGTGGCAAACGCGATCCTCGCCAACGGCGCGCTGTGTCGTGCCCTCGACTTAAACGATTACGTCTTCCGAGTGGAAGGCACACAGACGCGCCTCGGAGGTCATCCTAGTGACAACATCCCAGCAGCTATTGCTTTCGCAGAGCTAGCATGCGCCTCTGGTCGGGCCCTGCTTGAATCTATTGTGATTGGTTACGAAGTCTTTGGCCGCGCGAAGGCGTTCGCGCGTGATGCGGGCGAATGGGATGGCGTTTCCTATTCGGGCCTTGTGGTTCCGGCAATTGCGTGCCGACTACTCCGATTGAACGCGAAGCAAACAGCAAATGCGCTGTCGCTGAGCATCGCCCGTAGCGCAACCTCTGCAATGGTGCGGACGGGTCATATAAGTTCAGCAAAGTCGATCGCAAATGCGCTTGTAGCCAGAGCCTCTGCTGACGCTGTTTTGCTTGCTATGGGCGGCGTATCAGGCC
>JANPPJ010000026.1:0-33174 GCA_031428455.1 Hyphomicrobiales bacterium | reverse complement strand
TTCATGCGCCCGCCAATGCCGCGTCCAAAGCGCGCCGAGATCGAGACAATTCACCGCTTGCTGGCGAATATGAACCTTGGCGTCATCGACCTGAAGGAAGCATTGCGCGTCATCGACTAATCAAAAAAACTTGGGAGGGAGGACAACATGAAGATCGCAGCATTCGCGCTCGTATGCATTGCGGGCGCGCTCGCAGCACCTGTGGCTGAGGCGCAAGCCTATCCAGACCGCCCCGTGCGCATCATTGTGCCGTTCGCGCCCGGTGGCGCGGTCGATACGCTGGGACGAGTCATCGGCGCCAAGTTGCAAGACCAGTTCAAGCAACCCTTCATCATCGAGAACAGGGCGGGCGCCGGCGGCAACATAGCTGCGGAGGCCGTGGCCCGCGCCGCTCCCGATGGCTACACGATGCTGCTGACCACCGTTGGCCACGCCATCAGCCCATCCATCTATAAAAAGCTCTCCTTCGATCCGGTCACTGGTTTCACGCCGATCACGCAACTGATTTCGGCGTCGCTTCTGTTGGTGACGACTCCGAAGTTCGAAGCCAAAGATCTGCAGAGCCTCATTGCGACGGCGCGCGCGCGGCCTGGCGCCCTCAACTACGGCTCGACCGGACTGGGCAATCCGCTTCACCTCACAATGGAGATGCTGAAGAGCGCGGCGAAGATCGACGTGCAGATGGTGCCGTTTCGCGGCGACGCGCCGTTAAACCAGGCTCTCGTTCAGGGTGATGTCGAAATGGCCGTCGTACCGATGGGCACGGCGCGACCGCTGGTCGAGGCCGGTTCGATTCGCGCCATCGCCGTCACAGGCGCAAAGCGCTCGCCCGCATTTCCGAATGTGCCGACCATCGCTGAACAAGGCTTCCCTGGGTTCGACCTCGAAAGCTGGCAGGGCCTCTTCTTCCCCGCCAACACACCGGCGCCCATCGTCGAGACAATCTACAAGGCGACGCTTCAAGTTCTGCAAGACCCCGAGATTCGGCAGCGCATCGTTAATCTCGGCTCCGAGCCGGTTGGCAGCGACCCGAAGACGTTTGCAGCGTTCGTGAAAGCTGAAGTCGATCGCTATGCGCGCATTGTGCAGGAGGCGAAGGTTCCGCTGCAGGACTGAGAATCCCTCAGTCCGGCCAGCAGTGCGCCGGGCCCACGCCATAGACCGCGCTGCGGCCCAGTACGTGGGCGCGTGTGACGCCTGCGGGAAACAACGGCGCGAACGCCGCATCGCGTATATTGAGCCCGCCCGCATAGGCGCCAAAGGCTGGCATGACGCAGCGCTTGCCGTCGCTGGCGAAACACCTGCGCCGCAGGCCGCCGCTCTTCGACACCACGCGCGCCACGGGGTGAAGATGCCCGGCGATTTCAGCCGATGCGCCCGCCATGGGCTCGTGCCGCAAGGTGACAGGGCCGATGTGGAAGGTCGCGCACCGCTCGCCCTCGACAAATGCGGGGACTTGCGGATCGTGGTTGCCCGCGACCCAGACGAAATCGCGCCCGCGTTGAAGCTCCGACAAAGCGCTGCGGTCACGCTCGGCCATGCGATCGCCTGCGCGCACATCGTGGAATGAATCGCCCAGCGCAACCACGGCGCGCGGCGCCAGACGACGCAGGACGAGGGCGAGGCGCGCAAGCGTCGCCGCCGTGTCATAGGGCGGCAGCAGCACGCGTCGGGCGGCGTAGGCGGAGCCCTTCTCAAGGTGAAGATCGGCGACGATGAGCAGCCGCTCGTCTTCGTGGAAGAACGCGCCGGAAACGTCGGCCACAAACGCGAGCCCGCCCACGCTCACCCGCGCGGGCGCATGGGTCGCCTGTCTCTCCGCTACCGCGAAATTCATTGCCCCACCACGTCGCGACGCCCTGCTATTGTCCCATGGCTACTGGCCCATGGCTACTGGCCCATGGCTTCCTGCGCGAGCGCCTGCGCAGCGTCGGCCAGAACCTGATCCTGCGCTTCGCCGTAAACTGGTTCGCGGCCGATTTCCAGCATGACCGGAACTGCAAGCGGCGAAACCCGCTCAAGCGCCTCGTGCACGAGTCGCCCCTGCACGCGTGTGAGCATATCTGCTAATCGGGCAAGGTCGAGCAGGCCTGTCGACGCATCTTCGCGCGCGGCGCGCAGGAGGATGTGATCGGGCTGATGGCGGCGCAACACGTCGTAGATGAGGTCCGTCGACATCGTCACCTGACGGCCGGTTTTTTCCTTGCCGGGGAAACGCCGCTCGATGAGCCCCGCGATCACGGCGCAGGAGCGGAACGTGCGTTTCATCAGCGCAGATTCTTCCAGCCATTCTTCAAGATCATCGCCGAGCATGTCCTGATCGAAGAGTGCGGCCAGCGACATGCGCCCGGCGCGCGCGGCGCCCGCAACATCGCCCAGCGACCACACGGCAAGGGCATATTCGTTCGCTACGAAACCCTGCGGGCGCAGGCCCATCCGCTCCATGCGGCGCGTCAGCAACATGCCAAGCGTCTGATGCGCGAGGCGTCCCTCAAAGGGATAGGCGACGAGAAAGAAGCGCTCGCCGCGCGGAAAGGTCTCGACGAGAAGATCGCCAGGCTTGGGCAGGCGCGACACACGCTTCTGCAAGGTGAGCCACTCGCGCACCTGTTCGGGCAAAGCAGCCCAGTTGCGTGGATCGGAGACAAGCTTGCGCACGCGCTCGGCCAGATAAGTGGAGAGCGGGAATTTACCGCCTGCATAAGATGGCACTTTGGGGGCGTCCGCATGGGCGCGGGCCACCAGCGCCTCGTTTTCAACAATGCCCTGCAGCGCAAGGATTTCGCCGCCAAAAACGAATGTGTCGCCGGGCGCCAGCGTCTCCAGAAAGTATTCCTCGATCTCGCCAAGCACGCGCCCGCCGCGCGCCAGAGGCCCCGTGTAGGCAGGACGCGACGCCGCATCTCCCGGCAATTTTGCAGGGTAAAACAACATCGAACCGCTGCTGCTGGCGCGCGCGCTTGCCTGCAGCGCCCGGCCCCGCACGAGGCGAACTTTCAGCATGTCCGACTCAATGATCGTGCCTACGTTCATGCGCCAACTTTGCGCGACGCGGGGATTGGCGATGCGCCAAAGGCCGTCCTTATTCTGGCGGATTTTCGCAAAGCGATCGCAGGTGCGCAGCGCGTAGCCGCCAGTGGCGACGAAATCTAACGCGGCGTCAAACTCCTCGCGGGTCAGATGCGCGTAAGGCTCGGCGCTGCGCACTTCCTCGTAAAGATCATCCGCGCGAAACGGCGCCGCGCAGGCCATGCCCAGAATATGCTGGCACAACACATCATGCCCGCCGGTGCGCGAGGGCGCTGAATCCTGTGCGCCCTCGCGTGCCGCGTCGATGGCGGCGCGACATTCGAGAACTTCAAAACGATTTGCCGGCACAAGCATCGCGCGCGAAGATTCATCCAGCCGATGATTGGCGCGGCCAATGCGTTGCATCAGGCGGCTGGAGCCCTTGGGCGCCCCCACGTTGATGACGAGATCGACATCGCCCCAGTCGATGCCAAGATCGAGCGTGGATGTGCACACAACGCCTTTAAGTTTCCCCTGCGCCATGGCCTCTTCCACGCGGCGGCGCTGGCTGGCGTCGAGCGAGCCGTGATGCAGCGCGATGGGCAAGGCGTCTTCGTTGATCGACCACAATTGCTGGAAGATCGCTTCGGCCTGCGCGCGCGTGTTCACAAACACCAGCGCGGTCTTGGCGCCCTTTATAGCCTCGTAAACTTCATGGATCGCGTGCCAGGCGCCGTGGCCGGACCACGGCAAGCGCTCGCGCGTATCCAGCATGGACAAATCAGGCGCGGCGCCTTGCGGCGCTGTCACAAGCGCCGCCATCTCCTGCGCGCCGCGCTGCGCCACGAGATAGCGGCGCAACTCATCAGGATCACGCACGGTGGCTGACAAGCCTGTCGATGCCAGGTGTGGCGAGAGTGTGCGCAGACGCGCCAGATCAAGTGCAAGCAAATCGCCGCGTTTGGATGTGACCAGCGAATGCAATTCGTCCAGCACAACACGCTTGAGCGAGCCAAACAGATGGGGCGCATCTGCGCCCCCCAGCAACAACGCCAGCTGTTCGGGCGTCGTCATCAGAATGTCAGGCGGGTCGCGGCGTTGACGCTGGCGACGCGATGCGGGCGTGTCGCCTGTGCGCGTCTCGATCCGCACCGGCAGGCTCATGTCAATGACGGGCGCGTCGAGATTGCGTGCAACGTCCACCGCGAGCGCCTTGAGGGGCGAGATGTAAAGCGTGTGCACGCCGCGCCCACGATCCCGCTTCTTCGTTGCCGCCAGATCAATGAGGCTTGGCAGAAAGCCCGCCAAAGTCTTGCCTGCGCCAGTGGGCGCCACGAGCAGCGCGCTTTGCCGCTGTTGCGCATGAGCCAGCAACGCAAGCTGATGGTCGCGCGGCGCCCAGCCACGCGCGCTAAACCATTTGGCGAATTCGGCGGGTAAGCTTGCCTTGATCGCCGGAATCGTCTTGCGCGGGAGCTTTGTCACCTCTGGATTCTAGGCGCGCGCGAGGACCGCGACCAGCCCCGGCACATCAACGCCTGCATCCTTGCGTGTGGAGGCTTCGTCCAGAACCGCAATCGTGAACCCGTACTGCAACGCCAGCCGCGCGATGTAGGCGCGCGAATGCGCGTATCGCAGATCCGCGCCGACTGACCATTCCGCCCGCTCGCCCCGCTGCACGCTAAAGGCGAACAATCCTCCTGGTTCAATGACGCGCGCGCATTGGGCGAACAACGGTTCAAGATCGCCGATGTAGACGAACACGTCCGCAGCGACGACAAGATCGGCGCTATCGTCCCCCTGCGAGGCCAGATACTCGCCCACATCGGCCACGCGCAGATCAGAGTATTTGCCCGACAGCAGCGCGCCTTCGATCATGACCGGCGACAGGTCGCAGCCGTTCATGGAATCCACGCGCTTCCACAGTTCCGCCGCCATAAGTCCGGTTCCGCATCCCAAATCCAGCGCGCGGTCGAACCAGTATTCGCGGCCAGTCAGGCCGCAGGCGCGCTCGATGGCGGCCAGCAGCAATTCCGGCCCGCGATAGGCGAGGTGTTCGCGCAGGTGGGTGTCGAACCGCGGCGCGTATTCATCAAACAGCGCGCGCACATATTCGCGCGGCGCACTCGCTGGCGCGCTCCCTGCCCCCGATGCGGCGATTTTCAGCGCCGCGCCCAGAAGGCCAGACGCATCGAGCCGCCCGGCTTCGCCCCAGGCCGATTGTGCGCCAGCACGGTCGCCAAGCGCGACGAGCGCATCGCCCAGCGCCAGATGCGCGGGCGCCCATTGTGGTGCAATTTCAATAACCTGCCTGAATAGATCAGCGGCGCCCTCGAAGTCTCGATCCTTCAGGGCGCCAGCGCCCCACGCATAGCGGCGGTCGGCTAGAAGGTCGCCTGACGACGCGCTCATCGATAACTTTCCGGCACAAACGAAACCATTGGCGATCTTCGGCGTTGTGGTCGTGTGCGCAAGCGCACAGCGGTCGTGTGATGGCCCCCATACATAGAGATGGTGGACCGGCGCAAGAAACCCGGCGGCAAGCAGAGTACAGGAGCAGCGTCATGGAACGGAAGTTTCTGAGTTTTCTGGTTCTCGCCCTCGTGATGGGGCCCCTGGCGGCGCTCGGCGTCTCGCAGGCCGCCCGCAGCGTTGAGCCCAATTTCGACAAGGCTCCGCCTCTGACAATTACCTTTCGCGCGACCGATGGCATGAGCGCCTTGCAGGGGCTTCGTTTCTCCAGCTTCGATGCCGATGGGTGCGCTTTTGTTAGCCGCGCCGTGGTTGGGGACGATGGCCGGGTGCGCACGGTGAACGACCACTTCTGCAAGCACTAACGCGCCATCCGCGCGGGGCCCTTTGTTTTCGCGTCGCCGCGCTTATCTTGATCGCATGGCGGACCCACATCTTCTGACACCAACGCCTGCGGGGCTTTATTGCCCGGCGGGCGATTTTTTTATCGACCCCGTGCGCCCCACGCCCCGCGCGCTGATTACCCATGGCCATGCAGACCACGCGCGCGCAGGCCACGGCTCCGTTCTCGCCACGCGCCAAACGCTCGACATCATGGCGCTGCGCTATGGCGAAAACTTTTGCAAGACGCGGCAGATTGCAACGTATGGCGAGACGATCAACGTGAACGGCGTTGAAGTGACGTACCACCCCGCCGGGCACGTTCTGGGCTCCGCGCAGATTTGCGTGTGCGACGGCAAGAAACGCATCGTGGTGTCGGGCGATTACAAGCGGGAGCATGATCCAACGTGCCCGCCGTTTGAGCCGATCCGCTGCGATATCTTCATCAGCGAGGCTACGTTTGCGCTGCCGGTGTTCCGCCATCCTGACTCGCGCCGTGAAGTTGGAAAGCTTCTTTCGTCGCTGGCGCTTTTTCCTGAGCGCACGCATCTGGTGGGCGCATATTCGCTTGGCAAGGCGCAGCGCATGATGGCGCTTATACGCGAAGCTGGTTGGGACAGGCCAATCTGGATTCACGGCGCGGTTGAGAAGATCACTGAATATTACATTCGCGAAGGCGTCGATCTTGGCGAGATTCGCAAAGTGACTGCGGCGGAACGGCCAAAGCTTGCGGGCGAAATAATTCTTTGTCCACCCAGCGCCATTCAGGATTTATGGTCGCGCAAGTTTCCTGACCCGGTAGCTGCGTTTGCCTCTGGCTGGATGCGCGTGCGCGCACGAGCCCGTCAACGCGGCGTGGAGCTTCCGCTCATCGTCTCCGATCACGCGGACTGGGACGACCTGTGCGCGACGATTGTTGAGACGCAATGCAGCGAATTGTGGGTGACGCACGGCGAAGCGGATGCGCTGGCGCACTGGGCATCAACCATTGGCCTGCGCGCCAAGCCGCTGCATCTTGTGGGCTATGGAGACGAAGAAGAGGCTGCAAGCGATGAGGCTGCGGCGTGAACACTTTCGCTGAGTTGCTGGATCGCGTTGCGTTCGAACATTCGCGCAATGGCAAGTTGCGGCTGATGGCGGACTTCTTTCGCAACACGCCTGATCCCGATCGCGGATGGGCGCTGGCGGCGATCACTGGCGCACTGAAGTTTCGGCACGCCAAGCCCGCCATCATTCGCCAGTTGATCGCAGAGCGCACCGACCCCGTGCTGTTCGCGATGAGCTACGATTACGTGGGCGATCTTTCAGAGACAGTCGCGCTGCTCTGGCCAACGCGCGAAGAAGCGGGCGTCGGCCACAACAGGCCGCCGGCGCCGACGCTGACTGAAATCATCGAGCTGCTCGATAGCACGCCCAAAGCGCACATGCCGGTTGTGATTGCCGGGTTGCTCGACCAACTGAATGAGACTGGCAGATGGGCGCTTTTGAAGCTCATCACGGGCAGCTTGCGCGTTGGCGCATCGGCGCGCCTTGCAAAGACGGCGCTTGCGTCGCTTGGCGATCTTGAACCCAACGCAATTGAGGAAGTGTGGCCCGGCCTTGCTGCGCCATACCTCGATCTGTTCGCCTGGGCGGAGGGCCGCGCGCCGCGTCCCATCACGAGCGACCCCGCGCCTTTTCACGCGCCAATGCTGGCGCACGCCATTGAGGAAGCAGACCTCGCCACACTTGATCCAAAGGACTTTATTGCGGAGTGGAAATGGGATGGCATCCGCGTGCAGGCGGTGGTGGGGCATGATGCGCAGGGCCAACGCGTGGGGCGGCTTTATTCACGCACGGGCGACGACATCTCGGCTGCTTTTCCGGACGTCATGGAATCGCTCTGCGCGGATACATTCGGCGACGCCGCGATTGATGGCGAATTGCTTGTCGTCCGCACCGGCAAAGTTGACACGTTCGGCGCGCTGCAGCAGAGGCTCAATCGCAAGAAAGTCGATCTGAAGCTGGCGGCTGAATACCCGGCGCATGTTCGCGCCTATGATCTCCTCAGCGAGGCAGGCGAGGACTTACGCACGCTGACCTTCAGCGAGCGCCGCGCACGGTTGGAAAACTTCATTTCGATGCGCAAGCCCGAGCGGTTTGATCTTTCCGCGCAGGTGCCTTTTCAGTCGTGGGATGACATCGCGCGATATCGGCGTGATCCTGCGAGCGCGGGCGCTGGCGAGGAAGCACCCGCCATTGAAGGCCTGATGCTAAAACGCGCAGACTCTATTTATACGCCGGGTCGTCCCAAAGGTCCGTGGTGGAAGTGGAAGCGCGACCCCTTCACGGTGGATGCAGTACTGATGTACGCGCAGCGGGGACATGGCAAGCGCTCATCATTTTATTCAGACTATACGTTCGGATGCTGGCGCGAGGGCGCAGCAGGCGATGAACTTGTGCCTGTGGGAAAAGCGTATTCTGGATTCACCGACGCGGAGCTGAAGCTGCTGGACAAGTGGGTGCGCGATCACACATCAAACCGCTTCGGGCCTGTGCGCGAGGTGGAGGCCAATCGCACGACCGGGCTCGTGCTCGAAATCGCGTTTGAAGGCGTGCAACGCTCGAGCCGGCACAAGTCTGGCGTAGCAATGCGGTTTCCGCGCGTGGCTCGTATTCGGTGGGACAAGCCGTCGCGCGAGGCGGACAGACTGGAGGCGCTTGAAGCCCTGATCGGCGAACGCAAACAGGCCAGCGCGTGATCAGGCGCTTCGGTCAGCGCCCGTAACCTCGCCGTCGCCGTGAAGCAGACCTTCAACGAAAATGCGGCCCGCCCGCGTTTCGCTTTCCTTGCGGCGCAAGCTCGATGCAAACCCCAAAGTTGCGGCGGCGACGAAACCGCCAAGCGCGCCGTTTGCAATGATCTGCATCTCAAAGCCGCCGTCGCGCCAGGCAAGCGCGATCGTGATGACGACTGCGCAGGCGCCCGCGCCCATAGCCAGCGCTGCATCAGACGCGGTGGCGCGCGACCACGCTGACAGAAGAAGCAATGGCGCCACGATGGCCGCGCACAACAGGATTGCCAACGTCAGCAATTGTTGCGGCGCATGAGCCGCAGTGGAGGCAAGATAAACAAGGCCGAGCGTCAATGCGACCATGATGCAGCGCGCCGCTGCAAGTCGGCGACTGGCAAGCGCCAGTCCCTGCCGTGTTGCAAACACAAGATCATGCGACAGCGCCGTCGCGCACGTCTGTATGCCCGCAGCGGCAAGCGCCAGCGCGATGGCGAGGTATCCAGCATTGACCAGACCCGAGACGGCAAGGCTGAAGCGACCCAGTTCAGGCAAGCCCATGAGAAGAAATCGCCCTGAAGCCCATATGTTTTCGAGGCCCATGCGGCCTGAATAGTTTTCGGCTCCGCCACACAAAAGCGCTGCGGCCCTTGGCGAAGCCACGGCCTGACCGCAGATCGTCACGAGGCCCTTGTCGCTCGCCACGTACAAGAATGGCGGCAAGGCGTCGGCACGCTGGCCGACGATCAGCGCATCCAGAGCGAGCGCGGAAATCGCAACGCTGATCGCCATGGCCGCAACAAGCAGCACAAGCCAGATGGACGCTACAACGCCAGCCCGCCCGGTGGAATGGGGGCGGCGACTGGCAATGATCGGCGACAACAGCGGCGCCATGGCCGCGACGCCAAGCGCGACAGCTGCAACGGTCGCCGCAAATTGCAGGGTCGAGAGTGCTGTCGGCGGGTGCCAAAGGGCCGCGCGGGCCAGCGCCTCAGCCCACAGATCGGTGTGGCCGAGGTAGGGCGTGGGCAACGGAGAACCCGCGCCAACAAGGATCGCCAGCGGCAAGATGAGCGCGAGCGCCAGCACAAAGGCGCAGATGGCGGCGCCCCATGCGCTGCCAGCCAGTCCCCCGGGCGCCACAACGCAGAAGACCAGAAAACCCACCAGCACGGCGGCGGGCGCCGCAGCGAGACCCAGCGCTTCCTGCATCGACCGGATGGCGCCGTCAAACCCCGCTAACGCCACGAGACCGCACGACGCCGCAACGGCGACCGCGCTGGCGGCCCGCACAGCCGAACTATCAAAACGCATGCCGACCAGGTCCGGCAGTGAAAAGGCTCCCGACTTTCGCAGCATCGGGCCGCAAAAGCCGCCAGCGACCATCACGCCCAGAAAAAGGCCAGCGAGCAGCGCCGCATGCAACGCGCCGGGCGGGCCGAACGGGCCGAACGGGCCGGGCGGCAGCATCGGCGGAATGAGCGCGACTGCAAGCCCCGCTACAGCGAGGCCAACATATTTCTGCGGCATCAGACGTCCCGCAGCATAAAACTGGGATATCCGCATCGCCTGCGCCAGAAAACCCAGCACGACGAGGCCGCCCATGACGATGGCGGGGGCAAGGCCTGTGACAAGCCGGGCCGGGGCGCCCACCCGGTCGATGACGACGACCAAAGCGCCAGCCAGAAACAGCGCAGCCGCCCCAAAGGCGACGCGGCCTTCCACGGCGGCGCGGGAGCGCGCTTCGTCCTGCGACTGCGGGTCTTTCACTTTTGGTCTTTCACTTTTGGTCTTTCACTTGGGCTCTTTCACTTGGGCTCTTTCAATTAAGCTCCGGCGCAACTGACGGGCCGCTTGCGCAGCCGGGTTGAACGGAGGACAATAGAGAAGCGTTCAGGAAATCAAAAGTCGGCCTCCACACTGGCGGCCGTTGGGAGTGGGGCTCCGTTGAACCAGACAACACCAACGAGGATCGTCATCGCAGACGATCATCCACTCGTGCGCGGCGCGCTGCGCGAAGCTGTAGCGGGCGCTGTGCCCGGAGCGGACATTACGGAGTGCGGCGATCTCGAGCAATTAAGCGCGCTGCTGGCCAAAAGCAGCGGTGCGGACCTCGTACTGCTCGATTTGTCCATGCCGGGCGTTCGCGGTTTTTCGGGCCTCATGTACCTGCGCGCCCAGCACCCCGATACGCCGGTTGTGGTGGTGTCGGGCAACGAGGACCCGTCCGTCATGCGCCGCTGCATCGATTTTGGGGCCTCGGGCTATATCCCCAAGACCACGGCCATCGAAGCCATGCGCGCGGCAATCCGCGCCATACTGGAGGGGCAGACATGGACCCCGCCGGACGTGGACCTTGCGGCGCCAGCCGACAAGGAGACAGCCGATCTCGTCCGTCGGCTCGCCTCCCTCACGCCCCAGCAGGTGCGTGTGCTCATGATGCTGTCCGAGGGATTGCTCAACAAGCAGATCGCCTATGAGCTGACGGTCTCCGAGGCGACGGTGAAGGCGCACGTTTCCGCCATCCTGCAAAAACTTGGCGTCGACAGTCGCACGCAGGCGGTGATCGTCGCCTCTAAAATTGAAGCCGGGCAATGGCAGGGCGCCACGAGTTAACAAGCCGGAACTGGTTGTCGCCTTGATGCAAGGCGCCGCGTTTTCGCCGCTGGCTTCCTATATAAAGGTTAGCCAGCGGAGACTTCGCCCCATGATGCGTTTCCTTTTTCCCCTCATCGCAGCCAGCTTTCTTGCAGGCGCGAGCGCCCATGCGCAGTCCGCGCCCGCAGCGCCGGTCGAGCGCGACGGGCGCTTTTCGATGACGCCCGCGCCGGAGGGAGGTTTCTTGCGGCTCGATACGCGAACCGGCGCAGCGTCGCACTGCCGCCTGGTTGACGGCGCCCTGCAATGCCGCAGCGGCGCGGACGAACGCGCCGCCCTGCAGGCGGAAATCGATCGTCTTGCGAAAGAAAACGACGACCTGAAACGAAAGATAGCGCAGGCGACCCCCGGCGACCGGCTTCGCAACGTGCTGCCCAACGAGCAGGAGATCGACACGGCGGTTGGCTTTATGGAACGAATGATGCGCCGTATGATGAACCTCTTCCGTGAAAGCCCGCCGCGGGACCGGATCTGATTGGACGCGAACCAGGATATGACGGACGCTAACAAGGAACCGAATGCAATGACCGACCAGAATGCCCCGCCCCGGGCCGAGCCTAATCGCCCCGCGGGCTGGGAGAACGCCAATTGGTCAGCCAGGCAACCCGCGCCGACCGCCGCCGATGCGCGGCCCGTGTCAGGGTTTGAGCGCTTCATAGGCGGCAGCCCCGGCATGGTGGCCGCGCGCCTGCTGGTCGTGTCCCTGGTGGTCGGCGCACTCCTGATGTGGCTCGACATCAGGCCCTATGAGGTGTTTTACGCTCTTGAGCGCTTGTTCTACCGCATCTCGCGCATGGGCTTTGCGGCCATTCGGGAGATCATCGACTATGTGCTCGTGGGGGCGCTGATCGTCATTCCGATCTGGTTCGTGCTGCGCATGTTCAGCGCGAAGCGCTGACCGCGTCAGGGCGCGCGATCAGGCTTTCGCCCAGTCGCGCGCAGTGCGGCCCACAACGGCCGAAAGAGAAGCGAGCCGCTCGCCGGACAATCTGTCCGCCAGCCCACGGTTGAGGTCACCGACAAGAGCGGGGCCCGCAAACACAAGCGCGGAGTAGAGCTGAACAAGCGTCGCGCCAGCCTCGAACTTCGCGAAGGCGCTGGCGACATCATGCACCCCGCCTGCCCCCACGATGGGGAAGCGCCCATCGACCCGCAGGTAAAGCTGCGCCAGCATGCGCGTGGATTTTTCAAATAGTGGCTTGCCTGAAAGGCCGCCTGCTTCGGGCGCGTCCTTCGCGCGCAGATAGGACGGCCTGTCGAGCGTCGTGTTGCCAAGGATCATGCCGTCTATGCCGCGCGCGACGCAAACGCGCACGATGTCGTCGAGATCTTCCAGCGTCAGATCGGGCGCTATTTTCAGCAGCACCGGCTTGCGGCCGTTACGGGCGATCGCCGCGTCGCGCACATCCAGCACCCGGGCCAGCAAATCGTCGAGCACGCCCGCCTGTTGCAAATCGCGCAGGCCCGGCGTGTTGGGGGACGAGATGTTTACCGTGAAGTACGTCGCGACATCGGCGAACGCCTTTATGCCGTCGACGTAATCAGCAATGCGGTCGCTTGCCTCCTTATTGGCGCCCACATTGACGCCGACGATGCCGCTACGACCTGCCCGCGCGCGCAGCCGCGCGTGCACCACATGGCGCCCCTCGCTGTTAAAACCGAAGCGGTTGATGACGCCTTCATCCTCAACAAGGCGAAACAGCCGCGGCTTGGGATTGCCGGGTTGAGGACGCGGCGTGACAGTGCCAATCTCGATTGAGCCAAAGCCCGCGCGCAGCAATGCATCCGGCGCCTCGGCGCCCTTGTCGAACCCGGCCGCCATGCCGACGGGATTGGGAAAGTCGAGGCCAAACGCTTGCGTGCGCAAGCGCTCATCGGCGGGCGCTGCGGCGGGAATGGGCAGATAGCGGAGACCGGCGACGGTCGCGCGATGGGCTGTTTCAGGATCAAGTGCGAAGAGTAGTGGGCGCGAAAGAGCGCCAATCAAACGTATCATGATAGTAGCCCGTCAAAGTCATGCGATCCATCCGCGCGCATGGGCAACGGACGCGCCCACAGCGTTTCTGTTGTCAGAAACGCCCGATAGAGGTGAGGAAACAATTGCCCGCCACGCGAGGGCTCCCACACCATCTTGTCGCCAAATGCGTCCGCGTCGAGCGCGATGAGGATGAGGTCCCGCTGGCCAGCGAAGTGTTTTGCAGCGGTTTCAAGCGCCTGATCGGCGGTCGAGAAATGGACGAAGCCGTCCGCCAGATCGACGGGGGCGCCCTCAAAGCGGCCGCTGGCCTGAGCTGTGCGCCACTGATCAGCGGTCGCGATTTTGTAAATCAGGTTCAAGGTCGACGTCTCCAGAGTTGAGCGAACCTACAGAGACTGCGCGCCGCGGGCAATGGCGCCAGATCGCCCATCACAAGCGGCAGCGCCAGGGGTAAGGTAGGCGCGAATCAAACCAGGAAGAGCACATGTTCATCGCCATATCCGTCGCGGTTCTGCTGGTGCTGGCGAGCGTCGCCCTTCATTACGAGGCGCTGCGTCTGACATCGGGGATCATTCCGCGACTTGTCTTTCATCCGCAGCGGCGCATCCTGCTAATTCTGCTCGCGACGCTGTTGGTGCATGTTCTATCCATCTCGCTTTTCGCGGTCAGCTATTACGTGCTGAGCGAGTATTTCGGCCTTGGATCACTGAGGGGCGACTCCAACATCGAGCCGATTGACTATTTTTATTTCTCGGCCACGACATACACCACGCTGGGCATCGGCGACGTCGCTGCGCAAGGCCCCATGAGGATTATCGCGGCGATGGAGTCCCTTGCTGGCCTTGTGCTGATCTCGTGGTCAGCGACGTTCACATACATGCACATGGAGCGCTTCTGGACGCTTCATGAAAAATGAAGAAGGCGGCTCGTGAGCCGCCTCCAGTCGCGAAACCAAAGCCGTATTAGCGAGCGTGCGAGCCGATGATCGCCTTCGCCCGATCAACGACCCTGGGATCGGCCTCAATGATGGAGGTCGCGATGCGGTGGCTCTCTTCGCCGCTCAACCATTCGAGATCCATCTGCAGCCTGCTGGCCTCTTCGACGACAGCGGGAAGCTTCATTGCCTCCACCATCGCCTTGCGCAGCGCTTCAAGCCGCTCCTGCGGAATGCCCGGCGTCGTCACCATGGCGCGGGCAATCGCCGTGTCAGCCGAGAGAAAGCGCAGCACCGCACGATCAAAGTCATTCTGGGCCAGCTCCATCATCAAAGGGACATCCTGAAGATCGGGCGCGCGCTTGAGCGCAATCTGCACCAGATTAAATATCTTCTTTTCGGCCACCCATTCGGGGCGCGTCGATTTCCACGACGACCACGAATTTGAGCCGCGCCCCTGCACTTCGCCGCTCTCCATGGCGAGATTGATCTGGTTGCCGCCGGGATAGCCCGTGACAACTTTGAATTTCGTGCCGACGAGTTCGTTCAGGACGTTGGGATAAATGACCGAGGCGGTGCCCACCGTTCCCCCCAGAACGATTTCCTTCGTCTTGGCGTCCTCAACCGTTCTCGCGCCCGCAGTATGCCACACCGTGACGACGCTTGGCGTGTCTGACGTGTTTCCGATCCAGCCCAACTCTCGCACGTCATACTGGATCTGGCCCATGCCGAGCGCCTGGTTCATGCTGGCCGTCTGCATCAGCATGGAGATGACGGTGCCATCACGCGGCGCCACCTTGGCGAGCCAGTTGGAGGCGACGACGCCGCCGCCTCCCGGCATGTTGCGTGAGATGATGGTCGGCTTGCCTGGCAGAACCTCGCCCATGTAGCGGGCGAACAGGCGGCCGCGATTGTCGTAATCGTTGCCGGTGGTGGTCTGCACCACCATGGAAATCGTCTTGCCCTTGTAAAACTCCGCAATCGCATCCGCGCTTGCCGGCGCGCCGTTTGCGACGAGCGCCGCCATGACTGTCATGCCAGCGACAAGGCTTTTGCGGCCGGCCAGCGTGTTCGCTTGTATCCGATGATTGGTCATGCGTTTTTCCCCTCCCAATTCGCCCTCCAGACGGGCGGCGACGCGATCGAGGGCTTCCCTCTGTTACGCGCCTCTTGAGGACGCGAGCCTTTGCAAGTCAGCAGGCTCGCGTCAAGTGTCGATCAGGTTTCAATGGTCGAGGCTACGAACAGACGTTCGGCAGCGTAACGCTCGCCGATGAGCCCCTGGTCGTGCGAATACATGATGAACTGCTCAAGGTTGGCCTTGTTCTTCTTGAAGCCGTTCACCCACGGATCGCCGAACGCTTTCTGGGACTGTTCGTAGGCGTAGCGTATCCACGGCAGGCGCGACCAGTTGGGGTCCGTGTAAAAATCATCGCAGATGTGGTGCGCCTGCGCGAACATCTCCATCAACGCGTGCGGAAGCTGCGGCTCCTTCGCCGCAAGGTCGGGATGCACGGCAAGGATGTGCATGATCGGCCACCAGCCGTACTTGTCGAAATAGCGCTTCTCTTCGCCGTTCGGGTCTTTGAAGAGGCGCCGCGTCTTGACGTGCCCCTTCATGACCGAGTGGGGCGGATGGGGCATGAAGATGGCGTCGATTTCCCCGCGTCCCAGCAGCTCGCCAAGGTCTGTGCCCTTGGCGGCGCGCTCGATCACCACGCCGGGCCTGGGCTGAAATTTCACCTTTTCATCCGTGGTGAGCAGCCATTTGATCTGCTCCCATTCCACGCCGTACTCGAACTTCAGATCGCCCTTGGCGAGCAACGACAAGGTTGTCTGGAACGACGACAGACCGACCCGACGGCCGATGAGATCGCGCGGATGTTCGATGTCGCTGTCCGCGCGCACGAACATGCAGCTTTGCGAAAACAGCCGACGGGGAAAAACGGGAATGCCGATCAGCGGCAGGCCCCGGTCAATCGCCATCAGAAACGTCGACATGGAAAATTCGGCGACGTCGAAGGCCTTGTTGTGAATCATCTGGCCGTGGCGATCCGTGCCGTCGCGCAGCTGATCGGACTGGCCGACCTGCAACGCCTTGTACCGGATGCCCTCCGGGGCCTTCACCGTGCCGTCGAAGAATGGAAAGTGGCGATCATAACGATCAAGCGCGATGGTGATGTCCAGTGTGCCCGCCAAAGCTATTTCCCCCGTTTCACGTCCGCCACGTTGGGCGGCTGCGCCATTCTAACATCGCCTCGCGCGCAAAGGAAAAGGCGGGGCCTTGCGGCTCCGCCTTTCGATGGCGCCCCAGCCCTCGCGAGGACTAAGAGCAGCGACGCACGAGCAGGCCCCGGCGATTGCGCACGACGCGGCAGACGCGACGACGAGGAGCCCAGCGCCTGCGCGGACCCCGATAACGTCCGTAAGCCCAGCCACGGCCACGATATGGGCGCTGGTAAACGCGTCGGCCGCGATAAGGGCGACGGTCACGGCGGTACTGGGCGTCCAAGGCTCCATCCGCCGGGAGATCTTCAGCCGGCGCCCCGTCCAGAGCCTGAAGCTCGTCCCACACGGCCGCCGGAGCGGCCTGCGCGGATGAAAGCGCAACACCGCTCGCAGCAGCGCCAATAACTCCAAGAAGGAAAAATCGTCTGTTCATTCTGTCCTCCGCTTTCCCCCGGAAGGTCAAACTGACCAGAGGACCGAAGGTTCCCAAGCCTGCCTGAAGCGTGACCATTTCAAAAACGTTTGGCCTTTGATCAACGTTGGTGAACAAACCGTTCAATGGACTGAACAGTGTACCAGATTCAGTAATCGCGTGATGGCTTTGGGCGAGCGCCGGACGCTTCTTTGCGCCTGAAAAACCCGCAGTAAACAGCCAGTTATCGCAACGGAATGGGGCCTCGCTTCACCTTCCATTTCAGTCTTCATCAAATCGCGGGGCGCAGAACCGCAGAACACGAAATGCCGACATGCGTTTCAGCCGCGACGTAATCGAAGCGAAGCGTGGGATGGGACAGGGTGAAATGGACACCAAGCAAAGCCGGAGCTTGCTGAAAGACGAAAGCGGCGCCACCGCTGTCGAATTCGGCATGCTTGCGGCGCCTTTCATCGCGATGATCCTGGCAATCTTGCAAACGTCGACAAGCCTGCTCCTGAGCCAGGGCCTTGATACGGCCGTGCAGGAAGCTGGCCGCATGGTGATGACGGGCCAGGTGCATGCGAGCGGCGGGGTCGCGTCGGCTGCCGCATTCCGCGACTCTTACATCTGCAATCCTGTTGCGCCCAACATACGGACGCTGCCAAATTTCATTGACTGCTCCAAACTGGTCGTCGACATTCGCAAGGTCGCCCAGTTCGGCAACGGAGTTCCGGCGTTTGATACCGCGAACCCGGCGTCCTGCATCGGCGGCGCAGGCGACGTCGTCATTGTGCGCGTGATGTATTACGCGCCAGTCTTTGCCCCATTCGTGGCGTTGAACGGCTTTGTCGCGAACGGCACGATCACCAGCGGTCAGGTCAACGTCAACGGCGTGATGACCTATGCCATGTCCGCCGCCACTGCTTTCCGTAACGAACCCTTCGGGGGAACGGCGCCATGCTGATGATGTTCCGCAAATCCCGCCGCAAGCTGGCGCGTGCGGCCAGCGACAAGTCGGGCACCGCCGCCATCGAATTTGCGATGATCTCGCCACTGCTGCTTGTCACCCTGCTGGGCGGCACGGAGATTACGCAGGCCGTGATGGCCGCGCGCAAGGTGGCGACCGCAACCCGCGCCATGGCGGATCTCACGGCTCAAATACGCGGCGCAACGGACCTCACCGCGGCCATGGTGGACGAGGTTTACGCAGCGGGACGTCTCGTCCTCTCGCCGTATCCTGCAACAAGCCTCAGAGTCACCATTTCGCGGGTGGACGTAACGGCAGTCGCCAACGTGCGCACGGCGCGCACGGAATGGTCTGTGACGCGCAACGGCGCAAGCGCGCGTCCCTGCGGACCTCTCACGCAAATCGCCAACACGGCCTCTCCAGCCCCAGGCAGCTTTCCTGCTGGAATGTACTACCCCGGACGATTCATCGTTGTGGACGTTATTTATACTTTCGCCGCGCCGCTCACGACCAATTTCGCGCCTGCGAATATGGGCTTCAGCGGGTGGGTGAATACAGGTTCGGGCATTGAGATCAGAAAAACCGCCTACATGCAGACGCGCCTCGACGGGGCCCCATTCGTTACAGGAGCAGGTGACTGCGCCTAACGGTCGCGCTTTCCGCAGACGCATACCGGAGAGACCAGGTGTTGAGACATTTCGCGAAAGACGAAAGCGGCAGCGTCGGCGCAGTCATGGTGCTTGGCTCCATCACGATGATTGGCGCCATATCGATGAGTCTCGACTATTCGCGCATGACAAATACCCGCGCGTCGCTGAGCGCGGCGACCGATGCGGCGGCGCTGGCTGCAGCTCAGGCGCCCGAGGCATCGCGACAAACCATCGCCCGCCAGGTGTTCGACGCAAACTACCGCGACGGGGCGGTCAAGTCATTCACCGCCACATCATTTCGACGCGGCACGAATGAAGTGATGAGCGATGATGCATCAGTCGATGTGGCGATGACGCTGGCGCAGGCGATCGGATTTGCGTCGGCTCCCGTGAGCGCAGCAAGCGAAGTTGTCGTTGGCAACGATGCGGATCTGCAAATTGCGCTCGTTCTGGACGTGACAGGATCGATGAGAAGCACGAAGCTGGAGAACCTCAAGACGTCCGCGTCGAATATGGTCAACACGCTGTTCAGCAGGCTGCAGCGCACCGATCAGGTCAAAATCTCGGTCGTGCCGTTTTCTGAATACGTGAATGTCGGCATGAATAACCGCACCGCCAGCTGGCTGAGCAACACCGCCGACTACACCCGCACCACACAATCTTGCGGCTGGATATGGTCCAACGGTTCCTATTCGTGGCGCTGCGAAGACGTGGTGACCCAGTTTACCTGGAGCGGTTGCGTGGGGTCACGCGATTATCCGCTGAAGGTGCGCGATGAAAACTACGCCAACACGCCTGTTCCCGCCGTGCATAACGTCAACTGCGCTGCCTCTTTGTGGCCGCTCTCCGCCAACCAGACCTCTATTTTGGACAAGATTAACGGCCTGTCCGCCACGGGAAACACTTACATCCCCGGCGGCGCCATGTGGGGCTGGGCGACGCTCTCGCCCAGTCAGCCTTTCAGTGAACCTGTGGACCCGGAACGCGACACCAAGCGCTATCTTGTGTTGATGACGGACGGCGAAAACACCATCTCGCCATCGTATCCCTATCACGACAGCCGCAGCACCTCGACCGCGAACGCGCTCACGGCCGAAGTGTGCCGAAACATCAAGGCGGCGGACATCCAGGTTTTCAGCATCGCGTTTCAAATGACGAATTCGACCGTCAAATAGCTGCTGACAAATTGCGCGTCTTCACCTGACCGCTTTTACGACGCGACAAACTCGACCCTGCTCGCGGACGCCTTTGATGCGATTGGCCGTCAAATGACGAATTTGCGCCTCGCAAAGTGACAAATGCCACGAAAATCGAGCGGTACAATTTAGCTAAAAGTAATCCTTCACGGCTACGGCGCAAGTCATTGTTTTCTAGAAGTACGACATTGGCTGTTGAGAAGTTTTTCGATGTTCAAGCCGTTTTTCAAAGATGCGCGAGGCAGCATCGGAATCGGCATGGCGCTGGGCTTGACCGCCATGATGGGCGCGGTGTCAGGCACGCTCGATTATTCACGCATGACCAATGTCCGCGCATCGCTTGCCGCCGCTGTGGATGCAGCGGCGCTCGCCGGGGCTCAGGCCCCTGCAGCTGATTTGACCCGAACTGCGCGACAGGTGTTCGACGCGAATTTCCGCGAACAATCTGCAGTTACGGCGTTTAGCGCGACCCTCGTCACGGCTGGCGATGTTACGTCGGTTCGCGTTGAAGCGACAGCGACCGTGCGAATGACCCTGGCGCAGGCCATTGGCTATACGACGGCGCCGGTTCGTTCGTTCAGCGAAGTGACCGTCGGCAATGACAGCGACGTGCAAATGGCGCTCGTTCTTGACGTCACGCTTTCAATGGCGGGGACCAAGATGGACTCCCTGAAATCGGCGGCGACGGACATGGTGAACACCCTGTTCGACAAGCTGAAGAGGAGCAATCAGATCAAGATGGCGGTGGTGCCTTTTGCCGAGTACGTGAACGTCGGCAAGAGCAACAGAAATCGACCGTGGATCGACGTGCCCCCGGATTCTTCCACCACGCAACAGGCCTGCTGGCAGACGCGCGATGTCACGCGCACCTATAATTGCCGCATGCAATTTCATTCATGGACAGATTGGGTGGACGGCGTCGCCACACCACGATCTGGCACATGGCAAGTCTGCGACCGTGATTATGGCCCGTACTATCAAACGTGCCAGAACCAGACGAACACATCGACGTGGAACGGCTGCGTTGGTTCACGCAATTATCCGCTGAATGTCAAAGATGACAATTACCTTGTCACTCGTGCGCCCGGCGTGATGAACGTCGGGTGTCCGTCGCAATTGACCGAACTCACTCCCAGCCGCCCCACAGTCTTAAGCGCCATCGCAGCCTTGACTCCGGGGGGCAACACCTACATCCCGTCGGGTCTCACTTGGGGCTGGGCTACGCTGTCATCAGCCACGCCGTTCAGCGAACCCAACGGTGGGGGCAGAAAGACGCAGGATTATTTGGTCCTGATGACGGACGGCGCCAATACGATGTCGCCGACATATCCAAAGCATGACGACTGGAACGCCACGCTGTCAGATAACCTGACATCAGAATTGTGCACCAATATCAAAGCGGCCGGAATTACCCTCTTTACGATATCGTTCGATATCAATTCAGCGATCGTCAGAAACCAGCTCAGGAATTGCGCATCATCGGCTGACAAGTTTTTCGAGGCGACCAATTTGATACAATTGAACCAGGCGTTCAACGGGATCACAAATCAGATCTCTGACCTGCGCATCACGAAGTGATCCTGACTAGCTAAAGACCGCCGACGAGGAGCAAGGCCGTGTTGAGACGTTTCGCGAAAAACGAGTCTGGCAATATAGCCGTGATCTTCGGCCTCAGCAGCTTCGCGCTTCTGGGCGCCACGTCGGCGGGCCTCGACTATTCGCGGATGACGAACACGCGCGCCGCGCTCGCTGCCGCCGCAGACGCCGCTTCACTGGCGGCTGCGCAAGCGCCTGCCAACGAAGCTGTTGCGCTGGCGCGTCAGGTGTTCGATGCAAACTTCCGCGAGAGCACCCCTATCGTTTCCTTTTCAGCTGCGCCTTTCAAGAATGGCAAGGACGACGCCTTCCGCGTTGACGTGACGGCGAACGTGCCGATGACATTGTCGAGAGTGATGGGCGTCGACTCGCGTCCCGTGCGCTCGGTGAGCGACGCGGTTCTGGGCAATGATCAGGACATCCAGATCGCGCTGGTGCTTGACGTCACCGCCTCCATGCTTGGCAGCAAGCTGGCCAGCCTCAAGACCTCAGCGTCCGGCATGGTAAACACGCTCTACGACAAGCTGACGCAAAGCAACCAGCTCAAAATGGCGGTCGTGCCCTTTGCGCAATACGTGAACGTGGGCATGTCGAACCGCAACCAGCCGTGGATATCGGTGCCCCCGGATTCATCCACCACGCAGCAGGCCTGCTGGCAGACGCGCGATGTGACGCGCACCTATAATTGCCGCATGCAGTTTCATTCCTGGACAGACTGGGTTGACGGCGTCGCCACGCCGCGATCTGGCACATGGCAAGTCTGCGACCATGATTATGGCCCGTACTATCAAACGTGCCAGAACCAGACGACTACATTGACGTGGAGCGGCTGCGTGGGATCGCGCAATTATCCACTAAATGTGCGTGACAATAATTATATCTCCAATCCGGCGCTCGGCGTCCTGAACGCCAGCTGCCCGCCGGAATTGACTACCCTGTCCTCGAGCCGGTCCACTGTGCTGAACGCCATCACCGCGCTTTCGGCTGTCGGCAATACGTATATTCCATCTGGCCTCACCTGGGGCTGGGCGGCCTTGTCGCCGGGCGTTCCGTTCAGCGAGCCGACAAATCCGAACCGCCAGCTGCAGCGATACATTGTTCTGATGACGGACGGCGAAAACACCATGTCCCCGACGTATCCCCGCCACGACGGTTATGATTCCAACCTGGCCAACACCCTGACGGCTGAATTGTGCACCAACGTCAAAGCGGACGGTGTGCAGGTGTTCACCATCGCGTTTGAAGTGACATCCAACCCGGTCAAGAATTTGCTGCGCGCCTGCGCCACGTCGCCCGACAGGTATTTTGACGCCACCAACGCAGCCCAGCTGACCTCTGCCTTCAATTCGATTGCACAACAGATGACGATGCTGCGCATCGCGCGCTGAGGACGCCAGACGCGTAAGGCCGACGCAGGAGGGGGGGACAACCTGCGCCGGCCAGATCGAAACGCAGGAACGCGCCTGCGTTGTGATTGTTTTGGCATAACGGAGACGTGCACGATGTGCGCTATCGCACATCGCTTCCAAGCGGCGCCTCATACGCTTGAAAATCGCGTCAATCTGCCGGTCGCCTTCGCGCTTGCCATTCCACTGCCAAGCTTATTTGCCTATTTTTCTGCAGTAGCCGGAACCCGTTTTCGCCTTTAGGCATATGAATGGGCGAAGGGGCGACGCGGACGGCATGGATCCATTCAACTATTTTGCATTGTGCGGGGCGATGTCGCCGCTGGGCAAGCTTGTGCTCGCGGGCGACCTTGGCATTGCGCTCTCTTATTTCGCCATTCCGGTCAGTCTCCTCGTCGTCCAGCGCAAACGCCTGCGCGATATTCCGTACCCATGGATGCTGGCGTTGTTCGCCGCCTTCATTGTGGCGTGCGGGCTGACCCATCTCATTCATGCTCTGCAGATGCCTTACACGACTTTTGAGCACACTGTGCTTGAGGCTACGGTCAAGACAATTTGCGCCGCGCTATCAATCATTACTGCGATAGCCATGTTTATTGTTGTGCCGCGCGCGCTACGCATGGTGTCGCCGCGCGAACGTGCGCTGGAGCTTGAGAAGGAAGTGGCCGCACGCACCGCGGAGAACATGCTGCTGCTGCGGGAGATCAATCACCGCCTTGGGAATCAGCTCCAGATCATGGGTTCGCTGGTGCGGATTGAGCGCCGCAAGGCCGTCTCGCCCGAGGAACGCGCCGTCGTGGAGCGCATCGGCGTTGTCGTTGACGATCTGGCGCGCGGCTACCATGAGGCGGAGGGTCGCTACAGCGGCGTGGGGCCGGAGCTGAGCGAAAACAGCATCGGCGACCTCGCGTCCCAACGCTAAGGATATGATTGCGAAGGGTTGGCAGCCCCGATAATTCTTGTTCTAATGCGTAGAATATGACGGGGGAATTTCAAAATGATGATGTTTCGCGCTGCCCTGCTAACCGGTTTCGCTCTCGCAATTGGCTCCGCAGTTGCGCAAGAGGCGAAGCCCTCTGCCGCACCCATGCAAACCTTGCAGATGCCAGCGACGCCGAACCCCGCGCGCGTTACGCTCGATCCCAGGACGACGGCTGTGATCGTTCTCGACTTCGTGGAAGACATCTGCAACGCGCAACCGACATGCACAGGCAAAATGCTGCCCGCCATGGTTCCCTTTCTGGCGCAAGCGCGCAAGGCCGGTTTGATCGTTGCTTACGGCACGCGCGAGCGGAACATGACCAAATGGCTCAAGGAGGTCGCGCCCGCTGCAGATGACATCAAGATCATGAGCATGGCGCAGGACCGGTTTTTCAAAACCGATCTCGACAAGATTTTGAAGGCCAGGGGGATCAAGACGCTCGTCATCGCGGGATGGAAGATCAGCGGTTCGGTGACCTACACATCGGTGGGCGCGATGGCCCACGACTACACAGTCGTCATTCCGATGGATGCGACCTCGGCCGGCAGCGACTTTGAGACGATCATCGGGTTTTACAACGTGCTGAATTCGGGCAATGCGAATCTGGCGAACCAGCCGTTGAAGGCGGGCGCGGTGACGCTGAGCCGGAGCGATATGATCGCGTTTCAGTAGGGGCTGATGAGTCTGGAGCGGGTGAAGGGAATCGAACCCTCGTATGCAGCTTGGGAAGCTGCCGTTCTACCATTGAACTACACCCGCATCGCGGTGGACCATAGCCGCAAGAGGGTTGGCGGGGCAAGCGGGGCGTGTGTGGATGGGACTGCGTCAGGGTCGGCAAAGGCCGACCATTCATGGTGGGCAAACACGGCCACATTAGGTAGATCGTGGATGGTCGGCCTTCGCCGACCATGACGCGGAGAGGGCGGCACTCAGCTTTCCGGGATTTGCGACTGGATACGCGGGTCAAGCCCGCGTATGACGGCGCGCCTTATTGCACCTCGGTTAAGGGCTGCCGTGCTGCCCGCTTATTTGAAATGCTTCGACAGCTTCAGGCCCTGCGCCTGATAGTTTGATGAAATGCCAGCGCCATAAAGCGTGCGGGGCAGCTCCGCCATGCGCTCGTAGACAAGGCGGCCGACGACCTGGCCGTCTTCCAGAATGAACGGCACATCGTGCGAGCGCACTTCCAGCACTGCGCGCGAGCCTGCGCCGCCCGCCTCCGCCGCGCCAAAGCCGGGATCGAAAAAGCCCGCATAATGTACGCGAAACTCGCCCACCAGCGGATCAAACGGCGTCATCTCCGCCGCGTGGTCGGGGGGCACGCGCACGGCTTCCTTGGAGGCCAGAATATAAAACTCGCCGGGATCGAGAATGAGATCGCGGCGACCGCGATCGTGGATCGGCTCCCAGAAATCCAGCGTCGAATGGGCGCCGGGGCGGTCCACGTCAATCAGTCCGGTGTGGCGCTTGGCGCGGTAGCCGATCAGGCCAGAGGCGTCGAAGCCCGCCAGATCAACCGACACGGCGACGCCGCCCGCAATGTTGGGCTCGGCGGACGTGACCAGCCGTTCTCGCGCATGCAATTCGTGATGGCCAGCATCGTCAAGGCCCGCGTGGCCCTGCCGGAAGCGCACTTGCGAGAGGCGCGATCCCGCGCGCACGAGCACGGGGAACGTGCGCGGCGAAATTTCGGCGTAGAGCGGGCCGTGGTAGCCCTGTTCGATCATGTCGAACTCGCGGGCGCGGTCGGTGATGACGCGGGTGAACACGTCAATGCGGCCCGTCGAGCTTTTCGGGTTGGCGGCGGCGGCGACCGAGGGCGGCAGCGCAAGGCTTTCCTGCAGCTCGGCCACGTAGACGCAGCCCGTCTCCAGCACGGCGCCGACTTCGAGGTTGATCTCGTGCAGCGCCAGATTTTCGATACAGGCCGACACGGGCCTGCCGGGACCGGGCAGAAAACTCGCCCGCATGCGCCACGCCCGCACGCCAAGGCGCAGATCAAGGCTGGCGGGTTGCACCTGCCCCTGCGCAAAAGGCGCGGCCAGTTTCAGCGCGCCCGCCTCGGCAAGCGCCGTGATGCGATGGGCGGGCAGGATGCCGACAAGGTCTGGGGGCAGGATGCTCGTGGAACTGCTCATGGTACAGGACTAGCCAATCGGCGCGCGGGGGCCAAGGGCGCGGCGCGCGAATCGTCGCTATGGCCGCGCCTTTTCGGTGAATAGCGCGCACGCGCTTGCCCCACAGTGAGGCGGCGGACTAAATGGGGCCTCAAACGCCAGCGCCGAACCGTCGCGCCGAGGACCAGCATGACCGAGCCCACCCCTAAGAAAGCCATGAAAGATCTGCGCCCCGCCACCCGCCTCGTCCACGGCGGCTCCATGCGCTCGCAGTTTGGCGAAATGTCCGAGGCGCTCTACCTGACGCAAGGCTTTGCATACGAGAGCATGGAGCAGGCCGAAGGTCGCTTTACCGGCGCCTCGCCGGGCTTCCAGTATTCGCGCTTCGGCAACCCAACCGTCGCCATGTTCGAACAGCGCATGGCCCTGCTGGAAGGCGCCGAGGCCGCGCGCGCCACCGCCACCGGCATGGCCGCCGTCACCGCATCAATGCTTGGGCAGGTGCGGGCGGGCGACCATGTGGTGGCCGCCAAAGCGCTGTTCGGCTCCTGCCGGTTCATCGTGGAAGATCTGCTGCCCACCTATGGCGTGGAATGCACGCTGGTGGACGGCACGGACCTTGACCAGTGGAAGGCCGCCGCGCGGCCCAACACGCGCACGTATTTCCTTGAAAGCCCCACCAACCCGCAGCTGGAAATCATCGACATTCGCGCCGTGGCCGACATCGCCCATGCGGCGGGGGCCACGCTTGTGGTGGACAATGTGTTCGCCACGCCGATGTTGCAAAGCCCGCTGCAGCTTGGCGCCGACTGCGTGGTTTATTCCGCCACCAAGCATGTGGACGGACAGGGCCGCGTGCTGGGCGGCTGCGTGCTGGGCTCGGAAGAGTTCATCATGAAGAACATCCACAATTTCCTGCGCCAGACGGGCCCCGCCATGTCGCCCTTCAATGCGTGGGTGATGCTGAAATCGCTGGAGACGTTGCCGCTGCGCGTCGCACAACAGGTGCGCAACGCCGAGCGCGTCGCCGATTTTCTGGCCGAACAGGGCGGCGTCGCGCGCGTGCTTTACCCGTGGCGCAACGACCATCCGCAGCACGAACTGGCCAGGCGCCAGATGACGGGCGGCGGCACGGTCGTCGTGCTTGAGGTGAAGGACGGCAAGGCGGGCGCCTTCCGCTTTGGCAACGCCATGCAGATCATCAAGATTTCGAACAATCTTGGCGACGCCAAGAGCATCCTCACCCACCCCGCGACCACGACCCATCAGCGCATCGCGCAAGCTGCGCGCGAGGCCATGGGCATTTCGGAAGGCATGCTGCGCCTCTCGGTGGGGCTGGAAGACATCGACGACCTGCTGGACGACCTGAAGGGCGCCAGCGCCGCCGTTTGAGGCTTTGCGGGGCGCGTGGGAGGGGCTACACCTTGAGCCCATGACCGCCCCGCTGCGACCTGCGATTCTTCACGATGATGGCCTCGCCCGCTGCCCATGGCCGGGCGTGGACCCCCTGTATGTCGCCTATCACGACGAGGACTGGGGCGTGCCTGAATGGGACTCGCGCGCGCTATTCGAGAAGCTGTTGCTCGATGGCTTTCAGGCCGGGCTGTCGTGGATCACGATCCTGCGCAAGCGCGAGGCCTTTCGCAAAGCCTTCGACGGTTTTGATCCGCAAAAAATCGCGCGCTACACGCCAGCCAAAGTCGAGCGCCTGATGGGCGACGCAGGCATTGTGCGCAACCGCGCGAAGATTGAAAGCGCGATCAGATCGGCGCACGTCTATCTTGAGATCGAAAGCGCACAGGGCTTTTCAAAATACATCTGGAATTTTGTGGATGGGCGGCCTGTGCAAAACAAGCTGAAACACATGGGCCAAATGCCAACTGAGTCTGACATGTCGCGCAAGCTTTCGAAGGATTTGAAGGCGCGCAGATTCAACTTTTGCGGACCCACCATCGTGTACGCCTTTGCGCAAGCGGTGGGCATGATCAACGATCACCTCGTCGATTGCCATCGCCATGAGGCGTGCGCCGCGCTGGCTGATACGAGGCCTGCTTAATGGCGCGCGCTGCAAAACCGCCGCGCGCGTTTCAGCGCATGTTGTCCGGCCGCAGGCTTGATCTGCTCGATCCCTCTCCGCTTGACGTTGAGATTGAGGACATCGCGCACGGCCTTGCGCGCGTGGCGCGGTGGAACGGGCAAACGAGCGGGCCGCATATCTTCTCTGTGGCGCAGCACTCCGTGCTGGTTGAGCGCATTGCAGGTTCAATAGACCCCGGCGCGCCGGCGCGCTGGCGCCTCGCGGCCTTGCTGCACGATGCGCCGGAATATGTGATCGGCGACATGATCTCGCCATTCAAGGCGGTGATCGGCGAAAGCTACAAAAGCGTTGAGCTGCGCATCCTCGCGGCCATTCATCTGCGCTTCGCCCTGCCCGCAAACATTCCCGCCGCCTTGCTGCGCATCATCAAACAGGCGGACAGCGTGGCGGCCTTCATCGAGGCGATACGCATTGCTGGTTTCACAGTGACCGAGGCGGAGCAATTCTTCGGGCGGCCCAAAATCGCCATGCGCAACATTGAACCCTTGATGACGCCGATGGATTCCGCTCATGCGGAGACGCTGTTTCTGGAGCGCTTTCGCGAGTTGGAAAACGACATGACCAAAGGCGGAAACTGATATGCCACGCATCCATGTTTGCTCGTTGACGCAGATCGCAAACGTCGCGCGGGACACTGGCGCTCGCAGCATGGTGACGCTGATCAACCCGCTTTACCCGGTTGCGCGGCCCACTGAAATCGACGCCGCGCGGCATCTGCATATCAGCGTGTCCGATATCGTGGAGCCGCTCGACGGGCATGTGGCGCCGGACATCGCGCATGTGCAACGCCTGCTCGACTTTGCGCACGCTTGGGATCGCGCGCATCCGCTGCTGATCCATTGCTACGCAGGCGTCAGCCGCTCAACGGCTGCGGCGTATGTCGCCGCCTGCGCGCTGCGTCCGGATTTTAATGAAAAGGAAACGGCCCGCACCTTGCGCGCGTTGTCTCCCACAGCCTCGCCCAACGCGCGCATCGTCGCGATTGCCGACCAATTGCTGGCGCGCAGCGGGCGCATGATTGCGGCGATCAATGGCATCGGGCGCGGCGCTGATTGTTTTGAGGGCGTGCCGTTCGCGCTGCAAGTCGGGGTGCGGGAAGTCGAAGCATGAGCGAGGGCCCGCACGCGCAAACGCCGCCGCCCGTTGAGGTCAATCTCACGGCGGCCATTGTGGCGCTGGCGGAAGATGAACCGCTGATCATCGCCAAAGATAGGCGCGGCGCGCACGACACCGCGCTGCCGTCAGGCCCGTTCAATCCCCTCGCACATCGCACGTTTGAGATCGGCCTGCGCGAATGGGTGGGCGCGCAAGCGGGCGCGCATCTGGGTTATGTCGAACAACTCTATACGTTCGGCGATCGTGGACGCAGCGCACAGGCAGGCGACCGCGACCCCCATGTGGTGTCAGTCGGCTATCTTGCGTTGACGCGCATTGGCGCGCCGGAAGAAGCTGCGCGTGCAAGCTTTCGCCATTGGTACGCCTTCTTCCCGTGGGAGGACTGGCGCGAGCGCAAGCCCGCCATCATCGACGAGAAGATAGTGCCCGCGCTGACGAAATGGGCGGCGCGCGATGTTATGCGGCCCAACGCCTATGGACTGACGCGACCCGAGCGCGTGCGACTGCTGTTTACAGATAGTTTCAACGACGAGAACGCGCTGGATCGCTACCAGCTCCTCTACGAGGCAGGCCTTGTGGAAGAGGCCCGGCGCGACGGGCGCGCAAGCCCGCTCATAGTCGAGTCCGGGCCGCTGGGCGAAGCGATGCAGCACGATCATCGCCGCATTCTGGCGACCGCCATGGCGCGCCTGCGCAGCAAGATCAAATACCGCCCGGTGATCTTCGAATTGATGCCGCCCAACTTCACGCTCACCGCGCTGCAGCGTGCTGCCGAAGCCATCAGCGGACGCAGGCTGCACAAGCAGAATTTCCGCAGGTTCGTGGAGACGTCAGCCGTGGTGGAGCCAACCGGCGAGTTCACGCACCACACAGGCGGGCGCCCGGCGGCGCTATTCCGCTTCCGCCGCGAAGTGCTGCAGGAGCGGCCGTCGGCGGGGTTGCGGGTTGGCGTGCGGGGGTAGCGTGATAGTTTTCCGCCTCGATTGATTTATATCAAGGAACCTATTTAGATGTGGAAAATTGGGGAGGACGCCAGCAGGGCGTTAAAGATACTGATGCTTCATGTGTTCTTGATTGCCTTGGCGACCGTCATTACGCACCTTGGCCAGGCTAATGCCTCTGGAGACGCGCTTTATGCGGAGCATTGCGCAGCATGTCACGGAGAACGCCTCGTTTCTACCGGAGCTGTTCCCGACCTTAGATCGTATGGCGCGGATGAAAGAAAAAAATTCGACAAGATGATGAGCGAAGGAAAAGGACAAATGCCCTCCTGGGAAGGCGTATTGTCAGAATCTGAACAAAACGAAATCTGGATCTACGTTCGATCCCGCGCTCAATAAAAAGGTCGGTGTAAAAAACACCGACCTTTCAACTCAAGAGTGCATCGATCAATCTTGATTACGGAAGCGCGAATACGTAGGCCGCGTTATGGCCCCTTACCGCCTTCGGGAAGTGATTTTGTGTCAACCCAAGTGGGCCGGCGGTTACAGACTGGCCATCGCCTGTAAAGACCATGACATATTGTTTCCCGTTCACGGCATAGGTTATCGTGCTGTTCATAACCATGCCGCCGACGAGCGTCTCCCACACAACCTCGCCCGAATCCGCATCGAAGGCGCGGAAGCGACGATTTTGATCACCCCAGAAGAACAAGTTTCCGGCCGTCAGGAGTGCTGATCCTGCACTCGGCGCGGCCTGGGAGTAAATGATTTTCATCTCCCCGGTGGTCATGTCGATCTTGGCGATGTTCATGTACTTGTTCGGATCTATACCGGGTCGCACTATGCCGCGACGAGGGCCCCAACCTGATTTGGCTTTCTCATTAGCCGTCATCGTCAGGCATTGGTCCTGGAAGGGGACATAGAGCGAGTTGTTGTTCGGATTATATGCAATCGACCACAAGCTTCGAACATTGTGGAAGCAGGAGAGCACTGCATCTCCATCCTTTTTCATAAGATTTGCAGTGTTGATCCTTGTCGCGCCCGTCTTCGTGTCAATGCCGCTCAGATTGAACTGGGGAACATCGAACGGAAAGGGATGGCCCCAAAGAAACTGGCCGTTGTCCGCGTCGACAACAAACATCCCACCGCCCTCAGCCACAGTGATCACAACATCCCGCTCCTGGCCGCGCGGAAGGCTGTCGCTGATCCACTTCACATGCTTTGGGTCCGGGGTAAGCCGGACGCGAGCGAGAATGCGTTCCTGATTGTGATCGGCATCCCAATCGTCACCCGGAAGCTGCTGATAATGCCATTTCAACTTTCCCGTCGAAACGTCCAACGCAACTGTTGAATTGCTATAAAGGTCCACCGGCGCGGTAAACGGCATTGCATCGTATGCGCCATGTCTCCTCATGCGCGTGTACGGGTCAGGATTGGCAACACCCCAAAAGGTCGTCTTGCGCCGAGGATCATACGAGCCTGGCAATCCCCACGGGCTTGCCAGACGAAGTTCAGTATCCAACCGGCCCCATGTGTCGCCGCCCGGCTCGCCCTGGCCTGCAACCGTGTTAAAGCGCCACAATTCCTTGCCGGTCTTCGCGTCGTGGGCTGCGATGAAACACTGCTGGCGAGTGCTGTCCATGCAAGCGCGGTTCGTCAGCACCTTTCCGTCGGCGACGAGAATGCCGCCGGCTGTCTGTCCACCATTGTCGACTTTTGTCGCCCAGCGCTCTTTTCCGGTCTTCGCGTCGATCGCGACAAGAAATCCGTCAGGAGCGGCGAAATAAATCATGTCATCGAAGATGCCGAGGTTCTTGTTTCTACCCGCCTGCCCTCTCACCTCCTTGGGATATTCACGAGCGTATTCCCAGATCAAATCGCCCGTCGTCGCATCAACGGCTTGTACCGTAGCGCCCGGCGCGTAGAGATACATAACGCCCATGTAAACGATCGGCACAGATTGCTGCGTTCCCGCCGCGAATCCGCGAGCCCATACCATTCTCAATTGCTTGGCGTTCGACTTATCAATCTGCTTCAGCGGACTGAACCGGTGCTGATCCATCGTACGATTGAGATGAAGCCAGTCCGCAGGATCCGGGTTGACCAGCATCTCCTCGGTTACTGGTTTGAAATTAGAGACCTGCGCATTTGCAGTCGCCGCCAGAACGCACGCAGCCGTAATGATTGCGGCGCAGGAAATACCTGCTCTCATGACCGTCTCCTCCTATTTTATATTGCTGATCTAAGCGTCAACTTAGTCATACAATCAGACGTAGTTGAGCCGGGCAAGGCATTTCGACTGTAAAGAAGGAGGGCGGCTTGGCTTTCAATAGTTCGACGCACAGTTATGTAAGGGCACCTAGCGTTTTTACCGATGTATTTTTACAGGCTCCTTGTCGACCTGATGATGGCGCGACCGGATCAAGCGTTGAACGCCTCGCCAGAGAGCGCCACTGCTTCGTGAAGTCATCGAGGGGAAGCGGATTGCGGGGGAGCAGTTACTCCCCCTCCCCCATCGGCTCCACATAAATCACCAACCGATGATCGTGAATCTTGTAGCCGTGGCGGCGGGCGATGACCGCTTGCAGCTCTTCGATTTCAGGCGCGTGGAACTCGATCACCTCGCCTGTGCGCACGTTCACGAAATGATCGTGGTGCTCATCGCCGGGCTGTTCATAGCGGGCGCGACCAGCGCTGAAGGCGTGGCGCTCGACGATGCCCAATTGCTCGAACAGGCGCACCGTGCGGTAGACGGTGGCCAGCGAAATGCCGGAGTCGATCTGCTGCGCGCGGCGGTGCAATTCCTCCACATCAGGGTGGTCTGTGGCCGAGCCCAACACGCGGGAGAGCACGCGACGCGGCGCCGTCATGCGCACGCCTGTGCGCGAAAGCTTGTCTTCGAGCGTGAATGTCTTGGCGTCCGTCATATGGGTTTCCGCCTTTGCTGATTGGCCCATCTAGACACAAGTTGCGCCTGCGTCGATTGAAGCAGATCAATGTTGAAGGGCGATCTCAGGCGGGGTCAACTCCAGCCCCAGCGCCAGCGCCACGGGCGCACAGGTGATTTTTCCGGCATGTACGTTCAGCCCGGCGCGCAGGTGCGGATCGGCCCGCATGGCGTCGCGCCAGCCCTTGTCAGCCAGCGCCAGCGCAAACGGCAAGGTGGCGTTGTTCAGCGCAAAGGTGGACGTGCGCGGGACGGCGCCCGGCATGTTGGTGACGCAATAGTGCAGAACGCCTTCATCCACATAGGTAGGC
>JANPPJ010000025.1:0-3868 GCA_031428455.1 Hyphomicrobiales bacterium | reverse complement strand
CCGCAGCTTGAGGCCGAGATAGGCGATTCGCTTCAGAGCAGAGGAATTGGCTAGGCCGTTGCCTGCGATACGCCTGTCTTCGACTTGGTGGTCAACGCCTCCAGCGGCACATCCAGCAGGTAGACAAACCCGCTCGGTCGGTAGTCGAGTTCAACCTTTCCCTTCAGTTGTTGACCCAACGTTGTCATCATCCGTGTCCCGAAGCTCTGGCGCGTCGGCTCGCTCACGGGAGGTCCACCGGACTCGGTCCATTCAAAGAGAAGATGCTCCCGGTCGACCCGCCAGGAAATGCGAACCTGACCGGCGGGAAGGGACAAGGCTCCGAACTTGGTCGTGTTGGTGCAAAGCTCGTTCAGGGTCATCGCGAATGCGATAACCGAACTCGACCTAATCCGGATGTCCTCGCCGGAAATGATGAAACGGTCACCGCCTTGGTCGAACGGCTCGATTGCACTCCGGATGGTCCTGTCGATCGTGGCGTTGTCCCAACTCACCCGAGTAAGGAGATCGTGGGCGCGCGCCAAGGCCGCAAACCGCCCATCGATCGCAGAGTTTGCGTGGGCCAGGCTGGTTGCGGTGCGCAGGCTTTGATGGGTAATCGCGCCCACGGTGGCTAGCATATTTTTGATCCGGTGGTGCAACTCCGCGTGGATCAGATGCTGCAACTTGTCAGCAGCGTCGCGTTCCTCAGCCTCAATGCCTGCCTGGACAAGAAGTGCGTTGGCGTCGATCCCCGCCTGCTCAAGTGCCAATTTGAGACTGTCGTTTTCGGTCGTGAGGGCGTCCTGAAAGGGCTGGTTTTCGTCGATGATCAGCTGCTGCTTCTCGGTATCGTGCACCGTCTTCAGATGCAGGGCTTCTGCATCGATTCCCGCCTGCTGAAGCAGGTTGCGAAGTGCCTCATTCTCTCTGTTCAGCGAATATACTGCAGCAATCATTGAGGGCATCACTTTCAGTGCACCCTTGCCGATCATCTCTTGAAGTTCCAAAATCATCGGTTTGTTTTCGAGCGGCTTCGGGAAGAATTTGCTGTCACTTGGCTTATCCGCATCTGTGACCGCAACATGCCCGGAGACCAAAATGATTTTAATATGGGGCCAGCGTGTGTGCACGGCATGGGCAAGTTTCAGTCCGTCCATGCTTCCTGGCATTTGAATATCAGTGAACAACATGGAAATGTCGTCACGCGATTCGAGAATCTTCATGGCCTCGTCGGCGTTCACCGCCTCGATTGGCGTGAACCCGGCGTCTTCAACGATGTTCACGGCGCGCATCCGCACGACCATCTCGTCTTCGACAACTAAGACGATCGGTTTAGAGACAGCTAGTGTCATCATTAACTCCCCCGGGGGTCTCTTCTTCGCAAGAGAAAGAGGAGGCCGAGCAACTGTGGTGAGGCCCCCCCCACATACTGTCAAGCAATGCTAAGCACCTTGGACTTCTAAGAGAGTTGAGCCTTCCTACCCGGAAAACGACGTCGGGGAATGTCAGTCGAGAGGAAGTTCGCTCTCTACTCCCAATGTCCGCTTTTCACCCAAACCGGACGTTACTGCCGAATACCCGCGTTAAAGTGCGGCGGCGTCAGGTTTCGTCGGCGTCCTATCCGGCAGCAGATTCTCTAAGCTCCACACCTCGATATAAAATGCGCTCGTCACTACCGGCGATCTTCTCGGGCGTCATTTCGGTTTCAATGATGAACGCACCCCAAAGATCTTGGTCCAATAAGAGAAAAAGGTCGTCCGACGTTCGCAATTCGTCGATTTTCGAGTCCACGATCGCCCTTGCTTCTTCGTTCATGGGTTGTCTCCATACATGCGGAGGGACTTACAGCTTCAGGGCTGTGTATTTTCATCGTTGTCGGCAGCGGCAGGCTTCAGATGGGGATCGCCTAATCGACCCTCAAGTGACCCCGCGATTGGCCCTTAGCGAGCTCCCAGACGGCCGGCTGTTTGGCCCTCAAGAGGCTAGCAATTCACTGCCTGCGCGGGTCAGTCAAAGTAGCCTCGCATCGCGGTCGCGAGTAAGCCAAACCAATCGGTCAGCGTCGTCCAATTCAGCTAACAAGCCGCCGAAACAGGGCGTTTCAGCCACCGGATATGAGCGGACAAAGGATGATCCCAACTTATCAAGATCGCCCTGTGTAAGAAGTCCAAAAGCTACGATTGGCTCGTTGCTGCTCACCGTCATCGCCCCCCATGGTCTACGCCCAAGCTTACTGGGTGCCGAATTATTTGAACGATTACAATAGGTAAACTCGGAAGGTGCGTGCGTTAGCAGCCCCCGCCCCAAAGCCCTGGCCGGTGACAACCGGGCTCAACCTATAGGATAAGCATTGTCGGACATCCCCTTGCCGCACCTTCCGCAGCGGAAATGGCGAACCAACTCGCAGGTCCGGGAGCGAATAGCGCGTATGTCCAGCTTAACCGCAGTCCGTCTGAGGAAGGCTCGGTATGGGCACCCTTCTGGCAATTTCATCGATCAGCCGCGCCAGCACTACTCTAGATTGAATCGGTGCCATAAAAATCGGCGCATCGGGCAGACTCTCGAAAACCGAAGAAGGAGGCTCCGATATCGCGTGGATGACGACGGGTATGCCCTTCTCAGCGAGCACCATCACAACTTGCGTCACCTCGTGGTCAGCGATTTCGCAGTCCAGGACAGCCGCCGCGATTTCCTCGTTCTCTAAATAGGTAAGCGCTTCAGCCACTGACCCCGTCGGACCTACTACGCGACCATTGAAATCTTCCACCGGGCTCGAAAGGTCGAGCGCCAGAAAGATATTATCCTCGATAATCAGAATGGCCTTATCTTTGAGCATCGGCGCGCCTCGGGTGAGCGGGAGCGCGATTGTCTCTCTGCCGCCGATGCTCGTCTGATGGCCGGCGATAACTCAGGAAACGCAACTACTGCCAGTTGGTTTCGCGAAATTAAGTTTCTATAACAACTTTCATTAAAGTGGAGGTCCGAGGGGCCAGTGATTGGAAAGCGCTTTGCGTTTCGCAGTTCGGAAAGGGTTCTAGCGCGCTCTGACTAACGTCCGCTTTCCACCCAATCCGGCCATGACGGCTTTCGACCCAATGCGGACGATACAATCGCAGCCGTCGGCCCTAAATCCCCTAAATCTCAAGCTAGTTGCGTTTAGTTCGTTTCGGAGCGCATTTTCATTTATCGCCGCCACTAGCTCAGCGAGTCGGCGACCGAGAGACACCTGAGAGCTCCCGCTAGTTTAATGGAGGGCATGGGGATGTCATCGTCAGACACCAAATATTATCGCGCACGAGCGATCACAGAACGCGAGCTTGCACTTGCGACTGACCGCCAAAACGTCGCGGAGATTCACAAAGAGCTGGCGAAATTGTATCAGGCATTGGTCGATCAAGCCGAGCTACGGCCCACGCTTAGAATAGTTTTTCCGGACCGGATGACTGTTTAGGTTTGCGACTGGAACCGATCAGCTCCTCCGTCGGCATTTTTTCCGTTCGCAAGCGGTGATGTAAGCTCGTTGACGGCCCATCATGCCAAGTCATTACCGAGGCTAGGAAGCAGATGGAGGTTTGCAATGGCTAGAGATACACACCGAGTTATGCCGCACAAAAATGGCGGTTGGCAGGTCAAGCGCGATGGAGGCAAACGAGCAAGTCATGTCGAGTCGACAAAGGCAGCTGCCGAAAAGCTAGGCCGTGCGATCAGCCGAAACCAAGACACGGAACTTCAAGTTCACGGACAAGACGGCTCCATACTTCGCTCGGATAGCCATGGTAATGACCCGAAGGGGCGCTGGTAACTGAACGTACATTGCCAGCAGGTGGTGTTGGTGAGACACCGGCGGGCCGCGTAACGAGAGTGGAAGCCACGCGTCAGATTCGGC
>JANPPJ010000024.1:0-4584 GCA_031428455.1 Hyphomicrobiales bacterium | reverse complement strand
ACGCCGCTGACGCTCAATATTATTATGGCCGTCGTCGTGCCTATCGCCGCCGTGTTGTTTACCGTCGGCCGGTTTACCGTCGACGTGTCGTTTACCGTCGGCCGGTCTACTACCGTCAACCGGTCTACTACCGTCAACCGGTTTATTACCGTCGGCCGGTTTATTACCGTCCGGTTCGCCGCTTCTACTGGTGACGTCAAAGCGCCAAGTCTATTGCGGAGTTAAAAAATCCGTCGTGAGTTGTGCCCGGCGTTCTTTCTCTCCCCTAACTTTCTCAAAGGGCGGCCCTTTCAGCAGGGGGCGCCCTTTGTTCGTTGCGCCACGTCCAGCTTGACGTATTTCCTAGCCATGGTTTGATTATGGTAGAGCGCTGCGGCCAGCAGCGTGCGGAAAAGGACTATCTCAGTTGGGATCGTTCTTTTTGTTTGTGCGCACGGGGCTTGAAAACTCTGCCGCAGGCAAGTGTTATTGGGTTGCACGCTTTCCCAAGCGTTCTGGAAAGGCAACTTGCTCTCCAAGCAATGGTTTTGCGCTCAGTGCGGCACGAGGAGCGATCTGGCGAGCGGGTGCCCGCGACTAGCAGCTAGGCGGGTAAGACACCCTTACTTCCAGACCATCGATCATGGATTGCTCATCGAGCGCCCTTGATTCGAGCCCAAACTGAAAGCCCAGCCGCAAGGGCAAGGAGCGCTGCCGCTACGATCAAAAGCCATTTTGCGGTCCACGAAGCTTCCTGACCGCGCTCTTCTTCGGATTTGAGGCTGACAATGAAATAGCTGTTTTTGGACAGCGCGCCAAGTTTACCAACTGACCCGTCGGCATGGATTTCGCCAAGCACATAAACTGGCACATCAACGGGCAATATCTTTTCCACATGTCGCCGCTCATGCCCGCGCGCATCTGCAATGGAAAGAGCAAGGCTGAGGGCTTCCCCGCCGGTGCGCTCGGTTGTGTCGACAGTCGTCGTTCCTTCGACAGCTGCGCCCTCCAGCTTCAACTGGATTTGGCCACTGTCATCTTCGACGAAGCAAGGCGCATAGTGAATTTGCGAGTAAACCGTATGTGTGTCGTAACTGCTTGATGATTGTCCACTAGTGCCTGTCGACACCTTTGGCACTCGCTCGAAAATGTTAGCATCGAAATATGCACAGTTTTGCTTTGAGAAATCTGCCTCGATTGGCTCTGGACAGCGCAGAATTCCTTTGATCTCGACAAAGGAGCCGATCGCCATAGCCTTGGCGTCGCGCGCTTTTGTCGAGGGTGTCGCCTGCATTAGTGCGACACTGCGCAGTTCCGAATGTCGCCACCAAAGTAACGCGAGCGCGACAGCCGCAGCGATAATTCCGTAAGACATGATTGCAGTGTTCATCGCTTTGGCACCCCCCATTGCGCTTATTCGAAAGATTGGCCGAGGATCGTGGTTCTTTGGCAAGGGCTAAAGTCCTCGAGGCGGGTTATACGCCCCGAGCCACAGACATTATTCTTATCGCGTAAATCGGAAGGTCGAGATTTGGCAAACATTGACACCGCGCTTTACGACTTCTGCGCCGCTCTCGAACACCGCGCGAAAATCGTAGATACACTTGCCTGAACCGTCGTCGATGTTCATGTCGACGGAATCGCCCTCCTCAAGCGTATCGTCCTCAAGGATGTCCTCTTCCCACGAATTTGTGCTTCCTACAGAAGCATAGAACTCCGTCATTGTTTGGCCTGTCTCGTTTATAATCTCGACGGTGCGATCCGCCGCCGTAGCTGGCGTGGACAGAAAGAACAGCGCGCCGATGATGCTCAGGGAAGGAAGCTTCATATTAGGTGATCCGGGAGGGCATGAGACACAGGGCAGCTTTAGCAGAACCGTAGGCTGCAGTCAGCACCTTCAGGGCGAATTTTTCACTGTGCCTCGTTGGCGGCACCGCTTTTAAAGGGACCGTCGGACGGGCACCCCGAGCAGGCACAGGGGTGCGGATGTCCGCTCATTTTGGTCTGACAAGTAGGGTGATATAAGCAAAGTCCTTCAACACCTTTGATAGGAATTTCCGATGTCAGGAGCACATGGTCCCGGTGATACGAGCAACAAAAAAATTGCCCTGCTGATTTCAGTATTGGCTTTGTTTCTCGCCGTCTCGGAGACGCTTGGAAAGGCTGCGCAGACGGATGCCCTTTCCTTCAACGTTCAGGCTTCCAATCTGTGGTCGTTTTTCCAAGCTAAAACCATTCGCCAAACGGCGTTACGAACGGCAGGAGAACTGGCGCTTGTTGTCGCTGAAACACCGGCGCAGAGGGAGGCCCTTGCAAAGCAGCAAATTACTTGGACTGGAACAATCGCTCGTTGGGAAAGCGAACCGGAGACGCAGGAGGGCCGACGAGAGTTGACCCGCCGTGCAACGGATGCAGAGAAAAAACGTGATATAGCGCTTGCGAAATATCATCACTTCGAATTGGCGTCTGCGGCGTTCCAGATCGCAATCGTTGTAGTATCGGCGTCGGTGATTACGGGAGTAGCGCTACTTGCAATCGGCGGAAGTTTGATTGGAGGGGTCGGTCTCATTTTCACTGGCATCGGGATTTTGGCGCCGAACGCAATCCATATTTTTTGAATCTTTTCTTCCCATCACGCGCGCTCCGGCAATCTGGCGACGTGGCTTTCCCGATCTGGGAGTGGCGCTGGCGTGGCCCTCGTCAGGCGACGGCCGCACGTTCAAATCGTGCCGGGTGCTCACAGAGGCCGAGGTAGCCCCAAGGCTTCGGTGATCTCGCCGAGAGTCGCCTTCTCAGCGTCACTGACCGCTACGCCGCCGAAACCTAGGAACCCGCCCTCAGACCCCGCTTCGGCGGACTTTTGGGCTACGTGTTGCAGCCATACCTTGAAGCCTGAAAATCTGGCAGCTTGCCACGCAGCACCTTCGGCCCGTGCTTGAACAACAGGGCCAAAAGACAGCTTGAACTGGCAAAGTTTTTCGCGGCGAAGCCCTTTATTGGCCGTCGAGGACCCATTTGGCCGCCCCGCGACCCGCGAGATAACTAAATACGGCATTACGAGTTTGCCCGGTGCATGACGGATAATTGTGAAAAAATAACCCGATCACATCACCGGAGGCGAAAAGGCCTTGGATCGGGTCGAGTGAGGTGTTGATTACGCTTGCCTCGCTATCGACCTGCAACCCGCCGAACGTAAACGTTACGCCAGCAGTCACCGAGTAAGCTCGAAATGGACCCCGCTCGATCGGAACAGCCCAGTTTGATTTGAGTATGCTCAGCCCGCGCGTGCATTTTCCATCGAGTTTGCTGGGATCAAACTGCACTTCAGGTGGGCAGGCGGCATTGCCTGAGTCCGCCACTTTCAATCTGCAATTAGTCGGTTAGCGTCGCTCAGGAGCGTCCTTGTGTATTCCAGGGCACAATGACAGATCTCGATGAGGCTGCCTCTTGTGAGAACGCGGCCCAGATGATCCTCCGGCGTATCATACCTCACACCTCTGTTTTCGACGGCAACGACACGTAGGTGGATAATGGTGAAGGCCGCAGAGGCAGCCACTGGCTCACCAGACAGAGAGGTCGCTTCGAGCCGAACAGTCCGTCCGGGGCCTAACTCTATCCGCTGCACATGCATGCCGCCCGCACCAAGCGGAACGTGCAACTGGCCCAGCAAATCAGGTTCTGCAATGCGGACGAGACCGTGCTCATCAGCATGGCGGGCTTGATGGAGATACTGAAGCAAAGGATCGTCTCTGCGTTCGCGCAGTTTGTCTATCATCCACCTAACTGACGCGGGGTGTCCCGTCTTCCCGGCGCTTAGGCGGTTGTAGACGCGTTGGTGTGCATCAAGGAAGCCGGACCAGTAGCGTTCAGCCTGATCGAAGTTCTGCGCGATTCGTAAGCACTCGTAGGCTTCGCGCATGTGGCGAAGTTCTTGATTGGCGCGCTGTAGGGCTAGCCGACGCATCTTAACCTCATACAGGTGTCGCTTCCGCCCCCTTCATTGTTGGAAGATCCAATTTGCAAATGCGGAGCCCACAGAAAGTGGAGTATTCCGTCGAATGGCGTTTGTGGACTAATGCGCCTTCACATGCTCGCTTCCGTTTTGGCGCGCTTACACCCATCGGTGCGCATCAGCAACGCCGTCCCACAATTGCGTTTGCCCTCGCGCGGCATGAGATACGTCCATGTGCGTCCCCGGGGCTACGCTCCCGAAGCCGGTTTTTCAATTCAGCTGCTGCCTCTTCTGGCATTCGGGCGATGAGCGGCCGGATGGATGCGACGAGGGTGCTCGATGTCCAAAGGTCGTCAAAGCTTTCGTAAACGCGCTGAACTTCGATGACGCTAGTGCGAATGTCCGTCAACTCCGCCTCGCGCCACAGACCCTTCTTCGACAACATCTGTGAAGCATAGGAAGAGGGCGGCATGACCGGCTCGATCTTCATGTCGCGTAAGGCGGATTGAATGTCGTCAAACGGGAAGCCGCCGTTCATCATGTCCCAGGAGTATGCCGTTACTAAACCGCCGCGTCGGACTACGCGCGCCATCTCAGCGACCGCTTTCACCGGATCAAGCACGAAGAACAAGACCAGCGCCATGTTGACGACG
>JANPPJ010000023.1:0-35125 GCA_031428455.1 Hyphomicrobiales bacterium | reverse complement strand
CACCAATGTCGTTGTCGCTTTTTTTGGCGGCGACCATGCGCGCGAGATCATGGCGAAGGGTGAGCAAGGAGCCGTGCGCGCCGTGCTTGATGAATTCAAGAAACACATTGGCGCGCAGGCCGAAAAGTCTTTCGTGAGCGGCAAGCTCGCGGGCTGGGGGACGGACCCATTCTCTTACGGCGCCTATTCCCATGCTTCGCCGGGGCGGGCCAATGCGCGGGCCTTGCTGGCCGAGCCAGTGGGCGATCGCATTTGGTTTGCAGGAGAGGCGACTGCGGGCGCAGGGCCCGGCGAAGACTTCGGCGGCGCGATGACAGCGGGCGGCGCATGGATTGCTGGCGTTGCTGCGGCAAAGAAGATCGCGTCGCTGGGCTGATTACTCGGCGTAGCCCCACCCGCGGGCGATCTGCGTTATGCGGTCGGCGGTGAGTTGCGGGTCCGCGCGCACTACGTCATGGGCTGCATCGAATTCCGAATATTCCCAGCCGGGTTCCCCGCACGCGATATGGGCGCGCACATCATCGGCGAAGCCGTGAAAGCGCGAACCTTTATACTGCGTGCACAGAATGTAATGGCGCCGTGGCCATATGCGCTGGGCTTCCGGACGCACGGATATCCATGGTTCTGATTGCGTGCCCACGGGCTGGGCCGTGAACAGCTTGCCCCACTTCCTGGCAAGGTCTGGCGCAAGCGGGGGATACTGTACGGGGCGGGGCAGGGAGTGGCCGCCGTCATGGGCCATCGCCTCCCGCATAAAGTTTGCGGCGCGCTCTGGCCCTGCAAGATCCCACAGCGACTGGCCGCTGCGGGGCAGGAACGCGTCGAGATACACCATGCCCGTCACACGGCCGGGCTCGTGATCGGCAGCGCCCGTAATGACCATGCCGCCGTAGGAATGGCCGACCAGAAGCACGTTCTCCAACTCCTCGTACCGCATCAGTCCTGCGATATCGGCGATATGGGTTGAGAGCGTGACGTTTTGCGGGGGAACATGGCTGCGTTCGGCGATGCCGGTCATCGTTGGCGCGTAAACGTCGAAGCCTTGCTTGCGGAGTAGCCGTGCAGTGTCGCGCCAAGACCATGCGCCCGCCCAGGCGCCATGTACGAGAACGATAGGCATGTTTCTCCCTTGTGCGTTGGGGTGAGTTTACACGCCGAGCGTCGCACGCGACGAGGCTACCCGATTGCCGATGCCGCGCATGTAAAGGGAGCCGTATGTCTCAGCGGACTCAGTCCAACTGAATGTCTGCTTCATGGCGGCGGTGCGCATGCGCGCCAGGATGGGCTTGCGATCAAACACAGAAAAGGCTCGCCGCACGCCGCTGAGCAAACCTTCGACGCTCATGGCGCTGAACTGGAAGCCCGTGACGCCATCGAGCACGGTGTCGGCCAACCCGCCCGTGCGATGGACGATTGGCAGCGAGCCGAAACGTTGCGCAAACATCTGGCTCAGCCCGCACGGTTCAAACCGGGACGGCATAAGAAGAAAATCACTGCCCGCGAACATGCGCCTTGCCAGCGCTTCGTCATAGCGGGGTTGGAAGGCGAGCGATTGCGGGTGCTTTGCAAACCTGCAGCGCAGGGCTTTCTCAATTTTTGGTTCGCCCTGACCGATGACGGCGATCTGCCCGCCGTGATCGACAATTTCGTCTGCGGCCTCGACGACAAAGTCGATGCCCTTCTGGTGTACAAGGCGAGAAACGACAGCAAACAAGGGGCCTTTGGAATCGCCCAGTCCAAAAGCCTCGCGCGCGGCCAATGTATTAAGCCGACGGCCCGCCCAATCGCCGGCCTCAAAATGCGTCGTCAGATAGGGGTCGGACCCCGGATGCCAGGTATCGTCGATGCCGTTGACGATGCCCGTCAACCTGCCTTCCGCCGCCCGCTGCTGCAGCACGCCCTCAAGGCCGCATCCATGCTCAGCTGTGGTGATCTCGCGCGCATAAGTGCGGCTGACCGTCGTGATGTGGTCGGCGTACATGAGGCCGGCTTTGAGGAACGACAATTTGTCGTAGAACTCGACGCCTTCCATGTGGAAGTCGCTTTCCGGCACGCCGATGTCGCCCATCAGGCTGCGGGGAAACAGGCCCTGATAAGCCAGATTGTGCACCGTCAATACGCTGGGCGCAGCGCGTCCGCTCCAGCGCATATAGGCCGGCGTCATCGCCGAGGGCCAGTCGTTGCAGTGAACAAGGTCTGCCGACCATGATGCGTCCGTGCGGCCCAGCGCGACTTCCGCCGCAACGGAAGCCAGGCGCCCGAAGCGGATGTGATTGTCAGACCAGTCTGTGCCCGCGCGGTCGCCGTATGGCGTGCCCTCCCGTTCGAACAGCTCGGGCGCCAGGACAATGTAAATGACGAGGCCGTCCGGCGCCTTCGCGCGCGCAAGGCGGCACGCCGGCATGTTGGCGTGCGCGTCAATCTCGCCGACGATCGTGAGATTGCGATGGCGTGCGAGAACCTGCGGATAGCCTGGGATCATCACACGAACGTCGAAGTGGGCGGCAAGCGCGCGCGGCAGCGCGGCGGAGACCTCGCCAAGCCCGCCGACCTTCACGTAGTCGGACATTTCAGTGGTGACGAAAAGGATCGGGCGCTTCAGGGACCGCGCCGGAAGGATGTGAGTGCGCTTCTCGACGCCAGGCTCATGGGCCGCGTCGCCTTCGTCATGCGCCCGGAGTTTCGCCCCGTCCTTCATGTCGGAAATGCCTGTGTGTTGGGGTGTAACACCACGCCCTAAAATACAAAAAGATCAGAGCGACAAGGTTCCCGCTAGGCCAAAGATGTTGCTACTCGCCAAACTTTCAAGACAAACTTTTGGAACATCAGGCAAAAGTTAGGCCAGTATGTCGACTACAATGACGCTGTCATGACGTCGTCTGAAAGACTTATCCGCACAAATCGATGAATAGATCGCCGCGTTCTTCGAAATCACGGAAATGTCCGAAGCTTGGCGCCGCCGGGGATAGTAGAAACACGGTATCTTGCGACGCTGTCGCAAAGGCAAGCTCAACGCCTTCGGCAAGCGATGTGGCTTGATGGACCGGAAAGTCAAAGCTGGATGCGCTCATTTCTTGAGCAATGCGCGCGCCGGTGTCTGGAAGAAGCACCACACAGTCGATATTGCGAGCCTTCGCCAAATGATCGAGCAGAGTTGCGTGGTCCTGCCCGCGATCATTGCCTCCAAGGAATAACGCGACCTTCTGGCCGGCATAGGCGCCCAGCGCCATGAGTGTCGCTTCCGGGACGGTGGAGATAGAATCATTCACGCACAGGCGACCGTTGCGTCCGCGAAACTCCTCCAGCCGGTGGCGCAATTGTGCAAAGCCGGAAAGGTCAACGCGCTGGCGCACGCTGGTTACGCCGACCAGATCGCACACGGTGCAGGCCGCCGCGAGGTTTTCGAGATTGTGCCCGCCGCGCAGGGGGAAAGTCGACGTGTCGATGAGATGCTCCCCGTGCAGGAGCTGGCCGCCTTGCGCATGGTACGCGTCGGCCCGGCCGTACCAGATGGCGTTCGTGCGATCGCCGACTTTCTCGACGAGGCGGTCGCTGTTGGCGTTCAGCACGGCGATTGTCGTGGGGTTGGCGATGAGTCGCAGCTTGTCGTGATGATATTGCTCAACGCCGCCGTGCCATGGCGTGTGATCAATATAAAGGTTCGTGACCAGTGCGATGTTGGGCGCGGCGTACAAGTCCGCGATCTGGTAAGATGACAGTTCAAACACTGTGAGATCGCGGCCTGCCTTTTGCCCAAGGGCCGCAACGCCGACGTTTCCGATCAGCGCAACGTCCATTCCAGCCTGCTTCAACATATGATGAAGCAGGCGTACCGTCGTGCTCTTGCCCTTTGTGCCGGTGACCGCAATGGTGCTGGCGGCTGGATTGTCGCGAAACCACAGGTTCACGCCGGATGTGAAGCGCGTACCCTTGGCGCGGGCCGCCGCGATTTCCGGCCTGTACAAACTGACGCCGGGGCTTTTGATGACGACCTCAAAGCGACCGCTGCGCAGGGCCTGCGCTGCATCATCGCCGATCAGCGCGGGCACGTTGTCTGGCGCCTCAGATAGCGGGGTATCGTTGAGGATTGTGACTGCGCAAGAGGGATAACGCTCGCGCATCCACGCCAGCGCGGCGAGACCTTCGCGTCCCAGACCCCAGATCGCGACTGAGCGAGTGCTTCTAGAGATAGTCACGCAGCATGTCCTCATATCGCGCAGGCAAGCGATGGTCGCGCGCGGGCGTCTTCAATTCGCGCCAGACTGTGGCGGGGTCAGGCATCAGCGCGCGGAGGCGGGGCGCGAGCGCACGCACGATCAGGGCGTCTTTCCACTCGTCCATGTCGGCGAGCCGAAGAAGCGCGGCGCTGGATTCAGCCAGTTCGCCGACGCATTCCCACGGCTTGTGACCGCTGATCCCAGCGAGTTCCTCATAGCCTTGAAGCTGCGTTTCATCGTCGAGCATGTTCTTGTCGAACACGCATTCAATGCGCGTGCGGCCCATGTTTTCTGCGAGCATGAGGAACGAGAAGCGGCACTTGGGGCAATCGCCGCACCAGCGTTTTGGCGGCGTTTTAGGATTGATCTGGAACGAGCGGTTGCAGCTCGTAAAGGCGTCATCATAGCGCGTGGTGCGCGCCATCAACGCGGCGATGTGCGCTTCCGAAAGCGGGCGCAGGAACGAGAAATAGTTCAGGCCGGAATGAATGTGCGTCGCGATCTGCGCGGCGATGTCGTGCTCGGCCTGGGTCGTCTTGGAATACTGGTGGTTCACTTCCCGCCCGCCGACGAAGACGTTGCCCTGATCGGCGGAGCGCTCGTTGGACAACACTACGGCATCGAACCCTTCTACGAACGCGGCTGCCACCGCGATGAAGCTGACGATCGCTGTGATCGGCACATGCCCATTGAGGGCGCCTTTTTCGTTCAGCGCAAACAGAAGCGGGTCGAGATAGCGAGCCACCTTTACGAACGGCAGGCCGCTCGCGGCTGCACAATCGAGGATCGGCTTCTTCGGGTTGACCGCGAAAAGAGCCATCGGCTCCCCGCCCGCGCGCAGCGCCTCGACGCTGACCAGCGAATCCTTGCCGCCGCCCACCAGCACGGCAGCGCGACGCGGCAGGGGCGGGGCTGTCGCGATGCGTGGGACGCCGGGGCGGCAGCGGGCAGTCATGAAATTGACCCGCGCCGCCACATCGACGTTGTTGCGAACGCCAAATTCGCCGAGGCCATCTACGTAAAGCGTCTGGAAGAAGCGGCGCTGGTCTTCCGACAGCGAGGCGCCTTCAATCTCGATGCGAGGCGGCGCGCAGGTCTTGTAATAGCTGACGCCTGCCGCGAGCCAGAGCGTCTCGATGGCCGCGTCGAAAGCCGGACGCAGCGGTGAACCTGTTGGCGGCAATGACGAATCAAAGACGATGCGTTCCGTGAACGGCATTTCTCGCCCCAGCGCGTAGCGCAGCCGCACTTCACGGGCCGCCTCGTCAATGTCGAAGCCGGCGAAAGTGAACGTGTCGGGCCAATCGGTCATGTGGGGAATATGGGGTTGCGCTGCGCCGGGGGATGGGTGACCCGGTTCGGGGCCCTCGTCAAGCATTCTCCCGTTGCTGGACGGCGTTAACCATCAGCAGATGATCTGGACCTGTTGACTGCCTGCGCTGGCGCTCACCCCATAAAATGGTTAAACGGCTTGAGTATTCAAACTGTGGGGTGTCGCGTGCGGCTTGCGAAAATTACCCTTGGTCTTGCGGCCATGCTCGCTCTGGCGGCGTGCGGGGGACGGCCGACCAATTTTCTCATTCCCACGGGCCAGCAGTTTGAGGGCACCTCGCGCATCGATATTCTGGCGGCGACCACGCGCCAGTCCGACGACACAAAGCCCGGCGAGCTCTACAACGGCGAGCGCGCGATTGGTTTGAACTTTGCGGACATCGCAGTGTCGGTCCCTCCGGCAAGCGTCCGCAAGCCGGGCGATGTGCAATGGCCTGAAAGCGGAGGCGGCAATCCGCTGAAAGAGTTCACAACCATCAGCGCCGAGCGGATCAGCAAGGAACAAGCGCTGGACCGCTTTTACGCGCGACTTCGCAAGACGCCGCACCGTAACGTCTTGCTGTTCGTGCACGGCTACAACACGCGCTTCGAGGAGGCGGTCTATCGCTTTGCGCAGATATCCCATGACGCGAACGCACCAGCTGTCCCGCTGCTGTTTACATGGCCGTCTCGTGGTCGGCTGCTGGCTTATACGTATGATCGCGAGAGCGCGAACTACTCGCGCGACTCGCTGGAGGCTGTCCTTCAATATCTCGTCAAGGACAAGTCTGTGAACGAAGTCACCGTTCTGGCTCACTCGATGGGCAATTGGGTGACGATGGAAGCGCTTCGCCAGATGTCCATTCGCGACAAGGGCATTCACCGCAAGATCAAGACCGTGATGCTCGCGGCGCCGGACATCGATGTTGATGTGTTCCGCCGTCAGGTCGCGGCTATCGGCCCCAAGCGCCCGCCGTTCTATCTATTCGTTTCGCAAGATGACAAGGCGCTCGCGATATCGAGCCGCGTGTGGGGCAATACAGCGCGTGTTGGTGCTGTCGATCCCGAAAAAGAGCCTTATCGCAGCATGTTTGCGAAAGAACAGATCAAGGTCTTCGATCTTACCAAGGAACAGTCTGCCGACTCGCTCAATCACGGCAAGTTCGCGAATAGCCCCGAGGTGGTGCGGATCATCGGCGGGCAGCTTGCGTCCGGGCAAACCCTTACCGATTCACGAGCGGGACTCGGCGACAAGATTGGATTCATCGCGACAGGCGCTGCGGGCGTGGTGGGGCGCGCGGCGTCGATTGCGGTTTCGGCCCCGGTGTCCCTCATTGATGGACGCACGCGTGAAGGTTTGAGCGATCAGCTCAACGAGCTTGGCGGTCAGGTGAAGCAAACAGTCGGCGGCGTCACAGCGCCGCAATAGGTCTCTTCGCTGATCAAGCTGAGATGACGCCATGGCGGATGCGCTGGGGCGCGATCATGCGCAACGCAAAACGGCGGACGCTGAGCGCCCGCCGCAGCGCAAAACGCTCGAATGATCCTAGTTCTTCAGGGCTTCGACAAAGCGCGCGCGCACTTCCGGCGACGCTGTGGCGACCATGTTGATGACCTTTGTCACACTGTCTCCTGACGCCAGCGAGACTTCAAGGCGCGCCTTTTCAACCTCTTCCATGAAGGCCTTGTCGCCATCAAGCGCCATGAAGGCTTTGCGCCAATCCTCCACGCGCGCCGCGGGCACGCCGGGAGGCGCGACAACAGGCCGGGCGACTGTCTTTTGCGAGAAGTACAATTGCATGGCCTGACGGTCGGTCTCGTTCTTCACGAAGTCGAGCGCGTTGGGCACATCAGGCAATTCGCGATCACGCTCCAGCGCGCCCTGCATCAAAATGCGAACCTTCTTCTCGCTGATCCACTGGGGCTTTTGCGCCTTGAGGCTGGACCACGACCAGTCGCCAATGCCCTGAACTTCGCCGCGCTCCATTGCGAGGCCGATCTCAGTCGTTCCGCGATAGCCGGTCACAATCTTGATCTTCGTGCCAAGCAGAGCGTTGTAGATTCTCGGCGACAATTCGGGGTCGATGCCCGTTGATGCGCCAACGATCAGCTCCTTGTCGAAGAGATCCTTCGCGTTCTGGTGCGGGTGGTTCGCCATGACCAGCACAAGGCCTGTCTCGCTGTTGAGATTGGCTAGCCAGTTGAACTTCTGCACATCAAACTGGATGCCGCTGGTGTTGATGAGATGCGCCAGCAGCATGCCGCGCTGGAGCAGCGCAATCGCTGTGCCGTCTTTCGCCGCCACGTTATAAAGGTGGTTGGCCGCCGCAATTGAATTGCCGGCCGGCATGTTTTGAACCACGAAGTTCGGGTTGCCCGGCAGATGGCGGCCGAGGTGGCGCGCAGTGACGCGAGCCAGGCTGTCGTAGCCGCCGCCTGTCGCTGAACCGACGATGTAGGAAACCTGCTTGCCGGCCCAGAAGTCTTGCGCCTGGGCCCCAGCCGTGAAGCCGCATGTCAAACCGGCTCCAATAAGTGTCGCAGCAGTGCGAATGCGTATGGCGCGCCTCAGCGTTCTTTGCATTGATATCCCTCCCTTTTTCTGATCCGTGACTCACACTTGCAGGCCTGTGATGTCAAGCGCGGCGGGGGCGATGTGGGTGATTGCCACGCGCCGTATTCGTGTAATACTCCCGATCCTTGGAGGGGCGAAAAAAGCCTCAGGGGAGGGGATTCATGAGAATTGCATCGCGTATCTGTGTTGCCGCCGTTGGCGCCATGCTCGCGCTCGCGCCTTTTACGCCTGCACGGGCGCAAACGCCGGATGCATTTTTCGCGGGCAAGGACGTTCGCATCCTGATTGGCGCCGCTGTTGGCGGCACGTTCGGGCTTTACGCCCAGCTTGCGGCGCGCCACATGCGCGAGCATATTCCCGGCAAGCCCAATCTGATCGTGCAGAGCATGCCCGGAGCGGGTGGGCTCGTGGGCCTGAATTATTCCTTCAATGTCGCGCCCAGGGACGGCACGCTCATTCATCTTGTGCACTCTGAAGTGCTCTACGAAACACTCCTGAACCGCGAGGTGAAGTTCGACGCGCAGGGCTACCAGTACATCGGTCGTCTCGCCGACGGCGAGTCGCTCGTGCTGACCCAGCGCGGATCGAAGCTCAAAGCTTTTGAGGAAGCCAAAAGTCGCGAGATTATTCTTGGCTCCACGGGGCTCGCGAATGTTAACGCGCTTGGCCCGCTGCTTTTGAACAGGATTGCCGGGACGAAGTTCAAGATCATCGGCGGCTACAAGGGCGCCTCCGACATCATCATAGCCATGGAGCGCGGCGAAGTGGACGGTTCGGGCATGACCGTCGCCAACGCCATGACGATCCATGGCGACAAGCTCAAGAGCGGCGAGTTCCAGCCGTTTTTTGCGCTGTCCTCCAAGCGCCTGCCGGACTTTCCCAGCGCGCCTGCGATGACGGAATTTGCCAGCGGCGCCGATCGCCTGCTGATGGAAATTTATGCAAGCACGGGGACGATCGGCCGCTCTCTCGCATACCCGCCAGGCGTTCCTGCCGACAGGGTCAACGCGATGCGGCAGGCGTTTCAGAAAATGCTCGCCGATCCAGTATTCGTCGCAGAGACGAAGAAGGGCGGCGTCATCGTAACGCCGATGTCTGGCGAAGAGCTTTCCGCCGAAATCGTGCGCGTGATGAAGACGCCGAAAGAGCAGGTGGACGCTGCCCGCAAGATTCACGACGATTTGGTGAAATCAACGAAGTGACGCAGCCGCGGCGTGCGGCGTTGTCGCCGCACTTCACGTCTTGACTGGCCAAGTCATCTCCCGGTATCGGGCAAGCGCGAGGTCGCGACCAAGTTACGCCGATCATCTTTCCGATGCGGCGTAACTTGGGATTGCGTCCTTGAGCGCGGCGCAAGATGCAGTAATGTCGCGCCAACCGCCCGCAGAGGCAGGCCTTGTCTCAGAGGAGATGGAACATGCGAGGGACTATGTTGAAATCGTTGACGGCTGGACTTGCGATCGGCGCCCTGTGGTCAGGTATGGCTGCGGCGCAAACTCCGGCTGAGTTTTACAAGGGCAAGACCGTTCAGTTCATGGTCGGCTATGGCCCGAGCGGCGGGTTTGATGCTTACACCCGCGCTGCGGCGCGCTTCATGGGCAAGCACATTCCCGGCAACCCGAACGTCATCGTACAGAACATGCCGGGCGCATCCAGTCTGACGTTCGTGCGCTATATGGCGACCCGCGCGCCCACCGACGGCACGCAGTGGGGTATGTTCAATCGCGGCTTGATGCCGCAATCGGTCGTCGATCCCAAGCAGGTGGGCGTAGACTTCTCAAAGTTCACATGGATCGGCAGCATGAACAGCGAAATGGCCATGTGCTATTTCTGGTCGTCAAAGGGCATCAAGTCCATTGATGATGTCATGAAGAAGCCGTTCAGCATTGGCGATACATCCAAGAATAGCGGCGGCTATATCTACACGTCAGTTCTGCGCTCGCTGAGCGGCGACATGGCGAAGATGGTGCTTGGCTATGGAAACACGGGCGATATCTGGCTCGCGATCGAACGTGGGGAAGTTGACGGCAATTGCACGCTGCTTGGCAGCGTTCAGGTTCAGCGGCCCGATTGGCTGCCGCAGAAGAAGATCGACGTCATCGTGCAATTCGCTGAGAAGCGGCATCCTGATCTGCCGAACGTGCCCACCATCTTCGAGGTGGTGAAGGATGAGAACCAGAAGAAGGCGATCAACTTCCTCATCGCGTCCGAAGAAATTGGCCGTCCAGTTATAGGGCCGCCGGGAATGCAGCGCGCGGACGTGATCCGCAAGGCATTTATGGACACGATGAAGGACCCGGAGTTCCTCGCCTTTGCCGAAAAGGCGCAGATGGATATCGACCCGATCACGGGCGAGCGGGCGGCGGAAATTGCGGCTGCCATCCAGAACACACCCGTTGAGGCGGTAGACCTGGCGCGCAAGTTCATGGACTGAGCTTGCAGCCTCGTGCGTAGATTAAGGCTCCCTCCGGGGAGCCTTTTTTGTGCCTGCGTCCAAGATGATTGACTTGGGCGATCTGATTATGATGCGCTGGAAGCATCAATAACGCCAATATTTGCATTTTACGGCGGGCGAAATATACTGTTTCTGTATCTCATGGATACGATTGATAGAAAAAACACATCAACATTAATGCAATCCGCAGCGCCACGACCGCTGCGCACGCAACGCGTGCCCTGCGTCATGATGCGAGGCGGCACATCGAGGGGCCCATTCTTTCTCGAGAGCGACTTGCCGCAAGACCTGGCTGCGCGCGACGAGTTCCTCCTGACTGTGATGGGCTCGCCGCACCAATTGCAGGTGGACGGTATCGGCGGCTCCAATCCGCTCACAAGCAAAGTTGCGATCATTTCAAAATCGCAAAGGCCGGACGCGGATGTTGATTATCTGTTCGCTCAGGTTTCCGTCGACAAGCCGCTTGTGGATACCGGCCCAAACTGCGGCAACATGCTCTCCGCTGTCGGTCCCTTCGCCATTGAAGCAGGCCTCGTCGAAGCGCTGGATGGCGAAACGTCGGTTCGCATTTTCAATCGCAACACGTCGAGCCTCGTTGAGGCGGTCATCCAGACCCCCGGCGGGTACGTCGAGTACGAAGGCGACACTGCGATTGACGGCGTCAACGGCGTCGCCGCTGAAATCCGCCTGAGTTTCGGCGACGCTTCAGGCGGCAAGACCGGGGCCCTTTTTTCAACCGGGAAACGCCGGGAAGTCATCGACGGCATTGACGTGACGCTGATCGACTACGCCATGCCGATGATGCTGCTTGCCGCAAGCGATGTTGGACTTGATGGTGCGGAGACGCCTGCGCAGATCGACGCTAACCGGGCGCTGTTTGAGCGGATTGAAAGCATGCGCCGGGAAGCTGGCCGTCGCATGGGGCTTGGCGACGTCACCAACAGCGTCATCCCCAAGGTGGGTTTGTTATCAGCGCCGCGCAATGGCGGCACTGTCACCTCGCGCTATCTCGTGCCGGACACTTGCCACCGCAATCACTCAGCGACGGGCGCGCTTTGCGTCGCCGCTGCCTGCAGACTTGAAGGCACTGTGGCCAGCGACATCGCTTCGAAAGAAAGCGGCGTTGTCGTCATCGAGCATCCAACGGGAAAAATACCAGTCGCGCTGACGACTCATCAAGACGGCGTAAGCCGCGCCGAGTTCGTGCGTACAGCGCGTCGGATTTTTGAGGGAGCAGTGCTGGTTCCATCGCGATTGTTCGTGGGGAACTAAGCCAACAAGGAGGGACAATAACAATGAACATACTTCGCAATGTAAAGACGCTTGCCGTTGCTATCGCTATGGCGTCAACGCCAATGGCGGCTCTGGCGCAGGCTGATTTTCCAAATCGTCCGTTGAAGCTTCTTGTGCCGTATGCAGCGGGTGGCGGGACAGACGCCATCGCGCGCCTTGTAGCGCAGGCGGTGAGTGAGCGCCTTGGCCAGACCATGGTCGTTGAAAACAACGGCACGGCGGGAGGCAATGTAGCGTCTCAACAAGCCGCCACATCGCCGCCGGACGGATATACGGTGTTGATGGCCAATCAGGGGCCCATGGTGGTCAATCCGCACCTGTTCAAGAACATGAAACTGGATCCCTTGACAGCGTTCGAGCCGGTGACGCTGATCACCTCTGCGCCGCTCGCTCTTGTCGTGCCCGCAAAGTCGAGCATCAAGACGGTTGCTGAGTTCCTTGAATTTGTAAAAAAGAACCCGGGCAAGTTGTCTTACGGCAGCGCTGGCAACGGCTCCGCGAGCCATCTTGCGGCGGTGCTTCTCGCGCAGGTCTCGGCGCTGGATTTCGTACACGTTCCCTATCGCGGAGCGGGCCCGGCGCTGAACGATCTGGTGAGCGGACAGACCGACTTCATGATTACAACCATGCCATCTGTGGCGGGTCTTATCGAGGGAGGCGCCGTGCGGGCGCTCGCCGTAACAACAACGCAACGCGCACCCACGCTGCCCAATGTGCCGACGCTGGATGAAGCCGGAGCCAAGGGCTATGATACGGGGGCCTGGTACGGGTTTGTGGTGCCGAAAGGAACGCCAGCGGCCGTTATCGAACGCCTGCGCGTAGCCACTATTGAGGCGATTAACACGGATCTCGTGAAGTCGCGCTTCCGTAACGAGGGCGCCGTGCCGATCGGGTCGAGCCCCAGTGACTTCCGCAAGATGATGGAAGTTGAATCGAAGCGTTGGTCCGAGGTTCTGAAGGCCGCCAACATTTCCATCAATTAAGTGTTTGATGGATACCTCCCGCGAGACTGGCCGCCCATGACGGGCGGCCTTTTTTCGTATATGAATTCATGATGCGGCTTAATTTTGAACTTCTTGACCTGCGCGCATTTCTTGCAGTGGTTGACTTCGGCGGTTTCCATAAGGCGGCGGAGCATCTGGCGATTTCGCAGCCAGCGCTATCGCGCCGCATTCAGGGGCTGGAGGCGTCGCTTGGCGCGCAATTGCTGGAACGCTCAACGCGCAGCGTGTCAATGACGGCTGTCGGACGGCAACTGGAACCTCTTGTGCGTCGCATGATCGATGAGTTCGAGTCGACGCTTCTGTCGGTTGGCGACGTGGGGCGAGCGCAGCAGGGGCAGGTGCATATCGCCTGCATTCCAACAGCGGCCTTCTATTTTCTGCCCAAGGTCGTGCAGGCCTTTAACGCCATCTATCCGAAGATCAGATTTCGCATCGTCGACGAAGGCGCCGCCGAGTGCCTGGCCAGCGTTTCGCGCGGTGAGGTGGAGTTTGGCCTGAATTTCATGGGCGCCTCTGATCCTGATCTGACATTTACGGCGCTGACGGACGATCCGTTCGTTCTGGCGTGTCGCCGCGATCACCCGCTCGCCGCTGTCGAGGAACTGACGTGGGCCGATCTGCGCGGCGTGCCCCTCATCGGCGTGAGCCGCGCCAGCGGAAATCGCCTGTTGCTCGACGCTGCATTGTCGAAAAGCAATATTCAGCTCCAATGGTTGTGCGAAGTGAACCATCTGTCGACGTCGCTCGGCCTTGTTGAGACGGGGCTGGGCGCCTCCGTGCTTCCTCGCCTCGCTACGCCGCAGGATGATCACCCGTATATCGTTTCGAAGCGGATCAAGGACCCGGTCATTACCCGAACGTTAGGCATCGTTGAGCGCCGACATGCACATCTTTCGCCTGCAGCGCAGAGATTTCGCGACATGCTTGCTGCGAACTGGGGCGATGCGGCCAAAAGCAACTGATGATTGCTCTGATCGCGCTGGGGCCTTACCAACACGCTGACCGATGCTGTTGAGCTTGCAGCATCTGACGAACGATCAAGGCTACCTCCGTTGGTTTTTTTGTTGGCCTCGCAGGCGTTTTGATTGGCGGCATTTTTGCCAAGGTGATCTGAGCGGTTGGCGGGCCATTTCATGAAGTGAGCCCCACCTCTTATTTCGACGATCGTATCCGGAATTGGCCTTGCCTTTGTTTTCGGGTTCCTTGCGCAGAAATTGAGACTGCCGACCATCGCGGGCTATCTAGGTGGATGCGCGCGCAAGAGCCCAAGGCCGCGGAGCCTGCTGTCAGCGATGAGCCAATGTCCGCGTGGCCAGCCAATCGTGATGAGGCCGCCACAAAGCTCAACGATCATTTCGTTCTTGTCGGCCATGGGCGCGTGGGGGCGCGTGTTCGCGCAGAATTGCTTGAGCGCGGCTTGCCATTTCTCGTTGGGGAGGATGGTCCCAGCGCAGTGCGTGAACTTACGGGACTTGGCGTTGAAACGTTCGCTGGCGGCGGCGGCGAGAAGGCGCTTCTCGATCAGATTAACCTCAAGGGCGCGCGGTGTCTTATTTCCGCGATCTCGGATGCGTTTGAGGCCGGCAACATTATTGAGCAGGCGAAAGCCAGCAATCCGCAGATTTGCGTCATTGCGCGGGCGAACAGCCAGGAGGCCGTCGATGACCTGCGGGGGCTGGGCGCGCAGGTCATCGTCTTCTCGGATGAAGCAATTGCCCGGATGATTGACGACGGGCTGGCAGGTTGCGGCAAGACCGGCGCCCGAGCGACAAGACGCCCCGCCCCGCCAGCCGCGCCCGCAGGCCTGGGAGGCGGTTGAGCTTGGGGCTACAAGAGCGAGCGTCTGAAAAACCCTAGCGCTTGGCCAGTCCCGCCGCCTCGATCACCGGTTTCCAGCGCACGATTTCGTCGGCGACAAACTTTGTGAAGTCCTCCGCGGACAGCGTGTTGGCGATAAAGCCGTCGCGGCGATAGCGTTCGACGGTTTCGGGCCGCATGACAGCAGCCAGAATTTCCTTGTTCAGCCGTTCGGAAATTTCCTTGGGCAACTTTGGCGGGCCCGATATGGAGAACCAGGTGGTGCCGATGAGCCCGGGGTAACCGGACTCGCTGAATGTTGGCACGCTTGCGTAATCAGGCAAACGCTCTGGCGTCGTCACGGCGACTCCGTAAACCTGATTGGCGCGCAGGAATTGCGACGTCGATGACAGCGTGAACGTCGAGAACGGCACATGGCCCGCAACAAGATCGCCCAGCGCCTGCGCCGTCTGTGAATAGGGCACATGTTCGACCTTGAGCCCCATGGCCAGCGCGATGGCCTGACCCATGAGGTGGCCATCCGAGCCAACGCCCGAGGAAACAAACGTGAAGCTCTTCGCCTTGGTGTAGGCGACGAATTCGGCGACGTTTTTGACGCCGGTGTTAAGAGCGGCGGAGAGCAAAACCGGCGCGCCGCCAACGTAGGCAATGTGCGTGAGGCTCTTCATCGGGTCGTACGAGACCGTTTGATTGATGAACGGCGCCAGCGCCAGCGTCGACAGGTTGGTGACCCCAATCGTGTAGCCGTCCGGCTCCGCGTTCGCGATTTGCCCGACGCCAATCGTCCCACCGGCGCCCGGCCTGTTTTCAACCACGAACTGCTGCTTGAACGTCTTGCCCAATTGTTCTGCGACGATGCGCGCCAGCACATCCGAACTGCCGCCCGCGCCAAAAGGCACAATGAGTTTCACTGGACGGTTCGGCCAGTCCGCCTGAGCGAAGGCGGGAAGGGGTGCGAGAAGAGACAGGCCTGCGATCAGCCAGGCAATATCCGATGTGCGCTTCATATGTGACATTTCCCCAGGTGCGACTCGCGGGCGCCGCGCGTCCCCAATTGTGTCGATTGGACAGAAATTGTTCACGCAACACAACCCAGTGGCCTGCGCGCCTTTCCGTTAGCGCGGCTTATGGCCATGATGCAAATGCGACTGAGTTCGCACAAGGAAAAGGCGCGAAAAGACCGCAACTTCGACGTCGTCACGCGACCCTATTTTACCTGAGCCCCCTGCGAAGGGGACCGGCCAAAATGAATTCGTTTGGTTATTGAAGGCGTGCGAGCTTATTCTAGCGATCAACGGCACGATTATCCTGAATAGCCTTGATCTGCTGTGGCCGGGTCAGATCGTTTGGATGGCCCATGCTTTCTCGTCGGCGGTTCCTTGCGTTGACGCCCGTCGCGAGCGCCCTGTCACTCGTGGGGCCGGGCGCTCTTGCGCAAAGCGTTGATGTGCGCGGGCGCGGGTATGACCCGCTGTGGCGCAGTGCGGAAGAGACGATCGAGGCCTTTCTGGGCGCCGGACCGTACACTCGCGAGGGCATCGCGATTGAAACTTCCGATCACGTGGACAACGGCAGCTCCGTGCCGCTGACAATACGCATCGCGTCCGCAATGACAGCGGCGGACCATCCTCGTGTCGTGCATGTCGTCGCCCACGCAAACCCCAATCCGCAGGTTGTTTCGGCCTGGTTGGCGCCCGGATGCGGGAGGGCGGAATTCAGCACGCGCATCAGGCTGGAACGCTCACAGCGCATAACTGCGGCGGCGCAGATGAGCGACGGTCGCCTTTTGCGCGCCGACGAAGACGTTGAGATCATGGTCGGCGCCTGCGCAGACGACAGCAGTGGGACGCCTCAGGACATCGCGTCCTTCCAGCCGCAATCGCGCGTCAGCGTTCCTGCGACAGCGCGGGCAGGGGAGATCATCACGATCCGCGCGATCATTTCGCATCCCATGGAGACGGGATTACGCCTCGACGAGTTTGAAGACTGGGTGCGACAGAGGATCATTTCGCGGTTCTCCTGCAGCTTCAACGGGCGACAACTTTTCAGGGCGCGGCTTTACCCGGCTGTGTCTGCAAATCCGTTCTTTCAGTTTCACGCGCTGGCGCGGGCGAGCGGCACTTTCGAATTCGACTGGTACGATACCCAGGACAAGACGTTCAGGAACAAGGCCGAACTAACGGTCCTTTGACGCGTCCGCGCGTCTGCGGTTTTGGGGCTTGGTTATTCCGGACGGTCGCGTATTCTGTGCCCAGAACTCAGGCCCCGCCAAAGGGGCTATTCACAGGGAGGCTGGCCGATGAAGCTGACGCTCAACATCAATGACACGCCCTATCAGGTCGATGTCGAACCTGAAACGCCTTTGCTCTGGGTGCTTCGCGACACCATCGGCCTGACGGGCACGAAGTATGGATGTGGCATCGCCCAATGCGGAGCATGCACGGTTCATGTGGACGGGCAGGCGACGAAGTCGTGCGGCATGATTGTCGCGTCGGCTGTGGGAACGAAGGTCACGACCATCGAGGGACTCTCGAAGGATAGAAGCCATCCGGTCCAGCGCGCCTGGATTGAGCACACAGTGCCGCAATGCGGCTATTGCCAGTCTGGGCAGATCATGGCCGCCGCGGCTTTCCTCAAGAGCAATCCGCAACCCACCGAAGCGCAGATTGATGACGCCATGGCGGGCAATCTCTGCCGTTGCGGCACGTATCCGCAGATCCGCGAGGCGATCAACGCCGCCGCGAAGCTTGGCTCGTGAGGAGGCGCGCATGACACAGGTAGATATTTCCCGCCGCGCTTTCGTCACAACCGCTCTGGCCGCTGGCGGCGGCCTGATGCTTGGCTTCAGCATCCCCGCAGAGGCGCAGGCCGCGATGCTCGCGATGCCGGACGCTTCCAAGTCCCCGGCAGCCGGCGCCGAAATCAACGCATGGCTCACGATAGACACAGCCGGGGTCGTCACGGTTCGCGTTCCGCACACGGAAATGGGTCAGGGCGGGATGACGTCGGTCGCGCAGCTTGTGGCTGAGGAACTTGATGTTCCGTGGCAGAACGTCCGCGCGGTGCTTGCGGACGCCAATCGCCACGTGAACGGGGGCGGCGAATACAAGGACATGTCAACCGGCGGGTCCAACCTCGTTCGCAACCGGCATCCGCACATCATGCAGGCGGGCGCTTCCGCGCGCGAGCGTCTGAAGGAAGCAGCGGCTCAGAAATGGGGCGTACCGCGCGCGCAAGTGACCGCCCGACAGGGCGTACTGACGGCGGGCGCCAATCGCGGAACCTACGGCGAGTTTGCGAGCGCCGCTGCTGGCGTGAAGCTGGCTGAAGAGCCGAAGATCAAGGCCTACGGCGACTGGTGGTTGCTGGGCAAGGACATCCCGCGCATGGATGTCGCCGTGAAAGTCGACGGCAGCGCAATTTATCCAATCGACGTGCGCCTGCCCGGAATGCTTTATGCGGCCGTCAAGGCGTGTCCCGTACGCGGCGGACGCGTGAAGAGTTTCGATGCGGCGGCTGTGAAGTCACGCCCCGGCGTCATTGCCGTCATCGAGCTCAAGCAGGCGAGAGACCGGCTTTCCAACAGCGATCTTCGCAGCGCAGTGGCGGTTGTCGCAGACTCTTTCTACCGTGCGAAAGTTGCGCTGGACGCATTGCCGATTGAATGGGACTTCGGCCCCGGCGTGGCCAACAGCTACGACAAGATGAACGCGCAAGCAAAAGACCTGATGCAGCGCGAGGCCAAGCACGTCGAGGAGGTGCGCGGCGATCCACGTCCGATCCTCGCGGCGGGTGGAAAAGTGGTCACTGGCGAATACGCGCGCCCCTACGAAGCGCACGCGACAATGAGCCCCCCGGCCGCAGTGGCCAACGTGACGGCGGACAGGGTCGACGTCTGGAGCTTCACGCAGGACGTCTCCGCCCTGCTGCGACTTGCGGCGAACCAGGCAGGTCGCGACACGAAGAATGTCTTCGTTCACGCCACCTATCAGGGCGGCGCCTTTGGGCTTGGCAACCACGTGGATATCTCACGTCAGGCTGTCGAACTTTCAAAGCAGGTCGGAAAGCCTGTGAAGGTGATCTGGACCCGCGAGGAAGACACGGCGCAGTCGCGCACGCGGCCCCCGATCTGGGCCCGGTTCGAGGCGGTTCTTGACGAGCAGGGCTTGCCAAAAGCGATGCTCAGCCGCGCTGTTGGCGAAACAACAGTTCCCGATTACGCGGATCGCGGCATCGCCAACATTCCCTACAAATTCCCCGCTTACCGTTACGAGCGGCATGTGGTTCCCACAAACATTCCGGTCGCCCCGACGCGTGCGCCCGGCAACAACAACAACGCTTTCACGATGGAGCAGTTTGTCGATGAACTCGCGCTGGCGGGCGGATGGGACCCGCTTGAATGGCGCCTGAAGATGACGGAAGGCAACGAGCGCTGGCAGCGGGTGTTGCTGAAGATGAAAGAGGTTGCGGGCTTCACCACCAAACTGCCCAAAGGGCAGGGAATGGGCATCGCTGTAGTTGAATCCCACGGCGCCACCGTGGGCGTTTGCGCAACGGTGGAAGTCACGCGCCGCGGCAACCTTGCGATCGACAAGATCGTTGTGGTCTCGAACACCGGCTACGTGATCAATCCCCGTGCAGCCCATGAACAGGTGAAGGGGTGCGTCGCGTGGGAGTTAAGCCACGTTCTTCATGGCGGTCTCGATATCCGCGACGGTCGCATCCACAACACCAACTTCCATAGCTACAAACTCCTCAGCATGCCCGAGATGCCAAAGGTCGAAAGTCATTTCGCCATGTCGCAGGACAAGTGGTGGGGCGGCTTTGGTGAAACCGCAGGCCCGCCCACGCCGCCCGCAGTGGCGAACGCGATCTTCTTTGCGACCGGCAAGCGGATACGCTCGACGCCAATCCTCAAGCACGATCTGCGCTGGACCTGATAAACTGCGGGCAGGAGACGTTCGCGTCTCCTGCCCGCTATAATTATATCGAGATCAAATTGAGCGAAGCGCCATGGGTTTCCGAAACATTTATCTAGTTGGCAGTGTGCCTCTTACCAGCGCCCGTGAAGTGTTTGAGACAATCGGCGCAAAGTTCGGGAATCGTATTGCCTATCTTCCTGATGGCGAGACAGACAAGCTCGACTGGATAACGCAGCTCGAAACCTTGTTTTCCAATCATCCCGACTTCGAGCTGTCGCCGGAAGTTTTCGCTGTGCACGCTGGCTCCAGGGCGCGCAGGCGTTACCAGCTGCGGAAGGGCGTGGAGCCGGATGCCGTCAACTTCGGCGACCTGGGTTATGCGCAAGCTGCGATCGCTTCCTACCAGGAGTTTGTGAAGGCGCAGGCGGCGGGATACATCGCGGCCGGTGCGCGGTTTCAGATTGATCTCGTGCCAGCCCATTCCGTGCTGTGGCTTTTTGTTCGCGAGGACCAGCAGGTGCTTCTCGATGGCGCCTACAATCGGGCCGTCGCGGATGATCTTCGCCGGATCGTCGACACGTTGCCGCATGAGAGCATCGCGATCCAATTTGATATTGCGTCTGCTGTTTTTGCGCGGCTGGAGCGCGGCGACCCTACGCTCTATGGCAAAACCAAGCAGGACATGACGGATCGGTTTGCCTCGATTGTCGCGGTGCTTGCAAGCAAGGCGCCCGCCAGTATTCCGTTGCTGTTCCATTTCTGTTACGGCGATGCGAACCACAAACATGCTATCGAGCCAACCGACATGGGCGACATGGTCGCTTTGGCGAATGCTCTGTTTGCGCACATCACGCGGCGTGTGGACCTGATCCACATGCCTGTGCCTCGTGACCGAAAGGACGATGCTTATTTCGCGCCGCTCGCCCGTCTTCGTCAGCCTGCGGATACGGAGCTTGTGCTGGGTCTTGTGCATCACACTGACGGTCTGGATGGAACCCGCGCGCGCATCGACACGGCTTTGCGTTTTGCTTCTGTATTCTCTGTAGGAACGGAATGCGGCTTCGGGCGTCGCGACCCTGCGACAATACCTGTGCTGCTCGACATTCACCTCGACGCTTCCGCTTATCGAACCTGATGGGTTCGCAAACTTCGTGACCCTACAAAGCGAAAAGGCCGCACTTTCGTGCGGCCTTTGTCTTATCATTCAATGTGCGCCGGAAGCAGACCGACGCGTTCACGCTTTAACGCGAATAGAACTCGATCACGAGGTTCGGTTCCATGATGACCGGGTAGGGCACTTCCGAGGGAAGCGGGATACGCGACATTTTCGCGGTCATCTTGGAGTGGTCGACTTCGTAATAGTCAGGCACGTCACGCTCGGCGAGCTGGCTTGCTTCGAGAACGAAAGCAAGCTGCTTTGAGGACTCCTTGACCTCAACGAGGTCGCCCGGCTTCACGAGATAGGACGCGATGTTCACGCGGCGGCCGTTGACGCGGATGTGGCCGTGGTTCACGAACTGGCGTGCGGCGAACGGCGTGGCGGTGAACTTGGCGCGATACACAACCGCGTCGAGGCGGCGCTCCAGCAGGCCGATCATGTTGTCGCCCGAGTCGCCCTTCATGCGAATGGCTTCCGCATAGTACATGCGGAACTGCTTCTCGGAGATGTTGCCGTAATAGCCCTTGAGCTTCTGCTTTGCCTTCAGCTGGGTGCCGAAGTCGGACATCTTGCCCTTGCGGCGCTGGCCATGCTGGCCGGGGCCGTATTCGCGGCGGTTCACGGGGCTCTTGGGACGGCCCCAGATGTTCTCGCCCATACGGCGATCGAGCTTGTACTTGGATTCTGCGCGCTTGGTCATAGCGATCCTCGTAGATAAGCGCCGACGAGGCCACGGCTTCGCACGCGCTTTTGGGCGCCGCGCTGGTTCCGCGTCTCCTCCCGCCGGCAATGGCGGAGGAACGCGCCCTCCTCTGTTCCGCACGCTTCCGAGGAAGCAGGGAACCGACAGGTTTCTCACCGATTTCGGGAAAAGCCACGGGTGCGTCTGATACGTTTACGCGCCCATCAAGGCGTGCAACGTGCAGCCTCTTACCGGGGGCAGGGCGGGGTGTCAAATCAGGCGGGTGAATTATGTCTGCCCTGCTTAGAGACTTCGCGAAATCGGAATTTGGCAGACAGGAAAATCGGTATCTGATGCCCAGCTGAGATGAAAGATTTGCCCGGACGCCGAAATTGATGTCTGATCAGCATGGCCGTGGTCAAGTGCTGCAATTTTTAAGAAACAATCAGGGGTGGATCACCGTCATTTGCAGTGGTGCACGCGAAGACGATTTGAGATGCTTAGCTCATGACAATTTATTCACTTTCAACGATTTCGGTACTTTATCATTTTACTGATCGTCGAAATCTTGAAGCAATTCGCCAACACGGCGGTTTGCATTCCTTCGCACAACTGAAGGCAAGAGGAATACAAATTCCGGCGCCGGGCGGTAATCAATGGAGTTGGGATGCCGATGAAGCTAAGGGCATGGGCGGCTACGTCCACCTTTGTTTCCGTAGCAGTCACCCAATGGAACATACTGCGCGCCAAGATGGCCGTATTGAAAATTCTGTTTTTTTGGAAATCGATCCCTCGGTTTTACAATTTCCAGAAGTGCGTTTTACGCCTGACGTATCTAACAAATCGGGCGTTTCATCCGTCCCAATCGCCGAAGCGAAAAATGACTATGAAGTGATCTATACTCGTACTGATTGGGAGAACCCTACAATCAAAGCTCGGCTCGATCAGGCAGAAAAGTGTGAGGTGCTTGTACCTTCGTTTATTCCGCTCAAGTATATCAGGAACCTTTAGCATGGCCGAACGCCCAGTATTCATTCCCGCGAAGGATGCGCCAGGCTTCGTCAAAGTGATCGATGTAAGTATCCCATGGGCATCTGGCTTTGCCCCTGTGCAGAAGAAGAGAAATATAAAAGCTCTGCATGAGGCTGCTGCTATCCGAGGCTTTTCTCCACTCTTAGAAGTCTCAACAAAATCCGATGAAATCGCGGGCCAACACCTGAGCGCGTTCCATCTCAAGGTTGACAGCGAGCTCGGCCAGATCCCACTCGAATCGGCTTATCAAGGAAGTAAAGTTTTTGAACGCGGTGGCCCCTTTACGGATATTTACGACTTGGATGCACGAGCAGCGAAGCGTGATCCACGCCTGCAACAGTCAGGCGCGTTAGTCCGGTTTGAATTTGAAGGTCATGTGTTTCCGCTGACGCCTAAGACGGCCTTTTATGACTGGCTCTATTTGAACGCGCTCTTTCCCCATCGTGAATGGCTAAATGATCGTCTCACGAATAGGACGTCATATGCGGGCTTCACAGATATCGAGTTCAACCCTGCGAAATCGATAAATTGTCAAGCTAGATCATGCGCATTGTTTGTTGCGTTGATGCAGAAAAAGATGCTTCAAGACGCTCTAAAATCGCCCGAATTTTTCATTGAAACGATAAACTGCGGCGCTCCTCAATCGCGTATGCCATTGCGTGACAACCCACAATTGTCCCTTCTCAATTTAGAGGAATTATAAACTACTGATTTTGCTTGCATTATTGCCAAATCCGAGGAATGTGGCGGCATCTGATTGCAGCTACGAGGCACCTCGATGAAATTCCGCGCGTCCCTTCTTCACATCGCGGCTATGGCCATCGCCCTTTCTGCGCCTGCCTACGCTCAGGACGCTGTGAACCTCTACACGACGCGCGAGCCGGGCCTTGTGCGTCCGCTGATCGAGGCCTTCACGAAAGAGACTGGCATCAAGGTCAACACTGTGTTCGTCAAGGAGGGACTTGCGGAACGCGTTCATGCGGAAGGCGCACGTTCGCCCGCCGATGTGCTGATGGATGTGGACGTCGGCGCCATTCTCGACCTCGTCGACAGGGGCGTGACGCAGCCAGTGCGCTCGGAGGTTCTCGAACAGGCCATCCCGGCCAATTTGCGCGATCCAAATGGGCAGTGGTTCGCGATGTCGATGCGCGCGCGCGTTGTTTATGCGGCCAAGAAGCTGGGACTGAAGACCGTTTCTTACGAGGAACTGGCGGACCCCAAGTACAAAGGCAAAGTCTGCACGCGGTCCGGGCAGCATCCCTACAACACAGCGCTGATCGCTGCCTACATCGGCCATTACGGCCCCGAAAAAGCCGAGACGTGGTTGCGCGGCGTCAAGGCCAACCTCGCCCGCAAGCCGGGCGGCGGCGACCGTGAAGTGGCGCGCGATATTCTGGCCGGGATTTGCGAGATCGGGGTCGGCAATTCCTACTATGTGGGCCTGATGCGTTCGGGCAAGGGTGGGCCGGATCAGCTCAAGTGGGGCGAGGCTATCGACGTCGTCATCCCGACCCTTGAGGGCAAGGGCGCGCACGTGAACATTTCCGGCGCAGCGTTGGCCAAGAACGCCCCTAACCGGGCCGCTGGCGTGAAGTTCATGGAATGGCTCGTCATGGCTGACGCGCAAAAGGTCTACGCCGAGGGTAATTATGAATACCCGGTCGTGACGGGCGCGAAGGCCGATCCGATCATCGCTGCTCTTGGCGAGCTCAAGATCGCCCCGATGCCGGTCGCTGAAGTGGTTCGCTACCGCAAACAGGCGAGCGAACTTGTCGACAAGGTCGGATTTGACAATTAATCGGTAGCTTGGCGCCTGCGTCTCAGGGCGCAGGCGGGGCGGAATGACTGGCAGGTTCGGCTTACACAGCGGCGTATTTGGAAGAGGCGGCGACCGCAGATGGATCGTCGCCTCGGCCCTTGTCGCCATTCTTGTCGTCGCGCCCGTTGTCTCCCTGGCGCTGATTGCATCCAGGGGCTCGGGCGATCTGTGGCCGCACATCTTCGCGTTCGTGCTGCCTCAGGCGTTGCGGGAAACGGCCATACTGCTGCTTGGCGTGGGCGTCATGGTGGTGACGCTAGGCACGTCGCTGGCGTGGCTGATGACGGCCTACGAGTTTCCTGGTCGGCGCATATTCGACTGGGCGCTCCTGCTGCCGCTGGCGACGCCGACTTACATCGTCGCGTTCGCCTATCTCGATTTGCTCCATCCTATAGGCCCCATCCAGACCGGCTTGCGGACGCTGCTGGGCATCGACGATGTGCGGGGGCTCTGGTTCCCGGAAGTGCGCTCCATGGGCGGCTGCATTCTTCTGCTGGGGTTCGTGCTCTATCCGTATGTTTATCTGTCGACGCGCGCGATGTTTCTCATGCAGGCAGGCAGCTTGCTTGAAGCCTCGCGCACGCTGGGGGCAAGCCGCAGCCGCGTGTTCTTCCGCGTTGCGCTGCCCCTCGCGCGTCCCGCCATCGCGGTTGGCGCCTCGCTGGCCTTGATGGAAGCGCTGAATGATATCGGCGCGTCGGAGTTCCTTGGCGTCAGAACGCTGTCGGTATCGATCTACTCAACCTGGATCAACCGCTCCAATCTTCCCGGCGCGGCGCAAATCGCGCTTGCGATGCTGCTTATCGTCGTCTCGCTGATCTTGCTGGAGCGCTGGGCGCGACGTCGTCAGCGTTATGTCTCCATGGCGCAGCGCGTGCGGCGGGCCGCGCCTATACAGCTGACTGGCTGGCGGGCCGTCGCAACAATCGCGTTTCTGTCGTTGCCGATCATCATTGGCTTTGTCTTGCCTGCCTTGCATATTGGCGCTGAGGCGTGGAAACGCATCGCCTTCGCGGGCGTCTCCCGGCAAATCCTGCAAGAGATACTCAACACGATCTCGATCGCTGCCGTCGCGACATTCGTTGCGCTTCTGCTTGGTTTTGTGGTCGCGAGCGCTGCTCGGCTCTCGCAATCGGCAACGGCGGGCGTGTTTCTGCGCGCGTCGTCGCTTGGGTACGCGGTGCCCGGCACTGTGCTCGCCATCGGCCTGATGACGCCGCTTTTTGCGCTCGACAACATGCTGGCGGACGGGCTGGAAAAGTTTTTCGGCATCTCGGTCGGGTTGCTGATCTCCGGCTCTGGCGCGGCGCTGGTGTACGCCTACGTGGTGCGCTTCCTCGCCATCTCTGCGGGGGGTGTGGAGTCAGGACTTTCCAAGCTATCGCCCTCGCTGGACGGAGCCGCGCGTGCGCTTGGCGAAACCGCGGGCGGCGCCATGCGGCGCGTGCATCTGCCTTTGCTGCGGCCCGCGCTCGGCGCAGCGGCGCTGCTGATTTTCGTTGATTGCATGAAGGAATTGCCCGCAACGCTCTTGCTGCGGCCGCTCAATTTCGAAACACTTGCAACGCATCTCTACGGTGAGGCGGCGCGGGGCACCTATGAGGATGGATCCGTAGCTGCCGCGTGTATTATTCTGGTGGGGCTTATTCCGGTGATCTTGCTTGCGCGCCTTGGCCGTCGTCGACAGTTCGCCCACGGCGGCGCCACCCCGACGCAGCAAGCGATGGCGCGCGACACCATTCTGGGCGATGGCGCGCCAGCTTCGGGACGCAGCGCTGCATGATGAAGAGCAATAAGGCGGCGTCACTCGACATTCAGCATGTGCGGCAAGTCTTTGGCTCAACGCTCGCCGTCGACGACGTATCCCTCGTGGTCACGCCTGGTGAAACTGTCTGCCTTTTGGGACATTCGGGCTGTGGAAAGACGACGCTCCTGCGCGTTGTTGCGGGGCTCGAGCGGCCCACGTCCGGGAGGGTGATCCTCGCGGGGCGCGAAGTGGCGGGGCCGGGCGCCTTCGTGCCGCCAGAACAGCGCGGCGTGGGCCTGATGTTTCAGGATTACGCGCTGTTTCCGCATCTCACCATTCTTGAAAACGTGACGTTCGGTCTGGGCCGCATGCCCGGCGCAAAAGCGCGCGCTATTGCGGAAGCTTCCCTCAAGCGCGTCGGACTGGGGAAATATGCGAGCGACTATCCGCATATGCTGTCTGGCGGCGAACAGCAGCGCGTTGCGCTGGCGCCGCAGCCGGGCATCCTGCTGATGGACGAGCCTTTCTCCAACCTCGACCAGCGGATGCGCGAGAGTATTCGTGAAGAGACCATGGGGCTCCTGCGCGAAAAGGAGGCCACCGCCCTTGTCGTGACCCACGACCCGATCGAAGCCATGATGATTGCGGACCGCATCGTATTGATGCGCGGTGGTCGTATCGTTCAGACCGGAACGCCCCAGGAACTCTACGAAGCGCCTGTGTCGCTCTTCGCAGCCCGGTTCTTCTGCGACCTGAACGAAATTGAGGCAGAAGCGCGCGATGGCCGGATCGAAACGCCGCTGGGCGTCTTCACTGCGCCCGGTGACATGCCAAATGGCCGGTGCACCGTGTGCGTGCGGCCGACCTCGCTCAAGGTCGTAGCGCCGGGGGAAGGCGACGCAATTGCTGTGGTTATCCGTCGTCGTTTCCTGGGAGATTACAACCTTATCGCGGCGCATGTAGAGGGACTGATCTCACCTTTGATGCTGAAGGTTTCGCCGACAGTTGCACTTTCGGCAACGCAGGCCATTGGAGTAAATGTGGCGCACGGCGACGCTCTTGTGTTTGCGTCCAGCGCTATTTAGAATGACTGTGGTTGATAGTATATTTGATGTAATATCTATTTACATTTTTTAACGATAATCCTCGTCGATTCAAGTCTTTAATCTCTGATTAATTTGAACATTCGCGCGGATTTCCCCTCTTTTACGAGGCACTGATGATTCGTTCGAAGCGTCACAAGGCAAAACGTGGTTTTGCAGCGATGTCGCCGGAAAAGCGGCTAGAGATTGCGCGCAAAGGCGGACAGTCCGTGAAACCCGAAAATCGAGCATTCGCCAAGGACAAGGATTTGGCTGCGGAAGCAGGCCGCAAAGGAGGAGCGCAGTCGCCCGGAAAGCGAAGCCGCCGCGTTCCAGCTAGCAAAGTCGCGGCGCAGGCCAAGCTGGACGCATCACCTGGTGGACCGGAAGCGAACATTGCGGCTGACCCAGCCGCTACGACAACCCAAACCGTCAACTAGACCGCCAACGAAAGACGGGCCCTGCCAAGGCAAGGTCCGCCCTTCGTCACAGCAAGCATTCTGACTTGGCGCTTTACTCGACGACGTACACGACACGACGCGACGAGGGATCGACCAGCACGGCGCGATCATTCACCCAGGTATAGCGATAGTTCTGGAAGGCCGGGTTGCCTTCAACCGGGTAAACTTCGATCTGCTGGGGCAACGTTGCGCCCACAACAACCTCGCCCTGAACGCGGGTCGACCGCTTGCGATTTTCCGTTACGTACTGGCGAACATACACGCGATCCTGAGCCGAGATCGAGCCAAGAGCGCCGCCTGCTACTGCGCCAATGCCTGCGCCTACGACTGCGCCTATCGGTCCGCCTACAATCGCGCCGCCCACGGCGCCGGTCGCAGCGCCAGCTGCGGCTCCGCTGTCTGCCTGGGCAAGAACGGGGGAGGCTGCGGCAACGGTCAGGGCAAGTGCAGCAAGTGTATGCTTAATCATGGTTTTTCTCCTTCATAGTCCGCGGAAAAAACGGCGACGGCTAATGTTGGTTCCACTGCGCAGGCGCCGTCAGCGGTTGGACGTGGGCGCGGGTTCGGTCTATGTGTCTCGCGAAACAGCAAACCGTCGTGGGACTGACATGCGCACCAGCGAAGCCGAAATCCTGTTCGTGCCAGGCTTCAGCGTGGAAGACTCCGAGCACTGGATGACCCGCTGGCAAAGCAAGCTTGCTACAGCCCGGCTGGTGACTGCGCAGAGCGACGACATCGCCAGTCTTGCCGGGGCCCTTGTGGCTGCCCTAGCGGAGGAACGGACGCGCCCGGTGGTTCTGATGGGCCATGGCGCGGGCGTATTCGCCATCGCGCAGGCAGCGCGCACCAGCGACGTATCGCGCGTGCGGGGCGCCTTTCTGGTCAATCCCTCGTCAGCGTGGAATGTGCCCGCGCCTTCGCGCGAGCCCCTGCCGTTTCCCTCGCTGGTCGTGCTCAGCCGGGATGATCCGCATGCAAGCTACGAAGAGATGCAGGATCTGGGGTTCGACTGGGGCGGGCATATTGTGGACGCGGGCGCCATTGGCCGCCTCGACGCCTCGTCCGGGCATGGCCCATGGCCGGAAGGCCTGATGCGCTTTGGCGCCTTTATCGCCCGGCTTTAAGGCAGTTCACAGCGCCTGGATTTTCGGTAAGCTGTCCTCAGGCGCGGAAAACCGCGCGTTCAGACCAATCGTTCCTGGGAGGGAACACCGATGATCAAACGCGCATGGCTCGCCGCTGGTTTGGCGCTCACCGTATTTGGCTCCGCCGCGCCAGTGAAGGCGCAGAGCGTCGCCGAGTTCTACAAGGGCAATACGATCCGCATCATCATCTGGGCGGCTGCGGGCGGCGAATACGATATTCACGCAAAGCTCGTCAGCCGTCATCTTGGCAAGCATCTGCCGGGCAATCCTGCGGTCATCTCGACGCAAATGACAGGCGGCGGCGGGCTTGTCGCAGCCAATCATCTCTACAACGTGGCGCCCAAGGACGGCACAGCCATGGGCATGATGGTGTCGAGCTTGCCGTTCCAGCAGGCTATCGAGCTTGAAGGCGTGAGATTTGACGCAGCGCGCTTCAACTGGGTGGGCACGATTGCGCCCACGCAGGAGGGGCTTGTCGCGTGGCACACGGCGCCGGTGAAGACTTTTGAAGATTTGCGCAAAGTGGAATTTGTGCTTGGCGCCTCTGGGGCAGGCTCAACCAGCGTTCTCACACCCACGATGATCAACGCGTTGCTGGGGACAAAGATCAAGATCGTGCCAGGCTATCCCGGCGGCAGCCAGATCAATCTGGCGATGGAACGCGGCGAATCCATGGGCCGCTGGAACACGTGGTCATCGTGGAAGACGACGCACCCGGACTGGATTGCAGAAAAGAAAATCAACTTTCTGCTGACATCTGCGCTGCGCAAGCCAAAGGATCTGCAAGGCCCGCCATTGTTGACTGACCTTGCAACCAGCGAAGATGACAAGCGCATCTTTGAACTGCTGGCCACGAACGCGGAACTGGGAAGACCTATTGTTGCTCCGCCGGACGTTCCGGCGGATCGGATGAAGGCCATTCTGGCTGCTTACCGCGCGATGCTTGTCGATGCAGATTTTATTGCCGAGGCGAACAAGCTGAAGATCGAGATTGATCCAATCATCGGCGACGATTTGAAAGCGATGGCGCTGAAGGCGTTGTCGACGCCGAAGCATTTGACCGAGCGTGTGAAGAGGATGATGTGAGGGCGGGGCTGTCAGGGTTGCCTGCTCGCTCCAAACTACACGCGCGTCATGCGCGGACTTGATCCGCGCATCCAGTCGTGATGCCAATAATCTAGCCGCACTGTTGGATGGCCGGATCAAGTCCGGCCATGACGACGCGGTGAGTTTGCGGTCATAAGTCGAGCCAAACACAAGCGCAAAAATTGTGTCTTCAGATGGTAGCCAAGATTAAACAGCTCTTCGCGTTGAGGCGTTGCTTGAACCCATACACACGTCATGCGCGGACTTGATCCGCGCATCCAGTCGTGATGCCAATTATCGAGCCGCACTTTTGGATGGCCGGATCAAGTCCGGCCATGACGACGTGAATTACGCTTCGCCAAACACGCGCGTGAAAATCGTGTCGACGTGCTTCAGGTGATAGCCAAGATCAAACAGCTCTTCGAGTTCGGCGTGCGACAGTTTCGCCGTCACGTCCTTGTCGGCCTTCAGCAGCACGAGGAAGTCGCCTTCGCCGCGCCAGACGGGCATCGCGTTGCGCTGCACGTATGAATAGGAATCTTCGCGCGACACGCCCTTCTGCGTCAGCACAAGAAGCACGCGCTGCGAATGAATGAGGCCGCCGAGGCGATCAAGATTCTTCTGCATGTTGCCGGGATAGACGATCAGCTTTTCGATGACGCCGGTCATGCGCGCCAATGCGAAGTCGAGGGTCACAGTGGCGTCAGGGCCGATCATGCGCTCGACTGACGAGTGCGAGATATCGCGTTCATGCCAGAGCGCGACGTTCTCCATGGCGGGCACAGCCATGCCGCGCACGAGGCGCGCCAGACCTGTGAGATTCTCCGTGAGCACAGGATTGCGCTTGTGCGGCATCGCGGACGAGCCCTTCTGGCCTTCGGAGAAAAACTCCTCGGCCTCCAGAACTTCCGTGCGCTGCAGATGGCGAATCTCTGTCGCGAGCCGCTCGATGGACGAGGCGACGACGCCAAGGGTCGCGAAGAACATCGCGTGACGATCACGCGGGATGACCTGCGTGGAGACGGGCTCGGGCTTGAGGCCCATCTTCTGCGCAACGTGCTCTTCCACGCGCGGATCAATGTTTGCGAACGTGCCCACGGCGCCGGAGATGGCGCAGGTGGCAATCTCTTCGCGCGCATTCACCAGCCGCGTGCGGCAGCGGGCAAACTCCGCGTAAGCCTGCGCCATCTTGAGGCCGAAGGTCACGGGCTCGGCGTGGATGCCGTGGGAGCGCCCGATGCACGGCGTCATCTTGTGTTCGAACGCGCGCTTTTTGAGTGCGGCGAGCAGTGCGTCCACATCAGCGATGAGTATGTCGGTGGCGCGCATCAACTGCACGGCGAGGCATGTGTCGAGCACATCGGAGGACGTCATGCCCTGATGCACGAAGCGCGAATCTTCGCCGATGAATTCGGCCAGATGCGTCAGAAAGGCGATGACGTCATGCTTGGTGACGCGCTCGATCTCGTCGATGCGATCGACGTTGAATACGGCGCCGCCCGCCCGGTCCCAGATTGCCTTCGCGCTCTCCCTGGGGATGACGCCAATCTCGGCCAGCGCGTCGCAGGCGTGCGCCTCGATTTCGAACCAGATTCGGAACCGCGTCTGCGGGTCCCAGATCTTCACCATTTCGGGGCGGGAATAGCGCGGGATCATCGGAGGGCTTTCTGGTTCACACGAGTTCGCCGCGCGCGGTCAGCGCGGCTCGGCGGATCGCGTCGATGTTGCTTTTATAGGCCGGTTCGCCGCCCTTGAAGACGGCCGAGCCCGCGACGAGCCAGTTGGCGCCGGCGGCGACAATGGCGCCCGCGTTGTCAGCAGTGACGCCGCCATCGACTTCCAGATCAATCGGCCGGTCGCCGATCATCGCGTGGATGCGGCGGATTTTGTCGAGGCAGGCGGGAATGAACTTCTGCCCGCCAAAGCCGGGGTTCACCGTCATCACGAGGATCAGGTCGAGATCATCCAGCACATATTCCAGCACGCTTTCGGGCGTGCCGGGGTTGAGCGAGACGCCGGCCTTTTTGCCCAGCGCGCGGATGGCCTGCAGCGAGCGATGGAGGTGAGGCCCGGCTTCCGCGTGGACCGTGATGATGTCGGCGCCGCCCTTGGCGAAGGACTCCAGAAAGGGGTCCACCGGAGCAATCATCAGATGGACGTCGAACACTTTGTCCGTGACCTTGCGGATGGACCTCATCACGTCCGGGCCAAAGGTGATGTTGGGGACGAAATGGCCGTCCATGACATCAACGTGAACAACATCGCCGCCCGCAGCCATGACGGCGCGCACGTCTTCGCCAAGCCGCGAGAAATCAGCAGAGAGGATCGATGGGCATATCTGAAAAGGGCGCATGCCGGGGCGGTAGCATGGGAGGCGACTGCGAGTCCATCTTATCAAGGGCGCCTATCAAGGCTGCTGATCAAGGCGGCCAAGCGACAACTGGCAGGCCTCATGCATCCTGAGCGCGTCTCCCATGCGATGGCGTGTATGAGAATCTCCCCCGGGCGCCCTATGTTGACGCCATGAATGCCGCACCGCCCGCCCGGCCGCCCAGACACACCGATAACGTCATCATCTTTGGAATGGCCATTGGCCAGATCCTGACGTTCGGCATTCTCTTTCACTCGTTTTCGCTGTTCGTAGCCCCATTGCAGCAGGAGTTTGGCTGGACGACCACGCAGATCACGCTGGCGTTCACCATCGGACTTTTCTGCGCGGACCTGTTCGGTATTCCGGTCGGCCATTGGGTGGACCGGGCGGGTGGCCGGTGGGCGATGGCGGGGGGCTCAACGCTTGCCGCCATATTGCTCGCTCTTTGGGCGCGCATCGACAGTCTCTGGGAGTTTTACGCCATCTGGGTCGCGTTGGGTTTTGCGCAGTCCATGTCGCTCTACAACGTCGCCGCAGCTGTGGTGACGGCGAACACCAATGACTACCGCCGGGGCCTGACGTGGCTGGCGATTCTGACCGGGCTTTCGTCTATCGCCGTGGTGCCGTTCGCAAGCCTTGCCATAGAGGCCTGGGGCTGGCGGCAGGGCCTCGTGACGCTTGCCATCGTTCAGTTTGTGGGGCCAGCGCTGATCTATCTTACAGTGCTGCGCGGCACGGTTGGCAGCCGAACGGCGGAATATGAACGGCGCAAGCTCGCCCTTTCTGAAGGGCGACTGCCCTCGACGGTGGCGACCTCGCCGCTGCGCTCTGCCTTGCGCACGCCAACCTTCTGGCTGTTTGCCGTGGCGTTCTCGGTGCACTGGTTCGTCATCACCTCGATGCTCATCCACATGCTGCCCATCATGGCCGAGATGAGCGTGACCTATCAGGTTGCGGTGGCGATCTTCGCGTTCAACGGGCCCGCGGCGGTAATTGGCCGGTTGGCGCTGTATTTTCTTGATCCGAAGGCGTCAGCCCGCAAGAGCGGGCGAATCGCATTTCCCATGTTCGCAGTGGGGATGCTGCTGCTGATCTTTGTCGCGCCGCTGGGCTTTTGGGGGCTGGTGCTGTTCGCCACTGTGCACGGCATGTCGGCTGGCGTGCTGATGGTGGTGCGGCAGACCGCCATCGTCGAAGCGTTCGGCATCCGTGGCTATGGCGCGATTACCGGGGCGCTGACGACCGTCTGCATTCTGCCGCGCACCATGGCGCCCGTGGCCGTGGCGGTCATGCGCGACGGGTTCGGCTCCTACCAGCCTGTGCTGTGGATCCTGTTCGGGCTGATTCTGCTGGGAACTGCTGCGTTCTGGGTCGCACTTCGCGGCGCGCAGTTGGGAGCTCAGCGATAATCGGGCGGCAGGGCCTGCACGCGGGCGACCGCGTCCGCCCATTGCTTGCAGAATTCCGTAACTTTGGCCGCTTCACGCTCCACGACGCTGTAAAGCTCGTCGAGTTCGTCCTCTTCAAGCCCAGTTTTTTCTTCAACATAAGCGATTGCGGCTTCGAGGCTTAGCATTTCGGCGGCTGATGGCGTCACTTCCTTGCACGCGTCAAACGCCATGTCGTAGCGATAGAGGTCGTGGAGAGCCGTGCGCCAGTAGGCCTCGGTCTGGGCGAAGGCGCTCGGCGCGCAAAGCATAAGTATGGCCAGGACTTTCAATCGCATAGTTGCTTCCAGTTCACGCGAACACGTTGTCCCTTACAGGACAGCAGGACTCTCGATTCGCCCAATACATGTGTTCGCCGACGGAGACTTTCGCAAGGGGCAGACAGGGCAAACCCGCTGAGAACCGGAAGCCATTTTGTGTGCTTCAAGGCAATCTTGCCCATTGGGTGTGGCGCTATGAAATCATAACGCGGTGGCCTGATGGATTGCCCGCGCACAAGCGCGACGGATGCGGAAGGCAATTGTCGTCACCTGCGGTCGCGGTATGTCCATGATGCGGTTCCTCACATCGATAGCGGACACGAATCAGGCGGAGGGGCCGTCCGCTGACCGTCAACCATAAAAAAAGCCCGGCATTGCTGCCGGGCTCTCTTATCCGAAGACCAAAAGGTCTTAGTAGCGGGCAACGACCGGACGGGCCGAACCACCGAAGCGGTAGTTCACGCCGACCTTGACCTGCCAAGCGTTGGCGTCGCTGGGGGCGCCGGCGAGGAATACGATGCGATCATACTTCATGTCGAGGTAGCGAGCTTCGACGAACGCCGACCAGTTCTGCGTGAAGCGGTGCTCGAGGCCCGCGCCAAGGTTCCAGCCGTCAGCCGAACCCGGCAGGCCTGCCGGGAGAGCGAACGGGGCCTTGATGCTGACGTCAGCATAGGAGTAACCGCCGGTTACGTAGAGAAGCGTGGCGGGCGTGATGAGGTAACCAACGCGCAGGTTGATGTTCGCCATCATCGGAAGCTTGACGCGCACGACGCCGAACACGGTGTCCTTGGCAAAGGCTGCGTCAACGTCAGCGAACGCGCCGATGACCCAGTTCTGGTTCAGCTGCATGTCATAGCCGATGCGACCGCCGACCGTGAAGCCGTCCAGCTCAACGCTGAAAGGAGCGACGCCAATTTCTTCGGCCGCAACGTAACCAACGTTTACGCCGAGGTAAAAGCCGGTCCAGTTGTAGGCCTGGACGAACATGGGGGCCGGAGCAACAGCAGCCGAACGGCGCGGCAGGTCAGCGGCGAAAGCCGGAGCGGCGAGGAGGATCGCCGTGGTGGCGAGGAGGAGCTTCTTCATAAAATCATTCCTTAACTGGATTTGTTCAGGCCTACGGTATCTAGGCTGTGAGCCTGACCTCAGCTCTAGCAACGCCGGGGGCAAACACGCAAGCTGCAGTTCCAGGTAAGCACCATCTTTACCATGACTGTTGCGCAAACACATCAAAC
>JANPPJ010000022.1:0-3529 GCA_031428455.1 Hyphomicrobiales bacterium | reverse complement strand
AATGCCCTCAATGATGCCAACTGTCACCATCGACGCGCCCATGACCGTCACCAGATAAACCGGCAGCAGCGCATGAATCATCTCTGACGAGATATCCATTAGCAGCGAGACGAAGCCAAGCGCCCAAATGCCGGGGGGGATTTCGCGCAACCCCGGCTTTGTCTTACCGCCGTCAGTCATTGGTGCCATCTGTCAGCCCTTCCGCGCATAGACCTCGGTTGCAAAGCGGGCGAGAGCATCGCGGCATTGTTCGATATCGGCCGTGGCCGTTTGCAGCCAGTCAATAGGCTGTGCGAATTAACCTCTCGCTAATTATCGGCGACGTGAATCGCCGCAACCAAATGCCGGGGGAGTAGTGCTCATTCCTGTGGATGCCCCGTCCGCCTATAAAACGTTGGCTGGCCAACAACCACCGACGGTTAACCGGCCTGGCGTCAACCGCCCTCCACGCCAGCAGGTGCCGCTGGCGGTGTCGCGGCGACCTGCGGCTCGGGCGCTGGCTTTGGCTCCACCAAGAGCACGACGTCAATCATCCGGCGGGCGATTGCTTCGTCCGAGAAGACGATTACCTGCGCGCCGAGTCCCCGCAGATAATCGACGGCCTCCTGACTGTTCGCGCGCGCAACGATGCAGATCTGCGGATTGCTGGCCTTCGCTTGTTCAATAATATTCCCGGCTTCAAACGCATCCGAGATAGCGGAAATGAGGCACCGCGCGCCCGTCAGGTTGATCTGATCGAGAAGCGCCTTCTCGCCCCCGCCCCCCGCGAATGTCTCAACGCCAAGCGCTGAAAGTTCACGAACCGAGCTGGGATCATCCTCCACGACGAGAAACGGTAGGCCGCGCTCTTGCAATGCTGCGCGGACGCGCGTCCCCACGGGCCCATGGCCGACGAGAACGAAATGATCGGTGAGCTTTGTGGGAGCCTCTTCGCGATCAACCGGCCACACGGACGGTTGCGCGTCGCCGTCCGTGGGCTCCACCGACTTGGGCTCTTGGGCGCGCATCCACTTGTCGAGGCCGACAAAAATGAACGGATTTGCGAGGATCGACAGGATAGCGCCCGCCACCACCAAATCGCGCGCGACATCGGGGATGATCTTGAGTTGCGCGCCAAGCACCATGAGAATGAACGAGAACTCGCCAATCTGCGCAAGGCTGGCGGAAATTGTCAGAGCGACCGATCGGGGATATCGAAACGCCCGCACAATCAGATATGCCACTGCGGACTTTCCCACCACGATGATGAGAAACACCGCCAACACTGCGACCGGATGCGCCGCGATGACGGACGGATTGAACAGCATTCCGACAGAGACGAAGAACAGCACGGCGAACGCATCGCGCAACGGCAACGTCTCGCGCGCAGCCTGCGAGCTTAGAGGCGATTCCGCCATTACCATGCCAGCGAAGAACGCGCCCAACGCGAAGGACACGCCGAAAAGGCTAGAGGCTCCAAAGGCTATGCCAAGCGCAATGGCAAGCGCCGATAGTCGAAACAGCTCACGCGACCCGGAATGGGCTGTGTGATGCAGCAACCACGGCACGACCCTGCGCCCCACGACAAGCATCAGCGTCACGAAGGCGATAATCTTCCCCGCAGTGATGGCGAGCGTTCCCCAGATGGGCCCAACGCCAAGCGCCATCACCAGACGCATGTCTTCCGGGTTCGTCGGCGAGACGCCGCCAAGCAACCCGGCAAGCGGTGGCAACAGCACAAGGGTGAGCACCATCACCATGTCTTCGACAATAAGCCAGCCGACCGCGATGCGCCCGCGCTCGCTCTCGATAAGGCGTCGCTCCAGCAACGCTTTTAGCAGCACGACGGTGCTGGCAACGGAAAGCGCAAGGCCAAAGACCAGCCCGGCGCCGAGCGTCCAGCCCATTGCCCAGGACAGCGCCATGCCCATCAGCGTGGCGCTTGCGATTTGGCTGATGGCGCCAGGAACGGCGACCGCGCGCACAGCGAGCAGATCCTTCAGCGAAAAATGCAGCCCCACGCCGAACATGAGGAGGATGACGCCCAGCTCCGCTAACTCATTGGCAAGCTTTTGATCGGCGACGAACCCCGGCGTAAACGGACCGATCACGACGCCAGCGAGCAAATAGCCCGCGATCGTCGGCAGTTTCAGTTTCTGCGCGATAAATCCGAAGATGAACGCCAGTCCTAAGCCGGCAACAATCGTGGAAATAAGCGGCGTGTCGTGAGGCAGGGAGTCTATCTCCTAATTGAAAAGAAAAATTCAGGCTTACAACATGAAGCTTACCCACAGCGCCGACTTGTTCCTGAACATCTGCGTGGAAAGCGGGAATAGGACCGAGCTTCGGCATGGCGCGAAGGCATGTTGGGAGCGCCGCGCGCCAAATACAAGCGATTAAAGCCCGACGAACACCGCGCCGCACCGATCGAAAGCGCCGGCGCTTCGATGTTTCACGCAGTGAGCGCCAACGTCCGAAAGCTTGCGCGCCAGCTCTACGAGGCCGATCGCAACGCATGTGCGCGCCCTGCCCTCGGCTTGACCTCAAGCAGAGCGCCGGCACGAGCAACAAGGGTTTCAACGGTCATCAACCCATCATCGTGCATGAGCCCAAAAATCGTAAGCTGCACACGATCGCGCTCGGCCTCGGTCGCGCCTGGAGGACACAGCTGCGAAAAGGCCGAGTTCAAGGTGAAGAGCTGGTTTGGTCCGCCATCAAGGTTGAACATAGCAGCACCCATTTCTCACGCCACACCTGACCCTACTCCCCAGCTTCTGCCCCAGATAGATGACAGCTGTGCGAAAACGCACTCCGCATGGACGCTCAGTCAAAATAGTGGAAACAAAATAAGAACGAACAGCCGTCAGATTGACAGCAGAACAGTAAAAATTGACTTATTATCAGCACGTTATGAAACGTCGGATTGACGCCGAATGAGAACAGCGCGAATCTGCCGCTGCGCCGACGCTTGGCGGAAATGGGGAGCGACAATGCAGATCGAGACGATGAAGGTGGAAACTTACGCCGAGACAATTTTCGAGCACCTGAGCGACCTGACGATCGAGGGCGTCGACGGCGCGCTGTTCACAAGCGCCACGCATCCGGAGCGCGGCGAACTGCTTGTGCTCCAAGCCTTCCCTTGCTCGACCGTGACGATCGTCACGTCGCCAGCAGCATGAGGCGCGCCAAGAACAAGGACGGCACGGTGATCCCGCCCATGACCCTCGGCAACATGCGCAGCCTCGGCGTGCGTTCGCTGGAGGCCATCTGCGACGAGACACTCTGCAGCCATGCAGCGCCGATCGACGTCGGCACCCTAACCCTGCCCGATGAAGCCGTGGTCCCGGACATCGCCGATCGTCTCAAGTGCTCACGGTGCGGATCAAAGAACGTTAGCTCCCGGCCGTTTGTGTCCAAGCACGGCGAAGTGCGAAAGGTCGTCAGCATTCAACCGAACGGAGAGATTACATACGAAACGCACAAGAAGTCGGAAGATGGCGGCTGGTCGCAACCGCGCCGCTCTCACGCGAACTTAGAGAACTTTGCGCGA
>JANPPJ010000021.1:0-18528 GCA_031428455.1 Hyphomicrobiales bacterium | reverse complement strand
GGGGGCGATACACAGGGGCGATGGCTGGACATTGTCCCCAAGTTGTGTCCCCGTCGCCTTATCGCTTTCACCAAGACGCTGCTGAGAAGTAAGGCATCGAGCGTGTCACCGGGGCTTGTAGCGGCCTCAGCATTTCGTAATGTTGGTATATTTGTTGGTATAAAATTTTTCACATCAAAAAATATTCAACTAAAACAGATAGATAAATCCTCAATTCGATGACGGCCAGCGCACCAAATCATAGTCCGGACGTGTGCGAAATCGTCCGGAATGAATCATAAAATCAGATAGATAGTCGAAAGATCGATCTGGAGCCGTCCGGAACGGTCCCGTTGTGACGGTGAACACAAGTTCGCTGCGAAGCAATGACCGACTGAGAATCTGGATTCGCCATGTCCATCCGGCGCGATCTTCATAGCGGGCGACCCCGCTACGACGATGGGCAATGTCAGCATCACCGGCAAGGATGGAAAAGTGACGACCGTCGACAAGACCTGGAAATTTGTGAAGGACATCAACCCAGCGCAACGAGATGCATGTGGCCGTCAGCATAAAAACTCTTGATCGGAAAACGTCCGCGAGTGCGTTTACAATGACGACGCCGTCGTTGCTTTGGCGGCGCCCAGCACATCCACAAGAAGGCGATTGGGGAAACGTCGTTTCTTGACGATTGCGTAGAACCGCTCCGTCACCTCCGGTATGCGGCAGTGTTCGACGAGAACCCCGGCCTCCAGTTCGTCGCGCACCACGATGGGCGGCACCAGGGTGACGCCCTCGCGCTCGCGAGCGAGGAGCCGCAGCATGGCCATGTCGTCGACTTCGGCGAGAATGTTGGGCCTGATTCCCGCCAGCTCCAGAATCCGGTCGAACGCCACGCGGATGTCGCTGTCGAGACTGGGCAGCAGCAAAGGCTCTGTGCGCAAATCCTCGGGGAAGCGAAAGGCCTGTTTGTCTGTCCGGGGGCGGCCCACGAGGCTGACGGGCTGTTCATCGAGCAGGTGATTGCGCAGCGACGAGCGCGCGTCACGAGGCGCCGCGCTGTTGGCGAGGACGACGTCAATGGCGTGGGCCTCAAGCTGCGCCAGCAGGTCGCGAATGTTGCCTGATCGAACGATCAGCTCCACATCCGCCAGCCCCATCAGCGGGCGAAGAAACTCCAGCTGGAAGTTTCGCGACAACGTCGTGAGCGCGCCCACCCGCAGCACCTGACGGCTCGTCTGGGGGCGGCCCCGCAGGGTGCCCATCAGCTCTTCGCCCGCCTTAAACACCGTGTCCGCATAATCGAGCGCAATCTGTCCCGCCTCGGTCAGCACCAGCTTCTTGCCGATCCGGTCAAAAAGCGGGTGGCCCATCTGATGTTCGAGCTTCTGAATTTGGACCGAAAGGGCCGACTGCGACAGGTTCATGTGCGCAGCGGCGCGCGTGAGGCTGCCTTCATGGGCAACAGCCCAGAAATAGCGAAGGTGGTTGTAGTTCAGGTCCCTCATCGTTCTATTTAAGCGAACGAAATGGACCGAACAATGAATTTTTATTGCTGCGTTGACTGCTTTAGGCACGTCGCAACGCCGATGCACGCCTCTTCAGGGTCGCTCCATGTCATTTTATCTTTTGCCCTTACTGGCCCCTGCGCCGCTTCTCCTTATTGCGGTTTTGGGTTTTTCCAACGCAGGGCAACGTCCAAAACACATTCCCGGGCTCGCGGAAGCAGCGACTCTCGTTTCACTTCTCGCAGCCCTCGTTTCGGCGGTCGGCCTTGTCGTTTTTGGGCCCGGCGTCATTCCTGCGTCCGGCTTCAATAGTCTGGGCCTGTCTATCCGGCTGGATGCTGTCAGCGCGGTGATGTTGCTGCTCGTCGCCTTTATCGGCTGGATCGTCGTGCGCTATGCGGGAACGTATCTGGACGGCGAGCCGGGGCAGGGCCCCTTCACCGGCTGGCTTCTTCTGACGCTTGCATCGGTCATGCTGCTGGTCACGGCGGGGCATCTTGTTCAGCTGGTTCTGGCGTGGGTCGCCACCAGTATTTTCCTGCAGCAGCTTCTGCTGTTCTACCCGGACCGGGCGGCAGCGCGCCGCGCAGCGCGCAAGAAGTTTGTCACCGCGCGCCTTGGCGACGCTGCCCTGATAGGCGCTGCGATCCTGCTGGCCGCCGCTTATGGCACGGGCGACATCGGGTCGATCCTCCAGGCGGCGCGTTCGGGCGAGGGGGGAAAGCTGGCCGTCGCCGCAGCGGGGTTGCTGGCGCTGGCCGCGATCTTCAAGTCCGCCCAGTTCCCGACCCATGGCTGGCTGACGGAGGTGATGGAGACGCCCACGCCCGTTTCCGCGCTGCTGCACGCGGGCGTCATCAATGCAGGCGGGTTTCTGCTGATCCGCTTCGCTGACGTGATGCTGCTGGCGCCCGGCGTTCTGGCGGCGCTGGTCATGATCGGCGGTTTCACCGCGCTGTTTGGCGGCCTTGTCATGCTCACTCAGCCGGCCGTGAAGACATCGCTCGCGTGGTCAACCATCGCGCAAATGGGCTTCATGATCATGCAGTGCGGGCTGGCGCTCTTTCCTCTGGCGTTGCTGCACATCGTGGCCCATTCGCTCTACAAGGCTCACTCATTCCTAGCTGCTGGCGGGGCGGTCGAGAAAGTTGCAGCGATTCGTCGGCCCGGCGCGGTCGCCATTCCGCGCTCCGGCGCGGTAGGACGCGCCTTCGTTGCGGCGCTTGTGGTGTATGTCCCCGTCGGGATCATGTTCGGCCTGCTGGACAAGTCGCCCCAGGCCATTGCGCTGGGCGCCATCCTGATCTTCGGCGTGGCTTATCTTTTCGCACAAGGGTTTGCGGACGAGGCGCCCAAGGCGCTCACCCGCCGCACCGCTGTCTACGCCGTTGCCACCTCCGTGGCCTACTTCGCGCTGCAGACGGGCGCGACCAACCTCCTCTCGCCGATCTTGCCGGTTACGCCTGATCCGGGGCCGCTGGAATGGGCGCTGATCGTGCTCGCCGTCATCACGTTCGGACTGGTCGCAATTGTGCAGGCCATGTTCCCGCTGTGGGCTTATCACCCCGCCGCTGCGGGTCTGCGCGTGCATCTCTCCAACGGCTTCTACGCCAATGCCGTCTTCGATCGAATGGTCGGCGGCTGGTCCAATGGCGCCAAATCCACTTCAAACGGGAGCTCGGCTGATGTCTGATCCCACGCCTTTGGCTTTGGAAAGAAGCCGTCTGGTTGAGACAACCGACCGCGCCGCGCGTGCAATCCCTCCTGTCTGGCCGCTGGCGTCCAGCGTGGCGGTCAATCCCTATCTTGGACAGGCGGGCCTCAGCCTTGCGGAGGCTGGCGCGCTTCTGGCTCGCGTAGCGGGCGCGCCCGTCACACAGTCCAGAAGCAGCTATCGCGCGAAGATTTCCGACGGATCTATTACCGACGGCGACCTGCAGGCGGCGCTGACGCACGCCCCCGCCAGTTTAAGGCCTGCCGATGTGGCCGCGCTCAAGGCCGCCGTAGCTGCGCAGGGGCCAAAGCATAGCCCTCTGCCGACGGTGGCCGACCTTGCTGCGCAAGTGTCCGGCGTGGACTGGCCGGGCCTTATTGCAGAGCGGTTTGGCGCATGGGCTGCGGGATATCTGGACGAAGGTCAGGCGCTGTGGGCCGCGCCGCGCGGCAAAGGGGCCTATGGAGCCTGGCGGGCGGTGGCCACGCACGACCTGACACCAGAGATTGCCGGGCTCAGCGGCTTCGCGCTGCATGTGTCGGAAGCCCCGGATGATCCCGTGGCGGTCATCGCCCGGGTGGTCGATCAGCTTGGTCTCAGCCACGATGCATTGGAAACCTATTTCCACCAGATGCTGATGACGCTGGGCGGCTGGTCACAATACGCGCGCTACAAGCTCTGGCAGGCGGAGCTTGCGAGCGGTTCCGACGACACCATCACCGACTTTCTGGCGATACGGCTGATCTGGGAAGAAGCCCTGTTCCTGCGCTATGGCGCGCGCATCGCAGAGGGCTGGACCAAAGTGCGGGACGCGCACGCTTTGCCGGTCGAGGTTTCGCCCGACCTTGTGATCGACGCCATCTTTCAGGAAGCGTCGGAGCGCTCCGCTCAACGTGCGCTGGCGATAACGCTGGCGCAGCCGTCGCCAAAAGTGACTGGCGAGCGCAGCCCGCTGCAGGCCGCCTTCTGCATCGATGTGCGCTCGGAAGTTTTCCGGCGCGCGCTGGAGAGCCTGAACCCGCAGATTCAAACGCTCGGCTTCGCCGGCTTTTTTGGACTGACCACCGCCCATCGGCGCTTCGCCTCCGATGTCGAGGAATTGCGTCTTCCCGTTTTGCTCAATCCCGGGGTCCGCTCCTGCTCAGGTGGGCCGGAGCTTGCAGGAGAAGATTTCTCTGCCCGGATTGAGGCGCGTTCGACGCGGGCCTGGGGGCGCTTCAAGCTGGCCGCGGTTTCGTCCTTCGCCTTTGTCGAAGCCATGGGGCCGATCTACGTCGGCAAGCTCATCGGCGACGCGATGGGGCTCAACGCCGCCCCGGCGCAAAACGACCCCGCGCCGCGTCTGGACCCGGCGCTTGATCTGGCGTCGCGGACCACGGCTGCCGAAACAGTTTTGCGCGCCATGTCCATGACAAGCGGCTTCGCGCGACTGGTGCTGCTGGCGGGGCACGGCGCCAATGTGGTCAATAATCCTCACGCCAGCGGTCTGCATTGCGGCGCCTGCGGCGGCTATTCGGGAGATGTGAACGCGCGGCTTCTGGCGTCGCTGCTGAACGATCCTGAAGTGCGCGAAGGCCTCAAGCCGAACGGCATAGACATTCCGGCCGATACGCATTTCCTCGCCGCCCTTCATGACACAACGACGGATCACGTCACGCTCTACAGCGATGACTATCCTTCCGCTGCGCATGCACGCGATATCGAGCAAGCCAAGACCTGGCTCGGCGCCGCAGGCAAGTTGGCGCGCGCAGAGCGGGCTCTACGCCTGCCCCGGGCGGCGAATGAGAGTTCTGTTCCGGCGCGCAGCCGGGACTGGGCCGAGACGCGACCTGAGTGGGCGCTTGCAGGATGCAAGGCCTTCATCGCCGCGCCCCGTGCGCGCACAGCGGGGAAAAGCTTTGAGGGACGGGCGTTTTTACACGATTACGACTGGCAGCAGGACAAGGGTTTCGGCGTTCTGGAATTGATCATGACTGCTCCTGTTGTCGTGGCGAGCTGGATCAGCCTGCAATACTATGGGTCGACTGTTGCGCCTGACGTGTTTGGCGGCGGCAACAAGCTTCTGCACAATGTGACGGGGGGAATCGGCGTCATTGAGGGCAACGGCGGGTCCCTTCGCGCGGGTTTGCCGTGGCAATCGGTGCATGACGGCGAGCGCGTCGTCCACGAAGCCCTACGCCTTTCAGTATGCATCGAGGGGCCGCGTGAAGCGATAACGGATATCCTGAGCCGCCATGCAGGCGTGCGCTCGCTGTTCGACAATCGCTGGCTCCATCTTTTCGCTCTTGATGACCAAGGCCACATGGCCTGGCGCTACGCTGGCGGACTTGAATGGACAGCCATTAAAGATGGCGAGGGCTGACGCTGTTCAGCGTGAGCAGAGATGTCGTTGCCCGCCAACGGTAAGCTGTAGCGTCAGGCGATCATGCGATGAACTGGCTTGCCTGCTTCATCGCCGGGCAGATAGTCGGCAAAGCGGCGCTTCATGAAGGTGATGAGCGCTCGCACGCGAGACGCTGAATGGGGGTCTTTGAGATAATAAGCGCGCATGGGTCGTTCTGCGATGATTGAATGGGGAAACAATTCGACGACGCGTCCAGCTTCGACGGCTTCCTGCGCCACGTAGCTGGGGATGCAAGCGACGCCCAAGCCGCGAATGGCAGCCTGAAGCACATTGTCGTAATCATTGCAGATGAGATTCCCGCCAACCTGCACCGAATTGATACGCCCGTTGAAGTGAAAGTCCCACGTATTCCTGATCTGTGGGAATTTGTAGACGATGCAATTGTGCTTCACGAGATGGCGGGGCTCATCCAGCGGAACTGTTGCAGAGTCCAGATATGACTGGCTGGTGCATACGATATAGCGATCGACATAAATGATGTCGTAGGCCAAAGCGTCTTCGTTCAACTCGGCGCGTCGAATGAAGACGTCGACGCTATCTTCGAACTTCCGCATCCGGGAATTGACGGTCAGCTCAACGTTGATGTCGGGGTAGGCGGCCAGAAAATCTGGCAGCATTGGCGCAATGCATTTGCGTCCAAAGGACTCAGGCGCGTTGATGCGCAGCCGCCCGCGTGGCCGTGCGCCCAACTCGTGCATATCCGATTGCGCCTCATCCAGCAGTACGAAGACGTGGCGGCATTTTTCGCTGAAGAGAGCTCCGGCTTCTGTCAGCCCAACAGAGCGCGTCGTGCGCGTCAACAACTGGACGCCAAGCCGTTGCTCCAGCCGGGTTATCCGCTTGCTGACGGCAGACAGGGTGATGTTTGCCTCTGTCGCGGCTGCGGTGAAGCTGCGGTGCTTGGCGACGAGAAGAAAAACCCTGATCTCCTCCAGGTCGTGCATGGCAATCCCCTCAGTTCCGCAGCGGCGATAAAACATGCACCATTCTTTCCTGTAGGGAAAGTGTTCGCTGAAGTAATGTCGCTTGTTTCATGGGCGAATTGCCGCAAAGTGCGCCTCAACGCGGTGGCAAAAGCGCCGCGCCCCAAGTCACGGAGGAAACGCCGAACAGGACAGGCCCCGCCTAGAGGGCTCGCCTGGGGCAAAGAAATCCCGGCCTGCGCAACGTCGCAGGCCGGGATTTTTATTTCTGGACATTGGTTTAGGCGGCTGAGCTCAAGCCTGCCGCGGTCTGAACTTCGGAATGGTTGCGTCCCCCACATCTTCAAACACCACTTCAACGGGCATCTCGCAGCGCACATCCTCTGGCGAAATGCCGATCACATTGGACAGAAGGCGCGGGCCTTCCTCCAACTCGATCAGGGCGACGACATAGGGCGTCTCGCCCTCAAAAGCCGGGTGATAGACCCGGTGAAAGGTCACAAAGCTGAAGACCTTGCCGCGGCCGGAGACGTCGGCGAACGTGACCTTTGAGGAGAGGCAGTGGGGGCAGGTGCGCGAGGGGGGAAACCAGTTCTGGCCGCAATCCTCGCATTTTGGCAGCGAAAGCCGCCGTTCGCGCGCGGCGGCCCAGTAGGGGGCGGACTCAGGCGCAGGCCTTGGAACAGGCTTCTGTTGGAACGCGGACATCAGGCTTTCCCCAGAATGAGCGTGGAATGGCAGACCTGGTTGCCGCCATGGCCGGAAATGAGCGCGATTTCGGCGTCTTTCACCTGACGCTCCGGCGCGTAGAGATGGCGCATCTGGCGCACGCCTTCAACGATCTGCAGCATCCCCTCGGCGTGGGATTCAGACAATTGTCCGCCTGACGTGTTGCAAGGCAGGGCGCCGCCCAGCCGCAACGCGCCGGACGAGACGAAGGCGCCGCCCTCGCCCTTTTTGCAGAAGCCGTAATCCTCAAGCTGCGTCAGCACCATGTAGGTGAAGCAATCGTAGATCTGCGCGGTGTCGACATCGGACGGGCCAAGCCCCGCCATGCGATATGCGGCCTCGCCGCTTTGCTTGGCGGCGGTGACGACCATGTTGTCGTCGTTGAACCAGCCGCGCGTATTGTTGAAAGTGCCGAAACCCTTGATGAGCACTGGCGGACGGCGCATGTCTTTCGCGCGATCAGAACGCGTCACGATGACCGCGCCTGCTGCGTCGGAACGCAAGCTGCAATCATACATGCCGAACGGCGCAACGATCATGCGCCCCGCATGATAATCCTCCATCGACAGCGGCTTCTTCATCTGCGCATCGGGATTGCGTAGCGCATGTTCGCGGAACGCCGTAGCGATGGCGCCAAAGTCATCGCGCGTCGTGCCGTAGAGATGCATGTGGCGCGTGGCGCCAAAAGCATGCGCCGCCGTCGCGCCGAAGTATCCGTATTCGGGGCCAAACTCGCGCGGACGCTGGCTTGCCGGGCGCGTTTCATTGCGCACGCGCGCTTCTTCAGTTGCGTGCGTTCGTGACCATGTGTCGCGACCGAAGCCGCACACAATCGTTTTTGCCAGACCGAAACGGATCGCCATGGTGGCGATGGCGATGGCCAGAATCTGGCTCGCCCCGCCGTTCGTCAGCGTCGTTGAGAAGCGCGCATTGATGCCAAGGCGTTCAGCTACGACCTGATGGTGCGAATAGGATTCGTCCGGTCCACGGCAAATCACGCCGTCGATGTCCGAGGCCTTGAGGCCTGCGTCCTCAACAGCGTTGCGAATGGCTTCGACCAGCAGATCAAGACTGGAGACCCCCGGCACTCTGCCAAGCCGGCTCGTGGCTGTTCCCACGACCGAGCAGTAATCGCGCAACTCGCGCGAGGCTTCGAGGTCGGATGCTAGATCAGCGATATTCATGGGCAGCTCACTTCACGATCTGGCGGATACGCTCGGCAAGCGCAGGCGGCGTGTTGTACACAGAGTCCAGCAATTCAGCGATGCGGGCCCCGCTGACGGGATCAATCTCCATGCCGCGTTTCTCCGCGTCGGCGAGGAGTTCCTTGTCCTTCATGGATTCATCGAAGGCCTTGCGCAGCGCGTCGGATCTGTCCTTGGGCACTTCCGGCGGCAGCATGAAAGGACGCCCCATCACCTGCTCGACGAATGCGATCTCGAAAATCTGTTTCGCTTCGGGATTGTCCACAATTTCAAGCGCAGTGGGGATGTTGGGATATTCGCGGTCGCGCTCCATGCCCAGTTGCAGAAGCACTCTGACGGTTCCCGCCTTTTCCCATGGGCGAAAACGGGCGCGGAATGCTGCCGATGAGCCGCCCGACACATGGGAGTCCGCTTCACCGCGCTCCACAGCCAGCAGCGATTCCTGCGAGCCGCCGTAGCCTTCAATGACGCGAATCTTGGCGCCGTAAAGCGCATTCAACATGCGCGGATAAATGGACGCGGGAGAATTGCGCGATGTTGAGCTGGCCGTGATTTCCTTGTTGCGCAGATGCGTGAAGTCTGTGACGCCCGAAGCGGGGCGTACAAGCAGCAGCCCGATTTCCTGCTGCATGGAGCCAAGCCATGTAAACTTCTGCACGTCGAACTGAATCGCTGCTCCCTGGGGCTGGTAGAATCGGGCGAGGCCAGTGTTGCGCTGAAGTCCGCCGAGCACCGTGCCGTCGCGCGGCGCAATCGCCCACAGATAGTTTGCAGCCTTGATGCCCTCTGCGCCAGGCATGTTTTGCACGATGATGTTGGGATTGCCGGGAATGTACTTTGGCATGTGTTGCGCGAGCAGGCGCGCGTACTGATCGTATCCGCCACCGCTGGATGCGGACGTTACAAGCGTCAACCGCTTGCCGGTATAAAACTCCGCCACGGGGTTTGCCGCAGCGGATTGGGCGCCGATCGCCAGCCCAAGGGCTGCGAGCAAGGGCGCGGACTTAACCTTGAGCGTCATCGCCGTCCTTCCGTTTATTTATGTTTTCTCGACTGCAAGATTTCGTCGTTGTGCTCGCCCAATTCTGGCGGACCGCGATGGGTGAGTACTGGCGTGTCGGACATGCGCAGTCCGTTTCGCACCAGCTCTATCTTGCCCAAGGTCGGATGCGGCGCTTCGACTTTCATGCCCAGATGCTTGACCTGTGGATCGTCGAACACATCGTCGAATGTGTTGAGCGGCGAACACGGCACGTCAGCCGCCTCCAGCTTTTCCAGCCAATGTGCGCGAGGTTGCGTGGCCAGCACATGCGAGAGGCCCTCGTGGAGGGCGTCATAATTCTTCCCGCGCGATTCTTTGGTGGCAAAGCGCGGGTCTTCCAGCCACTCCGTCTTGCCCACGACTTCGCAGAGCGCGCGCCAGAATTTCGTCGGCGACGACAGATGCACCACGAGCGCTTTTCCGTCTCCGGCAGGGAAGGCGTAAACCTGCGCCTGACGCGTGCGCGTGGCGCGGAACGGCACCTTTCCGTTATCGAAATAGCGCGCCATGTTCTCGCCGCAGAACGAGATTGACGATTCCAGCAATGAGGTGTCGACGCGCTGCCCTCTGCCCGTGCGTCCCCGCGCCACAAGGGCGGCGAGAATGCCATTGCAGGCTGTCATCCCGGCAAGATGGTCCGACAGGGAAATGCCCATGGGCTGCGGGTTGGCCGGGTCGGTCAGGAGGCTAAGCAGGCCGCTCATGGCGACGCCAACTGTGTCGTAACCCGGCCGATGGGCGTAAGGCCCGTCATTGCCAAAGCCGGTAATCGAGCACCAGACCAAGCTCGGATGGCCCGCCTTGAACGCGTCGTAGCCGAGGCCCAGCCGCTCCATCGTGCCGGGCCGGAAATTTTCGATCACCACGTCTGCGCCCGCGACCAGCGCGCGGGCGTCCGCTTTGCCCGCTTCGCTTTTCAGGTCGATGGTGACGCTTTTCTTGTTGCGGTTAACCGAGGCGAAGGTCGGCGAATATTCAACGCGGCCCCAGCCGCGGAAGGGATCGCCGCGCGTCGGCTCCTCGATCTTGATGACATCGGCGCCGAGATCGCCCAGCAACATCCCCGCATAGGGGCCAGATACGTAATTGGCGAATTCAATCACCCGGACGCCTGCAAGCGCGCCTTCCATAATTCCTCCCTTGCTTTTGGCGAAAGCTTACCGGCGCGGAGTCGCTGTTGCAAGCGGGGTGGTTGCAGGCGGTTGGTTACAAGCGTTCTTGAAAGCCGCCCCGGTATCATGCACCTTAAGCACATTGCGCCAGACAGCCGCGAGGGTGGACGCGAGCGCGAGAGGAAACGAACGCAGGGAGCGACGCACATGCTGCGCCCGGAAGACAACGAGAAGATCACGCGGGTCGGCCCAGGCACGCCGTGCGGCGAATACATGCGGCGCTATTGGCAACCGATCCTCATGTCATGGGAATTGCCCGAGGCGGACGGGCCGCCTGTGCGCGTGCGCCTGCTGGGCGAGGATCTTGTCGCGTTTCGCGATACCGAAGGCCATGTCGCCTTCGTTGACGCTTACTGTCCGCACCGGCGCGCGCCGATGTTCTTTGGCCGCAACGAGGAATGTGGCCTGCGCTGCGTCTATCATGGCTGGAAGTTTGACCGCCATGGCGATTGTACGGACATGCCTTCCGAGCCGGCAGGCACGCCACTTCAGGCGCGTGTGAAGATCAAGGCGTATCCCGGCTATGAGGGCGGCGGCGTCATCTGGTGCTACATGGGGCCCAAAGACAAACAGCCCGCGCCGCCCGATTACGAATGGATGCGCGCGCCCGCCAGCCATCGCTTTGTGTCGAAGACGTTTGAGGATTGCAACTTCCTGCAGGCGCTGGAAGGCGGACTTGATACGGCGCATTCGTCCTATGCGCACAACAACGACATCGCCAACAAGAACATGCCGCGCAATCGTGATCGCGCGCCGCGGCTTGATGTTGAGTTGACGGATTATGGCTACCGCTACATCTCGACGCGGCAGACCGGCGACGGCGGCGCCTATGTGCGTGTCTATCAATACATCATGCCTGCGCAGCAGGTGCGCGGCAGTGTCATCAAGATCGAAGGCGGCAAATCTGATTACCCGCGCTTTGACGGCCATTTGTGGACGCCCATCGATGATGAGACCTGCTTCGTCTTCAACACGATGTACAGCTATGACGCGAGCACGCCCTTGCCAGAAGACATTATGAAAGGCTGGGAGTCGCGCGCGGGGCGCGGGCCGGAGCATCATGTGCCGGGCACGTTCAAGCTGATCGCCAGCAAGACGAATGATTATTTCATCGACCGGCAGTTGCAGAAGACGCAGAGTTTCACTGGCATCACCGGCGTCAATACGCAGGACTATGCGTTGCAGGAGGGCATGGGCCAGATTGTTGACCGCAGCTTGGAAAATCTCGGCACGTCGGACAAGGCGATCGTCACCATGCGCCGCATGATGCTGCGCTCCATCGACGCTGTCGCGCTTGGCGAAGACCCACCCGGCGTTGATCCAAAAAGCCATGGTTCCGTGCGGCCGTATGATGATTATCTGCCCGCTGGCGCGGACTGGCGGCAGACGTTTGAGACCGAGCTTTCGGCCAAGTGGTAGGTAGACCGAACGTCGGGAAACGACGGCGGCGCAGGGAGGGAAACATGAACGCATCGTCATCCAGATTGCCGACGTTGGCCATGGTCGCTGCAATAGCTGCGAGCATGACAGGTTCCGCCCACGCGCAGGAGTTCTACAAGGGCAGGAACGTGACGATGCTGATTCCGTCCTCGGCGGCGGGCGGCTATGACACATATGCACGGTTGCTGGCGCGCCATCTTGGAAAGCATCTGCCGGGCAAGCCTGACGTTATTCCACAAAACATGCCGGGCGCGGGCGGCAAGGTTGCGATCTCCTTCCTCGCTAACGCCGCGCCGAAGGATGGAACTGTGCTGTCGGGCGCCTATCCGCAATCTTTGACGGAAGGGGCTCTTGGGCAGCGCGAACTTGTAAAATACGACACGCGTGCGCTGACCTATATCGGCAGCATGAACGGCGAGCCTTACTATTGTTTCGCGCGCACGGACGCGCCGGTGCAGACAATTGAGGATGTGAAGACGAAGGAGCTGATCGTTGGCGCGACGGGGCAGGGCTCGTCAACGACGATCTCGCCCGCACTGCTGAACAATCTCATTGGCACCAAGTTCAGGGTCATCACCGGATATCCAGGGTCTACCGAAGTTGTGCTCGCAGTGCTGAGAAACGAAGTCCACGGGTGGTGCGGCATGGGCTGGAGCGCCATTCAGGGCTCCATCGCCGCTGAAATGCAGAAGGGCGCGATCCGCATTCTGTTTCAGGAGAACGGCGACACCAACGAGCGCGTCGAAACGATGAAGCTTGCGCGCGCAACTGACCTTGCCCGCAACGCGGACGATCTCAAGATCATGGATCTGATCTATTCGCAGCAGCTTTACGGTCGCCCATTTCTCGCGCCCCCGCGGATTCCTGCCGAGCGTACAAAGGAATTGCGCGAGGGCTTCAATGCTGCGCTCGCTGATCCCGCGCTCATCGGCGACGCGAAGAAGCTAAACATCGAACTTCGCCCGATGACCGGCGAGCAATTGCAGGCTAAGATTGAGGATCTCTACTCGACGAGCGAGGAGCTGCTTGCGCGCGCACGCGCAGCGCTTGAGCCGGGCAAGTCGACGCCCGGATTGAAGCCGTCGGCAAACTGAACGAGACCGTGGTTCGCTGCGTCTGAACCACGGTCTTATTCGTGATGCGTTATTCGCTCAGGATCTTGCGCATGCGCTCTACGAGAGCGGGCGGCGTTTGCATGATGGACGTGATCATGGCTTGCAGTTCCTGGCCCGGCATCGCGTTCACCGGCGCCTTGGCTCGTGCCAGTTCGGCGATGTAGTCGGCGTCTTGCGTCGACATTTTCATGAACGCCTCACGCAAAATTCGCGTGCGCTCTGGCGGCAGGCCCGGCGGCGCGATGAACGAGCGGCCAACTTCTGCGCCTGTCACATAGAAGTCCAGAATACGCCTGTCCTCTTCGCGCGTGGCGAGTTCCACGACTGAGGGCGTATCGGGCAGTTCACTCAGCCGTTTCCGGTTGAACTGGACGAGAATGTTGACGCTCTTATTTTGCAGCCATTCCGGCTTGCTGCCGCTCAGCGTATCCCATGACGTGAACGAGGCGTCGACTTCGCCGCGCTCCATGGCGAGCAGCGCATTCGCCGAGGCCTGATAGCCACCGATGATTTTGAACTTTGCCCCCGCCAGTCCGTTGAGCAGGCGAGGCCAACCTTCGGATGGCGAGCCCGGCCCCGTGCTCGCGGTGGGCGTCTCGCGGGTCAGCGAGTCCTTGAAGGTCTGCGTTTTCGATGTGCGCCATGTCATTATGAGTTCGGTGATATTTGTCGAGCGCCCGATCCAGGTGAATTCCGACGATTTGAACATGATGCCGTTCGTGCCGAGCATCTCTTCAAGCGCGATCGCTTGCGAGACCGTTGCCATGGCGCTGCCGTCCTTTGGCGCAACGGCGAAAAGATGATTTGCAGCGCGAAAACTGCCCGCGCCCTGCATGGTCTGCGCGACGATGGTTGGCGATCCGGGAATATGCTTGCCCATATGGCGAGCGAGCGTGCGCGCGTACAGGTCGTAACTGCCGCCGGGCGCAAAGCCGATGAAGAGATTGATCGTGCGGCCCTTGTAGAAATCGTCCTGCGCCCGGGTTGGGCTTGCAGCGCAAATGCTTCCCGCCACTACCGACAACAGGCCAAGGGCCCGCCATGATAAACGCGCCATCATCGTCCTCCCATTTTTTCTGCAGATACATGACCGCTTCAGGCCACGCTTGGCAAGCGGCGTCATATATCAGCGCTTGCGCATGACGCAGATTGATTCCTTGTTGCCCACGGGGAGCGGACAGCGAACCCATTCGCCAGATTTCATGGCGCGAGGCATAAGTCCCTCAATGACGCCCTGCCAGTCGATCACATAGTCGATGCCCTCGGCGTCAACATATTCCTCAACGCGCTTCGCACGCATTGCGGCAAGGGCATCGACGTTGACCTTGCCGTCGAGGTTGATGACGTTGGCGTTGTAGAAACCCACCACGCCGCTCTGGAAGGCGCCGATGCGCGCATCCTTCGGCAGATTGTTAGCGACGTAGCCAGCGGCCACAGAATGGCCATCGCCGATGCCTCCGCGATGATGGGTGTCCCACGCGGCCCATGTGTTGATGATTGCAACGAACGCAATGGCGACAAGCACGCACATGCGACGGCGTTGTTCGGGCAAGTACGCCACGGATGCAGCCGTCAGGATCAGGCAGACCATGACGATGGGCGCCGTGTAGCGCGCATAAAAATGAGCCGCCCAGAAGAAGGTGAAATAGACCAGCGGCAGGACAAGCACGCCTGCGCTCCATGCCGCCAGTACGGGCGCTGTCTCCGAGCGCCAGAAGCGCTCGGGCCGCCGTGCGCGAACGGCGAGGCCGATCATCACAAGCAGGACCAGGATGGCAAGGACGGAGCCCAGCTTGTTATAATTCAGCGGCGCCCATGCTGCGATGTTTTGAGCCACCGCCAGGAGCATTGTTTCGCCACGGCCCCAGGCGCTGCCCAGATCAACCAGAGTCGCCTGCGCGGGGCCGGAGGACGGCATGAACGAACCGCTGACGCTGCGCACCCACAAGAACCAGGGCGCGGTAATGGCCAGCGCGATGGCGCCCGCGAGCATTGATGCGCGAAAGCCGATCAGACCGCGCAAGTACAGCAGACCAAAGGCAGTTGCAGCGACAAGTCCAAAGTCTATACGCGCGAGGCCGCATAAGCCCGTTAGCACGCCCATCCCCGCTGCCTGGGTCATGGTTGGCCGCTTCACGCCCTGCGCGCCGGCAAATATCCGCAGCATCGCCCATGCGAGCGTTGCGACGAGCACCAGATAGAGGCCGGTTTCCAGACCGTACGTGAAGGTGCGGAAGAGATAGAAGCTCATCGCCGCGCCAATGAAGGCTATCGCTCCCGCAGTCTGCCGGTCGCTGGTGACTGGCAGGGCCGCGCAGGTCACGCGCTCGACCAGATGCGCAAACAGAAGAAGGTTAGCGCCTCCCAGCAGGATCATGGCGCGGGCGAAATCGAATTTGTCGCCGTCCAATGCCTGCACAAGCCCTGCAACGCACGCGAGCAGGAATGTCATCAAGGGCTGAATGCCGGTGACGACCTCGTTGAAATTTGCCGTCAGACCGTCACCGTTCGCCAGGTTCCATGCGGCGAGCAGCAAGTAATAGCCGTCTTCTCCCACAGGCTGGTCGGAGAGATATGGCGCCCATGATCCTGTTGTCAGGCCCGTGGGGAAACCCTCGCGCGCGCCGAACGCGAGCACGAGCGTGTAGGCCACGAGGATAATCGCCGCAGCTGTCTTGAGAACGCGAAGCTGCGTCATGTGCTTTGCCCGCCGCTTTAATGCTCAGTGTGGCCTGGCGCTTTGGCGCCCTTGGATGCCGCCGGGCCATCGTTGCGTTTGGCGCCTCCCACGATGCGCTGGAATCCGCGCGACAGCATTGATGTCTTGTTGACGATTGAGCCCGGCTTTGCTGGGTCTTTGCGCATGATCGCGATCTCGCGCGTATGGAATTTCTCAAGTCCGGGCCGATGCGCGACATGCAGGATGGTTGCATGGGGAAGTTCTTCCCCAAGCAATTCCATCATGCGCAGCTGGCTTGGCTCATCAAGCGCGGAGGTGGGCTCGTCGAGGATCAGGATATCTGGTTTCGCAAGCAAGGCGCGGCAGAAGCCGATACGCTGCGCTTCGCCCCCGGACAGCATGGAGCTCCAGTTTTCCTCGTCATCCAGACGCTTGGCGAGATGCGCAAGTCCGCACCGGCGCAGGATCGAGCGAAGGTCGTCGTCGGATGCTGGCGTTTCGCCAACGGGATAGAGCATGGCGTCGCGCAACGAGCCAATGGGAAGGTAAGGTCGTTGCGGAATGAAGCCGATCTGCGCTCCCTTCGGTAGCAGGATCGTTCCCTCACCCCAGGGCCACAGCCCGGCGATGGCGCGAATGAGCGTGCTTTTGCCGCTGCCGCTCTCGCCCTTGAACAAAACCTTCTCGCCCGGCGCAATTTGCACGCTTGCATCCTCAATGAGCACTTTACCGTTCGACAGGGAAATACTCAGGTTTTCAATCCGCAAGGATTCATCGGGACTTTCACTGAGCGTGATGCCGCTGGCTTCAGCGCTGATCTCGTCGAGGCGGTGCAGCAGGTCCTGCAAGCCCGCGACCCTTCGGGCTGAGCCGAACCAGTCCGCCACGTTAATGGCGTTGTCCGACAGCCAGCCAAGCGCAGTCTGCACCTGAATGAACGCGCCAGCGACCAGCATCACATCGCCAAGGCTCATGTCGCCAGCAACATATTTGGGCGCTACCAGAACGAGCGGCGCAACGGGCGCCAGCACCATGTTGGATGCGTTGATCAGACCCACCCGCGAGCGGTCGCGAACCACCCGGCGCCAGCGAAGCATCAGCCCGCGCAGGCTGTTGTCGAGCGCGACGCGTTCATCATCCTCGCCGTTGATCAGCGCCACCTGCTCGGCGAATTCACGCACGCGCGTCAGCTCATAGCGATACTGCGCCTCGCCCGCCGCCTTGTGTTCGACGCTGCGCACCAATGGGTCCGCGGTCAGCCACGTAAGGCCCGAAAGCAGGGCGGAATAGATGATGCTGGCGATCACCATGTAGCCGGGGATTTCATATCCAAACAGCGTAATCGAGCCCGCGGCGGCCCACAGGACGCCGATGAAGCCTATCGCCGTGATGATCGATATGATGACGCCGCCGGACAGATCCACCAGCAATTCAATCGCGATGCGTCCGTCTTCGGCGATGCGCGCCTCGGGCGTTTCCGTGTGATGAAGCGTGAAAAGTTTGTAGAAGCGGCGCTCTCCGAGCCAGCGACCGACAAGCTTCTCGGTCAGCCAGGTGCGCCACCGAAGTTTCAGACGCGTCTGCGCGTGAAGTAAGAGGACAGAGATGAGCGCGGAGGCGAGGATGATCCCGGCAATCAGCCAGATCGCATGGAAGATGGCCCCGCCATCCATTCTCTCGAGTGCGTCGAAGAAAAACTTGTTCCACTCGTTGGCGACGAACTTCGCGCCAAAGCTGGCGAACAGGAAAAAGAGAAAAGCGGCGGTCAGAAGCCATGCCGCCGCCCAGCCCCGGGTGATCCAGAAGCGTGACGCCCGTCTCAGAAAGCGCATTCCGCTTGGCTGATTGCCGTGAGGGGTTTCTACGTCCGCGCTGGCTTGGTCGCTCACATCTGCCCCTTGTCTACAGGCGGGAAACCACCGGCTCAGCTTTTGGTTCCGGCCGCTTGATGTCACGGTCCGAAAAATGGTAAGGCTACCTTACTAAGTTCGGGGGCGATCGTGATGGCCAAAGCGGCTAGGAGCGTTCAGCAGGAAGCGGTCAGCAAGGCGCTCTCTCGCGTGACGGGGCTGCGTCTGCGTCGGCTCCACGCACTGTTTGCGCGACACTGGGGCTACTTTTTCCAAGCCGAGGGCATCGATCTGTCCTCCGTGCAGGGCGGATTGCTGCTGTTGATCGGCGACAACCCGGGCCTGCCGCAGGCGGCGTTTGCCCGGTTGCTCGATGTCGAGCCTCCCTCCCTTGCGCAAACGCTTGCTCCACTCGTCGAGAGCGGGCTGGTTGAGCGGCGGCGGGACGCGCAGGACGGGCGCGCCCTGGCGCTGCAATTGAGCATCCGGGGCTGCGAGGTTGCGGACATGATCCGCAAGGGCCAGCCACGGCACGAGGCCAGACTGCTGGCCGGGCTGACACACGATGAGCGGCGCACGTTGCTTGCCTTGCTCGACAAGGCGGTGGCGAGCGCGGAAATCGCTGTCGCCGCTTCACAGAATTCACGACACAAAGGCGTCGCAAATGACAACGCATGAAGCGCAAGGAAACTTGGAAGCGCAAGGAAACTTGGAAGCGCAAGGAAACTTGGAAGCGCAAGTAGTTATTGTTGGCGGTGGGCCAGTCG
>JANPPJ010000020.1:0-14111 GCA_031428455.1 Hyphomicrobiales bacterium | reverse complement strand
GCCTGCGCGGTATTCTCATCGGCGCCCTCGTGGGGGGGCTCACGCCGGCTGGCCCGATTGTTTCTTTCCCCGTCGTTCTCGTGCTGATGGCGGCCGGCGGCGGTTTTCCGCAAGTCATGGCCTACCTCACCGCGTGGTCGGTGTTTGCCTTTCACCGGGTCATCATCTACGAAATCCCGCTGATGGGCGGCCGCTTCGTGATGATCCGCCTTGCGGCGTCCGCCATCCTGCCCGTCCTGTGCGGCCTCATCATCTGGGGCATGATGGAGCTATGGCCAATCGGGCGCTGAACTGGGCGAATATTGGGTCTTACCCGTGAGCATGCTCCATGGCTGACAGGCTGAAAGACTGGGCGCGAGCGATCAAGCGCGATGTGCGCGCGCTGTATTCCGCCCTCCGCGACCCGCGTGTTCCCTGGTACGCCAAGGCGCTGGGCATCGTAATTGTCGGCTACGCGCTCTCGCCCATCGACCTGATTCCCGATTTCATCCCCGTTCTGGGCTATCTCGACGACGTGATCCTCGTCCCGCTCGGCGTGTTGATCGTGGTGCGCATGATCCCGCCGGACGTTATGGCTGAACATCGCGCGCTCGCGCTGGCGGCTCAGGATCGCCCTGTAAGCCGCGTGGCCGCTGGGGTCATCATCGTTATCTGGGTGCTCTCTTTCGCCCTGTGCGCGTGGCTGGCCTACGGATATTTTCGCCCGCCCGCAGGGCAGTGATCCCTCCAGAATGCCGACTTGCGCTTCGCCGAAAAAAGGTATAAAAACCCATTATCAGGAACTTTATCTCTGATTTTGGCAAGCCTCGTCTGCGGCGGAGGGGCCTTTCATGCTCACGCATTCCCAGATCTGGGCTGCAATTGACACCTTGGCGACCCGTCACAGCATGACGGCGTCCGGCCTTGCCCGCAAAGCTGGTCTAGACCCTACCACGTTCAACCGTTCCAAGCGGCAAGGCCCGGACGGGCGCCTGCGCTGGCCTTCCACGGAGTCCCTCGCGAAGATTTTGCATGCCACCGGCGCGACGCTCGACGAATTCATGGGTCTTCTGACATCTCGCGGGGAGGCTGCCCGGCGCATCCCGCTCATCGGCATGGCGCAGGCCGGCGACGGCGGCTTCTTTGACGATTCAGGCTTTCCGGCGGGCGCGGGTTGGGACGAAATCGTCTTTCCGCAAATCGCGGATGAAAACGCCTACGCGCTGGAGATTTCCGGTGAATCGATGCTGCCCGCCTACCGCGACGGCGATGTGGTGATCGTGTCGCCAAATTCGCCGGTGCGGCGGGGCGATCGCGTGGTGATGAAGACGCGCGAGGGGGAAGTGCTGGCCAAGGAATTGAAGCGCCGCACCGCCAAGACAATCGAGTTGCGGTCAATCAACCCCGAGCATCCCGACCGCGCGTTTGACATCAAGGAGGTCCAGTGGATCGCGCGCATTGTCTGGGCGGCGCAGTAGGCGCGTCAGTATTCGCCCGTCCAGAGCAGCCAGAGCCCGCGCGCAATATAGATGATGCTCATCCCGTAAATGAGCCACTTCGTCCACTTGCGGAATGAATCGTCCGTCAGCCGCTTCAGCAAGCCCACCGCCGCCGTTCCGCCGGCGAATGTCAGCAGCACGCAGATCAGGAGCAGCGCGATGGGCAGGTTTTCACCACCCCCCAGCGCCGCCACGCCAAAGTAGAGAAAGCGCATGACCTGCGAGAAGAGAAGCGTGAACGCTTTTGTGGCGACGATGGCGTAGCGCGTCAACGGTGAGTTCTGGAAGAACATGTCGAGCACGTTGCCCGCGCCGCCCACCGCGATTTGCAGCACCATCGCAATGAAGCCGCACAGCAGGCCCATGCCGCGCTTGGTGATGTCAGGCCGCCAGCCCTTCGGCAAAAGATCGCCGATGAATGGCGTGAGCCCGAGGCCCAGATAGACCACCGGCTTGGAGGGTACGAACATGATGACCAGCATCAACGCCATGCCCACCACAGAGCCCGCGATGTAGCGAGCTGCGATGCCCCAGTCGATGTGCTTGCGCCACAGGATCGCGCGCCACGCGCCGCCTGAAAACATGAGCGCCGAAAACATCGTCATCGCCGCGCTGACCGGCAAAAAATAAAGCAGCACCGCCAGCACGATCTGCCCGCCCGCCATGCCGAAAATGCCGGACAGGAAGGCGCCGGTAAAGGCGGCGGACGCGATGCATAGACTGGCGAACAGCGACAACATTCAGGGATGAGTTCCAATCGTGTTCCTGCATCGCCCTTGCGAGAAGCAGGGCATTTCGCGCTTACTTCTCGCGCGCTTTCAAAAACGCTGCATGCTCTTCGACAAGCTCGCCCGCCAGCGCTTTCGCGATCAGCGCCCGCGTCTCTGCAATGCCATACAGCGCCGCAAATGAGCCAAAGCGCGGGCCGCGATTTTCGCCCAGCAGCACCTGATAGAGCATGTTGAACCAGTCGTTCGAAACGCCCGGCCGCTCAGGGGTCGCGCCCTTTGCCTTCTGGTCCTGATAGCGCGGGATCGGTCGCGCGACATCATAGAGCGAGGTCTGGATATCCTCGCCGCTGGCGCCCGCTGGCAGACTGGCGAGCATCGCGTCGAGCTTGCTCAAGGCGTCGCGCTCTACATCGTCAGGCATGCGATAGGTTTTTGCGGGGCGCACAAAATCGCGGAAGTACGCGACCGCATAGCCCACCATCTTGTCGAGGCGCGGATGCGTTTGCGGCGAGGCTGATGGCGCATAGCGGCGCAGAAAGCCCCACAAAACCTGGGTGTCTTCGCTGTTGGCGACAGCCGCAAGATTGAGCAGCATGACAAACGACACAGCAGTTCCGGCGCCGTCCGCGCCCGTCTTCAGCTCTTCAACGGCTGGCGGCTCGCCGCTATGGATGTGCCACACCGGATTGCCGAGCCGCTGCTTCCAGTCCTGCCGCTGATAGCCGCCAAGGAATTGCAGATACTCATCCACCGCGCGGGGGATCACGTCAAAGAACAGGCGCTTGGCCTCGCGCGGCTTCTGGAACATGAACAGCGAGAGCGATTCCGGGCTCGCGTAGGTCAGCCAGTCTTCAATCGTCAGGCCATTGCCTTTTGACTTTGAAATCTTCTGGCCCTTGTCGTCCAGAAACAATTCGTAGTTGAAGCCTTCCGGCGCCGTGCCGCCCAGCGCGCGCACGATGCCAGCCGAAAGCTTCACCGAGTCGATGAGATCCTTGCCCGCCATCTCGTAATCGACGTTCAGCGCATACCAGCGCATGGCCCAGTCGGGCTTCCATTGCAGCTTGCAATGCCCGCCAGTAACTGGGGTCTCGAAACGCTCGCCCGTGTCAGGATCGCGCCACACGATGGTCCCGGCGTCGACGTTCATCTCGTCAGCAGGAACCTGCATCACCACGCCGGTCTTGGGGTGAATGGGCAGGAACGGCGAATAGGTTGACGCGCGCTCTTCGCGCAGCGACGGCAGCATGATCTTCTGCACCGCGTCGAACCGCGCCAGCATGTGCAGCAACGCCGCGTCGAACCGGCCCGATGTGTAATAGTCGGTTGAAGACGCGAATTCGTAATCAAAGCCGAAGCGATCCAGAAAGTCGCGCAGCATCGCGTTGTTGTGGTGCGCGAAGCTCTCGAACTTGTTGAACGGATCAGGAATCCTGGTCAGCGGCATGCCCAGATGCTCGGTCAGCATCGCCTTGTTGGGCACGTTGTCGGGCACCTTGCGCAGCCCGTCCATGTCGTCGGAGAACGCGAGCAACCGCGTCTTGATCTTGCCGCCCGTCAAAGTTTCAAACGCGCGACGCACCATCGTGGTGCGCGCGACTTCGCCAAACGTGCCGATATGCGGCAGGCCCGAGGGCCCGTAGCCTGTCTCGAACAGCACTTCGCTCTGGCCCGTGCGCTCGATGCGCGCGACAAGCTTGCGCGCTTCCTCGAAAGGCCAGGCGGCGGACGTTGCGACGGCGTCTTCAAGCGAAAGCGGAGCGGCGGCCGGTGTGGACGGCCGGTCCGTCGGAGACCCTTGGGGGGAGGACATTGGCGAACCCTGGGATGGACCACGGCGACAAGCGCGGGTCGATTGGCGCGCACACTAGGTTTGTGACAAACGCGCGTCAATGATTGCAGGTTTTTGCACAGCAGGGGTTAGCGTTACGTGCGCAGGTTGCCGCGGCTTGTCCCGACGCCACGACGTCTTTGCATGACCGTGGTCCGTCTTGGCCCAATAGAAGGGATTGCGGATGAAATCATAAAGCGCCCACCACGCCGCGATGGAAAGAAGCGCCCAGTAGACAGGCAGCAGCGGCAGCCACACCGCCAGATGCAGCACCCCCCGACGCCGCAGTCCAAGCAGGGCTGGCCAGATCGCGCTTGCCAAACCTCCCAGAGAGACCGCGCCCCACAACCCCATAGTTATGACGCCGCTCACGCCCTGCATCGTAAACAGTTCGCCCGACAGTACCGAGACCAGAAGCGCAAGCGCGAAAGCGGGGCCGAACATGGGCCCGATCAGCGCGCCTGCAATCAACAGCATCGCCGCGCCCGCCCGCTTGGGGCCTGCTTCGCGCATGAGGCGCCCCGGCTCGCGCGTATGCGTGACAAGCGTTTGAATCCACCCCTTGAACCAGCGCCGACGCTGGTTCATCCATGCGCGAACGTGTGACGGGGCTTCTTCAAAGGTGGATGAATCGAGCGCGCCGACGCCATAGCCGTGCCGCGCGAGACGAAAGCCAAGATCGATGTCTTCGGTGACGTTCCACGCGTCCCAGCCCCCAGTGTCCCGCAGCGCGCACGCGCGAAAATGGTTTGACGTTCCCCCCAGCGCGACCGGCGCATCGAGCGCAGACAGGCCGGGGTTGATGACTTCGAACAACGCCGCGTATTCGATGGCGAAGAACGATGAAACCCAGCTGTCTCCGAAATTGTCGATGGTGAGGCGTCCCTGCACGCAGCCAATATGCGCGGGCAGGCTGGCGAAGGCGGCTGCGGACTTGCGCAATTGATCGGGTTCGGGCTCGTCCTCGGCGTCGTACACCGTCACGAGTTCGCCGCGCGCCTGCGCCAGAGCCACATTCAGCGCGCGCGGCTTGGTGCGCGGGCGCCCGTCTGGCGCGACCACGATCTGATAGCGTGGCGGAAGATCAAGCGCTTCGAGAGCGCGCCGCGTCTCGTGGTCGTCGACCTCTATCACCAGTTTGATGTCGAGTTTCGCGCGTGGATAATCCAGCGCGTCAAGCGCGCTTACCAATTTTCGCGCTACGGCGGCTTCCCGGTGCAGCGCGACGATGACCGTGTAGACGGGGAGATCGACGTCGGCCAAAGGCGCGTGGCAAGGCGCCTCGCCACCGCTTGCGGTCGTCGCCATCAGACGCAAGAGGATGGCGGCGCCCATCAGCAGACATACGACGCTCGATAGAATGAGATGGAGAACGCCGTCGGCAAAAAGGCTGGAGAGAAGAACGCTGGCGAGCAGTGTGATTGCGGCGAGCTGCCAGACGCCGGGCTTGCCCAGCGCGCATGAGTCCACATCGCGGCGCGCCAGCTCCCGGCTGGCGTGCGTTGCCGCAACCGGCGCGAAGGCGTCTTCAACTGCGAGCCGCAAATTGGTGGGCGTTGTGATGCTGACGCGGAGCGGCGAGGGACGGCGCCGGAAGAACGCGAGGGTTTCGATCCGCCGCGCCTCTGGCGCGCAGACCCACGCGCCATCGCTGTGCTGCGCAATGCCAGCGACAATACTCTGCGGATAATGGGCGCCGCGGCCGACGGGAAACGGCTCATCGAGAAACGGCAGCCCCAGCCAGCGCGCCAGCGCACGATAATAATCGCGTTCGCTGATCCACCCCTCACGCAGCATCACTTGCTCGGGCGGAATGTTCAGCGCCGCTCCGATGCGGGCGGCGGCAAGCAGGCGGTCAGGCGGCGCGCCAATCTGGTGCAGGCAAATCAATGATGTGGGCACAGGCGCGCTGCCTCGGCGCCAGAGGCGATCCGCGAGCCGGTCAGTTGCTTCCCCCGCCCCGTCGTGCATCCTGCGCGGGGTCGTTTGGGGCAGCAGTTGAACGAGGCGACTGCTCATTCCAGGGGACTCGACGCCGATGACGCGTTACAAACGCAACGTTAACAGGAACACTTAAGTTTGAGCTTGTCCATTGCAAGGAAAATCGTAAGGCGGGCTGCGATCATTTTGTCTAGCCTTGCCGTCGTCGGAGTCCTGAGCGTTGCGGGTCTGGCCCCGGCGTCATCGCAGCAAGCCGCGCCGGGCGCGGTGTTTGTCCCGCATTTCTGGGACCCCCAGCGCCGGCTTGAGCGGCCCGATACCACGGCCCTGCGCGCCATCCGTTTCGTTACCGATGATGAATATCCGCCCTTCGCGTTTCCAGGCCCGGACGGCGCGCTGGCGGGCTTCAATGTCGATCTCGCCCGCGCACTGTGCGAGGAATTGAAACTCCCCTGCACAATTCAGGCGCGCCGCTTTGACACGATCATCAGTGCTGTTGAGCAAGGGCAGGCCGACGCCGCTATCGCTTCTCTTGCAGCTTCATCTTCGACCCGCGCGCGCGTCGATTTCACCGCGCCCTATTATAAAACGCCGGGCAGGTTCATCGCCCCCAAGGAATTGGCGCTTGATGACGTGAGGCCGGAAACCCTTGCGGGACAGCGCGTCGGCGTTGTGGAAGGCACGGCGCATGCGGCGTTTCTTGAGGCGCGGTTTCCCCAAGTTGAGCGTCAGCAATACGCAAACCTTCCCGCGCTCCTCAAGGCCTTGCGCTCTGGCGATGCGCCGCTCGCTTTTGCCGACGGCGTGACGCTGGCGATCTGGTTGAACAGCGAAGAGGGCGCTGCCTGTTGCGCCTTTCGCGGGGGGCCGTTTCTCGATCCAGCGTTTTTTGGCGATGGGGTCGGGATTGCGGTGCGCAAGGACAACACGCCCCTGCGTCGCGCGCTCGATTTTGCATTCAGCCGCATTGCAGAACAAGGCGTGTATACGGAATTGTACCTGAAGTACTTCCCCGTCAGCTTTTTCTGAACGCCTACAAGTAGCGCCGCATATCGCGGGCCGCCTCTTGCGGCGCGCGCTTCAGGTTGAAGCCCGAGACAAAGCGCCCCTGCTTGTCCATCAGGTAGACCAGCGCAGTATGGTCCATCGCATACGCATCAGGACGATCACTCGGCGCCTTGCGCGAATAGGCGCGAAAACTTTTCATGGCGGCGTCTATGCTGTCGCGCGGGCCGGTGACGCCGACGATGCGCTGGTCGAAACTGGAGAGATAATCCTTCAGGATGGGGGCCGTGTCGCGTTCGGGATCGACCGTGATGAAAAGCGCGCTCACCTTCGCGTCCTTGCCCAGCGCCTCAAACATCTGCGAAATTTCCATCGCTGTCGTCGGGCAGATATCCGGGCAATGCGTGAACCCGAAGAACACCAGATAAGGCCTTCCCGACATGTCGCGGTGTGTGATCGCCTTGCCGTCTTCGTCGATCAGCGCGAACGCCCCGCCGATCGCGGAAGGCGCAGGCGCGCCGACGCCCGGCTGACGCAGGGTGACGAAAGCGGCGGTCGCCAGCATGCCGACGCCAAGCACGAGAGCGACGAGCGGAACGATCATTCGGCGGTTCAAAAATCTATCTCCGACATGGCAAGATGCAGGGCGTCGATCAGAAGCAGTTCATGACAGCTGTCGCGAGATCGACGAAAATGGTTGGGCCGACTTTCAGCCACATCAAGCTTGCGGCCACGAACATGAGCGCAAAGCCGCCCAGCGCCACGCGCACGGCCAGCCGCGCCGTGGCGGCGTCATTGTGCGCCTCTGCTGTTATCTGGTCCTGATGTGGCGTGTCGGTCATGGTCCGGTCCGACCCCGAATGGGTCACATACTCAATATAGCGATTGTGAGTGACCAGCGCATCCCTCTAGCCTGCGGCGGCTTCGCGCGGGCTTAACTCAGGTCTGCGGCGAGCGCGCGCATGAAGCTGATGCAGCGGGAAAGCTCGGCTATCTCGATGTACTCGTCCGGCTGATGGGCCTGATTGATCGAGCCCGGCCCGCACACGATGGTGGGCACGCCGGCGCTCTGGAAGCGCCCCGCCTCGGTGGCGTAGGGCACTGCAATGGTGCGGTTTGAGCGCGTGAGCTTGAGCGCCAGCGTTTCCGCCACGGAGCCGTTTTGCGCGCCAAGGCCCGGCACTTCCACCTCGACGATGGTCTCCACGCTCGCCTCCGGCGCAAACCGGCGCAGGCGCGGGAGCACGACTTCGTGCGCGTGCTGCTCCAGCCGCCGCAATGCCACATCTTGCGGCAGGCCCGGCAGGCCGCGAAACTCCCAGTGAAAGGAGCATTCCTTGGCCAGAATGTTGCGCGCCGTGCCGCCGTTGATGGTGCCCACGCTCAGCGTCGATGTTGGCGGATCGAAGCGATCATCTCCTTCGCCCGCAGCCATCTCGTCCGCGAAGCGATAGAGATCGGCGACGAGCGCCGTGGCGCCTTCAATGGCGTTGGCGCCCAGATTGGGTTTTGATGAATGCGCCTCAAGCCCGCGCACCGTGGTGTAAAAGGTGGCGATGCTCTTGTGCGCGTCAGCCACCTCCATCAGCGTCGGTTCGCCGACGATGACGGCTGCGGGGCGGGGCAGGTCGAGACCAAAGCGCGCAATCGTGTCCAGCGGACCGGCGCAGGTGGTTTCCTCGTCGTAGCTCAGCAAAATGTGGATCGGCTTTTTCAGCGGCGCACGCTTGAATTCGTCGATCATGGCCAGACACACGGCGTCAAAGCCCTTCATGTCTGTCGTGCCGCGCCCGTAAAGCCGCGAGCCTTCGCGCCGCAGCTCGAACGGATCGCCTGTCCAGGACTGTCCCGTCACAGGCACCACGTCCGTGTGCCCCGACAGGACCACGCCGCCATCAATCATCGGGCCGATGGTGACGAATATGGCCGCCTTGTCCCCCGTCGTGTTTGGCACGACGACGTAAGGCACATCATGGGCGCGAAGCAGCGTTTCCACGAACGCGACCAGCTCGAGATTGCTCTTCGAGCTTTCCGTGTCGAACGCGATCAACCGGTCGAGAATCTCGACGGCTGCGTTCAGACGGGGATCGGACTGCTGCGACACGGCGCGATCATCCTCTCAGTTGAGAATCCGCCGCGCCTGCGGCGAGTCGAGCGAAAAGGCAGGGATCGCCACGTCAAACGCTTCTCCGCCCTCGGCCACGAAGCGGTAGAACCCGGCCATGATGCCCGACGGCGTCGGCAGCGGGCAGCCGGATGTGTACGTGAATGATTCGCCCGGCGGGATGATCGGCTGTTCGCCCACCACGCCCGGCCCCTTCACCTCTTCGAGGCGACCGTTTCCATCCGTAATGCGCCAGTGGCGGTGCATCAGCTGCACAGTGCGCGCGCTTCGATTGTGAATGTTGATCGTATAGCCCCAGAACCAGCGGCCGGAATCCGGCTCCGACCGGTCCGCCATGAAGTGCGGTTCGACGCTGATCTCGATTCCAAGGGTTGTTTCAGAGTACATGGGCGCCAGCATGCCCAATCAGCGTCCGCGCGTCGAGTGCGAACGCGTGAGCGCGACAATTTGGAGCCGATATGGAAATTCGTTTGGCGAAGCTGGAAGACGCGCAGGCGGCGCTCGCGCTGGTGCGCCGGTCAATCATTGAACTCTGCAAGGCCGACCATGAAGGCGACGCCATGACCCTTGAAGGCTGGCTGGCCAACAAATCACAAAAGAACATGGAGGCCTGGATTACGCGGCCCGGCTCCGTCGTGGTGTTGGCCGAACGCGAGGGGCATCTGGCGGGCGTGGGCGCCTTTTCGGCGGCAGGCGACGTCATTTTGCTTTACGTGGCGCCCGAAGATCGCTTTCAGGGCGTCAGCAAGGCCCTGCTGGCGGAGTGCGAAAAGCGGGCGAAGGACATGCGCATTCCGCGCCTGTGCCTCACCTCAAGCATCACGGCGCAACGCTTCTTCCTGGATCGTGGGTATGAAATCGAGGAAGGGGCGTCGGATATCTTTGATTCCGACGACGGGCTGGATCTGCGCAAGGAGCTTACCTGAGCGTCAGCGCTCCACATCCAGCGGCTCGGTTCCCTTCGGGGCGCCATCCGCTGTGAGGGTGATCTTTTCGATCCGCATTTCGGCGTCCTTGAGCAGCGCCTCGCAGCGTTGCTTCAGCTTTTCGCCGCGCTCGTAGAACGAGATCGACTGTTCCAGCGACACCTGTCCGCCTTCAAGCTTGGAGACGATGTCTTCCAGCTCTTTCAGTGCGTCTTCAAAGGACAGCTTCGCGGGGTCTGACTTCGCGTCGGCCAAGGTCGATTCTCCAGTTTCTCATCCAATCATAGCATGTCAGGGGGAGGGCGTGACGCCCCCCGCGCTGTTGTCCCGCAGCGTTTGGGGTGCGGCGGGCCGCGCGAACACCAGCCTCTGATATACGAACCCGATGGCGATGAGCGTCGCGCCCAGCCCAATGAAGGAAAACGCGCGCAGTGCCCCCTCCAGCCCCGCAAGATCGAACAGGAACACCTTCAGCACGCTGGCGCTGACGAAGATCGCCGAGCCAATGCGCGCCTCTTTTGATCCTCGCACAATGCCCCACGCCAGCAGCGCGATGCCGAGCGCCAGCCACACGGCGGAATAGGCGTACCACTCTGCCTCGGTAGTGTTGCGCAAGATGCCAATCCACTCATTGTGGAATAGGCGCCGCGTCTGCAACGTCACGTAGCCGAACGCCAGCGCGATGGCGCAGGCTTTCGCCATCAGGCCATACCAATAAGGCCGCACGCCTTCGCTGACGCGCGCAAGGATCAACGCGAGGATAGCCGGCAGCGCGTAGCCGATCAGCAGCCCGTTGATGAAGCGCCCGCCCTCAACGCCGCTGGATGAGAACAGCGGATTGCCCGCAAAGCCCAGCCCGATCGCAATTGCTGCAAACGACAAGGCGCCAGCAATCAGCGAGGCCCAGCGAAACACGATGGACGCGCGTTGCGCATCAAGCCGCGTGAGCACAATGGCGAACGTCAGAGCCGAGACGGCGAACAGGCCCTGTTCGACAAGTCCGGTGCCGCGCGCAAAGGCGTCGCCGTTGTTGATGAGATGGCGAATTTCAAAAAACACCAACAGCGCGCTGAACAGGATGCACAACGATTGCGCCACGCGCACAGGCGTATCTTCGCCCTCCGTTCGACGCATGATCCACGCCGCCGCGCCGAACGCGAGCGCGGGGACGCCATATGCGAACAACAGCCAGTTCAAAATCGGCCACGGACCTGCGTCCGTCAGCAGGCGCGGCTCCAGCGCAAGGCGCGCTGCAACGACAACGCCCAGCCCCGCCACGCACCAGCGCAGTGCACTGATGCGCAATTGCGCGCTGACATAAGCAGCGCCCAGCGCCGCCAGCGCCAGCGCCACGGTGAGCACCGAGCCTTGCAGAAAGAACACGAACGCCAGCGCCAACGCGCTGATGGCGGCAGACGCAAAAACGCCTGCGCCAAAGCGCGCGTTCGGCATGGGCGCATTTTCGTCGTCCGGCGTTTCAGCATTGCGGAAGAGGGCGGCGGCCAAGGCAAACGCCAGCGCCAGCGCCGCGCCGATCACCGCAAACAGCACGCTGGGCGAGCGATCCGTCAACCGCACGAACGCCATTGACACAATAGCCAGCGGCGTCAGTGCGGCTGCGCCTGCATAAAGCGCCAGCGTTGAAAACGGCAGTGCGCGAGAGATGGCAATGCGCCAGCCGCCGGCAAACGCGACGGCGCCCGCAGCAAGAGCGCCAAACAGCGCGAAAAAGGTCGGATCAATCGCTCGCGGCCAATGATCGTAAGCAAAAGATGGCGACCAGTGCTGGCTTGTAGCGACATAGGCCGGGTCCGGCCAGATGCGCAGAACCAGCACAGCAAACGCGCCAGCGATGGCGAGCGCCGCAGCGGCAGGCGCAATCATGAAGCCCGTGACAGCAGGAATGGCGAACGCGGCGAGCGCGCCAAGCATCCAGAGCGATCCATAGCCATTGCCATCCAGCGCTGCGATGAGCGTCGCGACGCCCAGCGTCGCAAATCCGGCGCTTGCGTAACTCGCGTTCGGTTCAGGCCGCGCGTCTTCCTCCAGCGTTTGACGAAGCGACCACGCGAACGCAGCCGCCGCCAAAGCCGTTTGCAAAATCAAATGCGCCAGCGCGCCTGCAACAAAAACTTCCGGCTTTCGCGCAATCCCGTCCAGGAACGCGAGGCCCCAAAGGCCGCCGCCAAACGCTGCCGACACCGCCAGCCACAACCAGCCGCGCATGAGCGCAAGCCAATAGGCGCAAGCCGCAACAACGGCGGCGAGCGCTGCGACGGGCCACGGGTTTGGGTCGGACGAGTCGACGAGCAGCGGCGCCCCGAGCGCGCCCACAAGACCCAGCGCGGCAAGCGCCGGGCCGTGCAATCCAGAGGCGAACATGCACGCCACGCCAGCCACAGCCAGCGCGACAAACGCAGTTGCTGGGCCAATGAAGCCATAAAGCGCGTGGGCGGCGTAAATCGCGCCAAAGGCCGCGACAGTGCCTGCAGCGGTGAGGATGGCCGGAATATCAGGGCGGCCTGTCACCGGCGTTGGCGCGTCCGCCGCCCGCTCCCGGCGTCGCATGAACTCGCCCGCTCCGATGAGCGCGACAGCCAGCGCAACGCCCATCGCGACGCGCATGCCCGGCCCAAAGAACCCCTGCTCGATGGAGTAACGCACCATGAGCAGCGCGCCGAGCGCCAGCGCAACGCCGCCCACGATCACCGACCAGCGCGCGCCCAGCGCCTCTTCCAGACTGCGGCGGGGCGGACGGGCGGGTTCAGCCTGGGGAGCCACGGCGGCGGCAGGTTCGTCGGCGATTGCCTCCCGCGCTGCTTCCATCACAGGTTCGGCAGCAGGCTCCGGCGCCAAGTCGGGCGCAGAAACCTCGGGCTCCTGCGAGGGGGAGGCCGGAGCCCTCATCTCCAGCGCGGCGATTCGGGCTTCTGCCCCCGCCAGGCGCGCCTCGGCGTTCATAGCCCGGTCGCGCGCGCGAAGCGCCGTGAAAAAGCCAATCGGGCCAAGCACAAGCGCGCTCACCATGACAAGGCCCAGCAGAATAAAAAGCATTTCCATGGCGCCCCGCCAGATGCGTTCGCGGGCAGTGTAGACCGCTTAAGCTCGTTCGTCGCGTGCGGACGCGCACGCCCTTGCGCACTTTGGCGCCGGGCCCACATTGATGACAACAAAGGAGAGCCTCATGCGCGTCGGCGTGCCGAAGGAAATCAAGGAAAGCGAATTTCGCGTCGGCCTCACGCCGTCGTCCGTGGTGGAGCTTGTCGCCCACGGCCATGAGGTGATCGTGGAGACCGGGGCTGGCGCAGGCAGCGGGCTGGCCGACGCCGAATACGAGGCCGCCGGCGCGCGCATCGCCGCCTCCGCCGCACAAGTCTTTGAAGCGGCTGAGATGATCGTGAAGGTAAAAGAGCCCCAGCCCGCCGAACGCGGCATGCTGCGGCCGGGGCAGGTGCTGTTCACCTACCTGCATCTGGCGCCAGATCCCCAGCAGGCGCGCGATCTCATGGCTTCGGGCGCCACCTGCATCGCGTACGAGACGGTGACGTCGGCCACCGGCGGCCTGCCGCTGCTGACGCCCATGTCAGAGGTCGCAGGGCGTCTGGCGACGCAGATCGGCGCCAATTATTTGCAGAAATGGGCGGGCGGGCGCGGCGTGCTGCTGGGCGGCGTGCCGGGTGTTCCCCCCGGCGAGGTTGTGGTTCTGGGCGGCGGCGTCGCGGGCGCCCACGCGGCCACCATCGCCATCGGCATGGGCGCCAACGTGACCGTGGTGGATCGCAACCCGGAGGCCTTGCGCAGACTTGATTTTCGTTTCGGCACGAGCGTGCGCACCATCTTTTCCACGCGCTCCGCCATCGAGGCCGTGGTGCGCCGCGCCGACGTGTTGATCGGCACGGTGCTTGTGCCCGGCGCGCAGGCGCCCAAGCTGGTTTCGCGCGAAATGGTGCGCTCCATGAAGCAGGGCGCGGTTATTGTCGATGTCTGCATCGATCAGGGCGGCTGCTGTGAAACCTCGCGCCCCACCACCCATGCGCAGCCTACCTATGTGGATGAAGGCGTTCTGCACTATTG
>JANPPJ010000019.1:0-8722 GCA_031428455.1 Hyphomicrobiales bacterium | reverse complement strand
CCGCAAAAGGGGTCCGTGGGCGCCTCGGGCGATCTGGCGCCGCTGGCGCATATGTCAGGCGCCATCTGTGGCTTTGCGGAAGCGGAGATGTTCTGGCAGGGAAAACGCATGCCTGCGCGCGAGGCGCTGGCGGCTGCGGGGTTTTCGCCCACGTTCGATTTGTCCGCCAAGGATGCATCCTGCCTCATCAATGGCTCGACTGTTTCACTCGCGCTTGCCGTGCTTGCGGTGGAGGACTCACGCCGCATCCTTAAGGCTGCCGATGTTGCGCTGGCGATGTCGCTTGAATGTCTGCGCGGCGAGCCGACCGCCTTTGAAGCGCGCATCCACGCCGCGCGGCCACATGCGGGACAGGCTGCGACGGCCCGCAATGTGATGCGCATGATCAAGGACTCGAAGCGGTGCTCGGAACCCGCACGCCATGTGGTCTTTCCCGATGAAAACCGCGACCCCAGCAAGCCGCCTGCGCCGCGCGTGCAGGATGTTTATTCGTTGCGCTGCGGCCCGCAAGTGCATGGGCCGGTGCGGCAGGCGCTCGATTACGTTGACGGCCTGATCAGCGTGGAGACGAATTCAGCCACCGACAATCCGCTGGTGTTCGACAATGGCGCGGGCGGCTATGAAATTCTCTCGGGCGGTCATTTTCATGGGCAATATGTGGCGCAGGCGATGGATGTTCTGGCTATCGCAATGGCCGATCTGGGCTCAATCTGCGAGCGGCGCCTCGCGCGGCTTGTCGATCCGACCATGAGCTATGGCTTGCCGCGCAATCTGCTTGCGGGACAGCGCGGGCTCAACACCGGCTTCGCCACCGTGCAATGCACGATGTCCGCACTGGTGATGGAGAACCGCACGTTGTCGATGCCCGGTTCCGTCGATTCCATTCCCGGCAAATCGAACGCCGAGGATCACGTTTCCAACTCCACCTGGTGCGGACGCAAGACGCGCATGATCGTTGAAAACGTCGAGCATATTGTGGCCGGCGAAATCCTCATGGCGGCGCAGGCGCTGACGCTTGTGGAGCCTGTCGCCAAGGATCATCCTGTGGGCGCAGGCACCCGCGCGGCGCTGGACGCTGTGCGCGAAGTGATTGCGCCCGCGCTTTCGGGTGACCGGTGGTACGCGGTTGAAATGGGGCAGTCCGTTGACCTTGTGCGCTCGGGCGCCGTGGTCGCCGCCGTCGAGAAGAGCGTCGGCGCGCTTGATTGAAAATAACACAGAGGTTGGGGAGAAGATCATGGCGAGAGTGAACATCGAGGGCCTTCAGGTCGACGAAGAGCTGTATGCGTTTGTCGAGAAGGAAGCGCTGCCTGGATCAGGCGTTTCTTCGCAGGCTTTCTGGGCGGGGTATGGCGCGATGGTGCGTGACCTTGCGCCGCGCAATGGGGCGCTGCTGGCCGAACGCGACCGCCTGCAGGGGGAGATCGACGCCTGGCATCGCGCCCGCGCGGGGCGTGCGCACGACGCGGCTGGATATGAAGCCTTCCTGCGCGAGATCGGCTACCTCAAGCCCGCGCCGGGCGCGTCGACCATTTCAACGGGCAATGTGGATGACGAGATTGCGCGCATTTCCGGCGCGCAGCTCGTCGTGCCGTCCTCCAACGCGCGTTATGCGCTAAATGCCGCCAACGCGCGCTGGGGCTCGCTCTACGATGCGCTTTACGGCACGGACGCGATCTCTGACGCGGATGGCGCGCAGCGCACCGCGAAATACAATCCCGCTCGCGGCGCAAAAGTTATCGCAAGAGCCCGCGAGGCGCTTGATGTGGCTGCCCCGCTCGCCAATGGCTCACACGCGGAGTCGACGGGCTATTCGATTGAAGGCGGCGCACTCGTCATCACGTTGCAGGGCGGTGCAAAGACCGGCCTGAAAGAGCCAGCGAAGTTTGTCGGCTACACGGGCGAAGCCTCCGCGCCGAAGACAATCTTGCTTCGCAACAACGGGCTGCACGTCGAGATCGTCATCAACCGCGCGCACCCCATCGGCAAGACCGACGCGGCTGGCGTGGCGGACGTGGTGATGGAAGCAGCCGTCTCCACAATCGTGGACATGGAAGACTCCGTTGCGGCTGTTGATGCGGAAGACAAGGTGCTGGTTTATCGCAACTGGCTTGGCCTGATGAAGGGCGACCTCACCGCCAATTTCGACAAAGGCGGCGAGACGCTTGTGCGCGCGCTCAACGAGGATCGCGTTTACACTGCGCCTGATGGCGGGACGCTGCGGCTGCACGGGCGCAGCCTCATGCTGATCCGCAATGTCGGACTGCACATGTTCACCGACGCGGTGCTTGACGCCTCAGGCGCCGAGACGCCGGAAGGCTTGCTGGACGCGGCGGTGAGCGTGCTCATCGCCAAGCACGATCTCTACGGCAAGGGCGCGCTGCGCAATTCCCGCACAGGCTCTGTCTATATTGTGAAGCCGAAGATGCATGGGCCAGACGAAGTCGCTTTTGCATCCGAGACGTTCGCGCGGGTTGAGGATTTCCTCGGTCTGCCGCGCAACACAATCAAGATGGGCATCATGGACGAGGAGCGCAGGACGACGGTCAATCTCGCCGCCTGCATTCGCGCCGCCAGCGAGCGCGTCGTCTTCATCAACACCGGCTTCCTTGACCGCACGGGCGACGAAATTCATACGTCGATGGAAGCCGGGCCCATGGTGCGCAAGAATGACATGCGCGCCTGCAGCTGGATCAAGGCCTACGAGGACAACAATGTCGACGCGGGCCTCGCGCTGGGCCTGCCCGGTCGCGCCCAAATCGGCAAGGGCATGTGGGCCGCGCCAGACCGTATGGCGGACATGCTTGAGCAAAAGATTGGCCATCCGCGCTCGGGCGCAACGACAGCGTGGGTTCCCTCGCCCACCGCCGCGGCGCTCCACGCGCTCCATTATCATCAGGTGGACGTGAGCGCGCGCCAGAAGGAACTGGCCTCGCGCGAGCCGGCGAAACTGTCGGAGATCCTCACCCTGCCCGTCTCCCAGTCCAATTTCGCGCCAGACGCCGTGCAGCAAGAGCTGGATAACAACGTGCAAGGTATTTTGGGCTATGTGGTTCGCTGGATCAACCAGGGCGTCGGCTGCTCCAAAGTGCCTGACATTCATGATGTCGGATTGATGGAAGATCGCGCCACGCTGCGCATCTCCAGCCAGCACATCGCCAACTGGCTGCGCCACGGCGTCTGTACGAAAGAGCAGGTCATGGAGACCATGAAGCGCATGGCGCTGGTCGTGGACCGCCAGAACGCGGGCGACGCGCTCTACACGCCCATGGCGCCCGGTTACGACGGCGTGGCCTTCAAGGCGGCTTGCGACCTTGTGTTCAAAGGCGGTGAGCAGGCGAACGGTTACACCGAGTTTGTGCTGCACGCCCGCCGACGCGAGGCCAAGGCGGCGCAGTAGTACACAAAACGGCAAGACCAGCCGTTACGCTGGTCCTGCAAAAACTTTACGCACCAGACTTGATTGCTAACATAATCGGCAATGCAGATTAAATTCAGGGCGCCAAGGATTTTGCTGCGCTGATAATTTAGGCGCCCGGCCACTTTGCTAACTCGATTTTGGTCCTTCCACTTGCGGGCCCAGCCCGTTACAGCCGATTCAAGCGCCGCCGTGAATGGCACGGCGCTTGCTCATCCAGTGCACGGCAATGTTGCCGACAGGGGTGAGTCCGATGGGCTTTAAATTGGACAGGCGAGGAATGCTCGCCGGTATGGCGGGCGCGGCGATGATGATGTCCGCTGCGACGCCATCAATGGCGCAGGAAACAATCAAGGTAGGCATTCTCCATTCTCTTTCGGGCACGATGGCGATCAGCGAGACCACGCTGAAGGACGTCATGCTGATGCTCATCGAAGAGCAGAACAAGAAGGGCGGTCTGCTCGGCAGGAAGCTTGAAGCAGTCGTCGTCGACCCTGCGTCCAACTGGCCGCTGTTCGCTGAAAAGGCGCGCGAACTCATCACGCAGCAGAAGGTCGCCGCCGTGTTCGGCTGCTGGACCTCGGTGTCGCGCAAGTCCGTGCTGCCGGTGTTCAAGGAACTCAACAACATCCTCTTCTACCCCGTGCAGTACGAGGGCGAAGAGAGCGAGCGCAACGTGTTCTACACGGGCGCAGCGCCAAACCAGCAGGCCATTCCGGCCGTCGATTATCTGATGAGCAAGGACGGCGGCGACGTGAAGCGCTGGGTGCTCGCTGGCACCGACTACGTCTATCCGCGCACGACGAACCGCATCCTTGAGGCGTACCTCAAGGCCAAGGGCGTCGCGCAGGAAGACATCATGATCAACTACACGCCGTTCGGTCATTCCGATTGGCAGACGATCGTGTCCGACGTGAAGAAGTTCGGTTCGGCTGGCAAGAAGACGGCGGTGGTTTCGACCATCAACGGCGACGCCAACGTGCCGTTCTACAAGGAATTGTCCAACCAGGGCGTGAAGGCGACCGACATCCCGGTCGTGGCCTTCTCGGTCGGTGAAGAAGAACTCGCCGGCATCGACACCAGGGATCTGGTCGGCCATCTTGCAGCCTGGAACTACTTCCAGTCCGACAAGGCGCCCATCAACGCGACGTTCATCAAGCAGTGGCAGGCGTTCACAAAGAACCCGAAGCGCGTGACGAATGACCCCATGGAAGCTCACTTCATCGGCTTCAATATGTGGGTGAAGGCGGTCGAGAAGGCCGGCACGATTGATCCGGACAAGGTCATCGCAGCCCTCCCGGGCACGGAAGCGCCGAACCTGTCGGGCGGCATCTCAAAGATGCTTCCGAACCACCACATCACCAAGCCGGTGATGATCGGCGAAATCCGCGCTGATGGTCAGTTCGACGTCGTGTGGCAGACCAAGGGCCTTGTTGCCGGCGACGCGTGGTCCGACTTCCTCGACGGCTCGAAGGATCTCGAAGCCGACTGGGTCGACAAGAAGTGCGGCAACTTCAACGTGAAGACCGGCAAGTGCGGCAGCTAACGCGCTGAAACATGCGGCCGCCGCACATGCGGCGGCCGCTCTCTATCTTGATAAAACATGCTAGTGGCTTGCGCACGCGTGGGGGAAAGATGTCGCTGGTTCGCCTTCTCTGCGCGTTGATCATCTCACTTGTATTGGCTGGACAGATCGCCAAACCGGCTTACGCCGCCGATCTGGCGAGCGCCCTCACCCGTTTCGCCGCCGACGATTTCACCGAGACAGGCACAGCCATCGACGAAATCGTTGCGACGCAGGCCCCGCAGGCCGAGTCCATTCTTTCAGCCCTCAACAACGCTCGCCTGTTTGTCGATATGGCGACGAAGAAGGTTTACTGGCGCACTACCGCGGGCGTTGTTCACGATGCGCTCACCGGCGAGCCTGTCGCCAGTCAACCTGCTCCTCTCAGCACCGTACGAGTGAACAATCGTCTGCGCCGCGTCCTGTTGAACGCCATTGGCGCGCTCACGCTGATGGCGCCGGAGCCCGGGCGGCGGCGCGAAGCGGCGAACGCAATCTTCCGGTCTCGCGATGAAACCGCTCTGCCGCAGCTGGAAGAGGCGCTTAGGGCCGAAAAAGTTCCGGCTATCGCGCGCACCTTCCAGCAGGCGCGCGCATCCATTCTGCTCACATCTCCCGAAGCCACAAAAGAGCAGCGTGTCGACGCCATCAACGTGCTGCGCGACCGCGCCGACATGGGCGCCATCGCGGCCTTGCGCTCGCTGAACGCCAAGGCAGACGCCGAGACGAAAGAGCTTGCGGCGACCGCCGTCACAGCTATCGAGGCGCGCCTGCGCATCGTTGGTTACGTGCAAAACGTCTGGTTCGGGCTCTCACTCGGATCGGTACTGCTTCTGGCCGCGATCGGGCTCGCCATCACGTTCGGCGTGATGGGCGTCATCAACATGGCCCACGGCGAAATGGTGATGTTGGGCGCCTACACCACGTTCATGGTGCAGGAGTTCCTGCGCGCACATGCGCCTCATCTCCTCAACATGTCGCTCACGATATCGCTGCCGCTCGCGTTTCTCGTGACTGGACTGATCGGCATCGCGATTGAGCGGGGCGTAATCCGCTTCCTCTATGGCCGCCCGCTTGAAACGCTCCTTGCGACCTGGGGCATAAGCCTGATCCTTCAGCAGTCCATACGCACGGTGTTCGGTCCGACCAATCGCGAGGTCAGCTCGCCCCCCTACATGTCTGGCGCGTTCGATGTCATGGGCGTGTCCGTGACCTGGGGCCGACTCTGGATCATCGTTTTCACCATGATTGTCTTCTTCACGCTGCTGCTGGCGCTGAAGCATACGGCCATGGGGCTGCATATGCGGGCCGTGACGCAGAACCGCCGCATGGCCTCGTCCATGGGCATCCGCACGCCCTGGGTGGACGCCATGACCTTTGGCCTCGGCTCGGGCCTTGCCGGAAATGCAGGCGTTGCGCTGTCGCAGATCGACAACGTGTCGCCCAACCTCGGGCAGACCTACATCATCGATTCATTCATGGTCGTGGTCTTCGGCGGCGTCGGAAACCTCTGGGGCACGCTGGTTTCCGCGTTCGCGCTCGGGATCGCGAATAAATTTCTGGAGCCGCTGGCCGGGGCCGTTCTGGCGAAAATCTTCATCCTCGTGCTGTTGATCCTCTTTATTCAAAAGCGTCCGCGCGGGCTGTTCGCCCTCAAGGGCCGGGCAGTTGAATCATGATTACGCAGTATCTGCTTTCCCGCTTCGAGAAGACCGGCCTCGCCTTCATCGTCATCGTCGCGGCTATGGCGATCTACGTGCCGCTGTCCAATCTGCTGCTTCCCGTGACATCGCACTTCCATGTGCCCACGCACGTCATGTCGTTAATGGGCAAATATCTGTGCTACGCGATCCTCGCTATCTCGCTTGATCTCGTGTGGGGATATTGCGGGATTTTGTCGCTGGGACACGGCGCTTTCTTTGCGCTCGGCGGCTACGCCATGGGGATGTACCTCATGCGTCAAATCGGAACGCGCGGCGTTTACGGCAATCCGATTTTACCGGACTTCATGGTGTTCCTGAACTGGAAGGAACTCCCCTGGTTCTGGTACGGGTTCGACATGTTCCCGTTCGCCATTGTCATGGCGCTGTTTGCGCCGGGCTTGCTAGCCTTCCTGTTTGGCTGGCTGACGTTCCGCTCGCGCGTAACCGGCGTTTATCTCTCCATAATCACGCAGGCGCTGACCTACGCGCTGATGCTCGCCTTCTTCCGCAACGACATGGGCTTTGGCGGCAACAACGGCATGACCGATTTCAAGGATATCCTCGGTTATTCCGTGCAGGCGCAGGGCACGCGCGCCATGCTTTTCTTCCTTACCGCTTTGACGTTGCTGCTGACCTATCTGATCTGTCGCTGGATGACGATCACGTCCTTCGGCAAAGTGCTGGTCGCCGTGCGCGACGCCGAAAGCCGCACGCGTTTTCTTGGCTTCCGCGTTGAGCATTACAAGCTGGTGGCGTTCACGGTGTCGGCGGCGCTGGCGGGCCTTGCGGGCGCGCTTTATGTGCCGCAAGTCGGCATCATCAATCCCGGCGAGTTCGCTCCGGCCAATTCCATCGAGGCGGTGGTGTGGGTCGCCGTTGGCGGTCGCGGCACGCTGGTGGGCGCCGCAGTTGGCGCCGTCCTCGTCAACTTCGCCAAGAGCTGGTTCACCACCGGGGCGCTGGCGCCCTACTGGCTCTTTGTTCTGGGATCGATTTTCATTTTCGTGACGCTGGCTCTGCCCAAGGGCATCGTTGGCACGCTGAAGGAATGGTCGACCCGCAAGCGGGCGGCGCCAGACCAGCCCAAGGCGCCCGTCGCGCAGGCTGCGGAGTAAGCCATGAGCGAGCAACGCACTTCGGCAGTCCTTTACCTTGATGGCGTCAGCGTCAGTTTTGACGGCTATCGCGCCATCCGCAATCTCTCGCTTATCATTGAGCCCGGCGAGATGCGCGCGATCATCGGCCCCAATGGCGCTGGCAAGACGACGATGATGGACATCGTCACCGGAAAGACGCGCCCAGACGAAGGCGACGTTCTGTTCGACGGCGGCAAGCACGATCTCACCAAGCTCGACGAAACCGCCATCGCTGAATTGGGCATCGGCCGCAAATTCCAGAAGCCGACGGTTTTCGAAAGCCACACGGTGGCCGACAACATCCTGCTGGCCCTGAAGGGGCCGCGCGGACCATTCGCGTCACTATTTGGGTGGCGCAACAAGCAGCACGGCGAGAAGATCGACGAAGTCCTCAAGATCACCGGCCTGCGCGATCATCGCAATCGGCTGGCGGGCGAAATCTCGCACGGCCAGAAGCAATGGCTGGAGATCGGCATGCTGCTGGCGCAAGACCCCGCCATTTTGCTGGTCGACGAGCCCGTCGCGGGAATGACGGACGCCGAGACCGAACAAACGGCGGCCCTGCTGCGCGACATCAACAAGTCGCACACGGTCATCGTGGTCGAGCACGACATGAGCTTTGTACGCGCGCTCGACTGCAAGGTCACATGCATGCATGAAGGCTCCGTGCTCTCGGAGGGCACGCTTGACAAGGTCGCCGCTGACGATCGCGTCATCGAAGTTTATCTCGGTCGATAATCAAATGAAGCCAGAAGCCTTTTTTACATACTCCGATCTGATGATGTACAGGACATCTCCGTCTTCAACGCAGCTTAACTTATTTATGTCGATAGTTTCGGGTAACCTGTCAAATATGTCTCGATATGCGTTCTTAGAAAGTCGATCTGCGCCAGTGATATGG
>JANPPJ010000018.1:0-5267 GCA_031428455.1 Hyphomicrobiales bacterium | reverse complement strand
TGTTCATTCCGGGTAGATACCTGACAGATGTTCGGAGACATACCTGACACTCTCTCGATTTCATCGGTGGAGGGTCGGATGGTCTGGCGGGAGACATCTGTGGAGGATGAGCGGCGGGAGTTTGTCGATCTGGCTTCGCGGGCGGGCGCGAACATTTCGGCGTTGTGCGCGCGCTTTGGCATCAGCCGCCAGACTGGTTATGTGTGGTTGCGGCGGGGGGCGGACGGCGAGACGGCGTTTTCGGACCGGTCGCGCCGACCGCACGCGAGCCCTGGGCGCATCTGTGCAGCCGTCGAGACGCGGCTGTGCGAATTGCGGCTCGCTCATCCGGCCTGGGGAGCGCGCAAGCTCGGGGCCCTTTTGCGGCGCGAAGGCGTCGAGCCGCCAGCAGCTTCCACCATCCACGCGGCCCTGCTGCGCAATGGGCTTGTACAAGAGGATGCGCGACGGCCGCAGGCTTACGGCCGTTTCGAGCGCAGCGAGCCCAACGCCCTGTGGCAGATGGATTTCAAGGGCCGCGGAAAGCTCGCTTGCGGCGAGTTCGTCCATCCCTTGACCGTCATCGACGATCATTCGCGCTTCGCCATCGGACTTTCGGCCTGCGTGGATCAGAAGACGACGACCGTGCGCGACCGTCTGACCGGAGCTTTCCGCCGCTACGGTCTGCCCGCCGCGATCTACGTCGACAACGGTTCGCCATGGGGGGCGGGAACGCCGGGGCAATGGACGAGGCTGCGCATCTGGTTGCTCAAGCTCGGCGTCGAAACCATTCACGGCAAGCCGTACCATCCGCAAGGGCGTGGCAAGTGCGAGCGCTTCCATCGCACTCTGGACGTCGAGGTGTTCTCGATGGCCACCCTGCCGGACTTTGACCGGGCGCAGAAAGCCTTCGACCGCTGGCGGCGCGTCTACAATTACGAGCGTCCACATGAGGCGCTGAGCTTTGACACGCCCTCAAGCCGCTACGTTCCCTCATCGCGCAGCTTTCCTGAACGCCTGCCAGAACCGCTCTATGGCGACGGTGAGGTCCTGCGCAAAGTCCCCACGACCAAACAATACATCCGCTTCAAGGGCCGCTGGTGGATCGTACCGCGCGCATTTGCGGGCGAGACGGTCGCCATTCGTCCGCGCCTGTCCGATGGCCTGTTCAGTGTCTGCTTCGGAGCCGTGGAGATCGCAACCATCGACCTCAAACGACCGCTGGACGCACCGCAAAAAGTGTAAGGGATCTATCCGAACACCTGTCAGTGATGTCTCCGGTCTTTACACTTGATCCGCGCATCCAGGCGCTCAAGCTAATTGTTGCATCCGCACTGTTGGATACGCGGGTCAGGCCCGCGTATGACGGTCGCCACATCGCCTAACACATTTCAGGTGATCTTGGGCTCATAAGGAGCCAGCAGGCCGCGCTCCACAAGATGATCCCACGCCTCCTGCGCCGTCTCGGCGAACGAGAACAGTTCGACGTCGGCTGGATCAATCATGCCGTGCTCGACGAATGCGTTGAAGTTGATCACTTCGGCCCAGTACTTTCTGTCGAACAAGATCACGGGAATGCGCGGCGCCTTCCCGGTTTGCGCGAGGGTCAGCAACTCGAACAATTCGTCCATCGTGCCAAAGCCCCCGGGAAAGACCACGAGCGCCTTGGCGCGCATGGCTAGGTGCATCTTGCGCATGGCGAAATAGTGGAAGCGGAAGGTGAGTTCCGGCGTTGAATAGGCGTTGGGCATCTGCTCGTGCGGCAACACAATATTGAAGCCGATACTGGGCGCCCCGGCGTCGCACGCGCCGCGATTGGCGGCCTCCATGGCGCCGGGGCCACCGCCCGTCGCGATGACATTGTCGCGCTCCACGCTGCCGCGCCCGTCCAGCGCGCCCCCCTGCTCCGAGCAGATGCGCCCGAACGCCCGGGCCTGTTCATACCAATACGCCTGCTGCCCCGGCCCATCTGCACGAACGCGGGCGCTGCCGAACACGACGACGGTCGAGCGTACCGACCACGCGCGCAGTGTTTCCTCAGCCTTGGCGTACTCCAGAAGAAAGCGCACGCCGCGCATGGAATCGGACAGAAGAAAGTCCTGATCCAGCGCGGCCAGGCGGTAAGCGGGGGAGTCGAGCCGTGCCTGGAGCGCGGCAATATCGTCATGTTCATGGGTCATGCGTGACTCTTATCAGGGCGCCAGACTTCGGCAATATCTGGCGAAGGCGCGGAGGCGGGACTACATTAACGCGCGAAGGCACTTGGTCTTCGGCGGAACAACCCCATGAACGGCGCTTTCTTTTCCGAGCTTCTCACCACCATCGCTGACCGCGGCCGCAATCTTCTTGGCCTCACAGTTGACGAGGCCGCCCGGCGCACGGGTGGCGCAGCGCAATTGTGCGAAGCCCTGCTGTCGGGGCGCGGCGAGGCGTCGGGCACAGCGCTTGCGCGTGAATTGCTGCAAAATTATGCGGCGCTGGATCAGGCTGGAAAGCTCGCGTTCTTCACGACGCTGGCTGACCAATTTGGGCCTGACCCCGCCAAGCTCGGCCAGGCAGTCGATGCGTGGGCGAAAGAGCCGAACGACGAGCGCAGCGCAGCTCTGCACTACGCGTCCGAGCCCCGGCGGCAGGAAGTGTTCCGCCGCCTCAACCGCGCGCCGGGCGGGACCGCCGCGCTGGTGGGCATGCGCGAAGATCTGTTGATTCTGCTGCGCGCGAACCCGGACCTCAAGGTCGTGGATCGCGATTTCGTGCATCTGCTGAACTCATGGTTCAACCGGGGGTTTCTCGTGTTGCGGCGCATCGACTGGTCATCGCCAGCCGTCGTGCTTGAAAAGATCATCCGCTACGAGGCTGTGCACCAAATTCGCGACTGGGACGATTTGCGCCGCCGCATCGATCCGCCCGACAGGCGCTGCTATGCGTTCTTTCATCCCGCGCTGGTGGATGAACCGCTGATCTTCGTGGAAATAGCGCTCTCAACGGAGATGCCAGGCGCCGTGCAGCCCTTGCTGGCCGAGGAGCGCACGCCCACCGCGCTCGCCAAGGCGAACACCGCCGCGTTCTATTCGATTTCAAACTGCCAGCAGGGCCTGGCAGGTGTTTCATTCGGCAATTTTCTCATCAAGCAGGTGGTTGAGGAATTGCGCCGCGAACTGCCGGGCGTCTCCACATTTGTCACACTGTCGCCCGTGCCCACCTTCATGAAATGGCTGCGGGACAACGCGCATCTGCTAACGGACGCGGACCGCGTCGCCCTCGAAGGGCTGGACGATCCGCTGTGGCCGCAGGACGAGGAGTTCGCGGCACGGGCGAAGGCGCTGCTGGAGCCGCTGGCGGCGTATTATTTTCTGGAAGCGCGCGCGCCCGGCAACCGGCCTGTTGACCCCGTCGCCCGTTTTCATCTGGGCAACGGCGCGCGGCTTGAGCGCATCGACTGGCTGGGCGACACCTCCGCCAAGGGTCTGGCCGAAAGCGCCGGGCTAATGGTCAATTATCTCTACGATCTTGACCAGATCGAACGAAACCACGAGGCGTTCGCCAATACCGGCGAAGTCGTTGCCTCGGGCCCCGTTCGCAGATTATTGAAGAGCGGCGCGCGAGCGCGCCTTGCGCCGCCAAGCGGCGTCAAAGCCTGATCGCCAGACGGCGCTTCACATCGACAAGAAAGACCGGGGAAACATGCCCGCCTACCTTTATGACCTCATGGCGCGCCGCGCGCCCGCGCCCCAGAAAATCTTCATCGAGACGCCGGAAGGCCGCAAGATCAGCTATGCCGATCTTCACGCAGGCTCGGCGCGCATCGCCAACTTTCTGCGCGCGCGCGACGTTGCGCCTGGCGACCGGGTCGCCGTGCAAGTTGAGAAGTCAGCCGACGCGGTAATGCTTTATCTTGCGTGCTTGCGGGCGGGCGCGGTGTTCCTGCCGCTCAACACCGCCTACACCGCCGCCGAGATCGAATACTTTCTGGGCGACGCGACGCCGCGCGTGTTCGTGTGCGATCCCGCCAGCCGCGAGAAGCTTCTGCCGGTTGCGAGCAAGGTTGGCGTTGCCCATGTGGAGACGCTGGGCGTGCGCGAAGACGGCACGCTGATCGAGGGTGCGCGCGCCATGAGCGCGCAGTGCGTTGACGTTGAGCGCGGCGAAGATGATCTTGCAGCCATCCTCTACACCTCGGGCACGACGGGCCGCTCGAAGGGCGCGATGCTGTCCCATGGCAATCTTGCTTCAAACGCGCTGACGCTCGTGGATTACTGGCGCTTTACATCGAACGACGTGCTCATCCACGCTCTGCCGATTTATCATACGCACGGGCTGTTCGTGGCGATGAACACGCTGCTGCTGTCGGGCGGCTCGATGTTCTTCCTGCCCAGGCTCGATCCCGATCTCATGCTGCAATTGATGGCGCGCGGCGCCACCGCGATGATGGGCGTGCCGACGTTCTACACGCGCCTGCTGGCGCATCCGGGCCTCACCAAAGAGGCGACGAAGACCATGCGTCTGTTCATCTCGGGCTCCGCGCCGCTGCTGGCCGAGACGCATCGCGAATGGACCGCGCGCACCGGCCACGCGATTCTCGAGCGCTATGGCATGACCGAAACTAACATGAACACCTCGAACCCCTACGATGGGGATCGCGTGCCCGGCGCCGTGGGCTTCCCGCTGCCGGGCGTATCCGTGCGCATCACCAATCCCGAGAGCGCGCAGGAATTGCCGCGCGGCGAAATCGGCATGATCGAGGTGAAGGGCCCCAACGTCTTCAAGGGCTATTGGCAGATGCCCGAGAAGACAGCGTCCGAGTTTCGCAAGGACGGGTTTTTCATCACAGGCGATCTCGGCAAGATCGACGAGCGCGGCTACGTCTCCATCGTCGGGCGCGACAAGGATCTCGTCATCACGGGGGGCTTCAACGTCTATCCCATCGAGGTGGAGACGGAGATCGATGAACTGCCGGGCGTGTTTGAAAGCGCAGTTGTGGGTGTGCCGCATGCGGATTTCGGCGAGGGCGTCACGGCGGTCGTCGTCTTGAAGAAAGACGCGACGCTGGATGAAAAGCAGATCATCGGCGCGCTTGAGCAGCGGCTGGCGAAGTTCAAATTGCCCAAGCGCGTGATCTTCGTGAACGAACTGCCGCGCAACACAATGGGCAAGGTGCAGAAGGCCGAACTGCGGAAGACCTATGGGGATTTGTATAAGAAGTAGAGGCTCTGACGTTCGGGGCACGAAAAGCCTGCGAACAAATCACGAAGCGTCGTGGTCGGCGAAGGCCGACCATCCACGAAGAG
>JANPPJ010000017.1:0-28943 GCA_031428455.1 Hyphomicrobiales bacterium | reverse complement strand
AAAGCCGCCAGGCGGATGAACGCAAGCACGAACACTGCGCCAACGGCCAGCGCAATGATGGCGCCTCGCTCGGCGCCGGAAATGGCTGTGTAAATTCGCTGCATGACGACGCTGCTCGCTCGGCATTAAGTGTCAGGCTAGAGATAGCAGACTTCGCAAGGCCGTCATCCCCCGGCGGCACGCCCTTGCGAATGACGCTCGTCTCGCGCCCACAGTAACGCATCATCGGCACTCGTGCGATCAGCAGTTACCTGCGGGCCCTGCGCCACGTGCACGACCGTCGGCCAACACGCCAGTGCGAAGAAGAATACGAGTGTCAGCACCGTCGGAGCTGTAAGCGCAGCCGTAAGCGTGAGCGCGCAATGCGCAGCAATGGGCGGGTTCGCAGACGGTCCACGCGGCCTGCGTTTCGCTATATGGGTCGTCGACTTTGACGTTGGCCTGCGCAACCTCGACCTCATCATGGGCGCCGAACGGCGCGTCGTGTTTGATTTCATCAACGTCGCGCAAGGCGACGCCAATCTCAGCCAGGCGTTGATCCGCGACAAGCGCGTGGACACGCTCTATCTGCTCGCCGCGTCGCAGACGCGCGACAAGGATGCGCTCACAGGAGAGGGCGACAAGCGCGTCACCGATGAGTTGCGCGACCGGTTCGACCGGGTGATCTGCGACAGCCCTGCGGGCATCGAGCGCGGCTCCACTCTCGCCATGCGCTACGCCGACAGCGCGATCGTTATTGCGAACCCGGAAGTCTCGTCCGTGCGGGACTCCGATCGCATCATCGGGCTGCTTGATTCCAAGACGTTGAAAGCTGAAACTGGCGAAGGCATCGAGAAGCATTTGCTTCTCACGCGCTACGACCCTGCGCGTGCAGCGCGCGGCGAAATGCTGAGCGTCGAAGACGTACTGGATATCTTGTCTATTCCGCTTCTTGGCATCATTCCCGAAAGTCAGGATGTGCTGAAGGCTTCGAACGTTGGCGCGCCTGTCTCGATCAGTTCGACGACTAGCGCTGCGGCTGCGGCCTACATCGATGCGGCGCGTCGTTTATGTGGCGTACCCGTGCCCATGACGCGCCCCACCGAAAAGGTCAGCCTGCTCGGGAGGTTCTTCGGTCGGAGGGCGGCATGAGCATTTTCAATATTTTCCGTCGCGCCAACTCGGGCAACGTGGCGCGCGAGCGTTTGCAGATTTTGCTGACCCATGAGCGGCGCTCAGGCGGTTCGCAGGAACTTGTCGCCTTGATTCATCGCGAAGTCATCGCGGCAATCGCCAAGCATAGCGATATCGATCCCGACAAGGTCGAGGTTGAAATCCAGTATCGCGATAAAGTTTCGTTCCTCGAAATAAATGTTGAGATCCCTTCGGGCGAGCGCGCCCGCGCCGCCTGATAGTCTAAAATGCCTGCCCCGCAGCAGCCTTTTGCTGCGGAGCGGGGCTGCTCGCCAGCCCGTTTGCTTGCTCACAGTCACGCCGTGCTCTGCGGTCACGCAAACGCTTGCCCGATTGTCGCCGCCTTCCAGAGGTTAGTGCGCGTCAGCAGTTCGCGCCCGAAAGCTGCATCGAACACAAGACACGCACGGAGAGTATGTTTGCACGCAGCAGTGGCCATCGCTGGCAAGACCCTCTTATTTTGCTCAGTGCTGATCAGCGGCGCTGTCATCACGCTCCCAGGCACAAAACTGTCGTTTGCGGCTGCGCCAACGTCCGCCATCGATATGAAGCTGGAATCTTCACGCAGTCCGGTGTCGTCCTTTTTGGGTCTACGGCAGGCGCTTCATGCCGCCACGCCGACGAAAAGCGCCAACCGCTCTTTTGGTTCGCTCAATACACACTCATTTGCGCAGACAGCTCATTCTGGCACGCTGAAATACGGTTCCGATTCGATCATTCTGCCGTTTGATGAGACGACTGATACTTATGCTTTCGGGCCTATGCGCCTGAAACATGCGCTTGTGAAAACTATCGTTGACGCGTCTTATCTGGCTGGGGTTGATCCGCGCCTGTTGATGGCGATAGCGGATAAAGAATCCAGTTTCATTGCAAGCGCGCGAGCTTCGACGTCGTCCGCTACGGGTCTGTTCCAGTTCATCGAATCCACTTGGCTGCGTGCGGTGCGCGATTATGGGCCGCGCTTTGGACTCGAGCGTGAGGCTGCACTTTTGCAGGGGATTGAGGGTTCCGCGCCGCCGCTCGACGCTGAGGACAGGGCGCGCCTTCTGGATCTCCGGAACGATCCCTTTTTATCCACGCTCATGGCTGCCGCCATGTTACGTGCGGAACAAGAGAAGCTCGCAGTTCGCCTTGGCCGCACGATCTCGAGCGCAGAAGTTTATCTCGTTCACTTCCTCGGCCCGGCAGGCGCGGAAAAATTTCTCGCGGTTCTTGCCGACAAGCCGTTGTCGTCTGCTGCGAATCTGTTGCCGATGGCGGCGAAGGCCAATCGCCCGATCTTCTTCGCCGCGCGCACGCGCAAGCCGCAATCGTTGTCTGTCGCTCAGGTTCACGAGAAAATCGGATCGTCGCTCGAGCGACGGCTCATGCGATACAGTCAGCTCGACTTCGGGTCCGTAACGGCTTACGCGCCACAGCAGGCAAGATCCGAATTGCCGGGTGCGCCCTTCGCACGCTGGCGGCTTTGAAGCCCAGAATACCGTAGAACTACGGGTTACTTACCCCTGTAAACCCACAGATACAGCCGCAAAAGCCATCTTTTTTCTTCCGTATTTCCGCTGTGACTATTTGCGCAAGCGTGCGTCAGTGGTATTTGGCTTTCGCCAGCCCGGGCCCCTCTGGCGACCTCTTTGGAGGTCGCGATGTCGGACTGGGGCGGTCGGTGCGGAAACAATTCCTCCCTGGCAGCCCAACTTGAGTTGTTTGGCAAACGCTCTTCAAGCGGCTTGCTGCACGGCTAGCGGTCATGTGCGCGTTGTGGACGCAGTTACGGGGATGAGAAATAGATGTTCAGTTTTATAACACCTGAAGCGCTCACCGCTTTGGCGCAGGTCATCATGATTGACCTTGTGCTCGCGGGCGACAACGCGATTGTAATCGGCCTCGCCGCTGCGGGCTTGCCCAAAGATCAGCGCAACAAGGCGATCCTGATCGGCATCATCGCCGCCACAGTGCTTCGCATTGTCTTCGCGGGCGTCACCACGCAGTTGCTTGCGATTGTGGGGCTTCTGCTCGCGGGTGGTCTCCTGCTTCTGTGGGTGTGCTGGAAGATGTGGCGCGAACTGCGCGACAGCGATGGTCACGACGTGGAAGAGATCATGGCGAACGCCGACTTGAACCAGGACGGCGAAATCGCCAAAACGGCGCCCCGCAAGTCTTTCGCGCAGGCGGCATGGCAAATCCTTGTCGCTGACGTCACCATGTCGCTCGACAACGTGCTGGCTGTGGCTGGCGCTGCGCGCGATCACCCCTGGGTTCTCGTGTTCGGCCTCGTGCTGTCGATCGCCCTGATGGGCATTGCCGCGACGTTCATCGCTCGCTTGCTGCAGAAGCATCGCTGGATCGCTTACGTCGGTCTCGCAGTCATTCTGTATGTCGCGCTTGAGATGGTTTATCGCGGCGGCCTCGAAGTTATGCCCTTCATCTTGAAGAGCTAACCCAAGCCCGCAAATACTGAGTTTGAGCCCGCCGCCTCGTTTGAGGCGGCGGGCTTTTTCGTTTGCTGTGTCCAGTAAAGTTGCGCACCACCGGAATGCATTTGTCTTTGCCAGGCGAGGGAACCTTCCGGCCGAGGCGCGGTTGGCACCGTCAAGGAGTGACCAATGGAAAACAATCTCAACACATCGCAACGCGCGCTTTACATGTTGGCGGGACTTGGTCTTGCCGCCGCCGGCGTGACGCCACGCCCCAATCCCCTGCTGAACGTGCTCGCGGTCGCGTCCGGCGCCTATTTGGCGTGGCGCGGCTATGAAGGGTCTTGTCCCGTCAAAGCCGCGCTGTTTGATGGCGCCGACGATCAGCAATTCCTCCCGGCGGAATAATATTCACGGAAGCGGCAGGGGCTTATCAAGGCGCGCCACCGCTTCCGCCCGCTTTTCAGAGTCCTCCGCAGTTGCCAGCGTTTCGGCAAGCACCACGTCCAGCGTCTCCTGCACCGTCGTCACATAATGATCCGCGCCGACAAGCGCGCGCATCTGGTCATCCGACTGAATGGAGTCCCCTGCAGGCCAGAGGCCGGCAACTACGGTGACCGGGGGCAGCGCATTTCTCAAGCGGCGAAGCAGGTAACGCAAGTGCGCCGGCGCGCCTTCGAGTTCAAGGTGCGTCACGCAGGCGAGCTTTGCGTGCGAGGCGTCAATGGCGCCTCGACCCGCGCGGCCACGGGCAATAGCCCCATAAGGCACGACGACAGCACCGAACCCTTGGTTGCGCAGAACGTCCGCCAGCAGCGTGGAGGCTGCTTCATCCAGAGGGCCGCGCCCGGCAACGCAGAGCACGGCGCCTTCAACCCGCCAGGTTTCAGCGAGGGATTTGACGTCCTCGTGATCCGTTTCGGCGGCCGATTTGGCGTCAGGGGCAGGAGATGCTTTGTCGGGCGTTCCGGCGAGGTCTGTCGCCAGTGCGTGGACGCTGCGCCGGATGGAATCAAGATTCTCGGACTTCAGGACGCCGCGGCCAGCATCGCGCGCGGCCAGTAGTAGCCCTGGCAACGCCACATCGTCGTAATAATGGATGAGCGAGCGATCTTTAAGATATAATTCAGCCTGCGCAAGCGCCTCGTCCGGATCTTCGGCGAGCATTCGCTGATAAAAGTTTTGCGATGGCTCAAGAGGCGCGCTGTCGCCCAATATCACGTCGAGAAACTGAAAGGATTCGACGTGTCGGCCTAGTACGACAAGGCACAGCGTCAGCGGCATGGCGAGGATCAGGCCAACTGGGCCCCATAGCCAGCTCCAGAAAACCGTCGAGAGAATCACGGCGAACGGGGACAAGCCCGTGCTCTGCCCGTAGACCAGCGGCTCCACGATGTAACCCATGATGGGCTCGCCAATCACGAAGAATGCGGTGGTCAGCAGCAGGGTCGTCCAGCCGGGATCGACCGCCATCGCCAAAGCCATCGGAAAGACCGCGGCAATGATGGACCCAACATAAGGCACGAACCGCATCGCCGCCGCCAGCACGCCGCAAAGGATGGGACTGGGGACGCCGATGATCCACAAGAAGAGCGTCGTCAACACACCATACATGGCGCTGAGCGCAACCTGCGTCAAAAAATAGCGGCTAAGTCTGCTCGCCGCCTCATCCATCGCCATGGTAGTTCGATGCAAGTCGCGTGACCCGAATAATCGAATGACGCGGTCGCGCAGGTCTTCCCGTTGCAGCATTATGAAGATGAGGACAACGAACGCGATGGCGAACGTCGCAAGGGGATGAAGCGCTGGCAAGATAAATCGTTGCGCCAGCTGGAGTGGGGTGAGATCTGGCGAATGCAATTCCACTTGCATCGGCCGCGCTCGCTGTTCGGGCGAGGTCGACGTCGGCGATGTTTGCGGTTCAGTAGCACGCTCAAAGCGTCGGCCAATACTCCCCGCCATTGCAGTAATTCGACCCAGCACGCCCTGCTGGATTCCAGACACCTTGTCCTGAATTGTTGCCTCATATCGCGGAACATCCGCTGCCAGCTGGCTAACTTGCGAGGTGATCAGAAAAGCGAGAGTCGTCAACAAAGCCAGCGCGAACGTAACTGTAAGGATCACCGATGGGGCGCGTGGGATGCGAAAACGCCGAAGGAAACTGACGATAGGCGTGAGGACGAAGGCCAGGATCACCCCGAGCACGACGGGTATGATGATGTCGCGCCCGACATAAAGGCCCGTGATGATAACGACGCCGATGACAAGCATTGTTAGAAGATCGCGCGGCGGAGGTTGCACGGGCGTAACTATATTGCTCGGAGGTTGGAGCGATGGGGCGGCAGGGGAAACAGGGGCTGAGGGCAGGGTCATCTGGGCTCTCGAGGCGGAGACATGGCCTTGCGAGAACGCCCGGACGCGGCTTTCGATCCTTACAGCGAACCTTGTTCTTTAGGGCGTAAATAGCCCGGGACGCTTGCTGCGCAGGAACAGCAAAAGCGTCAAGGTTTTCAGATCGTCCATCTCGCCTGATTCCAGCATTGCCCAGGCTTCGCTGGCCTTCAGTTCAACCGTGGTGATGTTCTCGGACTCGCCTGAAACGCTTCCGCCCGGACCTTGACGCGAATCTGCGGTGTAGGGCGCCAAGAACAGATCAAGCTTTTCCGTCGACAGGCCGGGGGACGTCCACGCGGAGCCGACGCGTTCCAGCGCGCCAATCGTGAAACCAGTTTCTTCAAGAAGCTCCCGGCGGGCAGCGTCTTCTGCATCCTCGTCTTCGATGACGCCAGCTGGCGCCTCCAGAACTTCTGCCGCGTTCTCGAAGAAGAGGGCTGGCGCGCGCAGCAGGCGCACGAGGAGGATGGTTCGGCGCGTTTCATCGTAGGGCAGCACAGCGACTGTGCGGGCGTGATCGGCAATTTCGCGCACGGCGATCCTTCCGTCCGGCAAACGGATGCGTGCGGACAGAAGGCGCGTCCAACCGCTGAAGAGAGTTCGCGTCTCAATGATTTCAGGCTTCATCGTTTGATGAGAGCCAGATGGCCATGGCGACAATGAGACGTATCAGGCGCCGAAACGTGGGAGTTAGTCGCTGCCGCTCAGTCTGATTGCAGACAGAATGTTGTTGAAATCGTCGGTCCATGCCCGCCCGCGCATCGGGGGGCGTAGTTCCTCAGATTCTTCCTCAAGTTTCGGACTTTGAAACCAGGAGGCGTCGGAAGCCATCAGCACCCAGTCTGAGTCCATCAAAGGCGAGTCGTCCCGCTCCGAACCTTCGGGGGAGTCGACGACAATGCGCGCCTGCATGTTTTCTTCAAGCGCTAGACGCGCGAGCGCTGGCTGCAGGTCCACGAAGCGGTTGCTGATGTGAAACATTAACGCGCCGCCGGGCCGCAGGTGCTTGCGGTAAATCGCGACGGCCTCGCGCGTCAGCAAATGCAAGGGAATGGCGCCGCCGGAGAACGCGTCGACGACGATGAGATCAAACGCCTGCGGTTTTTCATTTTCAAGCACAAGCCGGGCATCGCCCAGCGCCAGAGAAATGCTGGCCTTGCTGTCGGACAAATACGTGAACTCACGCTTTGCAAGATCGATGACCTGCGGGTTGATCTCGTAGAAGCGGAAAACATCTCCGGCTTGGCCATAAGCCGCGAGCGCTCCGGCGCCCAGACCGATGAAGCCCGCCGCCAGAGGCTTTCCGGCGGCAAGTTCGCGTTGGCGGGCAATGGCCAGGGCGACCCCCGAGGATGGGCTGTAATAAGCAAGCGCTTCGCCCCGCCGTGCAGGATCAAGATATTGCGACCCGTGATTGACGCCCGCGTGCTCCATCGTGCGCTGGCGTTCTGCACCCTCGCCAGTGTCAAGGATACGCAGCGCCGAATAGAAGTTGCGAACCTGAACGCGGGCGGTGGCGTATTTTTCGGCGATTTGCCATGTCGCCACGCCAGCGACGATGACAGCGACGAGCGCAATGGCGATGCGGTAAGTCAGCATGGCGCCGCGAGCGCGCCATGCAATGAGTGCAGCCACCAGCGCAAGCGTAATCGGCATTTCGAAATCGCCGCTGAGCACCAGAGGCGCCAGCATGCTGCCCGCCAGCGACCCAAGCGCGCCGCCCAGCGACATGAGGATATAGAATTCTGTCAGGCGCGAGGGATGCGGCGCCGTCGCAGCAAGCTGTGCATGGCAAAACAGGCAAATGAAAAACAGCCCCGCCATGAAGACCGGCAGGGAGAATAGAAACTCCTGAATGAAGTCGGCGGACTGGTAGGACGCAACCATGACAAGGGTGAGGCCGAGCGCAGGGAGAAGCACGCCCCATCCGTTGTAATCGCGTCCGCTGAAGGCCAGAATGAAGGTGATCAAATAGATCGCCAGCGGGGCCACCCAGATGAGCGGCATCGACGCTATATTCTGCGCGACGAAGGCGGTGATCGAAACGAGCGCGAGCGAGCCGAGCGCCGAAAGCGTGATCCAGAGCAGCCGAAGGCGCGTGCCGGGCGCATGGCTCAAGGGCGCATGGCGCCCGCTCGCGCGCTCATCGGTCGCCGCGCCCGCAGCTTGGGCGGTGAGATACGCGATACAGGCGCATGACAGCGCAAAGATGAGAAAGCCCGCCGACCAAAGCCAGGCTTGCTGGGCGATGTCCAGAAAGGGTTCGATCAAAAATGGATAGGCAAGCAGGCCGCCCAGCGAGGCTGCATTAGAGATGGCGAACAGCTTATAGGGCGCAGACATGGTGCGCGCATACCAGGCCTGCAGCAGTGGACTGGTCGACGAGAGCAGGAAGTAGGGAAGGCCAACCGTCGTGGCCAGCATCATCAAGATGCGCACAGCCGGTTCGACGTCGCCGCTTTTCCAGTACCCCGAAGCGATGACCGGCAGGCTCACGAGGCAGAGCGCAAGCATGCCGATGTGGATGTACGCCTGCGTCCTGGGCGCCACGAAGCGCACCAGACCGTGGGCGTAGAGGTAACCAAGCAGCAGCAGCAACTGGAAGAAGAAAACGCAGGTGTTCCAGACGCTTGAAGACCCGCCAAACCACGGCAGGATCTGCTTGGCCATGATCGGCTGAAGAAGAAAAAGCAAAAATGCTGAGAGGACGATCGGAATTTGAAAATAAACGGCTTTGACTGACATTTGTGCGTTTTCCGATCCGGGCGCGGGACTATAGCGTTGCGTAAAATCTTGTCGAATGCGTTGTCCGTGGTTCCTCGGCGAACAGATTGCCCCGCGTTAGCTGATCAGCCACGATTTTAAGCTATCCAGAGAACGTGACAGCGATTTTTGACGTCCCGAGGCGAGACATGATCCGTACCATTGCCACCAAGCCATTTTCAGACCAGCGCCCCGGCACGTCCGGCCTTCGCAAGAAAGTGCCCGTTTTTCAGCAACCGCACTATCTGGCAAACTTCGTCCAGTCGGTTTTCGACTGCGTGGAAGGGCGCGAGGGCGCCACGCTCGTGGTGGGCGGCGACGGGCGGTACTTCAACCGCGAAGCGATCCAGATTTCGCTCAAAATCGCCGCAGCCAACGGTTTTTCGCGCATCATTGTCGGGCGCGGCGGCTTTCTTTCGACGCCTGCGGCCAGCAACGTCATCCGGCAGCGCAAGGCGATTGGCGGGCTTGTCCTCTCTGCCAGCCACAATCCGGGCGGGCCGGATGGAGACTTTGGCGTCAAGTTCAACATCGCGAACGGCGGGCCTGCGCCCGAGGGGTTTACCGAAGCGGCCTTTGCGCGCAGCAAGGCGATTGAGGCCTATCGCATCGTCGAAGCGCCGGACGTTGACATTGACCGTCTTGGGGAAACGAAGCTGCTGGATTCAGTCGTCGAGGTCATCGATCCTGTCGCCGATTATCAGGCGCTGATGGAGAAGCTGTTCGACTTCGACCGTATTCGCGAGCTTTTTCGCGGCGGCTTCCGGTTCAGCTTCGACGCCATGGGCGCGATCACCGGGCCCTACGGCGTCGCCATCTTCGAGAAGGCGCTTGGCGCGCCCGCAGGGTGCGTCCTGAACCCCGTCCCGTTGCCCGATTTCGGCGGGCGCCATCCGGACCCCAATCTCGTTCATGCGGCGCATCTGTATGAAGCTGCGATGCGCGCCGACGGGCCGGACCTGAGCGCCGCTTCTGACGGGGATGGAGACCGCAATCTGATCATTGGCAAGTCCTGCTTCGTCAGTCCATCGGACAGTCTCGCGGTCATCGCCGCCAATGCGCACCTGGCGCCGGGATACGCGGGTGGCATCGCCGGCGTCGCGCGCTCCATGCCCACGAGCGGCGCCGCAGATCGCGTGGCGAGAAAACTTGGCGTCAAGATGTACGAAACGCCGACGGGCTGGAAGTTCTTCGGCAACCTGCTCGACGCAGACATGGTGACGATCTGCGGCGAGGAAAGCGCGGGGACGGGTTCCAATCATGTGCGGGAAAAAGACGGCCTGTGGGCCATTCTGATGTGGCTCAACATTCTCGCCGTACGGCGCATGAGCGTTCTCGATCTGATGCGCGCGCACTGGGCCGAGTATGGGCGCAATTTTTATGTCCGCCACGATTACGAAGAGATCGACGCCGACCGTGCGGCCGATCTCATGAAGTCGTTGCGGGCAAAGCTGCCAACGCTTGCAGGACAAACCATTCAGGGGAGTCGGATCGCGAAGGCTGATGAGTTCGAATATCTTGATCCGGTGGATGGCTCGCTCTCGTCCAATCAGGGCGTCCGCATCCTGTTCGAGGACGAGTCGCGCATTGTATTCAGGCTATCGGGTACAGGCACCGTTGGCGCAACGTTACGCGTGTATCTCGAAACCTTCGAGGCGGATCAATCGCGTCACGCGCTCGACGTGGCGGACGTGCTGGCGCCGCTTGCCGCCAAGGCTTCGATGCTCGCCGATATTCCGGGCTACACAGGGCGCAGCGCGCCTGACGTTGTAACCTAGCTGCGAATTAGGCAGCGCGGACTGACCGGATGGCGCTGCCATCTGGTCAGCCAAACGTTCGCGTGAGATGCTTCATGGGCGAAACAGGGAGCGCGATATGTCCGTCGGCGTCTACAATGTTCTCACCTGGCTTCTTGTGGGCCTCGCGGGCGGAAGCCTTGCCGCGCTTGCGCTGACAGCGCGCACTCGTGGTTTTGGCCTGTTGCGCAACCTGGCGCTGGGCGTCATAGGCGCCCTTGTCGGGGGCGGCGCCTTCGCGATGTTCAACCTTTTCCCCAACCTCGACAAGATTGCGATTTCCGCGCGTGATCTGCTGGCCGCCGTGCTGGGCTCGCTCGTCGTTTATTGTCTCCATTGGATCTGGCAGAAGCTGCGTCCTGCACCTCCTGTGGTGGCGCCGCAGGAGCCGCTCCCGCCTGCGTAACGCTATCGGAAAGCTCTTGCGTCCGGCGGCTCCCTGGAGGCAAACTGTGGGCAGGCGCGGCCTGACCGCGCGAACAGGGAGGCCAGCGCGGCATGGCAGAGATAGTTCTTGGTTTCGCCACGTCGCATGGACCTTTGCTCGCCACACCCCCGCAGGAATGGGATCTGCGCGGCGCCGTTGATCGCCGCAACACCGAGCTTGCCTGGCGCGACAAGACGTATGACTTTGCCTCGCTGCTGGACGCGCGCGGCGCAGAGTTTGCGGCGCTGAACGCGACGGATATTCGCGCCGACCGTTTTGCGCGATGTCAGCGCAGCCTCGACGAACTTGGCCGCGTTTGCGAGGCGGCTGATCCGGACGCGCTGTTGATTATCGGCGACGATCACCACGAATGGTTCATGGCTGACATTCAGCCGGCGTTCTCGATCTTTCATGGCGAGCAGCTGTTGAACCGCGCGCTGTCCCCGGCGGAAACCGAACGCCAGAGCAGTCTTGGCCTGAGCTATGCTGCGCAAATGTATTATCCCGAGCGCGACGAGACCTACGCCTGTCCATCCGCGCTGGCATCACATCTTGTGTCGAGCGCTGTGGCCAGCGGATTTGATGTGACGTCTTGCGCCGCCCAACCTGCCGATGCGGGCGTGCTGCGGCGGCTCGGCCATTCGTTTGGTTTTATTTACCGCCGGATCCTGACCAAGCGACCGCCGCTCATCCCGGTTATGGTGAATACTTATTATCCCCCAAACCAGCCTCCGGCGCGGCGCTGCTTTGAGTTTGGCCGCGCAATCGGCCGTGCGCTTCGTGCGTGGCCTGGAGCCGAGCGCATCGCGGTGGCGGCGTCGGGCGGGCTGACGCATTTTGTTGTCGACGAAGAAATGGACGCGCGCTTGCTCGACGCCATGGCGTCTTGTGACTACGAGCGACTGGTGAGCGAACCGGAAATCCACTTCCGTTCTGGCACGTCCGAGATCAAGAACTGGATCGTCGTTGCGGGCATTTTGGCGGAAACGGATTTGCAGATGAAAGTTATCGATTACGCCGCCTGCTATCGCACGGAAGCGGGCACAGGGAGCGGCATGGGCTTCGCAGTCTGGAGCTGAGTGAAATGCTTCAAATTCGCCGACGCCCGCGATGATCGGCCGACATGCCAGCTGCTCTGGAGACAAATCGGGCTCAGGCGCGCAGGCGCTTTTCCGGCTCACGACCAGACGGGACGGCGGGCGGCGCCTGGCGCAATTGTGAGACGTCGCGCAAGAACTGAAGCAGCATTGCGTTGAAAGGCGCCGGAGCGTCCAGGAACGGCGCGTGTCCAGCGTCAGTTATTGTCTGAACGCCGCCGCGCCAAAGGGCCGGGCCTTGAACCGACTGCAGGAAGGTGGCCGACACGGCCGTGTCGTGTTCGCCAACGATCAAAGCGATCGGTCTTTTCGCATCGCCCATCAGCTGAGCAGGGTCGGCGCCAATCCCGGACAGCAAGCTTTCAACTACGATGCGGCGCGCGCGACCATCTGTGCGCGCTACAGCTTCGTAAACATGATGTTCGGCGGGGTTCGAGACGCTGGTTTCCGCGAGCAGGCGCTGGCTAGCTTCGTCGAGGATTTCCGTCATGAAGAGCGCGGTCGTCTGGGTGATGTTGAAGCCTGCAATGGCCGTGGGACCGGGCGTCACCGGTGGCGCCCCGACAATGAAAGCCCCCGTCAAGCTCTGCGAGCGGGCCATCATTTCCAGCGCGATGTGTCCACCGAGCGACCAGCCCAACACGGACGCGTTTTGGGCGTCGAGCGCAAACAAGACATCGAGCATCGCGTCGGCGTAACCGGGAAGCGTATACATCTGGTCCGGAAAAGCCGCGTCGTCTGAAGCGCCATGTCCGGGCAGATCAACTGCGATCAGCTTGTATGATCTGCCAAGCGGTCCTTCTATCAACGCGTCGAAGACGCGGCTGTTCATGGAGTTGCCATGAATCAACATTAGCGGGCGGCGTGAACCGTTTGAGGTCCTGACCGCGATGCGCCCGGCACTTGTCTTGACGTGCACTGTCTCGTGCATCCCGAACTCCGTAATGGGACTCGAGTTTCGCGTTCCCATGTGCTTTAACTAAGCTCAAGTAATTACGAAAGCGTAACTAACGTATCAGTATCCATACGGGAAAATCGTAGATTGGCTGACGCTTGCGCACCCTGAGCTGGACCGTTAGTGTACCATCATTGGAATTTGCATAAGTCGGGATACCCATTGGCTAATACTATTTCCGCTTATTCTCTTGGACATAGCGACAGCGAATTGACTCGCCTTCAGAAGCAGGCCGAGTTCTACGCCGAGTTCACACGGACTGTTCTGTTGAAGGCGGGGCTTGCGCCGGGAATGTGCGTCCTTGATGTCGGGTGCGGCGTTGGCGACGTGTCGATGGAAGCTGCCAGAATAGTCGGAGCGACAGGCTCTGTTGTCGGTATCGATCAATCAAGAGCAGCGCTGGACACAGCGGCCAGACGCGTCGAACGCGCAGGTTTGCGTCATGCGTCCTTCCGCAGGGGCGATTTGATTTCGGAGGGTCAGGGGCCGTTTGACGCTGTGATCGGCCGCTTCATCTTGCTCCACCTGAACAATCCAGCTCAGGCGTTGCGGTCACTCGTCCAGCGCGTGCGGAGCGGCGGATGCGTCGCATTTATCGAGATGGATTTGACGTCAGCGCGGGCCTGCCCGGACCTGGACGTTTTTGCCGAGGCGGTCGGATGGATTCGCGAAGTCTACATTCGCGAGGGCGTGGAGATCGACATGGGATCGCGCCTCTACTCGTGCTTTGCGGCGCTTGGCCTGAGGCCTACGCTGGAGGCCTTCCAGCGCATTGAGGGCGGGCCGACAGCGCACGTCTATGAGTATCTGGCGGAGACCGTGCGCAGTCTCATGCCACGAATGGTCGCGCTTGGCGTCGCCAGCGAAGCCGCCATTGACGTGGAGCAGCTCGCTGAGCGCACAAAGCTGGCCGCAGCGGCCGGAGGGCAATGCTTCTTCTATCCGCGGATGGTTGGAGCCTGGGCCCGAACAAACTGATGCGCTCTCAGAAAACGCCAATCAACCAGAGCACAACAAGAACGCTGACGGGAACGCCAAATAGCCAGAGCAGGATGGGCATGATGGATCCCCTTTGATCCATCGATAAGGTGCAAAGCGCCCGGAGGTTCCCGCTCTCCTACCTTCGTCTAGAAGGTAATGGTGCGCGTCCCCGCAAGCGCGGCAAGACCAGCGCACGACAGTGCCGTGCGAAGTCCAATCCATGGAAAAATGCGCACACCAACCTCTTCCGGGTGGTAGCGCCCTTACCGGTTGATTTTCATGCGAAACTCTCCTGTAGGGAAATCTTTTCCATTATGGTTAACGAATCCTTAAACGGTTCATCAACGCCTTTGCAGTGGCCATTTTGCTGATGCCTGTTTTGTCGTACAGGAGCATGTGCAGGTGCAGCGCAACTCTCCCGGCCGCTCGTTTTGAAAGCTGATCTTATCAAGCTGCAGCTGAATGAAGGCGCCCAGGTCTCGGGGCTCTTCATTAAGCCCTCGAACGCAAGGGCTATTTTCGTTTTTGCGCACGGCGCTGGGGCGGGCATGACGCACCCGTTTATGGAGGAGGTCGCGCAAGGTCTCGCCAAGCGACGGATTGCAACGCTGCGCTTCAACTTTCCTTTTATGGAGATGCGGGGAGACAAGCGCTGGGGCCGGCCAGACAAGGCTGCGGTCGCTCAGGAGACTGTGCGCGCTGCGCTGACAGAAGCGCAAAAGCGCGGGGCGGACTTACCGCTTTTTGCAGGCGGTAAATCGTTCGGCGCGCGCATGTCGTCGCAGATGCAAGCGCAGGAGGCGTTTCCGGGCCTGCGTGGCCTTATCTTCATCGGCTTTCCGCTGCATCCTGCAAAGAAACCGTCCACCGCGCGGGCAGAGCATCTTGAGCGGATCACTACGCCAATTTTGTTTGTACAAGGCGCCCGCGATGCGCTGGCGGACCTTTCGCTTTTTGAACCTGTTTGCGCGGCCGCTCATGCCGCCACGTTACATGTTGTTGAAGAAGCGGATCACAGTTTCCATGTGCCGGCACGCTTGGGCCGCAAAGACAGCGAAGTTATTGCGGAGATCTGCGAAGTCGTTGCCAAGTGGGTCGATAATCTTGAAGTCTTGAGCATAGGCGCAGAACTTGAATAGTTTTTATAAAAAAGTGTTACCTGCGATGAAGCAAGCTTAACTATCATAAAAAGGACATAAATACTTTGCTTTTTGCGGCCTCCTATTTTCCGGGGTCAGTACCATGCGTAAATTGATTGATCTTCATCCTGTGCTTGAGCTGATAACTGAAAAACTCAATGCAGATCGACAGGAAATGCGCCGCATTCTCGAGGCGCGAAATATAGATGAGCTTCGGGATTTCGAACGGCAGGATCTTCTGTTGAGCGAAATCCATGCAAGCGTTCGCTCGCTGGATATTCTGGAAGGCAACGTCGATCTTGCTGGTAAACAAACCGGGGTTCGAAACGCTGTGCTTCCGTCGGTTGCGCGACTTGTCGCGTCCGAATGACCTTTGCTGTCTGATTATTTGGCCTTGCGAGAAACATGATGAAGAAAATCAATCTGGACCCCGTTCTCAAGCATATTGCGCGCAAGCTTATCGAAGATCGACAGAGCTTAAGCCGCATCCTTGACGCAAGCGGGTCTTTGGATATCCGCGATTTTGACGAGCAGGAGAAACTGCTCGAACACATCCAGGCGAGCGTCCGTGCGCTTGACGTGCTCGAAGGGTCGGCCGAGCCTGAAGGTGACAATGACCGCGGGGCTAACTCTGCTGTAGTCGCCGCGGTTGATATGGAGAAGCTTGCCGACGCCTTGCGGCCCACAAGTGCGACCCACTAGGCGGAACGACCGTCCGCCCGATGCGGCTGCCAACAGGTGTTGACACATTCTGCAAATCTGTTCGGATCACCCCCGGATGCAGCGAAGCTGCACATGGGGACAAGCATGTCGACAGAGCAGTTTTCGGGACGCCCGCGCATTTTTGAGATCGGCGTGAACAGAGCGGGTTGCGCAACGTTCGTGATTCACGGATTTGCGAATATGGCGATCAACCCTGTTCATCCCTACCAGGAGCACAGGAACAGGGTGCTGGAGATCGTTGTCGATGGCGCCGAATTGGCGCCGGAGGCCCAATGTGCACTCACGTTTGGCATCAGCGACTACTTTCGACAAGAACTGGTTGGGGCGCCGGTTGCCGAACGGGACTTCGATTTCAATCTTTCCCGTACAGCTTGCGCCGTAACATTTGATGGCGAAAGCAAGTCTACTATCCATGTGCGGTATGACTTCAATACCGCTTTTCGCAAGAAAATTTATCAGCCCGACGGTAGCCTTGGACCAGACCCCGATGGGGGAACCGAACACCAGATTCACCAGATCTATTTTCAGATATTTGTGCACGCCAATGGCGTTGAGGCGACGGCGAGATTACCCAAGTCCACCGATAACGTGCTTTGCACTTTGCTGCGCGCCAGCTGAGCAGTATCGTAATCGTTCTTCACGCCGGGGCGTCGCCCCGTTAATGATAGTTTGGGTCGGCGTCATGCTGGCAGGCTCCTGAAGTCGAGGCGGGACGTTGGCGCAAAAAAGTGTGGACGGTCCCTCAGCCCTTGAGGCGCTTCGCCTTTATCAATGGCGCATCGCTTTCACGTACACGCTGACGCTGATCGAAGATCTGCTCGAGCTTTCATACCCCTGGGCGACGGGCATCGCGATCAATGGCGTGCTTGAAGGGCATATGGAGCATGCGGCGCCGTTGATCATCGCGTGGACTGCGCGTTCGACGATCGGTTTGATCCGGCGCATGTATGACACGCGCCTGTACACTGAGATCTATAACCGCATCGTTGAATTGACGATCATGCGGCAGCGGCGGGCAGGCATACCGGCGACGCGCGTCGCCGCGCGCTCGGCAATGTCGCGCGAGTTCGTTACGTTCTTTGAGAAAGATGTCGCCACGCTTGTGACCACCATGGTTGGCATTTTCGGGTCGTTGGGGATGTTGCTGTGGTACGACCTCATCATCGGGGCGATGATGACAGTCCTGTTTCTACCGGTCGTCATCGTGAACAACTCATACGTACGCAAGTCGTACGCGTTCAACCGGGAGCTGAACAATCAGCTGGAGGAAGAAGTCAACGCGATCGACTCGGCGGACGCCAAGCAGGTGAAGGACCATTTCACCATAGTGCGTTCGTGGCGTGTGAAGCTGTCGGATGCGGAAGCATTCAACTGGTCGATTATTGAGGTGCTTTCCATCCTGCTCCTTGTCGGCGTGTTGTTTCGCATCACTTATATGGATGAGATCTCAGCGGGCGAGATCTTCGCGATGATCGTCTATGTGTGGCAGTTCATGGAAAATCTCGATAATGTGCCAGAGTTGCTTCAACAGCTGGCGAGGCTGCACGATATCCGCAAGCGCATTGAAGCTGGCGCTTCAGTGGAATCCATAGGGGCGGAAATCGAGAAGCTTGATGACCAGGACGAAGAAGCTTCCCGCATGTGAATAAATGTCGAAATCGTCGGGGGGCGATGAGAGATAAATTTTGCTGGAACATTTGATCAAAACCATTCGGCGTGATCGAAGCCTTTATCCCCTGGCCTTTCTGGCAATCGTGATTGCTGCTGCGCTCATTGTCTTCGCCTACTGGCGATTAATAGGCCCGACGCAACTGACTGTTGCGATTCCACAGCAGCAAAGCGCGGAGACCGATCTCATCGAGGGGCTGGCTGCATCGCTGGCGGAGGGCAAGCGTGGCGTTAAGCTCATTGTGCGCCGGGAAGACAGTCTGGAAACTGTTGCTGGCCTGATGGAGAACGGAATCGCTGACGTTGCCGTTGTCAGGCCTGACGTCAGTCTGCCGACCAACGGGTTGACGATGGCTATCTTGCGTGAGGAAGCCATTATCATTCTGCATCCGACAGCTCAGAAGCTTGCCGGCATTGCTGCGCTCAAGGGCAAAACGTTGGCGATCATCGGCAAGGGTGATGCTGATGAGCGCGCCATCAAGTCGATGCTGGCGTTCTACGATGCGTCCGAGCAGGTCCGTGTTGTGCGCATTGAAGAGGCGGGCGTGTCCGAAGCCTTGAGTGACGCGCGCGTTGCCGCTGTCGCGTTCATCGCGACGCCGGGCAGTGTAGAGGCGCGGCGATTGGCCCGCGCCGTTGCGCGCGCGGTAGGCAAGCCTGTCTCTCTTCTGCCCGTGGGGCAGGGCGAAGCCTTCCATGTCTGGAGCCCCGCATTCTCGGCGATAAAAATTCCTCCGGGCGGCTTGCTCACTGATCCGGTCACGCCCAGCGAGGAAGCGGATGGCGTCGCGATATCGTGGCGCCTCATGGCGCGTTCCGGGCTCGACAGAGTGCCGATATCGACGCTCACAGAACGCCTTTTTGAAGGACGCAGTCTTCTCGCCAGATCATCGCCCGCCGCGCTTACAATGAAGGCGCCTGATGCAGATAGCGCGACGAGTGCGATCTTGCCAAATCATCGCGGCGCGCTTGATTACTTCAATCGCGAACAACTTACGTTCATGGATCGCTATGGCGACTGGTTATGGTTTGCGTTATTTGCCGCCACTGGCGTCAGCTCAGTCTTCGCGTGGATCGGTCGCTTGTTCACGCGTCGTCGCCGCGAAGTCGTTGATGAGGCGCTCGCGCGCCTTGGTCGAATGTTGACGGACGCGCGCAATGCGCAGACCGCCGAGCGGCTATCGGAATTATCAACCGAGATTGATCGTCTCGTGGCGATTGCCGTATGGCGCGCGCGCAAGCGCACAACCACGCAACGCTCGATCAGCGCTTTGATGCTCGCCATTGACGCTGCACGCTCGGGTGTGCGCGAACGTCGCGAGGAAATGACGCGCTTCGCTTCGCTTAATTCTCAGTCGTCAGCGGAAGTGAAAAGCGATACTGGGAAAGCGCACTTGTGAGACCTGAGGTCCAGGGGTCGCTCAGCGCGCCGAACGGAGAAGCCGCGTCACCTAGCGAAACGCTAGTTGGCACTTGCCGAACTGGAGCCGATGTCGACCCAGTTGCTGGGCCCAAGTTTCCTGGCGCCGCCGGGGTGTAAACGCTCCGGGATGCTACAGCTTCAGCGGTCGGTTTGACGACTTCCGGCGCAGCCCCTTTCCCTACATAGGGACTAGATGATGACGCGTGCGAGACGCGCATCCGCTCTGCTCTCGTGTTTGTTATGGCTCCTTTTTGCTTCGTGACATTCTGTCGGGAGCTCACCACACCCTCCCGCACTGCGGCGGCTTTGTCGACGCAGACTTTCTTTGTCACGCGGTAGATCTGGCCAGATGGGCATCTTGGCGCTGCGTGCGCCGATCCGATGGATGTGGCCAAAAGTCCAGCCAAAAGCAAGGGTCTAAACATACCGCCTCCACGCTACCCAACCGCCCCCTTTCGAAATCCGAAAGGCAGCGTTAAAGCTACCGTCCAGAGCGAATGTAAGCCTGCGCACCTGCGTTAACAAGCTTATTATGAGCCTAATTACTGCCTAACCAAGGCCTTAATTCGTCACAATTTATTCCGCGGAGGTTGCGTGAGGCTGCACAGGACCGCATCGCGTAAATCTTTCATGTCAGCGACCATCGAGCGATTTTGTTCCGCCGCCCGCCGCGTAGAGCGCGAGAGCGCCGCCAGCAAGCGCAAAATTCTTTAACAGGTGATTGAGATTGTTCGGGTCACTGATCTGCGAATGTCCAAGTACGCCTGACACGATACAAAAGCCTGCGATGAGAAGCGCAATGATGCGGGTCTGATAGCCGACGACGAGAAGCAGACCGGCGAGAACTTCAAATCCAATCACGGCAGGCGCCATGACGCTTGGCTCAGGTATGCCCAGCTTTCTGAAATAACCAATGACGCCTGCATATCCGAACAGTTTATTGAACGCGGCCACGAGGAAAAGCGCAGCCAGCAGAAGCCGCGCGCCCAGCAGGGCAAGATCACGCATCGGAGGCTGGGCTACTTTTGGTGCTGGCATCGTGCGAGTTTCCTATTATAAAAGCTGCAATGTGAAAGATCTGTCGTGTCTGTGAAATCAGCGCCTGTCAGCGCTGATAGGGATAGCAGCGATCTCTATCCAGCATGAGGCCGTAGCGTGCGCCGAGGATGGCGATGGCGTCTGCATGATCTGTGTAAGGATCGTTGTTGGAGGGACCAACTACGATTGATGCGAAGCCGTCATTCTGCGTGGGCGTTGGCAACATGGCTGTGGCGAGACCGGCGCCTTCACCGTCGCGCAGAGTTGCAAAAATTGGCATTGCTCGCCGAACGTGCCCGGCGAGCCCGATGTCTTGTTCGACAAAGCTGCGCGACGTCGGGACGTAGGTTCGTCTCGCGGCGTCCCGGAACTTGAGGAAATATTTCTCTACCGCGTGTTTCATCAGTTCAGATTCGCGCGCAGCCTCCATTTCCGTCTCAAGCTGGAACCACGTTTTTCCGCCAGGGGCGTCGCAGATGAACAGCATGTTTTTCTCGCGTGAGGTGATTATGCGCCGCGTTGATCGGGCGCGATGATCTGTGCAGGCAAAGCCGCGCCTTCGCTGATGAAGAAGCCGTTCTGTGAAAGGCCCGCCATCATAGCGCCTTGTCGTGTCTGTGAAGCGACATCCAGTCCCCACGGCGGGAGGTGGCCTTCATAGATCAACGACTTCATCATCAACCAGCGCGACGTGCACAGGTCGCCTGGCAAGTTGGCGCCGGTTGCGTCTTCAGTGATCGCATAAAGATCTTCGACGCCACAGCGGAACACATGAAGCGTTTTCATGGTCTGGACTCCTGGTTGGCCGGTTTACGCATTTGCCAGGCGATATCCATCGCCTCGCAGCATCTTACGCTTGATCAAGCTAGCCTCAGCGCCAACTTTTGCAAGTGACGCCGTTCATACCACCCGCGCGGCGCCAAAGGCCAAGGCTGCGCCATCGTCCTCGTTCGCCGCCTTTTCCGCTTTGCCATCTTCAAAGTCGAGCTGCAGAATCCGGTCGCCGCGCGTCGTAATCTTGCGCATGGAAGCGTCTACCGACTCGACGTCTTCGTTGACCTGCCGAACATGAGTGGTCAGGCGATTGGTGCGCTCACGCAAGCGGCCAACATCCTCAAGGAGCCTGCGAACCTCTGCCTGAATCACGTGAGCCTGCTCGCGCATTCGCGCATCCCTCACAATGGCCTGCATGACTTGTATCGCCATCATCAGCAGGGATGGCGAGACGATGATGACGCGCGCGGTAGCTGACTTTTGCGCCAGGTCTTCGAAATGCTCATGCAGGTCGGCGTAGAGAGATTCTGATGGCACGAAGAGCAAGGCGATGTCCTGTGTTTCTCCGGCCAGCAGATACTTGCTCTCGATATCGCGAATATGTCGCCCCACATCCGCCCGCACGCGCGCAGCGGCTTTTTTGCGTTGATCATCATCGCGCGCTTCGCGAAACGCCGTGAAAGATTCGAGCGGAAACTTCGCATCAATGATGATCGGACGGTCATCGCCTGGTAGTTTCACAATACAGTCAGGACGAGATCCGTTCGAGAGCGTGAACTGAAACGTGAAGGCGCCGATCGGCAGTCCGTCGCGCACGATTGCCTCCATTCGGCCTTGGCCGAATGCTCCGCGCGTCTGCTTGTTGGACAATATATGTTTGAGGGAAACCATTTCCTGCGACATAGCCGATAAATTGGCCTGTGCCCGGTCAATCACAGCAAGCCGCTCGCCGAGGTGGGCAAGCTGATCGGCGGTTGATCGTGCGCTTTGCTCCAGTCCCTGACCGACCTTTTGGCCCACCGAATCCAACCGGTCAGCCATCACTTCGCTGAGTGCGCGCAGGCGCCCGGATAATTCGGCGTTCATGCGCGAAAGATCCGCGACGCGCTCGTCGAAATCGCGCTGCCGCTCGTCAGCGACAGCGCCTTCAAGTCGCCTGGACCGAGATGCATTCAACACAGCCAGCAGGGTTGCGCATAGAAGGAAGAGCGCAACAAGCGCGGCGCCAGCAAGGGCTTCAAACCCGCGTATGGTGGCGCCTGCGACCTGAAAGAGAACGTCTGTCATGCCGCAAGCCTAAGCGATTCGCGGCGTGATTTGGAACAAATAACGAACGAAACGACGGCGTGGTTAAGATTTCGCCACACGGGCGTTTGATCTGGCCGTCCTGATAGCGGCGATGCGCAGGCCGTCCAGCCCGCGTCGGCGCCCCACGATGGCGCGCGCGATGCCGACAAGGTCTTCTTCTTGCGTGACGCCGCTTTTGATGGGGTCATTAACGCGCGCGCCGGAAAGGTGCGGCCGGATGCGCCGGTTAAATCGCCTTCGACGCAGGTCCGCCGAAATGCCTTGCACAACACGTCCAGTTCTTCTGGGGTGTAGACTTTGCTCGCAAGAGAAGGCTTGCTTATGACGCCACCATACTAAGCTAGTTGCGGCGTTAAGTATTATTCTGCGCAGGGAGCCTGTCGACTGGAATGATTGAACGTCAGCGTACCGCTCGCCGTTCAATCACGACCGCTATTGCGACTGTCATCAACATGAAAGCTGCAGAGCCATAAAAAATCCACGCCGGGGCCTGTCCGTCGATGAGGGCGCCGCCAATGAGCGGGCTTAACATGCCGCCAAAGTTGAAGCCAGTTGTGACAATGCCAAATACGCGTCCGACAGCGTCGGGCGGCGACGCTTTGCGCACAAGCAAATCGCGTGACGGCATGATGAGGCCCGCGCAAAAGCCCGTGGCGCAAATAAGCCCCAACGTTATGTTTGCGCCCGGCGTAAAGAGCGGAATCGCAAGGGCGAAGAGTGCCGCAAGGCCGAAGCCGCCAAGTGTAACAATCGCCGCGCTGCTGGCGCGATCCGCAACGATCCCGCCGACGAGCACGCCGGTTACAAGCGCGAAAAAGAAGAGAGTCAGCGCTGCAGCGCCGACGGATTGCGGTAATGCGAGAAGGTTAGCGACTGCGGCGACCATGTAGGTCTGCATCATGCCCGTGGATAAATTGACCAGCGTGAACATGACCGTCAAAGCGACGACGGAACCCGTGATGAGAGCGAGCGCGGACGTCTTTTGTTGTGGCGCGGGCCCTGGCGCGCGCGATTGTCGCCGTTCGCGCAACAGGCCGGGTAAAAGCGGCAGGCAAAGCAACAGGCCAGTGATGGCGATGGCGGCCAGAGCGAAACGCGGCCCACCCATCCAGAGAAAAGAAAGAACGATGGGCGGGGCGAACGCGAAACCAAGATAGCCAGAGAATGTGTGGATGGAATAAGCGCGCCCCATGCGGTCTGCGCCCATCTCTGCAGACAGGATGGAATAGTCCGCAGGATGGTAGACGCTGTTGCCCAGTCCGATCAGGACAGCTGCGATCATCAGAGCCGGGTAAGTGGGCGCAAGCGCCAAGAGCATGAAGCCAAGAGCGCCAACGACGGCTCCTGTGATCAACAGCAAGCGGGCGCCAAACCTATCCACAAGAAAGCCAACCGGCGCCTGCGTGACCGCCGAAACCGCGTTCATGGTCGTGATCGCAAGTCCAAGCTCAAGGTATGAGGCGCTCAGCAAAGTGGTGAGGGACGGCAGAAGCGGAACCAGCGCCAGCCAATAGAAGTGGCTGACCAGATGGACAAGCGAAACAGCGGTGAGCGTCCGGCCTTGTTGACCAGTTTCCCGAGCGTTCTGAATTGAGTTGATTGTCATATGGCCCACATCGCCAGCGTGGTCTGGATATTGTCAAGCAGCCCGGTAAACGAAAATGGCGCCGTTTCCGGCGCCATTTCAACCAAAAAGATTTCAAACGAACTCAGTTCATCCGGCCAAAGCCGCCACGCAAGAAGGGGAACACCTTCTCAAGCGCAGAGTAAGCGAATGCCAGCACGCAGGTGCCGATGGAGATGCCGATGATGAAGAAAAGTTCCCGAACCCAGTCAAGATGAAGCATGATTTCCCCCGTATATTTCCGTAACGTTGATAGCCTACCGGCCAGTGTGAGGCAACTGGGCAAAGTGGAAACGCGACATGAATCAGGGCAAGCTCGCCACTTGTGGGGCAAGGCGTCAAAACGAGTGTGGCGCGAGGCTTTGAGAGCTTCTTCGCCACAAGATGTTGCCGGGAGGCCGCCTTGGGCGGCAAATTTTGTCAAATTCCACTTTTTGCGCTTATCTGACGTTCCAGCGCCCGCGAGAGGCGCTGTGGGGAGGATTATCCATGGCTCGTCCGATGATCTCGTCTCTGGCAGCCGGCCTTTGTGTAGCCGCCAGCGCCTGCCCCGCCGCCGCGCAGAGCCCGGCGGAATTCTACAAGGGAAAGACCATGACCATCGTCGTCGGCTTCTCGCCGGGTGGCGGATATGATCTCTACGCGCGGTTATTGGGGAGACATCTTGGACGCCATATCCCCGGCTCCCCTGACGTCATCGTCCAGAATGCGCCAGGCGCTGGCAGCCTCACGGCCGTGCGTCAGCTTGATGCGACGCTGGCGAAGGATGGACGTTACATGACAGCCTTCAATCCAGCGCTCTTGCTGGATTCGCTGGTCAATCCTGAAAAGACGAAATTCAATTTCACAAATCTGGCGTGGATCGGCAGCATGTATCCGGACGTGCGCGTTTGCTATTTCTGGCACACGACAGGAATCAAAACGTGGGATGATCTTGTCGCGCGCAAGGAAATCAACATCGGCGCAACGGGGCGCGGGACAGGCGCGTACATCAACGCCGCCATTCTCAAGAATCTGTTCAATCTCAATATGCGCATCATCACCGGTTTTCCCGGCGGCGCGGAGCAAGTCATCGCGATCGAGCGCGGCGAGCTGGATGCAGATTGCGGCTCGTGGAGCAGCGTTTCGCCCGAGTGGCTGCGGGAGAAGAAGGTCACGCCAGTCGTCACGTTTACACAAGACAAGGTCGAGGGGCTGCCGGACAATGTTCGCTATCTGGGCGACTTCGCCAAAACGCAGGAGCAGAGGGACATTCTTTCGCTGCTGACGGCTGGCGGCGAGCTTGGCCGACCCTATGTCATGTCGCAGGCTGTGCCAGCTGATCGCGTCGAGGCGATGCGCCGCGCCTTTGATGCGAGTATGAAAGACCGGTTGCTTCTGGGCGAAGCGGCAAAGCTGAATGCGCCGATCCTGCCCGCACGTGGCGAGCGCGCCAAGGAGATCATTGACCGCATCTATTCAGCCGCGCCGGAATTGGTGGAAAAAGCAAAAAAGATCATCGAGTAGAACCAAGACTGAACGCAGCCGCCTTTGCGGGGAATGCGTCCAAAGGGAGAGTTTATGAAATCGACGACGAAGTACATTAGCGCGGCCTTGCTTGCTTCAGCGGCCACGTGGACCATAAACACCGCCGCCGCGCAGGATGTTGCGGCCTTTTACAAAACGACGCCGCTACAGCTGGTCGTGGGGTATGGGCCCGGCGGCGGCTATGACGCTTATGCGCGCGTCATCGCGCGGCACATCGGCAAGAAAATACCCGGCGCGCCGAACGTGATCGTGCAGAACATGCCTGGCGCAGCCAGCATGAAGGCGGCCAATTTCATTTATGCCATCGCGCCCAAGGATGGCTCGCAGATCGCCACGTTCTCGCGCGGACTTCCGATGCAGCCGCTACTGGATAATCAGGGCGTGCAATATGACGCGCTGAAGTTTGGATGGATCGGCAGCGTGGCTTCCGAAACCAGCGTCATGTTCGCGTGGGCGGGAACCGGGTTCACGAGCTTTGAAGATACGCGGCAAAAGGAAATGCTCGTGTCTGCATCCGGCGCGGGCGCGGACAGTGCAACCTTTCCTTGGATCATGAACGCTGTCCTTGGGACGAAATTCCGCGTGATCACCGGGTATCCTGACGCCAATTCTACCATGATCGCCATCGAGCGCGGAGAAGCGCAAGGCAGCGCAGGCACATCGTGGGGAAGCCTGACGTCCAGTCGCGGCGATTGGCTTGCGAAAAATAGAATTGTCATTCTCGCACAGCTTGGATTGCAATCCAATCCCGCTATTGGGAAAGCGCCGCTGATTACCGACCTCGCGAAGAACGCGGCGGATCGCCAGGTCCTGGAAATGATATTTGCGCGCCAGAGCTTTGCTTATCCTTACACGGCGCCGCCCGGCCTGCCGCCGGAACGCCTTGCTGCTTTGCGCACGGCGTTTAACGCAACTATGAAGGAAGCGGACTTTCTCGCCGACGCAACCAAAATGGGCCTTGAAGTGAGCCCCATTACCGGTGAGGAGATGACCGCGTTGCTGGACAAGCTTTACAAGACGCCTGCAGACGTCATCGCGCGCGCACGCGCTGCGATCGAAGCGGGCAAAGCAACGGCGAAATAGCAAGAGATGCCGGGCAAGCGTGTGCAGATTGATGAGGAAACGTGGGCCGCATTGCGGCTGCTGGCGAGCGATCGCATGGCGACCTTTCAGGAACTCGCTGAGGAGGCTTTCGGCGATCTTCTCACCAAGCATGGACGCGCCGCCGATTTACGCACACAATTAAGAAAAAGCGCGGCGCCGCAAAAGAGGGCGCCCGCAACCGGGGGAGGCAAACGTGAGACAAACAATAAACCGAAAGACTAGCGTATCTGTCGCCGCGCTCTCTGCGACCGTGCTCTGGACAAGCTGCGCGGGCGCGCAGGATTTGTCGAAAATGACCATTGCGGTTGGCTTCACATCTGGCGGCACTTATGACGCCACCGCACGCCTTTTTTCGCGACACTACGCCAGGCATCTGCCGGGAAATCCGCAGATCATTGTGCAGAACATGCCGGGGTCAGGCGGCGTTGTTGCGCTCAACCATCTTTACAATATTGCGCCACGTGACGGTTCCGCGCTTGCGCTTGTCGACGGGGCGCTTGCCTTTGAAGCGCTGTTTGGAAATCCCGCCGTCAAATATGATCCGCGTCAACTCAACTGGATTGGCAGCCGGGCCAAGGAAACGCCTCTGTGCGTTGTGTGGGCGGAGCGCAGCGTTGCGACCATTCAAGACGCGCAGAAGCGCGAGGTCGTGCTGGGCGCCACGGTGGGCACGCGCACCTTCAACCAGCCGCGATTGTTCAATGCGTTGCTTGGCACAAAATTCAAGATCGTCACGGGCTACCCGGGAGGCAACGAGCTGACCATCGCGATGGAGCGCGGCGAGACGGAGGGTTGGTGCGGCTGGTCGTGGACGAGCGTCAAACGTCGCGTGCCAACGTGGCTGACCGACAAGAAGGTCAATATCCTTGTGCAAGGCGCGCTCGACAAGGCGCCTGACCTGCCCAACGTTCCGCTCGCCATCGATCTTGTGCAGAACCCGACGGACAAGCAAATATTGCAGTTGATGCTGAGCGACACGCGGATCGCGAGTCCGCTGATCGCGCCCGGCGGCGTGCCGGAAACGCGTGTAAAGGAATTGCGCGCGGGCTTTGACGCCATGATGAAAGATGCCGAGTTCGTCACCGACGCCGACAAGTTGGGGATCGAAATTGACCCGACGCCGGGCGTGCAATTGCAGACGGCAGTCGCCGAGATGTTCGCCTTGTCGCCCGACGTGGTGAACCGCGCGAAAGAGCTGCTGAAGTAAAGACCGGTCGTTGACAATCTGAACCTCGACCGGGAAAAGCTTTCACATTGTTCGCCCTCATGCGTAATGCGCATGAGGCGCGGCAACTGCGGGAAACGTGAGAGCTCATATCCATGACTGACCACAAGGCGATCACCGCAGAAGCGATCGAGTTCATCGAAAACGTTTCCTACAACGATCTGCCGGCAGAAGCGCTGCGCGTTGGCAAGCGCTGCATGGTGGATTCGCTTGGCGTGATGATCGCCGGCTGTTCGGAGCATTCGGTTCACATTCTCATCGAGGATGCGTTGGACCAGGGCGGCAAGGCCGAAGCGCTGCTTTTGTCGGGCGGTCAGCACAAGGCGCCTGCGGCCATTGCCGCGCGCGTGCTTGGCACTGCGGGCCACGCCCATGATTGGGATGATACGCAGGTCTCGCATGATCCAGCCCATGTGTATGGCTTGCTGACGCATCCATCAGTCCCGCCGTTGGCCGCAACCATCGCCATGTCGCAGCGGCTTGGCGGGATTGATGGAAAGCGTTTCATGCTGGCGTTTCAGACCGGCTTTGAAACCGAGTGCAAAATATCCGAATGGATGTCGCATCGGCATTATCGCCGTGGGCATCATACGTCGGGCACGGTCGGCACGTTTGGCGCCGCCGCTGCAGCTGCAAAGCTGCTTGGGCTTACGGGTGTGAAGCTTGCCCATGCGCTTGGCATTGCCGCGTCGCTGGCGGCTGGCATACGCGCCAACTTCGGCACCATGACCAAACCGCTGCATGTTGGGCGGGCCTCGGAAAACGGCGTCACGGCGGCCATTCTGGCCTCGCGCGGCTTCACGGCTGATCCCACCGTGCTGGATGGCCAGTGGGGCTTCTTCGCTGTCATGGGCGAAGGCTTTGATCCGGCCAAGCCCGCGCAGGGCTTTGGCAAGACGTTTACGATTGTCGATCCGGGCGTCAGCATCAAGCCATTCCCGTCGGGCATTCTCACGCATCAGTCCATGGATGCGATGTTGAAGCTTGTTCTCGACAACGACCTCAAGCCGGAAGAGGTTGAGGCGATCCGCTTTTATGCAGGAAAGAACATTCTGGAGCCGATCCGCTATCCTGTGGCGATCAATCATCTTCAGGCGAAGTTCTCGATGCCGGCGTTGCTTGCGATGATGGTGCTGAAGCGCCGCGCAAGCCACCACGAATTCCTCGACGATTTCGTGTCCGGCCCTGCGATGCAGGACATGCAGAAGCGCACGCAATGCCTCGGCGATCCGCAGATCGATGCGCAGGGCTATGATCTTATCCGCTCGCGCATTGAGGTGGACACGAAGGATGGGCGCACGCTCGTGCAATGGGCTGACGAGCGTTATCGCGGCGGCCCGTTAAACCCGATCAGCGACTCTGATCTTGAGGACAAGTTCCGCATGTGCGC
>JANPPJ010000016.1:0-3523 GCA_031428455.1 Hyphomicrobiales bacterium | reverse complement strand
CTTCGGCACGCCTAAGCGCTGGCGCGCGATTGCGCTGATCGCCACTGCCCTCATCGTCACGATCTTCGAAGTCCTGCTCGTTCTGCGGCTGGCAAGCTGGAGCGCGGAATTCTTCGATCTGCTCGACAAGCGCGCCGTCACCGGCCTCGGCGCACAGGCATGGACGTTCTTTGCGATCGTGCTAGCGATGATGGTTCTTCAAGCTCTCAGCCTGGAGTCGAAACTACGCCTGCAGCTCGTCCTTCGCACCTATCTGACGGCGAGCGTTCGCGACGCCTGGATGTCGGAGGGCCGCCACTACCGGCTGCGCTACATCGGCGGCGCGCACGGCAACGAGGATGGCCGCATCGCCGAGGACGCGCGCCTCGTGTCCGAGTGGGTGGTCGAGTTCCTCGTCTCGCTGCTCTATGCCCTGACCCAGCTCGTGCTCTTCGTCGGCGTGCTGTGGCTCTACTCGGGGCCGCTCTATATCGCGACCGGAAATCTGGCGATCACGATCCCGGGGCACATGGTCTGGATCGCGCTCATTTATGCGGGGCTGGGCGCGGCGATCACGATCTTCATCGGCTCGCCATTAGTGCGCGCGACCGACGACCGGCAAACAGCGGAGGCCAATCATCGCGCGCTCCTCATCAATGCGCTGACCCACTCGCAGGCCATTGCGCTGGCGCGTTCGGAGCGCGGCGAACGCCAGCGGCTTGCGCAAGCCTTCGACGCCATATGCGCAGCATGGGCGCGCCAGCGCGCATCACTTCGCAACCTGATGTTCATGAACGCAGGATACGCGCAACTGACAGCAGTGCTGCCGCTGCTGATTCTGGCGCCCCGCTATTTCGCCGGGGAGATGACGCTTGGCACGCTTATGCAGGTGACAATCGCCTTCGGACAGGTGACGGCGGCGCTGTCGTGGCTGTCGAGCAATTATTCCAGCGTGGCGCAATGGGAAGCGTCCGCCGAGCGCGTGCTGCAGCTGCAGGACGCCGTAGAAAACAGTTCAGACCCGCACTTCACGGAGCAGAAAGGCAGTTTCGCACGGATGAGCGAGAACGGTCCGGCGCTGGTGTTCCACGACCTCAGCCTGGTGCTGCCTGACGGCCACGCGGTGGTGGAGCATTTCTCCGCCGAGATCAAACCGGGCGAAAGCGTGCTCCTTGAAACCACGCCTCAAGGCGCGGAAGCCTTGTTCCGTGCGCTTGCGGGACTGTCGCTGTGGGGCGCGGGCCGCATCGAACTTCCCGAAGACGCCGAGCCCTTCTTCATGGGCGAGCATCCGCACATCCCGCAGGCCACGCTTCTGGAAGTGATCGTCGAGACCATCGATCCAGCCCGCCCGTCCATGCACAACGTCGCGCAGGTTCTGGCGAGCGTGGGCCTCGCCCACCTGACGCCGCTTCTGGCCACGGCCTCCAATTGGGAGGAAGAACTCGGCGTTGAGGACCAGCAGCGCATCGGCTTCGCCCGCGCGTTGCTTCAAAGGCCGCGCTGGATTCTCATGCACGAAGCGACGAGCGCGATGTCGAGCGTGGGGGAGCAGGAGCTACTCGACCTGCTTCGGCGCGAGCTTCCCGATAGCGCCATGATCGTGATCACGCATCGACTCGTCGGCCTGCAATTTGAACGGCGCATCGTCGTCGGCAGCGCGTAAGAGCGAACGGATAGGCTCTGTCACGTCGCGGGGCCTTGCGGATCTGGCTACGGCTCCATAGCTCACCGGGATGACGAAAATCAGCTACAGTGGCTACCGTTTTCCGCCTGAGGTGATCCAGGAGGCGGTTTGGCTGTACCTTCGATTCTCGTTGAGCTTCCGTGACGTCGAGGATTTGTTGGCCGAACGCGGTATCACGGTCTCCTACGAGACGGTACGACGCTGGGTGAATCACTTCGGGCCGTTGATCGCGGCAGCTTTACGCAAGCGCCGACCGAAGCCCCACACAACCTGGCATCTGGATGAGGTATATCTCAAGATCGACGGACGCATGATCTATTTATGGCGCGCTGTCGACGCCGAAGGCGAGGTTCTGGATGTGCTGGTCCAGTCGAAGAGAAACAAGCGCGCAGCGCTAAAATTGATGCGCAAGCTCCTCAGGAAACATGGATTTTTGCACGCCAAGATCGGATGCAAACGACAATGTGGGGACGACTCACACGAAGATAACCGAGCCAAACTCAGCCTACACATAGACAATAATCACAAAATAACGCTGCGAATCTCAAACGGTAATTTATTCAGAGCTTCCCTAGTCTACATGGGCGATCCATAATTGCAAATATTTTGCAAGAGGGCTGCATAAACTAGTGGATCAAATCTGACCCTGGACCAGCCGACAATCGATCAGAATAACGGTTAGACACGATTTCGTGGAACCAAACTTGTGACTGCGGCGTTTTGGTTAGTTAAAATCAAGAATAGCCCTCAAGGAGAACCACCAATGAAAATGACCCATCCGCTCGCTTGTGCCGCTCTCGCGGCCGCGTTTCTCACATCTGCCCCGGCCCTTGCGCAAACCCCAGGCGCTACGGCGAGCATGAATTGTTCCGAGGCCCACATGAAGACAATGAACGATTCCATGATGAAGATGACAGACGCCACCAAGAAGGCCGCAGCCATGAAAGAGATGGACATGGCCAAGACCATGATGACGAAGAAGGATGAGAAGGGCTGCGTGATGCCAAAGGAAAAAGCCCAGGGCATGATGAAGTAAGCCAAGAAAAAACGGCATCCGCCAAATACTGGCGGATGCCGCGTAGCTACCACGCAGTTAGGCAGCGTTGGAAAACGTGCGCATGAAACCTGTAAAGCAGAGCAATAGGGCCATGGAACGCGTTCGACCATCGTTGTGACGATTGTTCATCAAAGATGGCCGAGTATAAATTAGAAGGCTACTTTGACGCTCGGGACCCAGGCCATCTGGGGGGAATTCGGTCATTTGAGGGAGCCGATCAAATGAGCGTCGTCCAGATTTCTTACTTTTCCGACATATTGTGCATCTGGGCTTATGCTGCGCAGGCTCGTATCGATGCGGTCAAAGAAAAATTCGGCGATGCGGTTCGATTGGACTATCGGTTTTGCTCTGTCTTTGGCGATACGGCCCGCAAGATTACGTCGACTTGGAAAGACAAGTGCGACTATGCTGGGTTCAACGCACATTTGCGAACAGTCGCGCGACAGTATCCCCATATTGAAGTTCATCCGGAAATCTGGCTGAAATCGCGCGCGCCAACATCAACGAGCGCGCTTGTTCATGACGGCTATCCAGCAATGGGAACATGACTTAGGAGCAGAACGCCAGAGCGGATCAGCAACATCAATCTTCGATAAGGTGCTGTGGGCATTCCGCAGCGGATTTTTTCGGGATTGCCGCGACATTGCCCGTTGGGATGTTCAATGCGAACTAGCCAAAGCTCTCGGCGTTGATTTACTCGCGATCAAACAACGCATTCGCGACGGAACCGCCTTTGCAAAACTGGCTGCGGACTACCAAGACGTCGACAAAATGCGAATCGAGGGCAGTCCGAGCTTCGT